>JAGBXX010000030.1 GCA_017629035.1 Alistipes sp. | reverse complement strand
GAGGTACTCACTCCAAGCGAGTATATGGGTGCTGTGATGAGCGACTTGCAGAACCGCCGTGCTATGATCATGGGTATGGAGTCTGATAAGGGCTTCGACCGCCTCAACGCACGTGTACCTCTTGCAGAGCTCTACCGCTACTCAACATCGTTGTCTTCACTCACATCTGGTGCTGCAACCTACACTATGCACTTCGAGTCATACGAGCAGGTGCCAGCAGATGTTCAGGATAAGTTGTTGAAGGCTTACACAGATACTGACGAGGAGTAATTTAATTTCTCGAGATAAGGGGTCATTCTCGGCCTCTCAATCAATAGCCCGAATGGGACGTACGTCAAGTACTACCCATCCGGGCTGTTTTCATGTCGAGACCAAGCCTAATCCCTTCTATCGAGAAATTAGATAAACTCTATTGTGGACGTACGTCAAGTACTACCCATCCAGGGTTTTTTCATGTCAGCACCACATCTGCACCACTCTGACAAGAAAAATCACCTCGCTAAACATTGTCTATCTTAACTAAATTTCTTATCTTTGCCTTTAAGAGTAAATAAAACCGAATATATATGAGAAGATTAGCGATGTTGCTTGTAACTATGCTCGCATTTGGCTTAACACTGAGTGCGCAGCAGCGTAGCGAGCAACTTTTGGAGAAGGGGTGGCGTTTTACCCGCACCGACAGCGAGGAGTATAGCCGTGTGGGCTACGACGACGGCAAGTGGCAGCAGGTGAGAGTGCCTCACGACTGGGCAATATATGGCCCTTTCAGTATAAACAACGATAGGCAGAATGTGGCCATCACGCAGGATGGTCAGAAGGAGGCTATGGAGCACGCAGGACGTACGGGAGGTCTTCCATTTGTTGGTGTGGGCTGGTATCGTCTGAGCTTCGAGGTGCCCGACTTTGCCCCAGGTAAGCGTGCCGTGCTGCTATTTGATGGCGCCATGAGCCAGGCACGTATCTATGTCAATGGCCAGGAGGTGGGGTTCTGGCCCTATGGCTACAACTCGTTCCACTTCGATATCACCGACTATGTCAAAGAGGGTGCGACAAACGAGCTCGCCGTGCGTCTTGAGAACGAGACAGACTCTTCGCGCTGGTATCCTGGTGCTGGTATCTACCGCAACGTGCATCTTATTGTTACAGAGGATGTTCACATCCCTGTGTGGGGCACGCAGCTTACAACTCCTGTTGTCAGCAAGGATATAGCACGTGTTGAGCTTCGCACCGAGGTTGTTTGCCCCGAGGAGATTGCCGACCAGATGCTAAGACTTGTTACCGAGATTAGGGATAGGAGTGGTAACGTCGTGGCACGTGCCGAGGACTCTCTGAGCCGCTACCATGCCAACTGCTTTGAGCAGGTATTCGATGTTGAGCACCCCGAGCTATGGTCTGTAGAGAGCCCTGTGCTCTACACTGCTGTGTCGAAGCTCTACGTGGGCGACACGCTCAAGGATGAGTACACCACACGCTTTGGTATTCGTACAATCGAGATCATCCCTGAGAAGGGTATGTTTATAAATGGCCAGATGACAAAGTTTAAGGGCGTATGCAACCACCACGACCTAGGTCCGTTGGGTGCCGCTGTGAACGATGCCGCAATACGTCGCCAGATACGTATTCTCAAGGATATGGGTTGCAACGCAATACGCACGTCGCACAATATGCCTGCCCCCGAGCTTGTCGAGGCGTGCGACGAGATGGGTATGCTTCTTATGCTCGAGACCTTCGACGAGTGGCAGACACCTAAGGTGAAGAATGGCTACCACAAATACTTCGATGAGTGGGCAGAGCGTGACCTTGTAAACCTAATACGCCATTTCCGCAATAACCCAAGTGTTGTCATGTGGTGCATCGGTAATGAGGTGCCCGATCAGGGCGATAAGCTCAATGGCCCTAAGCTCTCACGCTGGTTGCAGGATATCTGCCACCGTGAGGACCCCACACGCCCCGTAACGCAGGGTATGGATCAGCCTCACAACGTGGTCTACAACAATATGGCTGCCGTGATGGATGTTGCGGGCTTCAACTACCGCCCACACCTCTACGGCAATAACTACTACCATCTGCCTCAGCAGATTATTCTCGGCTCCGAGACAGCGTCGACCGTGAGCAGCCGTGGTGTATATAAGTTCCCCGTTGAGCGCCGCTCTATGGCCAAGTACGAGGATCATCAGGCCTCGTCGTACGACGTGGAGCACTGCGGATGGTCGAACCTTCCGGAGGATGACTGGATGTGGCACGAGGACTACGACTGCTGCATAGGCGAGTTTGTCTGGACAGGCTTTGACTACCTCGGCGAGCCTACGCCATACTATAGCGACTGGCCAAGCCACTCGTCGCTCTTTGGTATCGTGGACCTTGCGGGTCTTCCAAAGGATCGCTACTACCTATATCGTAGCCACTGGAACAAGGAGGAGGAGACTCTCCATATACTCCCACACTGGACATGGCCAGGACGTGAGGGCGAGGTGACACCTGTGTTTGTATATACCAACTACCCCTCTGCCGAGCTCTTTGTCAATGGTGTGAGCCAGGGTGTGCGCACCAAGGATAGCTCAATCACCATCGAGGATACTATGAACCCCGAGGCAGAGGAGGCTCTTAAGCGCCAGGAGCGCTACCGTCTGATGTGGATGGATGTGAAGTATGAGCCAGGAACTGTCAAGGTTGTGGCATACAACGAGGCGGGCGAGGCTGTGGCCGAGCAGGAGATCCGTACGGCTGGTGCTCCACACCATATCGAGCTCTCTGTTGACCGTGCTACAATCAAGGCAGATGGTCGTGACCTTGCCTTTGTCACCGTGAGCGTGGTGGATAAGGATGGCAACCTCTGCCCAATGGCAGACAACCAGATTACCTACACCGTAAAGGGTGCGGGACGCTATCGTGCAGGTGCTAATGGCGATCCAACATCGCTTGAGTTGTTCCACGAGCCTCGTATGCGGGTATTCAGTGGTATGATGACGGCCATTGTTGAGAGCAGCGAGAGTGCTGGTACAATAACTCTTACGGCTAAGGCCAAGGGTCTTAAGTCAGCTACTATCACTATCAAGAGCGAGTAGCATAGAGGTATATAGAGAGATAGCCTGTCTAACGTCGTGTTAGACAGGCTATCTTATTTGTACATTACCCGTTTAGTGTGCTGCAAGCCACGTATCGCCGCTGTTCACCTCGGCGATAAGAGGTATCTGGAGTGTTGAAACCGACTCCATAGCCTCCTTGACTATCTGCTTTACCTTGTCTAGCTCCGAGAGTAGGGTGTCGATGACAACCTCGTCGTGCACCTGCATGATCATCTTCGAGCGTATGCCCTCCTGCTTAAATCGGCGGTGAATCTCGATCATGGCGAGCTTCATGATGTCGGCTGCAGAGCCCTGAATAGGGGCGTTTATGGCATTTCGCTCTGCAAGACCTCGCACTGTGCGGTTTGACGATGTTATATCTCGAAGTATGCGTCGACGGCCAAACATGGTCTCAACGTATCCCTCCGTAGCTGCCTTGGCAACGACACTCTCCATATAGTTCTTAATGCCTGGATAGCTCTCAAAGTAGTTATCTATGAGCTCTTTAGCCTCACGATTAGGGATGTCGAGGCGCTGTGCAAGGCCAAATGCCGAGATGCCATATATGATGCCAAAGTTGGCAGTCTTGGCACTGCGGCGCTCCGATGATGTCACCTCCTCGTTGCTCTTGTGGTAGAGTCGTGCCGCTGTTGAGGTGTGGATATCGGCATTAGAGCGGAAGGCCTCGATGAGTGCTGCGTCGCCACTGAGGTGCGCCATGAGTCGAAGCTCAATCTGCGAGTAGTCGGCAGCAATGAGCGTGTGCTCTGCATCCGAGGCAACGAAGGCTGCACGTATAGGCTTGCCCAGCTCGTCACGAATAGGAATATTCTGCAAGTTAGGGTTTGTCGATGATAGTCGGCCCGTAGCGGTAACGGCTTGATTATACGACGTATGTATTCTGCCTGTGGCGGGATTTACAAGCTCTGGAAGTGCCTCGACGTATGTCGATAGCAGCTTCTTCACGCCACGATATTCCAATATCTTGCCCACGATAGGGAAGCTGTGAGCAAAGCCCTGCAAATACTCCTCCTCGGTCGAGAACTGCTTGGTCTTGGTCATCTTGGGCTTATCCGTGATGCGTAGCTTGGCAAATAGCACCTCGCCAAGCTGTCGTGAGGAGTTGATGTTCAGCTCAGGCTCGCCAGCCATCTCACGCACCTCGCTCTCGAGTCTGCTGAGTAGTGCTTGCAGCTCCTCGGCATAGCGTCTCAGTGCCTCGCAGTCGATGGTAACACCCTCGAACTCTATGTCGGCAAGAACGTCAATCATAGGGGCCTCAATCTTCTCGTAGAGCTCCATCATGCCAAGGCTCTCAACCTCGGGATAGAGCTTGTGCTTGAGCTGAAGGGTAATATCTGCATCCTCGGCAGCATACTCTGCAATACGCTCAATACCAACGAGATCCATCGTAAGTTGCTTTGCGCCCTTGCCGATAAGGCTCTCAATCTCGATAGGCAGGTAGTTGAGGTATCGCTCCGAGAGGAAGTTCATGTTGTGGCGTGACTCGGCGTCGATAAGGTAGTGCAGGAGCATGGTGTCAATCTTTGGTCCACGCACCTCGATACCTAAGCGACGGAGCACCATGATGTCGAACTTGATGTTCTGGCCGATCTTGCCGATAAACTTGTTCTCCATCAGTGGACGAACAATATCGACATATATCTGCTTGTTGCTGTGGTTGAAGGGGACGTACCACGCCTTGTGTGGCTCCACGGCAAACGACATGCCGACAATATCGCTCGAGACGGGGCTAAGACCTGTGGTCTCGGTGTCGAAGCAGAACTCCGAGTATTTGGCGAGGGTGTCGCAGAGTGCTTGCAGCTCCTCGGCTGAGTGTATAGTTTTGTAGTCGTGAGCTGTGTTGTTGATGTTGCGTGGGCCATCCACGATTTCTTGCTCCGTTTCTTGCTCACTATCTGCATTTTCGGTGGTTGTTGCAGGGGCATCGAACATAGCAAAAAGGTCGCCCTGACCCTCGAGCTTAGCACGACGCTTGGCCTCTGATTTGGCACGTGCAACCTCCTGAAGCTGAATCTGTGGCTCCTGTTTGGGACCTGCTGACGTAGGCTCCTCGGGAGCCATATTCTCTAAATCTCGCAGGAACGACGAGAAGTTGAGCTCCGAGTATAGCGCCTTGAGCTTGGTATAGTTCGGGCAGCACATCGTAAGTGCCGACTCGTCGAAGGCTATAGGCACATCAAGACGTATGGTCGTAAGCTCCTTGGCAAGGCGTAGCTTGTCGCCCCACTCGGCGATATTCTTACCTGTCTTGCCACCAATATTATCACAGTTTTGAAGAATGTTCTCCACTGTGCCATAGCTCTTTACGAGCTTGCATGCGCCCTTCTCGCCAATGCCTGGAACGCCAGGGATGTTGTCCGAAGCATCACCCCAAAGTGCCAACATATCACGCACCAGCACAGGCTCCTCGAAGCCATACTTAGCCTCGATAGCAGCCTTGTCGACAATGATTATATCGTCGCCCTTCTGCGTATATATTTTGCAGTGCTCGTCGACAAGCTGACCGTAGTCCTTGTCGGGTGTTACCATAAACACCTCATATCCAGCCTGTGAGCCTCGCTTGGCAAGAGTGCCGATAACGTCGTCGGCCTCGAAGCCCTTGACCTCGAGGATAGGTATGCACATGGCCTCAAGCAGACGCTTGACATAGGGCACGGAGATCTTGATATCTTCGGGCGTAGGTGGGCGGTTGGCCTTGTACTCGGGGAATATGTCGCCACGGAAGCTGCCTCCAGGGGGGTCGAATGCCACGCCAATGAGGTCGGGTTTCTCACGCTTGAGTATGTCACGAAGGAACTTCGTGAAGCCAAATACTACCGAGGTGTTGAGTCCGTCGCGGTTGCGCATAGGACGACCCATAAAGGCGTAGTAGTACTTGAAAATCAGCGCGTAGGCGTCGATAAGAAATAGTCGTTTGCCCATAGCTAAACGATGATTTTAACGATTAGAAGTTGTCCGAAGCGTGCCACTCGGCATACGACGTAGCTGTCTCGTGCAGGCGCAATGAGTGAAGTTCAACATCCTCGGGAAGAGCTCCCAGCAGACGCTCCGCAAAGTCGGCAAGCATATTCTCGCACGTAGGCTGATACTCCGTGAGCACAATCTTTGAGAAACGGTAGCCGAGGTCTGTTGCCACCTGCTCGGCAGCAAGCGTGTTGCGCATCATGAACGAGTGGTCGAGGCGGTCGACAATCTGCTCATTTACAATGCGCTTGAGCAGACCAAAGTCCATGACCATGCCCAGCTTAGGCGACTCCGAGTCGCTCTGTGGCTCGCCCTTGATGGTGACCAAAAGGCGGTATGAGTGGCCATGAATCTCACGGCATAGACCGTCGTAGCCCTCGAGCATGTGGGCTGCCTCGAACGTAAACTCCTTAGTAAGTCTTATTACAGACATATATTATAGCTTTATATGTTAACACTTGTACTCTACAAAGATACTCATTTTATTTCAATTATGATAATAGATTTTGGTGTAACACGTTATCTATTGTGATGATTTATCCTATATTTGTGCGTGAAAACCGAAAAAGTCAAATATTATGCGACGATATATTTTACTCTTAGTGCTTCTTATACCCTTTGTGGCTCATGCTCAGATCCCTGCTATCGTGTCGTTGGGCAAGGAGGCGGCAAAACATGAGGGAGTGGAGCACGACAGCGTGGGCAGTGTAATGCTCGCCATGGCCCAGACCTTTGCTAATAAGGAGCAGAGGGCGACATTTAAGATGTTAAACAATATTGAGATGATAGTGTGCAAAAATCTGGAGTATGCCCCAAAGCTCCTGAATAGGGCTATGTCTATTGTGCGCAGCGTAGGTGCTACGTTCATCGTGAGCCAGGATGACGGCAAGGCTATCAACGATGTATATGGCCTTAAGCGTGGCAATATTGTAACCGAGCTTATCATACTAGTTAAGAGCCACAAGGGCGAGGTTGCCGTTGTTGCCATGTCGGGCGAGATACCAACCAACCGCCTTCAGGAGATAGCAAATCTCAAGCAGTAGGCTTAGCGCAACAGTTCGGTTGTTAGCTGCTCGCCTTTGTTGCAAAAAAAAAGCCCCTCGGGATTTGCTCCCGAGGGGTCTTTGTTTAGTTGTGTAGGGCAAATAGACCCTTGTCACAGAGGACTACTTCAAGACGCCAAGCTTCTTGCCAACCTTGATGAAGGCCTCAACGCAACGGTCGAGCTGCTCAGTTGTGTGGCCTGCAGATACCTGAACACGGATACGTGCCTGACCCTTTGGAACAACTGGGTAGTAGAAACCTGTTACGAATACGCCCTCCTGCTGCAACTCAGCAGCGAAGTCCTGAGAGAGCTTTGCGTCGTAGAGCATAACTGCGCAGATTGCAGACTCTGTAGGCTTGATGTCGAAGCCTGCAGCGATCATCTTAGTGCGGAAGTGCTCAACGTTAGCTACGAGCTGATCGTGAAGCTTGTCGCTCTCCTCCAACATCTTGAACATCTCGATAGATGCACCAACAACTGCTGGTGGCAATGAGTTAGAGAAGAGGTAAGGACGTGAACGCTGACGGAGCATGTCGATGATCTCCTTGCGGCCTGTAGTGAAACCACCAACAGCACCACCAAATGCCTTACCGAGAGTACCAGTGAGGATATCTACCTGACCACGGAGGTTGTAGAGCTCAGTGATACCACGGCCAGTCTTACCAAGAACACCTGCAGAGTGGCACTCGTCAACCATTACAAGAGCGTCGTACTTCTCTGCCAAAGCGCAGATCTTGTCGAGTGGAGCAGCGTTACCATCCATTGAGAATACACCATCAGTAACGATGATGCGGAAACGCTGTGCCTGAGCCTGCTTCAAGCACTCCTCGAGCTCTGCCATGTCGGCATTAGCGTAGCGGTAGCGCTGAGCCTTGCAAAGACGTACACCGTCGATGATTGATGCGTGGTTCAAAGCGTCAGAGATGATAGCATCCTCAGCTGTGAACAATGGCTCGAATACACCACCGTTAGCATCGAAACAAGCTGCGTAGAGGATAGTATCCTCAGTGCCGAAGTAGTCAGCGATAGCCTTCTCAAGCTCCTTGTGCATATCCTGGCAACCGCAGATGAAACGTACTGATGACATACCGAAACCACGCTCGTCCATAGCCTTCTTAGCTGCGTCGATAAGACGCTGGTTGTCTGAAAGGCCGAGGTAGTTGTTAGCGCAGAAGTTCAAAACAGGACGGTTAGCCACGTCGATCTCTGCACGCTGTGCTGACTCGATGATACGCTCAGTCTTGTACAAGCCGGCAGCCTTGATCTCTGCCAACTCATTCTGCAAATGCTGCTGAAATTTTCCGTACATTGTAGTAAAAGTATTAGAATGTTAAAGAATAATTTTCACACGTTGAAATAGCCTATGGCTACAATCATCTACAAAGATATAAAAACTATCGTTATGTTGGTATGCTTTTGCCAAATTATTTTTCGCCAAAGCCTAAAAAAAAGAGCTCCCCAAGCTGCGTAGCCTGGGGAGTTAGCATAAAGTGAAGAGTCTATATTACTCTGTAGGAATATCTTTGTTCACATTCTTCGAGCCTACAAGGGCGTAGAAGAGCAAGTATGCAAGACCCGCTGCAATCACCCAGTAGCTTGTGAGGTAGCTGCCTGTCCAGTCTACGATGACATTCTGCAAGAGTGGCAAGATACCACCACCGCACACGAGTGCCATGAAGATACCCGAAGCACGCTCAGTGTAGCGGCCCAAGCCCTCGACAGCGAGGTTGAAGATGCCACCCCACATAACCGATGTGCACAAACCACACAACACCAACAGAGCAGCGTTGATAGGTACCTCGGCCATGCCGAAGCCCTCAGTGCCCTTGAATACTGGGAGGTTAACGGTGTTCTCAGGGTTGAGTATCATGGCGCCAGCAACAAGGCCAAGACCGATCAGAGATACCGATGTGAGCATAGCCTTAGCCGACACCTTAGCACCGAGTGCTGCGCCAGCAAGACGGCCAAAGAACATAAGCAACCAGTATGTAGCAGCCACAGTAGCAGCGATACCCTCGGCACCACTCTCGACATTAAGACCACCGTTCTGCAACCACTTCTGCAATACGTTAGGAATACCAACCTCGACACCTACGTAGATGAAGATAGCAATAGCGCCCAATACAAAGTGACGGAACGACATAGGGCCAATCTTCGAATTGTCGCCGCCCTTGAGCTCTGCAGAGCGCTCAGTCTCAGGGATGTTAGTGCCAAGGATTACGAAGAATGCAACAGCAAAGATTGCAAGTGCGATGAACATGAGAGGGAATACCTGCTTGATCTGTGCATCGGCGATGCTTGGCACGAAGATACCTGTGAGGAAGATCACGGCAGTACCCATGAATGAGTTGAACGAGCCACCCACCTGCAACAGCTGATTACCACGGTTGCCACCGCCAGCAAGCTTGTTAAGCATAGGGTTAACCACGATGTTAAGCATACACATCGAGAAACCTGCGATAAATGCGCCGAGCAGATATACGCCAAAGGCTACGTTGCCCGACAAAAGACCTGCGATGGTCTGCACGCCAACGCCAGTGAAACCTACGGCAACAGCCGCAAGAGCAGTGAATTTGTAACCACGCTTCTGGAGGAGGTTACCTGCAGGGATACCCATACAAGCGTAGGCAATAAAGTTGGCAAATACGCCGAGTGTACCCATCCAGTTAGCAACGCTAAACTGGTTTTTGAGAACATCGCCCATTGGCGATGCGAGGTTGGTTACAAACGAGATCATTCCGAATAGAAGAATCATCACGATGATAGCCAAAACATTACTCTTTTTTTGTGTGCTCATCTCTTTTTATTGTTTTAGTTAATATATTCGTAGTTAGCGACTTATCTATCACGCTCAGCGATGTATGTGCATAGCTCCATGAGCGCTGTGCGGTATGGCGAGTCAGGGTATTTCGATAGCAGGTGCATGGCACGTGCGAGGTATGCCTGCATGGTCTTTGCTGCAAGTTCTGCGCCGCCACACTCCTCGACAATCTTCTGGATAGCGTCAACAGCGCTCTCATCCTCGTTGCAACGCTTTAGGAGCTCGATAATCTCTTTGCGCTCCTCGTCACTCTTGCGCTCCATAACCTCGATAAGCGGAAGTGTTATCTTGTGCTCACGAAGGTCGTTGTTCGTAGGTTTGCCCGTGTTGTTCTGACGGTTGTAGTCGAGAATATCGTCCTGAATCTGGAACGCCATGCCTATTGCCTCGCCAAACTTGCGCAAACGGTCTACATCCTCACGTGGAGCACCCACCGAGAGAGCACCCATCGCAGCACTCACGCCAAGCAGACTTGCCGTCTTCTGCTGGATGATGTGGTAGTAGTCCTCACGGGTAGTGTCGAAGCTCTTGGCATGCTGACTCTGAAGCACTTCGCCCTCGCAAAGTGTCGCCATTGCCGAGCCCACGTAGGTCACAAGGTCGTACTGTGCTGAGGCCATGCCGATAGACATGGTGCGGGCCAGGATATAGTCGCCAAGGATGATAGCCATGTCGCTCTGCCACTTAGCATTTACCGAGGGGCGGCCACGGCGCTCATCGGCCGAGTCGAGAACGTCGTCGTGGATGAGCGATGCTGTGTGTATCATCTCGATAAGCATTGCTGCCAGATATGTGCGCTTTGAGCAGTGGCGCTCCTTGCCACACTCCTCGGCACTCTCGTCGCCCGAGGCTGTGAACATCGAGGCGGCAAGCATTGTGAGCATTGGACGTACGCCCTTGCCACGTGATGTGAGGGCATAGGTCAACATCTCGTGCATGAGGTCGCCCTCTGCAGTAATATTCTCGGAAACGAAGCTATTGAAAGCCTCCATGTCCTGGAGAATGGGTTTGCGTATTGAGTCAATAGTAACCATATAAACACTTTATATCACGCAAAGATAGAAACTTTTTGCAAATATCGCTCTTAGTTGCTCAACAATATGCACAACTTTGCTCGCTTTTTGCCTGAGATTTAATTTTTTCGTAAAATTTTCGTATCTTTGGCCGATTATTTATCTATATAAAAGACGATGATAAACTCTATTAGGTCAATGTTTACCCTCGATGCCTTGAAGGCGTGTGGCAAGAGAGCTCTGCCATGGGTTGTGGGTATTGTTATATTTGCTGTGGTGTCGTTGAGATTCTTTGCTCCTCAGTTCGACGGTAAGTCGCTCGGTCAGGGTGATATAGCCCAGTATGCCGGCATGTCGAAGGATATCAAGGAGCATCGCGAGGCTACGGGCGAGGACCCTCAGTGGACAGGTAACATGTTCTCGGGTATGCCAGCCTATCTTATCGACGTGGAGTATCCTACGCAGGATGTCAAGCAGACGGTCGGCAGCGTTGTTAAGGTCGTCGATGGCCCTATGAACATGACCCTCTTTGCTATGATTATGATGATGGTTGCCGTGGTGCTCATGGGCGTTAACCCCTGGATAGGTATCGTGGCGGGCTTGGCATACGGACTCTCGACCTACTTCTTCCTGATTATCGACGCAGGACATATCACCAAGATGTGGGCGCTGGTCTATGCCCCACCTTTGATTGCCTCGGTGTGGTATGCTCTAAGACGTAACATGTGGCTCGGCGCTGCCCTTGCTGCGCTATTTGGCTCGCTCGAGCTTGGTGCCAACCACCCTCAGATTACCTACTACTTCCTTATCGTGGCCATGTTCTTGTGGCTTAGTGAGTTGTGGTATGCATATAAGGCTCAGGCACTCAAGAGCTTTGGTCGTGCTACGGCACTCCTTGCTGTGGCTGCACTCTTGGCCCTCGGCTCGAACTTCTCGCCACTCTGGTACACCTTCAAGCACCAGAAATATACCACCCGTGCAAACTCCGAGGCTGTGGCTGATGAGGATGCTCGTGAGAGCAAGATTGACTATAACACAGCGTGGAGCTATGGTAAAGCCGAGAGCTTTAATATGCTCGTCCCCAACTATATGGGTGCGTGGTCGGGTGACTACAATGATAAGGCTATTGCTATCTTGCAGAGCGACGGCGTGAACGATATGGTCATTGGCGAGGCTATGTACGAGGCGGCAGAGATCTGTCGTCAGCACTTCCCCGAAATCCGTGTTGAGCATATTCAGCAGGCTATCGAGGCTGGCGATCAGGAGATCACAGGCCTTGTGTGGGAGCTTGCCGATAGACGTATGGCCCAGGCTGCAACCTATGCATCGAACTATTGGGGCAAGCAGCCATTCACGGCAGGCCCTACCTATCTTGGTGCTGCGGCAATCTTTGTGGCTCTGCTCGGCTTGATGCTTATCAAGGGTCGTGACCGCTGGTGGATTGTGGCCTCGATGCTCTTCATGCTGCTTCTGGCGTGGGGTGGCAATATCATGGGTTTCTACGAGCTGATGTACGACATATTACCTGGTTATCACAACTTCAGAACGGTGAGCATGGCTCTTGTTGTGCTCGAGTGGGCTGTGCCTCTGCTCGCTGCAGTGGCGTTGTGGCGTATCTGCTCTGAGGAGCTCAAATTCAAGAGCTTGTTGCATTATGTAGCCGTTGCACTCGGTGTTGTCGTGGTGCTCATGGTAGCGATGGTTGTCATTGCAGACTATGGCCTCGAGGATATCAACAAGCAGCTCGGTAGCGACTGGTGGGTTATGCAGCTCAAGGAGGCGGCATACAACAGCCGTAGCGAGGCCCTTATGGGCGATATGTGGCGCTCGATGTTGTACGTCGTGCTCTCGGCAGCAGCTATTTTGGGCTATGCATGGATGCGTGAGAGTGGCCGCCAGAGAGCCTCGTATGGAGCACTCGTCGTCGTGGTGTTGCTCATCGTTGCCGACTTGGTGGGCGTAGGTAGCCGCTACCTCGGCCAGGATAAGTGGCGTGGTAACAAGCCTACGGAGCTCAGCGCTTCGGCGGCAAATATCGAGATTGCTAAGGATAAGGATCTGGGCTACCGAGTCCTCGATATGGACCACTTTGGCTCGGCCACAGCCTCATATTTCCACCGCTCGGTCGATGGCTATCATGGTGCTAAGCTCGGCCGCTATCAGGATATCATGGAGCGATACATCAATCAGCCTAATGGCCCCGTGCTCGCTATGCTCAATACTCGCTATTTGATCGATGGTGGTCAGGTGTACCGACTCGCTGAGGCATTTGGCGTTGAGCCTCTGGGTGCAGCATGGTTTGTCGAGGGTGTATATACTCAGCCTACCGCAGCCCAGGAGCTCGAGTCGTTGAGCTATGTCGACCTGAAGTCTAAGGCCGTGGTGTCGGAGTCTATTGAGGGTCTCGACGAGATCTATAACACGCAGGGTAGTATTGAGTTGGTGGAGTATGCACCTAACTACCTCAAGTATGAGTACGATGTTGCGGGCGATGCCCTCGCCGTATTCTCTGAGGTCTACTTCCCCGATGGCTGGACAGCATATATCGATGGCGCTGAGGCTCACTACTTTGCCGTAGACTACGTGCTCCGAGGCATGGAGCTTCCTGCGGGCAAGCACACTGTGGAGTGGAGATTTAGAGCACCAGCCTGGGGTGTGACATCAACCATTACGGGTATCTGCTCATGGCTTATCCTTATCGGCGTAGTGGTGGCACTCTGCTTAGTCGTTCGCAAACGTAACCAAACAACGAAGTAACAATGGGAAGCAATAGTGATAGACGTATACGTCGCAAGGTGCGTCGTTCGTATCTTATCTCGACAATAAGCATCGCCTTGGTGCTCTTCATCCTTGGCGCAGTGAGCTACGTTACGCTCTCAGCCGTGAAGGCTGTCGAGGCGCTGCGTGAGCGTGTGGTTATCTCGGTGGAGATCGCCGACAACCTCACCAAGGAGCAGAAGCAGAGCCTGCTTCGAGATTTTCGCCATCGTGACGAGGTGGCGCATGTAGGTTATACCACCAAGGATGAGAAGATCAACGACGAGGAGTTCCGCCGCCAGTTTGAGTTGGATATCTATGATATCCTCGACGAGAACCCTCTGCGTGATAGCTTTGAGCTTACGCTCTCAGCGGAGAGTGTCGATGTTGAGGCTGTGCAGAGCTTTGTTGAGGAGCTCGAGTATATCGAGGGTGTGGAGTATGTCTCGGTGCCCCCAGTCGAGGTTGTCGACAATATGCACTCAACGCTTTCGACTATCGTAATCTCGCTCTTTGTCTTCCTCGGCGTGTTGCTCGTGATCACCATGTTGCTTTTGAACAATACCATTCGTCTGGCGATCTTTGCCAAGCGATACCTCATAAACACCATGAAGCTTGTGGGCGCTACCAAGTGGTATATCATGCGTCCGCTGCTTGGCAGTGCTCTCTGGCAGGGCTTGTGGGCAGGACTCATCGCCAGCGCTCTGTTCCTGGGCATTGTCTACGGTGCGCAGCACACCATGCCTGTGAATATTGAGCTTCTGGACTACCAGCAGGCGGCGATTATGATTGGTGCCATGGTGGTTATCGGTATTCTTATCACAGTTGTTTTCAGCGCCTTGGCTGTCAATAAGTTTGTGAACATGAAGACAAATAAAATACACCTTTACTAATATGAGTACAGAGAAGAAAAACGAGCAGCCACGCCCAGAGGAGCGTATGCCTCTTAGCAAGAAGAACTATGCTATGATGCTGGCGGGTGCTGTGATTATTGTCATCGGCTTCATGCTGATGTCGGGAGGTGGTGAGCACACCGCAACAGAGTTCGACGAGTCGATATTCTCGTTCCGACGCATTACGCTTGCCCCTATTGTGGTCATCGCAGGCTTTGTGTTCGAGATCTTTGCAATCATGAAGCGTTTCCCTACGCAGGACGAAAAGTAGTAGATTATGAACGTATTAGAGTCAGTAATATTGGGTGCTGTTCAGGGCATTACTGAGTTCCTGCCCGTGTCGAGTAGCGGACACCTACAGTTGGCCAAGGAGCTACTTGGCGTAGAGCTCGAGGATAACCTCACGTTCGACGTGGCACTGCACGCAGCTACGGTGCTTAGCACTATCGTGGTGCTCTGGAGCGAGATATCAAAGATATTGAAGGGTCTCTTTACCCCGACGATGAACGACGAGAAGCGATATGTCATCAAGCTCATTATCTCGATGATACCTATCGGCATTGTTGGCTTCATGCTCAAGGATCATATCGACGCAATGCTCGGCTCAAGCTATATCATGCTTATTGTGGGAGCTATGTTGTTGCTCACGGCTCTGCTACTTAGCTTTGCATACTATGCACGTCCACGCCAGAAGACCACAATCTCCTATCGTGACTCGTTCATCATCGGCCTCTCGCAGGCTGTGGCCGCTATGCCTGGCCTTTCACGCTCAGGTACGACAATCGCCACAGGATTGTTGCTCGGTAATGAGAAGGGTGCTGTTGCAACATTCTCCTTCCTTATGGTTCTTGCCCCAATTCTTGGCGAGACACTACTCTCGATTATCGATGGTGGTTTCAGCATGGCGGGTGTCGACACTGGAGTGCTTATTGCGGGCTTTGTGAGTGCCTTTGTTGTGGGTGCTCTGGCCTGTCGATATATGATTAATATTGTGAAACGTGGCAAGCTTATATGGTTTGCTATCTACTGCGCCGTAGTTGGTGTGGTGGCTATTGGCTCATACTTTATATAATATGGAGGAGTTTTCATTGATTGGTGTCGATTTCCCCGAGGGTTATGTCGCTGTTATCGACAAGCCCTACGAGTGGACCTCGGCAGATGTTGTGCGCAAGATAAAGTTTCAGTTGCGTAAGTGCGGCTACCCAAAGATTAAGATTGGCCACGCCGGTACGCTCGATCCTTTGGCAACAGGTATCCTGCTTGTCTGCATAGGTCGTGCTACCAAGCAGGTGGAGAAGCTCCAGGCCGAGGAGAAGGAGTATGTCGCTGAGCTTCAGCTTGGCGCCACAACCCCAAGTGGCGATATGGAGCACGAGGTGGACTATACCTATCCTACGGAGCATATCACTCGTGAGATGGTCGAGGCGGCGTTGCAGAGCCTTACGGGCGAGCGTGAGCAGTTGCCTCCGTTGTATTCAGCAAAGAAGGTACAGGGTGTGCGTGCCTATGAGTTTGCACGTGCTGGTGAGGAGATAGAGCTCAAGAAGGCCCTTATCAACATCTACGAGCTCGAGCTTCTGGAGTACGATATGCCACGCATCAAGATTCGTGTTAAGTGCAGCAAGGGCACATATATCCGCTCGCTTGCCTTCGAGATTGGCGAGGCGTTGCAGAGTGGTGCCTATCTATCGTCGTTGCGTCGTACACGTAGCGGTGGTTTTGTTGTTGAGAAGGCACACACGCTCGACCAATTTTTGGAAAAATTGCGTGAGTGTGAAACAAAATAGCAACTTTTGCGTATAGTATTTGATTGTTACACGCTTTTTTTAAGAAAAAATGAAGTTATCACAGTATGGCTACGAGTTTTCGCAGGATATGATTGCTAAGTATCCTACGACAAACCGAGATGATGCACGTCTGATGGTGTTGCACCGTTCTACAGGTGAGATCGAACACCGCACATTCAAAGATATAATCGAGTATTTCGACGAGAAGGATATGTTCGTATTCAACGATACGAAGGTATTCCCTGCTCGTCTTCAGGGTTGCAAGGAGAAGACCGGTGCCGACATCGAGATCTTCTTGTTGCGTGAGCTTAACCGTGAGCTCCGTCTCTGGGATGTATTGGTAGACCCTGCTCGTAAGATACGTATCGGCAATAAACTCTTCTTCGGCAACGACGACCTTATGGGTGCCGAGGTTATTGATAACACCACCTCACGTGGTCGTACACTCCGCTTCTTGTTCGATGGCTCTTACGAGGAGTTCAAGGAGGCGTTGTATGCCATGGGCGAGACTCCACTTCCACGCTGGGTGCGTGAGAAGGTAGAGCCCGAGGATGAGGAGTGGTATCAGACAATATATGCTAAGCACGAGGGTGCTGTGGCAGCTCCAACAGCGGGCCTCCACTTCTCGAAGCACCTGCTTAAGCGTATGGAGATCAAGGGTATCGACTCAGCATTCCTCACTCTTCACGTAGGTCTTGGTAACTTCCGTACGGTGGATGTTGAGGATTTGTCAAAGCACAAGATGGACTCTGAGCAGTTCTTCCTTACTGCCGAGACTGCCGAGCAGATTAATGCTGCTAAGCGTGATGGTCGCAAGGTTGTGGCTATCGGTACTACCGTTATGCGTGCCATGGAGACAGCAGTATCTGTGGGTGGTATGCTCAAGCCTATGGAGGGCTGGACAAACAAGTTTATCTTCCACCCATACCAGTTCACATCGGCCGATGCCTTTGTGTCGAACTTCCACCTCCCATACTCAACACAGCTCATGATGGTTGCTGCGTTTGGTGGTTACAACATGGTTATGGATGCCTATAAGATTGCTCGCGAGGAGGGTTATCGCTTTGGTACCTATGGCGACGCAATGTTGATTTTGTAGTTAGTTTTTTGTATATTTGCCTACTAAAAGCAGTATCGTTATGGCAACAAACAAAATATTGTACGTTTGTCAGGAGATATCTCCATATCTTCCCGAGAACGAGCTTTCGAAGTTGAGCCTCGACATGGCACGCCAGATGCAGGAGCGTGGCGAGGAGGTGCGTACGTTCATGCCTCGTTTTGGCTGTATCAACGAGCGCCGAAATCAGCTTCACGAGGTTATCCGCTTGTCGGGTATGAACCTCATTATCAATGATAACGACCACCAGCTCATCATCAAGGTGGCCTCTATCCCTTCGGCACGTATTCAGATATATTTCATCGACAACGACGACTACTTCTCACGCCGTGCTATCTTGCACAACGAGGAGGGCATGCCTTTTGAGGATAACGACGACCGTGCTATCTTCTTTGCTCGCGGCATGCTCGAGACTGTCAAGAAGTTGCGCTGGTCGCCAACCATTGTGCACTGCCACGGCTGGTTCTCGGCTATCGCTCCGATGTATCTCAAGAAGGTCTTTTATGACGATCCTTTGTTCCGTGACCTCAAGATTGTTCTCTCGCTTGCCGATGATAAGTTCGAGGGTCAGCTTGCTGCCGACTTCAAGCAGAAGCTCGAGGGCGAGGGTATCATGGATAGCTCGATGAAAGTTTTGGAGGAGCCTACGTACGAAAACCTCTATCGCTTCGTTATAGACTATGCCGATGGTGTTATCGTTACCTCGGCAAATGCCAGCCGTGAGCTCGTGGAGTATGCGCAGCAGGCGGGCAAGAAGGTCCTCGACTACCAGGAGGGCGACGAGAAGACGATCTTCGATAATTACAAGAAATTCTATGATGAGTTGTAGAAGATTATGGTCATACCTTGTGGTGCTATTTGTGGCGGCACACCTCTTTGTGGGGTGTACCACTGAGGTTGACTTTACCCTTGGTTCGGAGTATATTCCAACCAACCAGAATATGGAGCTTAAGCGTCGAGTATATCGCTTGGGCGATATGATCGAGTCGGGCGACACCACAGCTGTTGCCATGGCCACGGCATATCTGCACAAGAGCGACTCGATTAAGAGCTCTAATCTGGACTATGTCTACTTTGGTCGTGAGTATAGCGCCGATTTCGGTATGCGTAAGGCGGGCTTCATGTCGCAGGTGCTCTTCGGCACTAAGCTTGACGAGGAGCATGGCTGGGGTTATCGCCCTATCTTTGACTCTATGACGCTCTCGCTCTATGTCACAGACTATCACGGTGATACAACCAAGAAGCAGCGCTTTGAGGTCTACGAGATTATCTCGAACGACTACTTCAACGCCTCGGAGCTCTCGAAGGATACAATCTTCTACTCCAACTTCGACCCTTCGGCCTATATCTCTAAGGAGCCTATTTTCGAGTTTACCTTCCCTAACCAGGAGCGTGGCTCGTATGTTGGTAACATGGAGAGCCCAAGATATACAAACGTGCTCCTGGAGCAGACAGATGCAACGATGGAGTATATTCGTAGGCTGATGTTCACCACCAATCTCGATGCTACCGATGGCTATGCTGTTGATGCAGACGAGATCTACGAGCAGGGCAACGAGGAGGAGTTTGTAAATCGTATTCGTGGCGTATATATCGTGCCTAAGGATGAGCCTCTCGAGGGCGAGGGCGCTATGTTTGCCACCGATGTCGAGAATACAGCTATGGTGTTGTATGCCCGTAGCCGCTACAAGGAGGATCCTGCGATTATCAAGGATACGGTTATTATGTCGTATAACTTCTTTGTGAGTCCTACGACCTACAATGTCAAGGCTGGTAATGTCTCGATCTCGTGTGTCGAGCACGAGCTTCCTGCACAGGATAGGGAGGCTATCGACGAGCATCGTGAGGTGCTTGTTGGCAAGGTCGACGCCATGGCGGGTATTATTACCGAGATTGAGTTTACCGACGACTTCCTTCAGTCGCTTGCCGACCTGGTTCATAGCCGTGAGAATGCCTATATCTCGGTCAACCAGGCTCACCTTAACATCTATCTAGAGGGTTCAAGCTATAAGTATGAGGAGCTTGTTCCGAGTGTTATCACCCCAATCCTTGATAGCTCTATGAGCCGCATGGGTATCTATGCACGCTACGGAGGCTGGGAGAGCGACTACACAAGCAATATTGTGGCTATTGCCGACTACATATACTCTAAGGAGTCAAGCAGCTTCAAGATCCCTTACGACGGCCATATCAACCGCTCGTTGGGTTGCTATAAGATGAATATCTCGAACTTCGTGCAGTCGATGATGATGGCTGCGGCAAGCAATGTCGACGAGAGTGGCAAGGTGCAGTTCGAGAAGTTCCGCGAGGATCGCGACCTTGCACGCAGTCGACGTATATATCTCGGCCCTGCTGCCGATGCTCTGTATGGTTTCAAACGCCAGAGAGTCGTGGGTGGCGATACCGAGGTCGAGGGTGAGAGCAATAGTGTGCCAATCACACTCGAGATTGTATATACGATTGTGAATTAGCGAGTTACGAATAAATAAGACTATTTCAGCGAACCTAAGTCCTTGGATACTTAGGTTTTGCTGTGTAAAGAAATAATTTGAGATGCAGGAAAATTTGGTTATTGTTGAGTCTCCAGCCAAGGCCAAGACTATCGAGAAATTCTTGGGCAAGGGCTACATGGTCAAGTCGAGCTTTGGACACATCCGCGACTTGGCAAAGAAGGGACTCGGTATAGAGGTTGATAAGAACTTCGAGCCTATCTACGAGATACCCGATGATAAGCGTAAGGTTGTCGACGAGCTTGCACGTCTTGCACGCAACGCCAAGAACGTGTGGTTGGCATCCGATGAGGATCGCGAGGGAGAGGCTATCGCTTGGCACCTTGCCAAGGTCCTCGAGTTGCCTATCGAGAATACACGACGCATTGTCTTCCACGAGATCACGCAGCGTGCCATTCTCAACGCTATCGAGAATCCTCGTACCATCGATATGAACCTTGTAAATGCTCAGCAGGCACGTCGTGTGCTCGACCGTTTGGTAGGTTTCGAGCTCTCGCCAGTGCTCTGGAAGAAGGTGCGTCCAGCACTCTCTGCAGGCCGTGTTCAGAGTGTTGCCGTGCGTCTTATCGTGGAGCGTGAGCGTGAGATTATCGCCTTCCAGCCTGTGGCAAGCTATCGTGTTGTGGCTCAGTTCTATGCCGAGAACGACCCTCAGCAGACACTCTTCAAGGCTACGTTGTCTAAGGCCTTCGAGAAGCGTGAGGATGCTCTCTCATTCCTCGAGTCGTGCATCGACGAGAAGTATAGCGTGACAAGAGCCGAGGAGAAGCCCGTGCAGCGCTACTCAGCACCTCCGTTTACCACCTCTACACTCCAGCAGGAGGCAGGTCGTAAGCTCGGTATGTCTGTGGCGCAGACTATGTCCGTTGCACAGCGTCTTTATGAGCAGGGTCTTATCACCTACATGCGTACCGACTCTGTGAACCTCTCCGAGATGGCTATCACGCAGTGCAAAAATGAGATTACTCGCCTCTTTGGCGCTAAGTACTCACACCCACATAACTTCAAGACTAAGGCTAAGGGTGCTCAGGAGGCACACGAGGCTATTCGTCCATCATATATCGAGCGCCATGAGATCGAGGGTACAACACCCGAGAAGCGCCTCTACGAGCTTATCTGGAAGCGCACTGTAGCTTCGCAGATGGTACCTGCCGAGCTCGATCGCACAACTATCGAGATCTCGCTCAGCCGCCGCCAGGAGATGTTCGTGGCTACAGGTGAGGTGGTACGTTTCGACGGCTTTATGCGCCTCTACTCCGAGTCTTCGGACGACGACTCACAGCAGGAGGGCGAGGGTGGTATTCTTCCAAAGATGGAGGTTGGTGCATCTGTTGTGCCAACAACAATCACCGCTTCGGAGCGCTACACCCAGGCACCTGCACGCTACAATGAGGCAGCACTCGTAAAGCGCCTTGAGGAGCTCGGCATCGGCCGCCCATCAACCTATGCCCCTACGATTACGACCATCATCAACCGTGGATATGTCGAGAAGCAGAACCGTGATGGCCAGAAGCGTCAGGTCGAGCAGATGACACTCTCGCATGGCAAGATCTCGCAGAAGCTCACCACAGAGAGCTTTGGCAAGGAGAAGAGCCGTCTTGCACCTACCGACATAGGTATGGTTGTCAACGACTACCTCGAGTCGCAGTTTGCCTCGATTATAGATTACCACTTTACGGCAAATGTGGAGAAGGAGTTTGACCGTGTTGCCGATGGCGACATTACATGGCACACGATGATTGGCGACTTCTACTCGCCATTCCACAAGCTCGTTGATGCAGCTATTGGCACGCAGAACGACCGCACACAGCAGGTGCGTGTCTTGGGTATCGACCCAAAGAGTGGCTGCACTGTTAAGGCACGTATTGGCCGCTATGGCCCTATGGTTGAACTCGAGGCTCCAGATGGCGAGAAGGGTCAGTTTGCCTCGTTGAAGAAGGGTCAGCTTATCGAGTCTATCACCCTGGAGGAGGCCTTGGAGCTCTTTGCTCTACCTCGCAACCTCGGTGAGTTGGACGGCGAGCCACTCATGGTGGGTGTTGGTAAGTTTGGTCCATACCTGCGCCATGGCAAGAGCTTTACGTCGCTTGCAAAGAGTGATGACCCATATACAATCACACGTGAGCGTGCCGAGGAGCTTTTGCGCGAGAGCGGCGAGAAGCAGCGTGCACAGTCTGAGCCGCTAAAGAGATTTGTCGAGGATGCCAACATGCTCATCAAGAGCGGTATCTACGGCCCATATATCTCATATAATGGCAAGAACTACCGTCTGCCTCGTGGTACTAAGCCCGAGAGCCTCACGTATGTTGAGTGTCAGAGAATTGTAGCAAAGACAAAGAAGTAAAAAATATATTTATTCACCTTAAAACTAATTCGTTATGAAGAAATTTTTTGCATTGGCACTCAGCCTTTTGATGGTATCGGGTGCTATGGCTGGCGATGCGAAGCCTAAGAAGCAGGCTGAGCAGTCTGAGGGTATCCAGTTCACAGTAGTTAAGGAGAACCCTATCACAAGCATCAAGAATCAGAACAGAGCAGGTACTTGCTGGTGCTACTCATCATTGGCATTCATCGAGTCAGAGCTTTTGCGTATGGGCAAGGGCGAGTATGACTTCTCTGAGATGTTCCTTGTTCACAACACCTACCTCGATCGTGCTGAGAAGGCTGTTCGCACTCACGGCGATGTATCTTTCGCACAGGGTGGTTCATTCTACGATGTTATCTACGGTATGGAGGCTTTCGGTCTTGTTCCAGAGGCTGAGATGCGTCCAGGTGTGATGTACGGCATGGAGCTCAGCAACCACAACGAGCTCTCAGCAGTTAGCGACGCTGTTGTTGCAGCTATCGCAAAGGGTCGTCACCGCAGCTTGCAGGTATCTCCTGATGGTGAGATGTTGTGGAAGAAGTCTATCGAGGCTATCCACGATATATACCTCGGCGAGCGTCCTGAGAAGTTCGTTTACAACGGCGTTGAGTACACTCCTAAGTCATTCTACGAGTCTTTGGGCTTGAACGCTTCAGACTATGTATCTTTGACATCATACACACACCACCCATTCTACACATCATTTGCTCTTGAGATTCAGGACAACTGGCGTTGGTCACAGTCATACAACCTCCCTATCGACGAGCTTATGGAGGTATTCGACAACGCTATCATGAATGGTTACACTATTGCATGGGGTAGCGACGTTAGCGAGGATGGCTTTACTCGTGAGGGTACTGCAATTCTTCCAGACGTAGATAAGGTGTCTGCTGAGCTCGATGGTTCAGATATGGCTAAGTGGCTCAAGATGACCGAGGCTGAGCGCAAGAGCAAGCCTATGGCTGTTGAGCAGAAGTGGGTTTCACAGGAGGAGCGTCAGCGTGCTTACGACAACTGGGAGACAACCGACGATCACGGTATGTTGATCTACGGTATCGCTAAGGATCAGAAGGGTACTGAGTACTACATGGTTAAGAACTCATGGGGTGAGGCTGGTACATACAAGGGTCTTTGGTATGCTTCAAAGGCGTTTGTTCGCTACAAGACTATGAACATCATCGTTCACAAGGATGCTATTCCAGCAGAGATTCGTGAGAAGCTCGGTTTGTAATAATCAGGCTTTGGAATAGAGATAAAAAGAGAGGTTGTCCACTGTGGACAACCTCTCTTTAGTTTTGTGTAGTGGATGCTTAGCGAATGCTGTTGCTCTTTGAAAGCATCATAAGGCGCTGCATGATGTTGATCTTGCGCATCTCGTGATCCATGCCCATCTTCTTGATCTCCTCTCTCACTTTAGCCTGATCCTCAGGGTTAAGCTCACGGAGCCACTGAGCACGCTCAGCCTGAATTGCTGAGAACTCCTTGCATGCCTCAACAACCTTCATCTGCTGCTCCTGGTCGAGCGATGCATACCACTGGTCTGGGCCACCTGCCTTGCCAATCTCCTCGATGTCGATAACTGCGAGTGTAGTGATAACGCGCTCGTTGAACTCGTTGGCACGCTCTATTGCAGATACCTGCTTCTGCTCCTGGGCACAAGCCACAGCAAGGAGTGCTGCCATGGCCATTACAAATAACTTTTTCATCTGTTCAATTTATTGTTTAGTTTGTTTTGCGTTCGATTGTTTTGCCTGTAGAACCTGTTGTTAAGCTCTAAAAGCAGTTCCAAAGGTATTAATTTTTCGACAAATGCAACCCTTGTTTCTTTGAAAATTACTATCTTTGGACTCTAAATAGTATTAAAACCTGAGAAACTATGTTCGAAAAAGAGAGAGAGATAATAGAAAAAGCGTGGGAGAATCGTGAGCTCCTGGCTACCGACGAGGTGAAAAATGTTATTCGCGAGGTTATCGAGGCCGTAGACAAGGGTTTGTTGCGCTGTGCCGAACCTATCGACCTGGAGCGTAGCGAGTGGCAGGTGAATGAGTGGGTCAAGAAGGCCGTTATCATGTACTTCCCTATCCAGACTATGCGCACTATGACTGCTGGCGAGTTGGAGTGGTATGACAAGATGGAGCTCAAGCGTGGCTACGAGGAGCTCGGCGTGCGTGTTGTGCCTCAGGCCGTGGCTCGCTATGGTGCCTACATCGCCCCAGGTGCTATCCTTATGCCTTCGTATGTTAATATCGGTGCCTATGTCGATTCGGGTACAATGGTCGACACTTGGGCAACTGTTGGCTCATGCGCCCAGATTGGTAAAAATGTGCATCTGAGTGGTGGCGTGGGTATCGGCGGCGTGCTTGAGCCTGTGCAGGCATCACCCGTAATTATCGAGGATAACTGCTTTATCGGCTCACGCTCGATTGTTGTTGAGGGTGCTCATATCTGCCGTGAGGCTGTGCTCGGCTCGAACACCGTGATCACTGGCTCAACACATATCATCGATGTTACTGGCCCAGAGCCAGTGGAGTATAAGGGTTATGTCCCACCACGCTCAGTAGTGGTGTCGGGTACCTATAATAAGAAGTTCCCAGCGGGCGAGTATGGCGTTCAGTGCGCACTGATCATAGGCCGCCGCAAGGAGTCTACCGATAAGAAGACCTCGCTCAACGACGCTCTTCGTGACTTCTCAATATCGTAGTGGTTGTTATCTGGGGTGGCAGTCCAGTGAGCGTGCTCACAGCTGTAAATCATCGGTTTATACCGAGGAAAAGTGCGCAAAAAGTTGGTAATTGAGTTATTTTTATTACCTTTGCCCCCCGAAGCAGATGTCTATGGGGTTGCGAGTGACTATCGCAGCTGAGCGGCATCGAAGTTAAACTATTAATATTTAAGTATTTATGAAGTCAATTCAGATTGTTGGTACTGCACGTAACGACTTCGGTAAGAAGTTCGCTAAGGCAGCACGTCGCGAGGGTCAGGTACCTTGTATTATTTATGGTGGTGGCCAGGAGAAGGCATTCACTGTTGATGTAAAGGAGCTCAAGCAGCTTATCTACACTCCTAACTCATACATCGTAGAGCTCAACATCGATGGTGTTGTAGAGAAGGCAGTTATGCGCGAGGTTCAGTTCCACCCAGTTCGCGAGCAGGTTCTCCACGTAGATTTCTACCGTGTTCAGGAGGGCAAGCCAGTTGCAGTTAGCGTACCTGTACGTCTTACTGGTAACGCAGAGGGTGTTAAGATCGGTGGTAAGCTCCAGCTCTCAGCTCGTAAGCTCACAGTTAAGGCTTTGGTTGAGTATATTCCAGATGAGATCGTTGTTGACGTAACTCCATTGAAGGTTGGTCAGACTATCTTCGTTGGCGATCTCCAGCGTGAGAACCTCACTTTCGTAACTCCTGCAACTACTGCAGTTTGTGCTGTTCGTGTAACACGTGCTTCACGTGCTGCGAAGTAATAGTTAGATTACGAAAACCAAACTATTATGAAGTATCTTGTTGTCGGGCTGGGCAACATCGGAATGGAGTACGCTGCTACCCGCCACAACATTGGATTCAGAGTGTTGGATGCCTTAGCAGAGGCATCCAATATCTCTTTTACGACGGTACGTTATGGTGCTATGGCCACACTCAAACATCGTGGTCGTACGGTATATCTACTCAAGCCATCGACATATATGAACCTCTCGGGCAAGGCCGTGAGATATTGGATGGATCAGGAGCGTATCCCTCGTGAGAATCTCCTTGTTATCTCGGACGATATAGCTCTTCCATTCGGCACATTCCGTATGCGTAAGAATGGCTCGGAGGGTGGTCATAATGGACTGAAAAATATCACTGAGCTGCTTGGTGATAACCAGTATTCACGTCTGCGCTTTGGCGTGGGTGGCGATTTTGCCCGTGGCCGTCAGGTGGACTATGTGCTTGGCGAGTTTACCGACGAGGAGAACAAACTTATGCCTGAGCGTCTTAAGCTCTTTGGCGATGCGGTCTTGTCGTTTGTATCGATAGGCCCTGATCGCACGATGAACACCTATAACGGAAAGTAGCGTGCAGACGAAAAAAGACATCCCTTGAGGATGTCTTTTTTTTTGTTTGTATGCAGTTGATTGTTAGCGACTACTGCTCTACGGCTGTCGCCTTCATCATGCCCACGAGTGTGCCGTTTGATAGCAGAATCATGATGTCGGCATCCATCTCGTAGTGGGTCACATTCTCGAGCATGTCGAAGAATGTGCTCTCCATCTCGTGGTTGGGGCATAGGCGGCGTGTTGTGCCGAGGTTCTCGATTACAAGGTCACGCTTGCTCGTTGTCTTGTATGTTGCTGTGAGAATGTTGCAATCTCCCTTGCCCGATATTGTTCCATTGCTCTTGAATGTTAGTGTGTAGCTATCGCCCTCGGGAGTGATGTCACGAGCCATGAGCTGCACAAGCTGCCAGGTGGTGCCCACGAGAGGCTTCTCGAGTTTGCTACGCTTGCGGCAGTCGCAGCAGCTGGTTGCAAAAAGGGCGGTCAAGAGTAGGAATAGCGAAAATAATATTGTACGTTTCATCGTTATCTGCTAAATTTTAGTTACCTTTGTACGACAAAGATAGTACAAAACACTTAAAACTAATACAAAAATGAAAAAAGTTATCGCTTCACCTTTGGCTCCTAAGGCCGTAGGTCCTTATTCTCAGGCTATTGCACACGACGCAACACTCTACATCTCAGGTCAGCTTCCTATCGACGGCGCTACTGGCAAGATGGCTGAGGGCATTGAGGCTCAGACTCGTCAGGCACTCACTAACCTCGGTTATATCCTCAACGAGGCTGGTTACACTTACAACGATGTTGCTAAGACTACTGTGTTGCTCGCTGATATCGCTGACTTCGCAGCAATGAACGCAGTCTATGCTGAGTTCTTCACTGGCGAGAAGCCAGCTCGTATCTGCTACCAGGTTGCAGCTCTCCCTATGGGCGCTCTTGTAGAGATCGATTGCATCGCTATTAAGTAGTTTGATTAGCTCAGCGAGGGTCCTCGCGCAGCTATTTGCGTAGTCCCTTGTTTTGCACGTATCGAATATTTGGGTGTGCTCGACAGATGTCGGGCACGCCTCTTTTGTTTTTAGATAGGTGGCCAAAGCTGTTTTGTTTGGGTAAATAGTGATATTTTTTCTCTATTTATTTCTTAGAATAAGAAAAATGTCGTAACTTTGACAAATAGACAAACCTAAAACAATTAAAGATATGAGAAAACTACTTCTCGGTGACGAGGCTATTGCTCAGGCCGCTATCGACTCTGGTCTGTCAGGTGTATACGCATACCCTGGTACTCCGTCAACCGAAATTACCGAATTCATTCAGCTCCGTGAGGAGAAGCGTGGCGACGCTGAGAACAAGATTTTCTGCCGCTGGGCTACTAACGAGAAGACCGCTATGGAGGGCGCTCTCGGTATGTCTTACATGGGTAAGCGTGCTTTGGTATGTATGAAGCACGTAGGTATGAACGTTGCTGCCGATCCATTTGTTAACTCTGCAATGACAGGTGTTAATGGTGGTTTGGTTGTTGTTGCTGCCGACGACCCATCAATGCACTCATCACAGAACGAGCAGGACTCACGCTTCTATGGCAAGTTCGCTATGATGCCTATCTTCGAGCCATCATCACAGCAGGAGGCTTACGAGATGACACGTGCTGCGTTCGAGCTCTCTGAGGCTGTTAAGCTTCCAGTGTTGATGCGTGTAACAACACGTATGGCTCACTCTCGTGCTGTTGTTAACATCACCGACGAGCCACGCAAGCAGAACGAGATCAACCGTCCTGAGGATGTTCGCACCTGGATTTTGCTCCCAGCATTCGCTAAGAAGCGCTATGTGAAGCTTCTCGAGCAGCAGGACGACTTGCTCAAGGCATCTGTTGAGTCGAAGTTCAACTGGTACACTAAGGGTACTAACCCTGAGCGTGGTGTGATCTGCACAGGTATCGCTTACAACTACTACATGGAGAATGCTGCTGACTGCAAGGAGCGCAGCGTTTTGAAGGTTTCGCAGTATCCACTCCCAGTAGAGCTTATCGAGAAGATGGTTGCTAACGGTGCTAAGGAGATCCTCGTTATGGAGGAGGGCCAGCCTGTTGTTGAGGAGATGGTACGTGCTATCGTCCCTTCAACTGTTGAGGTTAAGGGCCGTCTTACTGGCGATCTCCCACGTGTTGGCGAGCTCAACCCAGACTCTGTTCGTAAGTCGTTGGGTATGCCAGCTTTGGAGAACCTTGAGGCTGACGATATCGTAGTAGCACGTCCACCAGCATTGTGCCAGGGCTGCGGTCACCGTGATATGTATAAGGCTTTGAACGAGGTTGCTGCTGAGTATGAGAACCCACGCATCTTCGGCGATATCGGTTGCTACACTCTCGGTGCTTTGCCTCCATTCCAGGCTTTGCACGCTTGTGTTGAGATGGGTGCTTCAATCACTATGGCTAAGGGTGCTTCGGATGCAGGTCAGTTCCCAGCATTCGCAGTTATTGGTGACTCAACATTCACTCACTCAGGTATGACAGGCTTGTTGGACTGCGTAAATTCACGTGCTAACGTCGTTGTTGTTATCTCTGATAACCTCACAACAGGTATGACAGGCGGTCAGGACTCTGCAGGTACTGGCAAGATCGAGGATATCTGCCGTGGTTTGGGTGTTCACCCTGATCACGTACGTGTTGTTGTGCCACTTCCAAAGAACATGGAGGAGATTAAGAACACTATCCGTGAGGAGATTGAGTACAACGGTGTATCAGTAATCATCCCACGTCGTGAGTGTATCCAGACTGCTAAGCGTCACGCTAAGGCAAAGGCTGCTGCAAAGCAGGCATAGTGCAGACAACTGCTAATAAAGTAACGAAACAATTATGAAGAAAGATATTATTTTGGCAGGCGTCGGCGGACAGGGTATTCTGTCGATTGCAACAGTTATCGGCGAGGCTGCTATGGCCGAGGGTTGGAACATCAAGCAGGCTGAGGTTCACGGCATGAGCCAGCGTGGTGGTGATGTTCAGAGTAACTTGCGTCTCTCGACCGAGCCTATCGCCTCTGACCTTATCTCTAAGGGTGGTGCCGATATCATCATCTCGCTCGAGCCTATGGAGGCACTCCGCTATTTGCAGTATTTGAAGAAGGATGGTT
>JAGBXX010000029.1 GCA_017629035.1 Alistipes sp. | reverse complement strand
ACCGTACCTGCATACTTCTCTGACTCACAGCGTCAGGCAACTAAGGAGGCTGGTGAGATCGCTGGTTTGAAGGTGCGTCGTATCATCAACGAGCCTACAGCAGCTGCTTTGGCTTACGGTCTTGACAAGAAGCAGGACGAGATGAAGATTGCTGTATACGACCTTGGTGGTGGTACCTTCGATATCTCTATCCTCGAGCTTGGCGACGGCGTATTCGAGGTTAAGTCAACAAATGGTGATACTCACCTCGGTGGTGATGACTTCGACCACGTGCTTATCGACTACATGGCCGAGGCATTCAAGGCTGAGCACCAGATCGACTTGCGCCAGGATCCTATGGCATTGCAGCGTTTGAAGGAGGCTGCTGAGAAGGCTAAGATTGAGCTCTCATCGGCAACAACAACCGACATCAACCTCCCATACATCATGCCTGTTAACGGCATCCCACAGCACCTTGTGATGTCACTCACACGTGCTAAGTTCGAGCAGTTGTGCGACCACCTCGTACAGAAGACTATCGAGCCATGCCGCATAGCTTTGCGTGACGCAGGTCTTCAGGCAAGCCAGATCGACGAGGTTATCCTCGTAGGTGGTTCTACACGTATCCCAGCAATCCAGAAGGTTGTTGAGGAGTTCTTCGGCAAGACTCCTAACCGCTCAGTTAACCCTGACGAGGTTGTTGCCGTAGGTGCTGCTATCCAGGGTGGTGTGCTCACTGGCGAGGTTAAGGATGTACTTCTCTTGGATGTTACTCCACTCTCACTCGGTATCGAGACTCTCGGTGGCGTGTTCACAAAGCTCATCGAGTCGAACACAACTATCCCTACACGCAAGAGCGAGGTATTCTCAACAGCTGCTGACAACCAGCCATCTGTAGAGATCAACGTATGCCAGGGTGAGCGTCCTATGGCTCGTGATAACAAGTCTATCGGTCGTTTCCACCTCGATGGTATCCCAGCAGCTCCACGTGGTGTTCCACAGATCGAGGTAACATTCGATATCGACGCTAACGGTATCCTCAACGTATCGGCTAAGGATAAGGGCACAGGCAAGGAGCAGAAGATTCGTATCGAGGCTTCAAGCGGCTTGACAGAGCAGGAGATCCAGCGCATGCGTGACGAGGCTAAGGCTAACGAGGAGAAGGATAAGGCAGAGAAGGAGCGTGTTGACAAGGTTAACGCAGCAGACTCTAACATCTTCGCTACCGAGAAGCAGCTCAAGGAGTATGGCGACAAGATTCCTGCTGAGAAGAAGGCAGCTATCGAGGATGCTCTTGGCAAGCTCAAGGAGGCACACACGGCTCAGAACCTTGCCGCTATCGACTCATCAATCGAGGCCTTGAACGCAGCATGGCAGGCAGCATCTCAGGATATCTACGCACAGCAGCAGGCCGAGCAGGCACAGGGTCAGCCTAACGGCGGTACTCAGGCAGGTGGCGAGCAGAAGGCTCAGCCTGAGGATGTTGACTTCGAGGAGGTTAAGTAATCCCACACAACATAATTTAGGAGTAGTCCGCAGCGGTTTGCTGCGGACTATTTTTTTGTGTAAGGCAGACCTCGCTTTTCACATTTTTTGTTAACTTTGTAAAAATCTTTCCGAAATTAACAAAAAACACTCAAAAATATGCTACGCAAACTTTTCACACTTATCGTGTGCTTAGTGGCAGCGGTTGCTACTGCCTCAGCGCAGACACCGCCATACAATGAGATTTGGTACACCACTACCGATGGCAGACCGCTATTTATAAATAGCGGATACAAAGGATCCGTAGATCTTTACTTACATTCTGATACCTATAATGATGGTCGTGGCGTGTTAAGATTCGAATCTGGAGGTTATATCAATTTTATTAAACCTGGTTTATTCAATGGCAGAGATAGGCTTAAGAGCATAACTATTCCCGATAGCATAGCTGAGATTGATTGGTATGCATTCGATGGTTGCAGCAATCTTACGAGCATAACTATTCCTAATAGCGTAACTGAGATTGGATGGTATGCATTCAGGGATTGCAGCAGCCTAACTAGCATTACTATTCCTAATAGCGTAACTAGCATTGGATTTCAGGCATTCCATGGTTGCAGCAACCTAAAATCGTTTAAGGGCAAGTTTGCGTCGAGCGATGGTAGATGTTTAATCGAAAATGGTGAGCTAATTGCATTTGCCCCTGCGGGATTGACTTCATATACTATTCCTAATAGCGTAACTAGCATTGGAGCTTATGCATTCGAGGGTTGCAGCAGCCTAAAAAGCATTATTATCCCTAATAGCGTAACAAGCATTGGAGGAGGTGCATTCCATGGTTGCAGCTGCCTAACAAGTGTCAAGGTATCAAACAAGTACTGCTATGACTATTTCAAAGACATGGTCGCTGACATAACATTTTACGGAGCAAATGCATCAGACGACGGAAGATGCTTAATCATTGATGGAAAGCTTGAGATATTTACTACAAAGGGGGTAACCGAATACACTATTCCCAATAGCGTAACTAGCATTGGAGATGAGGCATTCAAGGGTTGCAGCAGCCTAAAAAGCATTACTATTCCTAATAGCGTAACACGAATTGGAAAGCAAGCATTCGTAGGTTGCACAGGCGAGTTGATTATTAATTGCAACATACTAGATGGAGAAGAGGATAAAGAAAGGATAAATTTTGCGCCTTCTGAAACACCGGAAATAATTTATTATTATCCTTTTAGCAGATCTCATTTTACAAAAATTGTAATTGGCGAGGGAGTAACTAAGATTGGGAATTATACATTCTATCATTGCAGCAGCTTAACAAGCATTACTATCCCAGAAAGCGTAAAAAGCATTGGAGAGAGTGCATTCAAGGATTGCAGCAGCCTAACAAGCATTAATATTCCCAATAGCGTAACTAGCATTGGATATAAGGCCTTCGAGGGTTGCAGCAGCCTAACAAGCATAACTATTCCCGAGAGCGTAACTAGCATTGGAGATTATGCATTCTATGGTTGCAGCAGCCTAAAGAGTGTTAAGGTTTCGAATAAGTATTGCTACAATTATTTCAAAGACAAGGCCACTAACATCAAAGACAAGGTCACTAACATAGCGTTCTATGGAGCAAATGCATCAGCTGACGGAAGATGTTTAATTGTCAATGGAGAGCTTCAGCGATTCATTGGAAAGGATGTAACACAATACTCTATTCCCGAGGGCGTAACTAGCATTGGTGATTATGCATTCGAGAACTGCAGCCGCCTAACAAACATAACTATTCCCGAGAGCGTAACTCACATTGGGGATTGGGCATTCCGTGGTTGCGGCAACCCAACAAACATAACCTGTTTAGCCACAACACCTCCTGCAATAAGCTACATAAGCAGAGAGAAAACAACAATGATATATGTGCCCAAAGAGGCAGTCAAAGCATACAAAAAAGACCCTGATTGGAGCATATACAAGAAGCAGATAAAGGCGATAAAATAACGAATAAGCCTACCAAAAAAGGCGAAGTGACCCCAGAAGTTTACACCAACTTTTGGGGTCTCTTTGTATGTTGAAGCCACGCAACTCAAAACCTCGGCGCTCACTACAATACCACATACATTGAGATCTTTTCTACCACTATTTGAGCACTTTTCGCCCTTCGCTTTTCGCATTTCACTTTTTTTTCGTATCTTTGTCCGATTTATGTGCGCACGTGTACGTGACATAGATCGACTCTAACGCAAAATAAAGACAGATTAAAGATATGTTTACCGAACTTATTAGCCTCGAGAGCTACAACCTCTTCCTATGGATAATGGCAGGCATTGCCCTCGTGGTATTTGTTGCTCTCTACTTTGTGGAGGCGGGCTACGGCTACCTATTCAACCCAAAATTTGGTTTTCCTGTACCCAACAAGGTGGCGTGGGTATTGATGGAGTGCCCCGTATTCTTCGTAATGACAGCGCTATGGTGGCTCTCGCCCGTACGCTTCGAGGTGGCACCCCTTGTGCTCTTTGCCGTGTTCCAGACCCACTACTTCCAGCGCTCGTTCATATTCCCAATGCTCATTCGTGGCAACTCGAAGATGCCTGTGGGTATCATGCTTATGGGTGCTGTGTTCAACACTCTGAATGCTATAATGCAGGGTGGCTGGATATTCTACTATGGCAACTACGAGGGATGGATGTCGAAGCCATACATCTATATCGGCATTGCGGTATGGCTCTTTGGTTTTATCACAAACCTCCACTCGGACTACGTAATTCGCCACCTGCGCAAGCCTGGCGACACCAAGCACTACATACCTAAGGGCGGAATGTTCAAGTATGTATCCTCGGCCAACTACTTCGGCGAGTTCATGGAGTGGGTAGGCTTCGCTATTGCATCGTGGTCATGGGCAGGTGTGGTCTTCGCACTCTGGACCTTTGCCAACCTCGGCCCTCGCTCAGCATCGTTGTACAAGCGCTACGAGAGGGAATTTGGCGAGGAGTTCACATCGCTCAAGCGCAAGCGAATCATCCCATTTATCTACTAATCAAGCAAACAAACTTTACACTAAGATATGGATAATAAGAAGCGACTCGACGAGTCAAAGCTCTTTACACCCTACAAACTTGGTAGCACAACACTCCGCAACCGAGTTATTCGTTCTGCAGCCTTCGAGTCTATGGGCAAGGATTTCGCCCCCACTCAGGCGCTCAAAGATTACCACGTGAGCGTGGCTCGTGGTGGCGTGGGTATGACAACTGTCGCCTATGCCTCAATAAATCGTAGCGGTATCTCGTTTAACAAGCAGCTATGGTTGCGTGACGAGATTGTACCTGCGCTTCGTGACCTTACCGACGCCGTACACGCCGAGGGTGCTGCCGTAGGTATTCAGCTTGGCCACTGCGGTAACATGACCCACTGGTCTACAGCAGGCAGCTTCCCAGTATCTGCCTCTAACGGCTTCAACCTCTACTCGCCAACATTCCACCGCCGCATGACCCACAAGGAGATTGCGCAGTTTGCAAAGGACTTTGGCACAGCCGTAGAGACAGCTTACAACGCAGGTTTTGACTCTGTGGAGGTGCATGCCGGCCATGGCTATCTCATCTCGCAGTTCCTCTCGCCATATACCAACCACCGCCACGATGAGTATGGTGGTAAGCTCGAGAACCGTATGCGTTTCATGAATATGTGTCTTGAGGAGGTGTGCGAGGCTGCACGCAAGCGTGGCATGGGCGTGCTCGTTAAGCACAACATGGAGGATGGCTTCAAGCGAGGTATTCAGATTGACGAGTCAATCGAGATTGCCAAGCAGATCGAGACCTTTGGCGTTGATGGCATCGTGCTCTCTTCGGGCTTCGTGTCGAAGGCTCCTATGGCCGTTATGCGTGGCCGTATCCCAACAAAGACCATGGGCTACTACATGGGCTGGAACGAGTGGTTGCAGAAGATCGTCGTTTCGCTCTTTGGCCAGTGGCTCATCAAGCAGTACGACTTCGAGGAGTGCTACTTCCTGGAGAATGCCAAGAAGTTCCGTGCTGCGCTCAAGGGCCCTCTTGTATATGTTGGTGGCCTTGTGTCACGTGAGGGTATCGAGAAGGTGCTTGACGAGGGCTTCGAGCTTGTGCAGATGGCACGTGCTCTGGTCAACGATCCAGCATTTGTCAACAAGCTCAAGGAGGGTGATATGTCGACACGCAGCGGTTGCGACCACCGTGACTACTGCATGGCACGTATGTACTCAGTAGATATGCAGTGCTGCCACAACTGCAAGGAGCATATTCCAGAGCGTTTGTGGCGTGAGATTAACAAGATTAAGTAGTCGCAACTATGTGCTTTCGTCGCAATTTGGGTGTTGTTGAGCGTGGCTCAGCATGGGCACTCGTAACAGGCTCGGCACTCGGCATTGGCCGCCAGTATGCAGAGCAGTTGGCCAAGATGGGCTACAACTTATACTTGGTGGATATTCTCGATGATATCGTACGTGAGGCTGAGATTTTGGAGCACGCACACCGTGTTAAGTGCGTGGCCAAAGTTGCAGACCTTGCCACTATCGATGCAGCCGAGAAGTTGCACGCCGAGACCGTTGCCGAGGGCTACACCTTCGACGTGGTTATCAACAACGCTGGTATCTTCTCGCACTGCGATATTCTCACCACCCCCGCTGAGCGCATCGAGCGCATCATACTCCTGCACGACCTCACACTCTCGATGATGTGTCGTCTGTATGGCGAGGATATGAAGCGCCGAGGCTATGGCCGCATACTCAACATGTCTTCATACTCGATATGGATGCCATTCCCAGGCCTGGCACTCTACAGCGCCTCGAAGGCATACGTCAAGAGCTTCACCGAGGCCTTTGCCAAGGAGCTTCGTGGCACAGGCGTGTCGATCACGGCAATATGCCCTGCGGGCATTGCAACAGACCTCTACGGTCTCTCTAAGCGACTGCAGAAGTTTGGCACCAAGACAGGTATCCTGATGAAGCCAAGCAGCTGCGCACGTCGTGGTCTGAGGGCTATGTTCAAGCGTCGCAGAGTGGTGGTACCCGACTGGTGGTATAAGCTGCTTATTCCGATATGCAAGTATCTGCCAGGATTTATTATTAGACCATTGCGCAACTTCACGATGAAGTGGCAGAAATAATTTAGTGCACAATGCAAAACGAGCAACTAAGAACAATGACCCAGAATAGTGACACTCAGAATGTAAAGCCTCGCAAAAAGGGAGGAAGCAGATGGTTTAAGAGGCTGCTTCTAACATTTGGCGTGCTCCTAAGCCTCGTAATACTCATAGTCGCAGCTCTTATCATCTGGCTCGGCCCACTTGCAGAGTGGGCAGTGGAGAAGTACGACAAGGAGTATGTGGGTCGTCGTATCGAGATGTCAAACCTGAGAATTAAACTATTCAAGGGCGATATCTCGGTAGATAGTCTACGCCTATACGAGGCCAACGACTCTACTCACTTTGTGAGCATGAATCGCTTTGAGGGTCACGTGGAGCTTATGGATGCCTTCAAGAAGCATATCAACATTGATCGCGTTGCTATCACAAACCCATCGGCCTACGTTGTGCAGAATGGCTCGCAGTTCAACTTCGACGACTTTGTTGAGTTCCTTATCACGAAGTATGCCTCGGACGAAGAGGTCGAGGAGGAGCCAACAGAGCCATGGATGATATCTATCAAGAATGTGTCGCTGAGCGATGGTGTAGCCTCGTATCTTGATTGCGAGCTCGATAAGCAGTGGGAGCTCAGCGCACTCAATCTCTCGAGCCCAAGCATCATGCTCTGCAACGAGATGACACATATCGACGCCTCGATGCGCATCAACCGCGAGGCACAGCTCACAGGTCATCTAGGTCTTAATCTCGAGAGCTACGACCTCGAGTTCAAGGGTCGTCTTGATGAGTTCCAGCTCGGCGAGGTATATAAATATATAGTACCCGTGGTAAATCTTCGTGAGATATATGGTCTGCTCTCGACCGAACTCGAGATCGAAGGTAACGTGATGGAGGCCATGGCCATGAATATCACGGGAGATCTCTCGGTCGACAGCTTCCACATGACAGGTGCCGACGGCAGAGAGCTTCTCTCGGCCGATAATATCTCAGCCGAGATTAGCGAGCTCAATCTCGACAAGCAGCGCTACGTACTATCATCGCTCACTGCGCACGACTACTCTACGCAGTTTATCATGAGCAAGGATGGCACGACAAACTTCGACGGTCTCTTCTACGACGAGCCTGAGGTATCGCTCGAGACAAGTTCTCAGAGTGTTGGCGACCATATCTACGACCAGCGAGAGATGGTGACAATATCTACCGACGAGAACTCATCGGTAATGAGTGGCATGACACTGCTCATTGGCAACCTACACCTACGTGGAGGTAGCATCTTCTTTGCTGACCGCACGATGAAGAAGGATTTTGAGTATCGACTCAGCGGCATCGACATCAGCAGCCGCAACTTCAACATCGCCTCGACAAACAAGATCACCGTAAGGGCAAATATGCAGGGTCAGGGTAATGCCATGATCAGCTGGGAGGGCTCGCTCAACGACTTCTACAACCAGAGCCTCCTGGCATCGTTGCAGAATGTCAAGATGGAGGACTTCACGCCCTACACCGAGCACTACACAGCGTTCCCTATCACCTCGGGTAACCTCACATTCCGCAGCCAGAACAACATCAACAATGGTGAGCTCAGCGGCATGAACCGCCTGGGAACATACGACTTCCACGTAGGCAAGAAGGACAAGTCGCTCGACCCAGAGTACAAGATTCCGTTGCGACTGGGCGTCTACGTGCTTACCGACAAGGATAACCACATCGACGTAGACCTCCCTATCACAGGACATATCGACGATCCTGAATTCTCGTTGCGCAAGGTGATATTCAAGGCTATTGGCAACCTGCTACTCAAGATTGTAGCCTCGCCATTCAGCTGGATGACAGACGATAAGAAGGAGACATTCAAGTCTATCAACTTCGATCTTCTCGAGCCAGGTCTTAACTCCGAGCAGTATGCACGTCTGGATAAGATGGCCGGAGCACTCAAGGAGGATGAGACACTGAGCGTGCGCCTCACACAGCGTGTGAACTACACCAAGGCACGACGTGAGATTGCCGAGCTTAACCTCAAGATGGCATACTACAACTCTACACAGCTCGAGCCCAACAAGCGTCTTGATATGCTTGACTTGGTGCTCATCCAGGAGATGAAGCTGGGCAACAAGGAGGTTGGCCTATTTGCCGACTCACTACTCATTGCCAAGGGTATAGATCCACAACACCTCTCGACACATGCCAAGGCCGAGGCTCTCTATGGCGATGTTGTCGACATGCAGCTCATACGCCTCATGGAGGTGCGTAACAAGATTATCAGCGACTACATGGCATTCCAGCACAAGGATCTTGCTGCCGAGCGCTTCGTAGTAAAGTCGATGACAGGAGCCGAGATGCGAGAGTACAATGGTAAGGAGCGCCTGGGTGTAACGCTCATCATCGACGGCGAGGAGATGGAGGCCGCCGACGAGGAGGAGACAACCGAGGAGGAGGCTGCCACTGACGAGGCTACAACTGACGAGGCTACAACTGACAAGAGTGACGACACCAGTGCCGAGGGCGAAGCTAAGGCAAATGCCGAGGCAACAAATGAGGAGCTCGAGGGCAATAACTCTGCTGATGTTGCGTTACAAGAGGATAGCGACGTCGAGGAGCAGACGAGCGATAATAACGAATAACAAAAAATAACGCTAAACAATTAATAACTAACAAATTAAGAAAATGAAAAAAGTAATTTTTGTTGCTGCTGCATTCGCTTTGGCAATGAGCAGCATGGCATGCGGCGGTGGCCGCAAGCTCACAAACGAGGTTGACTCACTCTCATACGCTATTGGTGGTGACCTCGGTCTTAACATCAACTTTGCTGTTAAGGATCTCAACCTCGACAAGGAGATGGTTGCAAAGATCGCTAAGGATTTCATCGCTAACGGCGATATCGAGTCTGAGGAGTTCCAGAAGGATATGCAGACATTCCAGACATTCCAGTACACTAAGTTCATGCCTTACATGCAGGAGGCAAGCAAGTACGAGAACTCTGACCAGAAGGATACTCTCCCAGCACTTCCTGAGCTCTACGACGAGGTTTACACTCGTGAGAACATTACACGTTGCGTTGGTAACCTCATGGGTGCTAACATCGTAGCAATCAAGGAGGAGTTGAACCTCTCAAAGGTAAATGTTGGTATCGAGGATGGTCTTAAGGTTGAGAGCATTGAGAAGATCAACGAGCAGATGATGGTTACAACTGAGCAGATGGGTCAGCTCTTCGCAGCATTCCAGCAGAAGATGATGCAGAAGCAGATGGAGGAGCTCGAGGCACTCAAGGTTAAGAATGCCGAGGAGTCTGCTGAGTGGCTCGCTGAGGTTGAGAAGATGGAGGGTGTAGAGAAGACTGAGTCTGGTCTTTTGTACCGCATCGACCGCAAGGGTAATGGCAAGAAGGCTACTAACGACACTGACATTGTAAAGGTTAACTACGAGGGTAAGGTTCGCAGCGGCAAGGTATTCGACTCAAGCTACGAGCGTGGCGAGGCTATCGAGTTCCCTCTCAACGGCGTTATCAAGGGTTGGACTGAGGGCATGAAGCTCGTTGAGGTTGGTGGTCAGATCACATTGTGGATCCCAGCTGAGCTTGCTTACGGCGACCGTCAGCGTAGCGAGGATATCGGTCCTAACTGCGCACTCGAGTTCAAGGTTGAGCTCCTCGATGTTAAGGCAGGCGAGAAGAAGTAAACAAAGAGGCTAAATAGCAACAAAAAAATAGGGGATGTCCGTCGTGGACATCCCCTATTTTCGCTATCTAACCACCCTACTTCTTCTTGGGCAGAAGCTCTGTAAGCGAGCCGAGTGCACCGACAAGGTTGCTCGCCTCGAATGGCAGGAATACGGTCTTAGCCTGCTCACCCTGACCAATCTCCTTGAGAGTATCTACATACTTCGTAAGCAACATATAGGTCGCAGGATCGGTCTTAGACTCAGCAATAGCCTCGGCAACCTGACGAATAGCCTCAGCCTCGGCTGTAGCCTGCAATACCTTAGCGTCGGCCTCACCCTGAGCCTTAAGGATCTGAGTCTGCTTCTCGGCCTCAGCCTGGTTGATCTGCGATGCCTTCTCACCCTCAGACTTAAGGATCATAGCCTCCTTCTGACCCTCAGCCTCGAGAACCTTAGCACGACGCTCACGCTCGGCCTGCATCTGAAGCTCCATGGTGCGACGCACTGAGTCTGGAGGTGTGATATCCTGAAGCTCTACACGGTTAACCTTGACACCCCACTTATTTGTTGCATCGTCGAGCACGGCACGAAGCTTCGAGTTGATAGTATCGCGCGATGTGAGTGTCTCGTCGAGCTCAAGCTCACCGATAACATTACGCAATGTTGTCTGCGTGAGTTTCTCAATAGCGTTAGGGAGGTTGTCGATCTCGTACACTGACTTCACAGGGTCTACAATCTGGAAGTAGAGCAAGGCGTTGATAGTCGTAGTGACGTTATCCTTGGTAATCACGCTCTGCTTGTCGAAGTCGTAGACCTGCTCACGAAGGTCGATGCGCGATGTTGTGCGCATGGTTGCCATCTTAGAGCCATCGGCATAGCGCACCTCATCACGCTGATATACCTCACGTGCACGGTCGATGATTGGGAAGAGGTAGTTGATACCCGAAGGGAGTGTTCGGTCGTAGCGACCAAGACGCTCAACAACACGTGTTTCAGACTGTGGAATAATCTTGAAACCCTTCAACACATAGATAACAGCAATAAGGGCGATGATGATGTAGATAATCACATCTACGTTGATGCTTGTAAACTCCATAATTATAAACGTTTAACAGTTAAAATTACACTATCAATAGCTACTACCTCGACCAGTGCACCCTGCTCGATTCTTTCGCCTGTGAGGGACACAGCCTTCCAATCCACGCCGTCGATCATCACACGGCCATCGTCGTCGTTGACCTCAACGCACACCTTGCCACGACGACCCACCATTGCCGAGGCATTGGTAGCAACCTTCTCCCTATCGATATGGAATAGTCGCTTGAGCAGCGGACGAACCAAGAAGATAGAGAAGAGTGTGACTAGGGCAAATACCACTAGCTGCAACTCGATACCAAGTCCGCATGCAGAGCCAATGGCCGATCCTGCCGCACCAATAGCAAGGCAAATAACAGCAAAGCCCTGAGTAAAGAGCTCTATGATAAAGAGCAAAAGCGCTGCAATAATCCAATAATGCCAAATCTCCATAGTTATATAAATTTATTCTTTTTAGGTTAATTAGGGGTAATTACATAAATCACTAACAAATTTAGAAAAATATTTTGGTACATGCAAACAAATCTTTTACGAGAGGAAGTTAATAGTAAAAATTAGATATAAAGTAACAATATTTCGAAAAAAAATTCATACATTTGTATGATTGAAGCTAAACCAACCATAAACCTAAACCTAAGAACTATGATACGACACATTGTAATGTGGAAATTTCGCCGAGATTTGAGCGAGACACCTACTGAGATTGCAAACCAGATGAAGAGCCGCCTCGAGGGCCTTGCGGGCAAAATCGATGGACTACTTCGCATCGAGGTTGGCGTGAATGTTAAGCAGAGCGCATCGTCGTACGACGCAGTGCTTATCTCCGATTTTGAGTCGTGGGAGAAGATGGAGGCATACAAAATTAATCCACTACATGTCGTTATCAGCGACTACTGCAAATCTCGCCGTCTGGAGCGTGTAGATGTAGACTACGAACTTTAAGAGTCAATTCAATAAAACAAAATAAAACCTAAAAAACTATGCAGAAAAGAATTATTGAGTGCGTGCCTAACTTCTCTGAGGGCCGCAACATGGAGACCATCAAGCAGATCACAGACGTTATCGATGCTTCGAAGGGTGTAAAGCTTTTGGATGTCGATCCAGGCGAGGCTACTAACCGTACTGTTGTCACATTCGTAGGCGAGCCTGAGGCTGTATGCGATGCTGCTGTGAAGGCTATCAAGCGTGCCACTGAGCTTATCGACATGCGCCAGCACAAGGGTGCTCACCCACGTATGGGTGCTTGCGACGTATGCCCATTGATCCCAGTATCGGGCATCACTTTGGAGGAGTGTGCTGAGCTTGCACGTGCTCTTGCAAAGCGCATCGCCGAGGAGGTTAACGTTCCTACATACTGCTACGAGGCTGCAGCCTTCACTCCTGAGCGTCGCAACTTGGCAGTATGCCGTGCTGGTGAGTACGAGGCATTGCCTGAGAAGATGATGGACGAGAAGCGCAAGCCAGACTTTGGTGCTCGTCCATACGACGAGGGCGTAGCTAAGACTGGTGCTACGGCTGTTGGTGCTCGTGACTTCCTCGTGGCTGTAAACTACAACCTCAACACCACATCTACACGTCGTGCTAACGCTATCGCTTTCGACGTACGTGAGAAGGGCCGTCCTATGCGTGAGGGTAACCCTATCGTAGGTAAGATCATGAAGGACGAGAATGGCAACACTATCATGAAGCCAGGTACGTTGAAGGCTTGTAAGGCTATCGGCTGGTTTATCGAGGAGTATGGCATTGCTCAGGTATCTATGAATATGACAAACCTCTCTATCACACCTCTTCACGTTGCCTTTGACGAGGTATGCCGTGCTGCTGATGCTCGTGGCGTACGTGTTACTGGTGCCGAGATCGTAGGTCTTGTTCCTAAGAGCTGCTTGGTTGATGCTGGTCGCCACTTCTTGCGCAAGCAGAACCGCTCAACAGGTCTTCCTGAGCGTGAGCTCGTGCGTATCGCTATCGAGAGCATGGGTCTTTCAAACCTCAAGGAGTTCAAGCCTGAGGAGAAGGTTGTAGAGTATATCTTGGAGGCTGAGGAGCAGAAGGGCGTTAAGAAGCTCGTTGACATGACATGCACAGGCTTTGCCGAGGAGACTGCAAGCGAGTCACCAGCACCTGGTGGTGGTTCAATCTCTGCATACATGGGTGCTTTGGCAGCTGCTCTTGGTACTATGGTTGCCAACCTCTCATCACACAAGGCTGGCTGGGATGACCGCTGGGAGTTCTTCTCTAACTGGGCAGACAACGGCATGGCAGTAATGAACGAGTTGCTCTACCTCGTTGACGAGGATACTGCAGCGTTCAACAAGATCATGGATGTATTCGGCATGCCTAAGGGTACTGACGAGGAGAAGGCTGCACGTGCCGAGGCTATGGAAGCAGCAACACTCTACGCCACACAGGTGCCTTTGCGCACAATGAAGGCTGCTTACAAGGCATTCGACGTTGTACGTGCCATGGCCGAGGAGGGTAATCCTAACTCAGTATCTGATGCTGGTGTAGGCGCTTTGGCTGCACGTTCAGCAGTTATGGGTGCTTGCCTCAATGTTAAGATCAACGCTGCAGGTCTTAAGGATCGCGCCGTAGCCGAGGCTCTTGTTAAGGAGGCTGAGGAGATCCAGGCAGCAGCACAGAAGGCTGAGGCTGAGGTTTTGGCAGTTGTTGAGAGCAAGATTCAGTAATTAACCACCAAACAAACGATTACTACAATGACAGATTTTCAGAAAGATATATTGGCAGGTATTCCCGATCCACTGCCTGCACCTAAGGCCTACGATCCTAATGCCAACCACGCACCTAAGCGTAAGGATATCCTCACCGACGAGGAGAAGAAGCTCGCCTTGGCAAATGCTTTGCGCTACTTCCCTGCAAAGCACCACGCAGAGCTCGCTCCAGAGTTCCTCGATGAGCTGAAGCGCTATGGTCGTATCTACATGTACCGTCTTCGCCCTGACTACGAGATGTATGCTCGCTCTATCGACGACTATCCAGCACGCTCACGCCAGGCAGCAGCTATCATGCTGATGATTCAGAACAACCTCGACAAGGCCGTAGCTCAGCACCCACACGAGCTTATCACCTATGGTGGTAATGGTGCTGTGTTCCAGAACTGGGCTCAGTATCGTCTTGCTATGAAATATCTCGCTGAGATGACCGACGAGCAGACTCTTGTGATGTACTCGGGTCACCCTCTCGGCTTGTTCCCATCTCACAAAGATGCTCCACGTGTTATCGTCACCAACGGTATGGTTATCCCTAACCACTCATCACAGGATGACTGGGAGCGTTTCAACGCTATGGGCGTATCGCAGTATGGCCAGATGACTGCTGGTTCGTATATGTACATCGGCCCTCAGGGTATCGTTCACGGCACAACAATCACTGTGATGAACGCTGCACGCAAGCGCATGAAGCCAGGTCAGAAGGACTTGAAGGGTATGTTGTTCGTAACAGCAGGTCTTGGTGGCATGTCGGGAGCACAGCCTAAGGCAGGTAACATCTCGGGCGTGGTGAGCATCACTGCCGAGGTTAACATCGCTGCAGCTGAGAAGCGTCACGCTCAGGGCTGGGTTGATGAATTGTACTCATCACTCGACGAGCTTATCCCACGTGTTAAGCAGGCTGTGGAGAACAAGGAGGTTATCTCGTTTGCATACGTAGGTAATGTTGTAGACCTCTGGGAGCGTTTGGCCGAGGAGGATATCAACGTTGACCTTGGCTCTGACCAGACATCGTTGCACAACCCATGGGCTGGTGGCTACTACCCTGTTGGCTACTCTTACGAGGAGTCAAACCGCATGATGGCCGAGGAGCCTGAGCGCTTCCACGAGTGCGTACGTGAGTCATTGCGCCGCCATGTGGCTGCTGTCAACAAGCTCACTGCTCGTGGCATGTACTTCTTCGACTATGGTAACGCCTTCCTGCTCGAGGCTTCACGTGCTAGCGCAGATATCATGGGCGAGAATGGCAAGTTCCGCTATCCATCATACGTTCAGGATATCATGGGTCCTATGTTCTTTGACTACGGCTTCGGCCCATTCCGTTGGGTATGTACATCGGGCAAGGAGGAGGATCTCGTGACATCTGACCGCATCGCAGCAGAGGTTCTTGACGCTATGCTCAAGGAGGCTCCAGCAGAGATTCAGGGTCAGTTGGCCGACAACCTTCACTGGATTCGTGAGGCTATGGAGAACAAGCTCGTCGTAGGCTCACAGGCACGTATCCTCTACGCAGACTCTGAGGGTCGTACACGTATTGCCTTGGCATTCAACGAGGCTATCAAGCGTGGCGAGATCTCGGCACCTATCGTGCTTGGTCGTGACCACCACGATGTATCAGGTACCGACTCTCCATATCGTGAGACCTCGAATATTTACGACGGCTCGCAGTTCTGTGCAGACATGGCTGTTCACAACGTTATCGGTGACTCGTTCCGTGGCGCTACCTGGGTATCTATCCACAACGGTGGCGGTGTAGGCTGGGGCGAGGTTATGAACGGTGGCTTCGGTATGGTTATCGACGGCTCTGAGGACTCAGCACGCCACATCGAGGAGATGTTGCTCTGGGATGTGAACAACGGTATTGCACGTCGTAGCTGGGCACGCAACGAGGGCGCTATGTTCGCTATCAAGCGAGAGATGGAGCGCACACCTCTTCTCAAGGTTACTATCCCTAACCTTGCCGACATGGAGCTTATCAACAAAGTTTATAACGAAAACAAGTAATATATTATGATTCATTATATTAGTGCAGAGCGTCTTACTATCGCTCGAGTAGAGGAGATTCTTTCAAAGGGATACAAACTTGCATTGAGCGACGACGCTAAGCAGCGCATCAACCACTGCCGTGAGTATCTCGACCAGAAGACCAAGACCGTAGGTCGTCCTATCTATGGTGTTACAACAGGCTTCGGCTCGTTGTGCAACATCTCAGTCGAGGAGGAGGGCTTGTCGCAGTTGCAGAAGAACCTTATGATGTCACACGCCTGCGGTACTGGCCAGCGTGTGCCTTCAGAGATTGCTCGATTGATGATCTTGCTCAAGATCCAGTCGCTGTCATACGGCCACTCTGGCGTACAGCTCATCACCGTGGAGCGTCTTGTTGAGATGTTCAACAACAACATCATCCCTGTTGTTTATGAGCAGGGCTCACTCGGTGCTTCGGGCGACTTGTCACCTTTGGCACACATGTGCTTGCCACTCTTGGGCCTTGGCCACGTGGAGATCGACGGCGAGGTTGTTGAGGGTAGCGTGATGATGGAGAAGATGGGCTGGGAGCCTATCACACTCTGCTCAAAGGAGGGTCTTGCACTCTTGAACGGTACTCAGTTTATGTCGGCTTACGGTGTCTACTCGCTTATCAACGCACAGCGTTTGAGCAAGTGGGCTGACCACATTGGTGCTATGTCACTCGACGCATTCGATGGCCGCATGGAGCCATTCGAGCACAACGTACACGCCATCCGTCCTCACAATGGCCAGATTGAGACTGCTCGCAACTTCCGTGAGATCTTGGCAGGCTCGGAGATTGGCCAGCAGCCTAAGCAGCATGTTCAGGATCCATACTCATTCCGTTGCATCCCACAGGTACACGGCGCATCGAAGGATACTATTGCATACGTGGCAAGCGTTCTCGAGACTGAGATTAACTCTGCTACCGACAACCCAACAATCTTCCCAGATACAGACGAGGTAATCTCAGCAGGTAACTTCCACGGCCAGCCTATCGCCGTAGCTATGGACTTCCTGGCTATCGCTGTTGCTGAGCTTGGTAACATCTCTGAGCGTCGTACATACAAGCTTATCTCTGGTGCTCGTAACTTGCCTAACTTCCTTGTTGCTAACCCAGGTCTTAACTCAGGCTTCATGATTCCTCAGTACACTGCTGCATCTATCGTAAGCCAGTCTAAGGGCTTGTGCTGGCCAGCATCGTGCGACTCTATCCCATCGTCACAGGGTCAGGAGGATCACGTAAGTATGGGTTCTAACGCAGCAACTAAGCTCTGGAAGGTGTGCCAGAACACCGAGCGTGTGTTGGCTATCGAGCTTATGAACTCTGCTCAGGCACTCGAGTTCCGCCGTCCATTGCGTTCATCGAAGTCTGTCGAGGCTATGTTCGAGGCATATCGCAAGGTTGTTCCATTTGTTGACAACGATACTGTGATGTACCCACACATCGCTACATCTGTAAACTTCCTCAACGACTATGAACTTGCTCGTTAAAAATATAGGTATGCTCGTTGGTCTCGACGAGTCAGGACGCTTGAAGGTCGAGGGCAAGGCTATGGCCGAGGTTAACACCTTGGAGAATGCATGGCTTCTGACGGATGGCGAGCGTATCAAAGATTACGGTTCGATGGAGTCGCTACCCTCGGTTGAGGGTTGCGACATCCTCGATGCCGAGGGTGGCTGGTTGTTCCCATCGTTCTGCGACTCACACACTCATATTGTCTTTGCAGGCAGCCGTGAGCAGGAGTTCCTCGACAAGATCAACGGCCTCTCGTACGAGGAGATTGCTAAGCGTGGTGGTGGTATTCTAAACTCTGCAGACCGCCTTCACGACACCTCCGAAGATGAGCTCTACCGCCAGGCTATGGAGCGTGTCAACGAGATTATCTCGATGGGTACCGGTCTTGTGGAGATTAAGTCGGGCTACGGACTCACACTCGAGGATGAGCTCAAAATATTGCGTGTCATCAAGCGTATTCGTGAGAACTCACCTATCGCCGTGCGTGCCACCTTCCTTGGCGCTCACGCCGTGGGCCGTGCATACAAGGGTCGTCAGGCAGACTACGTGGAGCACGTATGCCGAGATATGATTCCTGAGGTTGCCAAGCAGGGTCTTGCCGACTTTGTCGACGTATTCTGCGACAAGGGCTTCTTCACTGTCGAGGAGACGGCAAAGATTATGAAGGTGGGCGCTGAGCATGGCCTACGTGCTAAGATTCATGCCAACGAGCTCGCTATTTCGGGTGGTGTGGAGATTGGCGTGGAGCACAAGGCTCTGTCGGTTGACCACCTCGAGTCGATGGGCGACGAGCAGATCGAGGCGCTTCGTGGTAGCCAGACTATGCCAACGATGCTTCCAGGCTGTGCCTTCTTCCTTGGCATTACCTACCCTCCAGCACGTAAGATGATCGACTCTGGATTGGCTGTGGCTCTTGCCTCAGATTTCAACCCAGGCACCGCACCATCTGGCAATATGCGCTTCGTAGTGTCGCTTGCATCAATCAAGATGAAGATGACCCCAGCCGAGGCACTCAACGCCGCAACACTCAACAGCGCATGCGCTATGGGTGAGAGCCGTGATTATGGCTCAATTACTCGAGGCAAGGTGGCTAACTTCTACCTTACAAAGCCTCTTCCATCGCTTGCATGGCTACCCTATGCCCACCAGACACCTATCATCCGCAAGGTGGTACTCAAGGGCCAGGTAATAGAATAATTGGTAACGTTTAACTATTAGTGTTATGAAACTTGCAAAATTTATGGCAGTATTGGTTGGTGCTGCAGCAATGGTAGGTTGCGCAGCCAGTGAGGCAAACAACGAGGTGTGCTCAAAGGAGCAGGCTGTTGTTGAGACTATTATGACACGTCGCTCGGTGCGTAACTACACCGCAGAGCCTGTCAATCGTGAGCAGATGGCCAAAATTTTGGAGTGCGGCATCTATGCCCCAAGTGCTATGAACATGCAGCCCTGGGCAGTGCGTGTTGTCGATGCTCCCGACTTTATCGAGGGTGTAACCAACATTGCCGTGGAGCAGAACCCACAGCTCAAAGAGCAGGAGGGCTTCCGCAACTTCTTCCGCAACGCCCCCACCGTGGCCTTCATTGCTTGCCCCGTGGAGAGTTATAGCGGTGAGTATGACTGCGGTCTGCTGTCAGAGAACATGATGCTTGCTGCATGGTCAATGGGCGTTGGTTCATGCTGTCTTGGTAGCGTAGTCCCTGTGATGAACTCCGAGGCTGCAAAGCCATACCTTGAGCGTCTGCAGCTCCCCGAGGGCTACAAACTTCAGGTGGCTATCGCCTTTGGCTATCCCGAGCCTAACAGCACTAAGGAGCCAGAGCGTGACCTTACTAAGGCATACTACGTGGAGTAGTCCGCAGCTACACTACACAACATGAGCGAGGGTGATGATGAGTCACTCTCGCTTTTTTATATCTATATAAATTTACCAATTCCTAATTTTATTTGTATCTTTGCACATATATTATCAAACACGCACTACTATGTCAAAATTCTCGGACTACCTACGTCTTGTAAAGTTCTCGCACACGATATTCGCAATGCCCTTTGCGCTGCTCTCGTTCACCTACGCATGGCTCAGAGCCGACCACTCGGCAAACATCTACCTGCTCATAGCTCAGGTTGTGGGCTGCATGGTCTTTGCCCGCAACGTGGCAATGGGCTTCAACCGCTGGGCAGATAGAGATATCGACGCTGAGAATCCACGCACACGCGATCGTGAGATTCCTGCAGGCAAGATCTCGGCACGTGGTGCTATGTGGTTTGTCGTTGTAAACGGTGTGCTCTTCATCACCCTTGCAGCACTTATCAACCCACTATGTGGCTGGCTCTCGCCCGTGGCTCTTGCCATTGTGATGTTCTATAGCTATTGTAAGCGCTTTACATCGCTTGCCCACCTTGTGCTCGGCTTGTCGCTCGGCATTGCCCCCGTGGGTGCATATATGGCCGTTACAGGTACCTCGGCATGGGAGTGCTGGCTGCTGGCTCTTATCGTTATGACATGGTGCTCGGGCTTTGATATCATCTACTCGCTGCAGGATGCAGATTTTGACCGTGAGCGTGGCCTACACTCTATCCCCGCAGCCCTCGGCACACGTGGTGCCCTGGTCGTAAGTGGCGTGTTGCACACCCTGAGCATAGGCCTCCTCGTGATATTTGCCGCCTACCAACCACAGACGTGGTTGCTTTATGTGGGCTGTACACTATTCTCGCTTATCCTGGCCTCGGAGCACTATATCGTCACACCCAACAAGCAGCGTAACATTGGTATCGCCTTTGGCACGTTCAACGCCCTGGCAAGTGTGTCGCTGGCACTATTTCTTATCCTTAACTTGATAATATGTGGGTAGCGGCGGCCTTTCTCTCGGCACTTCTGCTGGGTCTATACGACGTAAGTAAGAAGCGCTCGCTAAGGGGCAATGCAGTGGTCGTTGTGCTCTGGCTCAACACCCTATTCTCAACAATCATATTTCTGCCTGTAATCATCAACGGCGAGTTAGGCCTCGGATGGTTCGAGGGCACACCTCTGAGTAGCCATAGTGGAACTCTTGGAGAGCATCTGTTTGTGGCCATTAAGTCGGCCATAACCCTCTCGTCGTGGCTCTGCGGCTACTACGCCATTAAACATCTACCGCTCACTATCGTGGGCCCCGTGAACGCTACACGCCCCGTGGTGGTGCTTGTGGGTGCCATGCTACTCTTTGGCGAGAGGCTCAATATGTGGCAATGGGGAGGCGTGCTGCTTACAATCGTGTCGCTCTACCTGCTTAGCCATGCAGGACGCAAGGAGGATATATCCTTCCGCCATAGCAGACATGTGTGGGCACTCTTTGCCGCCATGCTGCTTGGTGCTGTGAGTGGCCTCTACGACAAATATATCATCTCGACTGAGGGACTCGAGCCTAGCTTCGTGCAGAGCTGGTTCTGCGTATATCAGCTTCTGATGATGACACTAATAGTGGCCATTATGTGGCTACCCAAAACACGTCGTGATAGCTTTCACTGGAGCTGGGCTATCCCACTAATCTCGATATTCGTGTCGGCTGCTGATATATGCTACTACAACGCCCTTAGTTCGGAGGGGTCAATGATTGCTATCGTCTCGATGATACGTCGCTCATCAGTGCTCGTCACATTCACATGCGGCGCCCTACTCTTTGGCGAACGTAACCTCAAAACTAAGGCCCTCGACCTCGCACTTATCCTCGTGGGTATGATCCTGCTTGCCATCGGCAGCGTGAATGGATAAAATATCACCCATGACAACGGAGGTCGCCCCCCTCAACAGCCACGCTCACAACCACACGGGTTACGAAAATGTAACCCGCAACAACAAAGGGCACCCCCCCTCAACAGACACACTTACAACCACACGGGTTACAAAATGTAGCCCACAACAGCGGAGCCCCACCTAAACAGACACACTCCCAACCACACGGGTTACGAAAATGTAACCCGCAACAACAAAGGGCTATCCCTTCCTCAACAGACACACTCCTAACCACACGGGTTACAAAAATGTAACCCGCAACAACAAAAGGCAATCCCTTCCTCGATAGACACACTCCAAACCACACGGGTTACGAAAATGTAACCCACAACAACGGAGGTCAATCACTTCCTCAACAGACACACTCCCAACCACACGGGTTACAAAAATGTTACCCGCAACAACAGAGGGCAATCTCCTCCTCAACAGCCGCTCTCTCTAACACACGGGGTACGAAAATGTAACCCACAACAACAAAAGTCAATATCCCCCTCGACGGACACACTCCCAACCACACGGGTTACAAAAAAGTAACCCGAACTACAGCTGTGCAATTCCTCCTCCAGGAATACTCTCCTAGTATTCACGGGTTACAAAAAGGTAACCCGCAACAACGAAGATACAATCTTCCCCTCCACAGATGCACTCTCTGACCACATGGGTTACAAAAAAGTAACCCACAACAACAAAGGGCAATCCCTTCCTCAACAGACACACCCCCAACCACATGGGTTACGAAAATGTAACCCGAAAGAACAAAGGGCAATCCCTTCCTCAACGGACACACTCCCAACCACACGGGTTACGAAAATGTAACCCACAACAACAAAAGGTAATCCCCCTCTCAACAGCGGCTCTCCCAACCGCACGGGTTACAAAAAAGTAACCCGCAACAACAGAGGACAATCCCCTCAACAGACACCCTCTCTAACACACGGGTTACGAAAATGTAACCCGCAAAAACGGAGGGCAATCTCTTCCTCAACAGCCACACTCCTAACCACACGGGTTACGAAAATGTAACCCACGACAACAAAAGTCAATCTTCCCCTCAACAGCCGCTCTCTCTAACACACGGGGTACGAAAATGTAACCCGCAACAATGTGGGAGCACCAATTGGGTGCGAGGTTTTAAGGAGTTTAGGGAGATTAGGGAATTTAGGGAGAATAGAGAGTCTAAAGCAGAATGGGCATAGACTCACGAAAGCACCGTAACCAATTTCTCGTTAGAAGGTAGTAGATACAACGCTCGGCAAAAAAAAAGCGGATGGGTTGTACAGAAGCCCCACAACAGATTTATCGGCAGAAGTCGTGAGATGTGGTGCGAAATGATAACTCCCCGGATGGGACATAGACTCACAATAGCACCGAAGTTGATTTCTCGTTAGAAGGTAGTAGATACAACGCTCGGCAAAAAATGCGGATGGGCTATAATGAAGCACCACAACATATTTCTCGTCAGAAGTCGTGAGATGTGGTGCGAAATGATAACTCCCCGGATGGGACATAGACTCACGAAAGTACCGTAACCAATTTCTCGTTAGAAGGTAGTAGATACAACGCTCGGCAAAAAAAATACGGATGGGCTGTACTAAAGCGTACTGCCCATTCGCATTTATTTTTGTTAGCGGCAGTAGATGCTGCCTTATCACGAGAAATACCTAGTACATGTAGTCATACTGAGTGTAACTCTTATCAAACTTAAGGTCGGCGAGCGATGCTGCCTTAACACCTATGTTGAATGCCCAGCTCTTATGCGCACCGAAAGGCACCCAGGTAAATGACATCTGCCAACAGTGCAGATCACGGGCAATAGAGACGGAGGTCATAGACATCTTGCGTGTGGTGAAGTCAAAGCCCGAGGTGGCCGTAATCATCCACTTCTCCGTAAGCTTAACACTACCGTTGAAGTTTACCGTCTGCGTGATCTTCTTGTTATATCCCGTAGTACCGTTGTTTACCAGCTGTGCCTGGTAGTTGATACTATAGTTGAAGCCGAAGTTCCACGGTATCGAGAAGTCGTAGTACTGTCCTGCCATCCACTGACGTCGCATGGCGGGGTTGAGCTGTCCATAGGGGTCTGACCACGAGTTGAAGTACTCCGGTGGTAGCGAGGTGATATCGTTACCTGCCACCTGGCCCTTGTTCTCACGTGAGCGGAAGGTGTAGCCGAAGCTCCAGCCGATATTCTGGATACGTCCTGGGAGGCCACGTCCCCACATAAGTTTATTATATCGCACACCCTGGGGCGACACCTCGTAAGGGTCGAGCGTCATCGAGAGGTTGAGTGCGATATTCTGGTAGATTGTCGTACGCAACTGTATAGGGAGTGTCGAGAGGCGCATAGAGTCGGCCAAGAAGTTATAGGAGCCGCTGATAGATATCTGGTCGATAATCTTCACCTTCTTGACTGTATCCTTGGTGCGAATCTTTGCCTCGAGTGACTGCGAGAGTCCAAATGTGAGTGCAAGCTGCTCGCCCGAGCCTGGCACGCCATAGGCATTGTCGGTAAATGGCGAGTAAACCTTGAACTTACCTGTGGTATCTGTCTGCACGGTCTCGTAGAAGCCATAGCGCTGACGACTGAAGTCTGGGGCGTAGCTGAAACCGATGTTTGGCGTGAGAGTATGACGCACGGCCTGCAACTTACGCTCCTTCTTCTTAGCCACGTAGGTACCATATATTGTGGTATTTGCCGAGACTGAGGCGTTGTAGTTGTACAATCGCCAGAAGCCCCACTCTGGGTCGAGGGTCTCTACCGTACGTGTCTCCTGGTTCCACTCCTGACGCACCTTCTTGAAGTACCAACGCTCGGTGTAGTTGAACGATGGGCTGATGTTGATATAGTTGAAGAGTGTGAGCGACGTAGATACAGGAATGGTATGCTGAATACCGTTCTTCATTTTGAGGAGTGTCTCCCTGGTGAATATCTCATCCTCCTTGGTGCTCACTGTATTTGTCATCTTCATCGAGTAGCTCATCTTGATCTTCTCGTACCAGCGTGTCTTACCTACTGCCTCCTTGCGCTTGAGCGGGTTGAAGCTTGCCACGTTGAAGGTGATTGTAGGCAGTGTCATCGAGATGGTTTTATCACGAGAGTTCTGCGACACAGCGAGGTTGAGTGCCAACGAGAATGGCGTGCCCTCCCAGCTCTTAGAGTACGAGATCGAAGAGTTGGTCTGTGTTGCGAGGATGTCGTTCACGTTGGTTGCCGAGTAGCGGCTGTAGCCACTTGACGTAAGGTTTACCGAGGCAGAGAATGTAGATCCAGGGTTGGCCTTAGGATCCTGCGAGTGCTGCCACTGAATCTTGTAGTTATTCTGGTTGACATAGTCAGGCTCACCCCTCTCGCCCGAGCGAATAGATGAGTACTGAAGGTCGAAGCTACCCTTGAACTTATAGCGCTTTACGTACTGCGAGCGTGCCGACACCTCCCACGAGCCGAGGGTGTAGATACCACCACGCAGGGCGAGGTCCATGTGGTCGCCAAACTTGAAGTAGTAGCCCAGGTCACGAATGAAGAAACCCTTCTTATCCTCACCATAGGTTGGCATCAAGAGTCCAGACTTAGGTCCAGACTGCACAGGGAAGAAGCCCTCGGGGATACCAGGGAAGTAGATAGGCACATCCTCCATTACGAGGTAGGCATAACCCGTGATAACCTTCTTGCCGGGGATAACCTTAGCCTGGGTCATGGCCAGGTAGAAGTGAGGATGATCCACACAATCACACGTAGTGTACATACCGTGGCCGATATGGATCGAGCCATCGGGCTGCATCTTAACCTTGCTACCTACCAACCAACCATCGCCCTCCTGCGTTGCAATACCCTTGATTACTGCCTTGCGAGAGTCGAGGTTGTAGGTGATTGTATCCATAGAGTATGGCGAGCCACCATCCGAGAACTCAGGGTGAGTCTTGGTGAGCTTGCCATCAACAGAGTCAGCATAACCATGGGCAAAGACATCTTTGGTCTCCATGTTAACGCTCATGAAGTCAGCCTTGAGGTTCATGCCCTGATATGTAACATCACCCTCCTTATAGCTGTAAATCATCTTGTTGCGAGCATCGAAGACTACCGAGTCTACGGCCTTACCCTCGATGATATCCGTGAGCTGCATACCCCTCTTAGGCTTCTTGGCTGTGTCGGCCTCACGCTCTGTAGCTGCCTCACGCTGCTCTGTCTGCTCGGGTGCAGAGATAGGTGTTACTGCTGCAGCAGGTGTCTCGGTGCGACGCTGAGGTATAGGGCGCTCCAGAGGAGTGTCGCCCAGCGCAGTCGATTTCAGCGTGGTGGTATTCTGAATTTCACGGTTGCGTAGCGATGTCGAATCCTGCCCACTAAACCAGTGCATACCCCTTGCGCCCACACCCGTAAGACCCGAGAGCAGACACACAAGCACCGCAATAAGAAGCAGCGACATTAGATATTTTACAAAAAATTGTCTCAAAATTCAATATTTTTTTGTACCTTTGCCGACAAGTCGGCAAAACACCCCGACAATAGTATCTCGGGAGCTAATTTAGCACCTACACCTTTAGGTGGAGATACATTTTACAATCGGCAAAGATAACATTTTTTTGCGGATATTTTAACTTTTGGCGCTTTAATTTATGAGAAAACTTATACTCTCGCTCTGTATAACATTGCTCACTGCTATGAGCACTAACGCATGGTGTGCGACAAATGTTGCGTCGCCCCAATCGAGAGTCGTGGTTATCGACCCAGGTCATGGTGGCTCATCACGCCCTGGAGCCGTGGTAAATGGCATCATGGAGAAGGATCTCAATCTCGCCGTATCACTCGAGGTTAAGCGACTGCTCCAGACCAAGATGCCAAACCTCGAGGTGCACCTCACACGTGAGAGCGACAAGCAGCTGCACCAGAGCAAGGAGAGCGACAACCTAACACGCCCTCGTCTTGCCAACAGCAAGGAGGCTGACCTCTTTGTGGCCATCCACGCCAACGCCCTTGACAACAAGGATGTTGCGGGTGCCGAGGTAATCGTGCTCTCGCTCGATGGAGCAACACAGGGACACACGCAGAAACGCACCACAGCACGTGACAACGAGGACTACACCCATATCGACAACATCGACAAGAACTCGTTGGCATATATCGAGGCTATCTCGATGCTTATGAACAACGACCCGATAAATCGCACCTTTGGCGAGATTGTGGGAGCGAAATTTCGAAGCATAGGACGCAAGTTTCGTGGCGTTAAGATCTATCCCGAGAAGGTGTGGACCGTGCTCTACCCTCTGCGTGGTCCAGGCGTAATTATCGAGATGGGCTTTATGACCAACGCCGCAGAGCTCAAATATATGGCCTCAAGCACCGGTCAGCACCAGATGGCCGAGGCTATTGCCGAGGCTATCGTGGAGTATATGAAGCGTCTTGACCAGATGACAGTATCAGACGACACGACCTCGAACAGTTCTGAAACGGAGAGCAAAGCAGCTGAGAGCGAGGCACTGGCACAGGGCTACACCATTCAGGTTATGGCCAGCGCCACACACCTCGAGTGCTCCACCTCACGCTTTGGCTCACTTGCCGACAAGATCGAGGAGTTCGAGGGCAAGGGCAACTACAAATATAAGTATTGCTACGGCCGCTATGCTACACTCAGCGAGGCTCGTACGGCACTAAGCCTCGTACAGTCGTCGTTCAAAGATGCCTACGTCGTACAGTTTGTGGGCAACACACTTAAGTAACTAATGTTTTGTAAAAACAAAAAATTATAAGAATATGAAGATTCGCAGAGAATTTAAGATTGGATTTTTTGCCGTTATCGTGATCCTCGTATCATGGTGGGGCATTAAGTGGCTCGGAGGTCAGAACCTCCTTCTTACAAGCAACACCTACTACGCCTACTACGAGGATGTGAGCGGCCTTATGGTATCGTCACGTGTTAAGCTTCGTGGCGTAGAGGTAGGTAATGTTCAGGATATCGAGCTTCTTGGCGACAAGGTTAGAATCGAGATGCTCATCGAGAGCGACTATGCCGAGATGATTCCAGCAAACTCAGTTGCCGAGCTCGGCTCAGCAGGTCTTATGGGTGGCACCGAGGTCAACATCATCCAGGGCGATGCATCGGTGTGTGCTGAGCCTGATGCTGTGCTTCAGGGTGCTGTTAAGCCAGACCTCATCGGCTCTATGGCAGACAAGGCTGGAGAGCTTATCGACGGCCTCAACACAACGGTATCGACACTCAACGGCCTCTTGGGCGAGAACACCGAGTCTATCACAGAGCTCATCCAGAACCTCGAGTCGATGTCGGCATCGGTTAACTCTATCGTATCATCGGCCGAGGGCAGCATCAACGGCACACTCAGCAACTTGCGCACATTCACAAGCTCGCTTGCAAACAACACAAGCCGCATTGAGAACATGATCTCGAACCTCGACACCTTCTCTGAGGATTTGGCCGAGGCACAGTTTGTCGAGGAGCTCTCAAAGACTTTGGACGAGCTTAATGACATTGTTAAGACTATCAACGAGGGCGACGGCACTGCCGGTATGCTCATCAACGATAAGGCACTCTACGACTCACTCAACGAGGCGGGCAGCAACCTTGCATCGCTTCTCGAGGATCTCAAGGCTAACCCTATGCGCTATGTTCACTTCTCATTGTTCGGCGCATCGGAGGAGAAGATCGCTGAGCGTGCAGCTAAGAAGGCTGCTCGTGAGCAGCGTCGTGCCGCAAAGAGCGCTGCTAACGAGGAGTAACAATCCCTAAAAAGCTACCTTTCAAGATGATATACCCACAGAATTTCGAGCAGCGTGTTGGTTTCGACCGCATTCGTGAGCAGATAGTAGAGGCGTGTACCATGCAATCATCCCGAGAGAGGATTGCCTCGGAGAGCTTCTGCCGCTCTATGCGTGAGGTTAGCCAACGCCTCGAGCTTGCCGACCAGATGCGCCAGGTGATAATGATGGAGCCGGGTGCCGAGATTGGCGAGCAGGAGGATATTCGTGATATCATCGACAAGGTTGCCGTCGAGGGCTCATACCTCACAGCCGAGGAGTGCGCCACACTCCTACGCTCACTACGCTCCGCAGCGACGATAGTGCGATTCATACTATCACGCCGTGCCGAGAGCTACCCTGCCCTGCAACGCATATCACGCAATGTCGAGACATATCCGCATCTGCAGAGCGCCATCGAGCGTGTTGTGGACGACAAGGGCGAGGTGCGTTCATCAGCCTCACCAGAGCTCGCCGACATACGTCGCCAGATACGTGAACACGAGGGTCAGGTAGCAAAGCGCCTGCAGCAGGTACTGCAGCGTGCCAAGGCAGCAGGCATTGTCGAGGCCGATGCAATGATATCCATTCGTGATGGCCACGCCGTGATCCCCGTAGCTGCAGCAAACAAGCGCAAGCTATCGGGCTTCATCCACGACGAGTCAGCAACGGGTCGCACGGCATATATCGAGCCAGTGGAGGTTGTAGAGCTTAACAACGAACTACGTGAGTTGGAGTATGCCGAGAAACGAGAGATCGTGCGCATACTATCCGAGCTTACAGCCATACTACGCATTGACGCCGAGGGACTTAATAATATCGAGGAGTATCTTACGACTATCGATACTCTGCGTGCCAAGGCTCGCTGGGCTATCGACAACGAGGCGGTGAAGCCTATCCTCTCGACCGAGGGACGCCTCCTCTTGCGCAAGGCACGCCACCCACTCTTGCAGCAGACACTACGCAAGCAGCAGCGTGAGATTGTGCCCCTGGATATGGAGCTCGACAGCGAGCGACGCATACTCGTGATATCGGGACCTAACGCTGGTGGTAAGTCGGTATGTCTGAAGACTACGGGTATACTACAATATATGGTGCAGTGTGGTTTCTTGGTGCCTACACTCGAGAATTCGGAGTTCCCGCTCTTCGACTCACTGATGATCGACATTGGCGACCAGCAGTCTATCGAGAACGACCTCTCGACCTACTCTTCGCACCTTGTAAACATGAAGGCGATGTTGCACGAGGCCTCGGAGCGCACGCTCATACTCATTGATGAGTTTGGCTCGGGCACTGAGCCTACGATTGGCGGTGCTATCTCGGAGGCTATCCTCGAGCGACTCGTGGAGCGCAAGGCCTACGGAGTAATCACCACGCACTACGCCAACATCAAGTACTTCGCTTCGCGCCACGAGGGTGTGGCAAATGGAGCTATGGCCTTCGATGTTAAGAACATACGTCCTCTGTTTAGCCTCGAGATGGGTAAGCCAGGTAGCTCGTTTGCTATCGAGATTGCCCGCAAGACAGGTCTTCCGGAGGATATCATACAGAGCGCCACGGAGAAGGCTGGCGAGGACCATATCAACCTCGAGAAGCAGCTGCGTGAGATCGCTCGTGACAAGCGCTACTGGGCCGAGAAGCGTGACCGCATACGACTCACCGACCGCAAGGTGGAGCAGCTTGAGCAGACATATAGCGACCGTCTGCAGAGTATCAAGGATGAGCGTAGAGAGATTATCGAGAAGGCACGACGTGAGGCTGCCGAGCTTATTGCCGAGGCTAACCGCACCATCGAGAATACCATACGCACAATTCGTGAGACCCAGGCCGAGAAGGAGATTACCCGCACCGTTCGCAAGGAGCTCACAACATTTGCCGATGAGGTAAAGTTCGACCAGAAGGCCCATGAGGATCGTCTGGAGCAGGAGATGCAGCGTCTGGCACGCCGTCGTGAGCGCCGTGAGCAGCGTGCACGAGAGCGTGAGGAGCGTATCGAAGCCGCTAAGCCAGCCGAGCCAGCACCACTAAAAATCGAGGTGGGCTCGAAGGTGCGCATCGAGGGTCAGGAGATTCCTGGCGTGGTGCAGATGATCAAGGGCAAGAAGGCACAGGTGGCATTTGGACAGATGATCATGATGGTCGAGCTATCACGCCTCAAGGGTGTATCATCGGCCGAGTTCAAGCGTGCCACACGTCCTGAGAGCGCTCGCACCGTGGTGTCGGTAGATATTCGTGAGCGCAAGCTCAACTTCAAGGATAATATCGACGTGCGTGGAATGCGTGCTGTCGAGGCACTGGCGGCTGTCGAGGACCTTGTTGACGATGCACTCATGGTGGGTGTTTCGAGCGTTACTATCCTCCACGGCAAGGGCACAGGAGCCCTCAAGGAGGAGATACGTCGCTACCTACGCACAGTGCCCAACGTGGCAAAGATTGCCGACGACCATGCCGACCGTGGTGGCGCAGGAATCACGATTGTGACATTCGTACAAGATTGATAAATTAAGTATATAGTATGAACTATCTACTCTCCGAAATAGCCCAGATTGTGGGTGGCAAGCTTTGTGGTAGCGATCTTCGTGTTAGGGAGATTGCCACCGACTCACGTAGCATATCCTCGAAGGAGGATACTCTCTTTGCTGCCATCAACGGCAAGCACCACGATGGCCACAACTACATAGAGCGCATGGCCAAGCGTGGCGTGCGAGCCTTCATCGTGGAGCGTGAGGTGGAGCTTAACGAGGAGTGCTCAGTGATCATCGTAGAGTCGACAATCACGGCACTTCAGCAGCTGGCAACATACCACCGCTCGAAGTTCAACGGCACGGTGGTGGGTATCACAGGCTCCAATGGCAAGACCATTGTTAAGGAGTGGGCAGCACGCTCAATGCCCTCGTCCGTGCGCTCGTTTGCCTCGCCCAAGAGCTACAACTCGCAGCTTGGAGTGGCACTCTCACTACTCATGCTCGAGGGTAACGAGCAGGTGGCGTTCATCGAGGCAGGAATATCTGAGGCGGGCGAGATGGAGCGTCTGGAGCGCATGATACGCCCCCAGATTGCTCTCTTCACATCGATTGGCGACGCACACTCAGCAAACTTCAGCAGCCTCGAGGCAAAGATCGACGAGAAGCTACTCCTGGCCAAAGATGCCAAGACAATTATATATAGTAAGGGCTACCGCACACTCAGCGAGAAGATTATCGAGCGATACTCGGACCGTGAGCTGATAGATAGCAGCAACGAGTCGGTTGATGATATGCTCGAGCTCAACGATGCCCTCTCGGTCGACGCTGGACACGTAGCAGCACTCATGCGCAAGCTCGGATATGGTGTCGATGGCGCAGTATTCTCTGCCAACGTGGCCATGCGCCTCGAGCTTAAGGAGGGTATCGACAACTCAATGATTATCGACGACACGTATAACTCAGATATTAACTCTGTTATCGTGGCCCTCGACGCACTACACCGCCAGGCGATGGGACGACGCAAGGTAGCCGTAATCTCGGATATCCTGCAGAGTGGCATGGCCTCGGAGGAGCTATACAAGAGAGTTGCACAGGCCGTACGCAGCGCAGGTGTCGACCACCTCATAGGCGTGGGCGAGAAGATAGCCAAGCACAGCAGCCTATTCGACTACAACGCATCGTTCTACTACACCACCGACGAGCTTATCGAGAACTTTGGTCGTGAGCGCTGGGGTGACTCGGTGATCCTTGTCAAGGGTAGCCGTGACAGCCGCTTTGAGCGACTCACACGCCTACTCGAGCGACGCACACACACCACAACACTCGAGGTAGACCTTGCGGCGATGAAGAAGAACCTCAACTACTTCCGTCGCCACCTGCCTCACCAGCACCCTATGACTGCAATGGTCAAGGCGTGGGGTTATGGCACTGGAGATGTCGATGTTGCACGCATGCTGCAGCACGAGGGTGTATCATATCTGGCAGTAGCATTTGCCGATGAGGGTGTGACACTTCGTTCGAAGGGTATCACAATGCCTATCGTGGTACTCAACGCCGACCACGACAGTTTCGACGTGATGATCTCGCACGACCTTGAGCCAGAGATATATAGCTTCCAGTCGCTCGACGAGTTCCGCCGTGCTGTTCACCGTGCTGGCAGAGAGCACTACCCTATTCACATCAAGCTCGACACGGGCATGCACCGCCTGGGATTTGTTGAGGATGAGGTCGACATATTGGGTCGTGCAATACATCTCGACACAACACTGCGCATAGCCTCGATATTCTCACATTTGTCGTGTGCCGATATGCCCGAAGAGGATGAGTTCACACGCTCGCAGCTCAAGAAGTTCGAGGATATGAGTTCGCTGCTTATCGAGTGGCTCGACTACAAGCCTCTACGACATATCGCCAACTCGGCTGCTATAGTACGATTTAAGGAGGCAGCATACGATATGTGCAGACTCGGATTGGGCCTCTACGGCTACGGCTACGAGCATAACGAGGAGCTTATACCCGTTGCTACACTCTCGACACGCATTGTGCAGATCAAGCAGCTGCGCAAGGGCGAGTCTGTGGGTTATGGTCGCTCGGCACGTCTGGAGCGTGACACCGTGACTGCAACAATCCCTGTGGGCTATGCCGATGGTCTGGACCGTCATCTGGGAAATGGCAGATGGGAGGTAAGCGTTGGCGGCAAGCGAGCACCAATCATTGGCCGAGTATGTATGGATAGCGCAATGATAGATATTAGCAACATCGAGGGTGTTACCGTAGGCGACAAGGTGACAATATTCTCTGGTGAGCGAGGACTCACGCTCGAGGATATGGCACGCACGCTCGACACTATATCGTACGAGATTATGACGTCGATATCCGCCCGTGTAAAACGCATATATACAGAGAGATAATGACAGGCACAATATATATGATACCCTGCCCTATTGCCGAGGCAGAGTCGGTATGGGAGGTGCTTCCAAAGGCAAACCTCGAGGTGATGAACTCGCTGGATTACTTCATTGTGGAGAATACCCGTTCGGCACGTCGTTTTTTGTCCAAGGCGGGCATTGAGCGCAAGATCGACGAGCTGGAGTTTGTGGAGCTCAACGAGCACACCACCTCACAGCAGGATATTGAGCGCATGCTTCGCCCCGTGCTGGCAGGTCGCTCGGCAGGCGTTATCTCCGAGGCGGGTGTTCCAGGCGTTGCCGATCCAGGTGCCGACATCGTTGCACTAGCACATCGCCACGGTGTTAAGATTGTGCCCCTCGTAGGCCCCTCGTCGATACTCATGGTGATGATGGCCTCGGGACAGAATGGCCAGTCGTTTGCCTTCAATGGCTATATCCCCGTCAAGGAGCCCGAGCGTGGCAAGGCTATCAAGGCTCTTGAGCGCAGAGCTACGCAGGAGCGCCAGGCGCAGATATTTATCGAGGCGCCATACCGCAACCTCAAGCTCTTTGACACACTGCGCAAGACCCTCTCGCCCAAGATGCGACTCACGGTGGCTGCCGACATCACGGCAAAGGATGAGCTGATAGTGACCCGCACGGTCGAGGAGTGGCAACGAGTGGCTGTGCCAAATATCGAGAAACGACCAACTATATTTGTATTAGGCATATAATTTGAACAATATATATCTGTAATGTTTAATTTTAGCAGATTTATGAACAAGCAAACACATGATTTAGAGCAAGATATGAATGTCGAGGGCCAGGCTACGACAGCCCCTGAGCAGCCAAACGCCGAGACAGGGTCGGACAAAGTGGCAGACGAGAACGCCACAAACGCCACAGAGGCAGACAATGTGTCAGTCGAGCCATCGCTCGAGGAGCAGATTGCCGTGTGGAGAGATAAGTATCTCCGCCTTCAGGCCGAGTTCGACAACTTCCGCAAGCGCACTATCAAGGAGAAGATGGAGCTTGTGGAGCGTGGTTGCGAGGGTGCATGGAAGTCTATACTCCCTATCCTCGACGATATGGAGCGTGCCGTAGCTGCATCGACTAAGAGCGATGACATCGAGGCTTTGCGCAAGGGCGAGGAGCTTGTGATGAACAAGTTTGAGAGCGTGCTCCAGGCGGCTAAGATCACAGCTATCGACTGCGTTGGCCAGCCCTTCAACGAGGAGGAGCAGGAGGCCGTGGCACGATTTGCTGCGGGCGAGGATAAGCGAGGCTTGGTTATCGACTGCGTGCAGCGTGGATACAAGCTCGGCGACCATGTTCTTCGCTATGCTAAGGTAGTCGTTGGCGAGTAAATGTAAGAGATTATGGCAGAGAAGAGAGATTACTATGAGGTGTTAGGCGTTGAGCGCAACGCCGATGCCGATACTATAAAGAAGGCCTACCGCAAGGCGGCTATCAAGCATCACCCAGACAAGAACCCTGGCAACAAGGAGGCCGAGGAGAAGTTCAAGGAGGCTGCCGAGGCCTACGACGTGTTGTCGAACGACGATAAGCGTGCTCGCTACGACCGCTTTGGCCATGCTGGTATGGGCGGTGCTGCAGGTGGCGGCGGATTCTCGGGATTCTCGGGCGGAGGCTTCTCAATGGAGGATATCTTCGAGCAGTTTGGCGATATCTTCGGAGGCTTTGGAGGCGGTTTTGGTGGCGGTCGCTCGTCACGTGGCCGTGCACAGCAGCGTGGTAGCGACATTCGCATCACCGTGAAGCTCAACCTTCAGGAGGTTGCCGAGGGTGTAACCAAGAAGCTCAAGATTAATAAGACTGTTGCCTGCGACCAGTGTGGTGGCTCGGGTGCTAAGGACTCGTCGTCGTATGCTACATGTTCGCAGTGTAACGGTTCGGGATATATCATCTCGGTGCAGAACTCGTTCTTTGGTCGCATGCAGACACAGAGCGTATGTCCTTCGTGTGGTGGCTCAGGCCGCACTATCAAGGATAAGTGCTCGAAGTGTGGTGGCGAGGGCACAGAGCGTGGTCAGGAGATTATCGAGGTTAAGATTCCTGCGGGTGTTGCCGACGGCATGGTGCTCACCGTGCGTGGCAAGGGTAACGCCGCACGCAATGGTGGCGTGAGTGGCGACCTGCTCGTGGTTATCGAGGAGGAGCACAACCCACTCCTTATTCGTGATGGCAACGACCTGATCCACAATATGAACATCACAGTTACTACAGCCATCCTCGGTGGCGAAGTCGAGGTGCCTACAATCGATGGTAAGGCACGCATCAAGATCGCCCCAGGTACACACGCTGGCAAGGTGTTGCGCCTGCGTGGCAAGGGTCTTCCAGATGTTAATGGCTACGGCCGTGGAGATATCATGGTTGTTGTCGACATCACCATCCCTGACGAGCTCACCAAGGAGGAGCGCAACCTCGTGGAGAAGCTCTCCGAGCAGCCTAACTTCAAGCGTGCTTCGGGTGTCGAGAACCAGAACATCTTCGAGCGCATGAAAAACTTCTTTAGATAACAAGAGGACTTAAAAGCACTATGTCAATATTTCGTCCACCCAAGACCAAGCCAAGGCAGTTTAACTACTTCCCTCGCTACTACGACCCCGCAAAGGAGGAGCGTAATCAGCGACGTAAGATTCTGCATGGCACCTCGACCGAGACCGACAACGAGGAGTACACACCAGGCAAGTATGTCCGCACGCAGCGTGAGGCTCGTGATGCAGCACGTGAGAGCGAGGGCAGCGCTGGCATGGCTAAGCTTCGTGGTCTTATGGTGGTAACAGTCGTAATAGCCCTGGGCATACTATGGCTGCTACCACGCATCATGGAGTTCGTTGTCGATGCCAACGAGGAGAAACAGCAGAAGGCTACTGCCACCAAGCAGAGGAGCGAGACAGAGGGCGAGGTATTCCCCATGGAGTTTATCTACAACGAGAGTATTGACGTAGCCAACCAGGAGGGTATCGAGACGCTCAACGACGACGTACTCAAGGAGATTGAGGAGAACGAGTGGCGTTATAGGCGCATCACGATTGTCCCAAACAAATAATTAAGATAGCATGAACCGCATAAAACTTCTACCCGAGATTGTAGCCAACCAGATTGCCGCTGGTGAGGTTGTCAATGCGCCATCGAATGTCGTCAAGGAGATGATGGAAAATTCGATCGACGCAGGGGCGAAGTGTGTGAAGGTGAACTTCCGCAATGGCGGTAAGGAGCTTATACAGATCATCGACGACGGCTGTGGCATGTCGGCAATAGATGCCCGCATGGCCTTCGACCGCCATGCAACATCGAAGATTAAGTCGATCGAGGATGTCTACCAGCTACACACCTTCGGCTTCCGTGGCGAGGCATTGGCCTCGATTGCTGCGGTATCGGAGGTGGAGCTGCGCACACGCCAGGAGGGCGACGAGATTGGCACATCGACACTTATCAGCGGTGGCGAGTTCCGCTCGCAGAGCCCTGTGTCGTGCTCTAAGGGCTCGCAGTTCATGGTGCGCAACATATTCTACAACGTGCCCTCACGTCGCAAATTTATCGACGGGGATAACTCACGCCTTGCCTCGCAGATAAAGCAGGAGTTTATGCGTGTGGCACTATGCAACCCCGAGGTTGAGTTTGAGCTGCGCCAGAACGACGCACTACTCTACTCACTCCAGCCCACAAATCGCCGAGGACGCATCGTAGATATCGTCGGCAAACATATCAAGGCCAACCTGCTCGATGTCGAGGTCAACACCTCAGTAGTACGCATCGAGGGCTTTGTGGGTCGACCATCGGCAGCCAAGAAGCGCAACAACGAGCAGTATCTCTTTGTAAACGGAAGATACTTCTACTCACAGGCCATGCAGCGAAGCATTGTGCGTGCCTACGAGAAGCTTATACCCGAGGGATGCATGCCCTCATACTTTATATATATAACGGTAGACCCTGAGCGTGTCGACGTAAATGTCCATCCGCAGAAGACTACCGTGAAGTTTGCCGACACGGAGGTTATCATCCAGATTCTTCAGGCGGCAATACGTGAGACACTTGCCAAGACTGGCGCAGTGCCTTTGATGGACTTTAGCGACGAGGCTCGACTCGATATACCTGCCTACACACAGCAGCAGCGAGTATACCACGAGCCACGCATCGGCACAAATAGCAAGTACAACCCCTTCAGCGAGGAGTATATCGACCCTACGGCAACCATGCCCGATATACCATTCACGGGCTTCGATGTGCCATACGATGGCCTCGAGCAGCGCCAGGCGACCCCAGCGCCAAAGATCGTGAGCGACATGGACGAGGATTACACCATGGTGAGCTCATCGGCAGCTCCAACAAGCGTTGTGGAGTATATCGACGAGCAGGAGGCCGAGCAGGGAGTCTTTGACTACGTGGAGTCCTCGATGCAGAGTGAGGAGCCGACATTTAGCGAGATGATGCTTGCAGGTGGCGGATATGCAGTAGCACTCTATGGCGGAAAGTGTGTCGTGGTAAGCCTGAAGCGAGCACGTGAGCGCACACTATACGAGGAGATTGTGGCCTCGACAAATGGAGGTGCAATACCCTCGCAGCGTATGTTCTTTGCCGAGGAGCTAACTCTCTCAAGTGAGGAGTATGAACTCATGGAGAGTCACGCCACGGAGTTTGCGGCCCTCGGTTTCGAGGTGGAGTATCGTGGCGATGGACATATCTCCGTATCGGGACGTCCAGCGATAATCGACGTGTGCACACCTCTTGATGAGCTTATCTACGAGCTGCTGCACGGCATCGAGGATGGAACGATGGCAGTTATCGAGGAGCGTCGACGTCTTGCCGAGCTCATGGCACGCCGAGGCTCGCTTACGTGTGCTAAAGCACTACGCAAGGAGGAGGCCGAGCAGATATTAAAGAGTCTTGCCAAGTGCGATAACCGCAGCTTCACACCCTCGGGAGCACCCATCATGGCCGAACTCACTCTGGATGATTTCAGAGCAAAACTAACACGAAACTAAAGCAACAAACAGCATAGTAAGATGAATAGATACGCATCGGTTGCACCCCCAGCGGTGCTCAACATACTTATTGCCAACTGTGTAGCATTTCTTGCAACTAAACTTCTTAGTGCAGATGCTATCTACGAGCTTTTTGCACTATTTCCCGTCGAGAGCCCCTGGTTCAAGATATGGCAACCTGTGACCTACATGTTCCTTCACGGTGATTTCTCGCACCTGTTCTTCAACATGTTCGCACTATGGATGTTTGGTCGAGGCCTCGAGCAGGATCTTGGTACCAAGCGCTTTCTCGTATACTACTTCACCTGCGGTATTGGTGCAGGCCTCGTGCAGCTACTGGCTATGGGCTACATGGGTATTACCATTGGTGCCTCGGGTGCTGTCTTTGGTCTGCTGCTTGCCTTTGGTATGCTGCACCCCAACGCCACAATCATGCTGCTTATACCACCAATCCCGATGAAGGCTAAGTGGTTTGTAATAATCTATGGCCTTGTTGAGCTTCTGTTTGGTGTTACGGGTAGCTATGATAGCGTTGCCCACTACGCCCACCTTGGCGGTATGTTCTGGGGCTGGTTGCTACTATTGTGGTGGAGATATCAGGATAGAAAGAGATATAGATACTAACTAAAACTTAATTATATGTCATCGAAAGAGAAGTCGCAGTACAACGGTATTTTCGGGTCTGCAAACGGCGGCGAGAAACGAGGTTTCTTTGCCACACTCTTCAGCATCATTCTTTTGGCGATCACGCTGTCACTCAGCCTGGCACTGATCATCGCCTACCTCACGCCACATGTGCCCCCATCACTATTTGGCCAGTTTACAATCGTGGGTCTATTCACTCCGATTCTATACCTCATGGTGGTTGTCTGCACTCTGCTATGGCTCGTCATGCGCCGCTGGATTATGGCGCTGATATTCGGTATTCTGCTTATCCCTGGTGTATTCTACATCGGTGACTTCTATAACACGGCAGTGATGACCGAGAAGGAGCTTCCGGAGGAGGATAAGACCGAGTTCACAATCATGACACACAACGTGCGAGGCTTCTACAACGATGAGGGTCGCCGTGTTGTAAGCGATTATGTGGAGTATCTTGCCAACGACAACCTTCCCGACATACTCTGTCTTCAGGAGTTCCCACGTGAGGCTCGTGGCATCAGCTCTATCGACACACTTCTTGAGAGCCGCTATAGCACTGTATATATGGCAGAGGCTGTCGAGGGTGGCGAGTACGTGGTGCGCACATATAGCCGCTACCCTATCATCAACTCGGGTAATGTGGCTGGCCAGGGTCGTGGTACATCGCAGTGGTGCGACATCGTATTCAACCACGACACCATCCGTATCTTCAACAACCACCTCTACACCATGAGTATCTCGGCCGATGATAGCGAGGATATTGCTCGTGGCAAGATCCTGCAGGATGGCGACCGCATGCGCAGCATCGTAAATCGCATTGCCGACAACTCATCAATCCGTGCCTCACACGTAGATACTCTTCGCTACATTATGGACAACACTCCATATCGCCAGATTGTTGTGGGTGACTTCAACGACACACCTATGTCCTATGTATATGGTCTATTGAGTGAGAATCTCTACGACACATTTGTTGAGAGTGGTACAGGCTATGGATATACATTCCGCCCTATGCGTGGTATGTTGCGTATCGACTATATCCTTCGTAGCGAGGGTCTCGAGTCGCAGCGTTACACTGCCGACGAGAGCGCAACGATGTCCGATCACCTCCCTGTGACCTCACGCCTCAAGCTTATCAAGGAGTAGGCTCCGAAAATGGGATAAAACGCATGGTTTGGGCTGCTGCGAGGTATCGTGGCAGCCTAAATTATACCTCTTGGGAGAAAAGATTTAACATTTCGAGGCGAATAATCTTTGATATTTCTTGGCTGTTTGAATAATTCTTTTTACCTTTGCGCGCTATTATTAACTAATTTAACTTTTGTAACAATGCCAAAAATGAAAACAAATGCCGCTGCAAAGAAGCGTTTTTCTTTCACCGGCACAGGTAAGATCAAGCGTAAGCACGCTT
>JAGBXX010000028.1 GCA_017629035.1 Alistipes sp. | reverse complement strand
TTACAAAAACGTAACCCACGACAACATGGAGAAATCACGCATCTATTGAGTTTACTCTCTCAAGCCACACGGGTTACAAAAACGTAACCCATGACAACATAGAGAAATCACGCAACTATTGAGTTAGCTCTCTCAAACCACACGGGTTACAAAAACGTAACCCATGACAACATAGAGAAATCACGCAACTATTGAGTTAGCTCTCTCAAACCACACGGGTTACGAAAATGTAACCCATGACAACATGGAGAATTCACGCATCTTTAGTTTACTTCCTCAAACCACACGGGTTACAAAAACGTAACCCACGATAACATGGAGAAATCACGCATCTATTGAGTTTACCCTCTCAAACTACACGGGTTACAAAAACGTAACCCACGACAACATGGAGAAATCACGCATCTATTGAGTTTACTCTCTCAAGCCACACGGGTTACAAAAACGTAACCCATGACAACATGGAGAATTCACGCACCTATTGAGTTAGCTCCCTCAAACCACACGGGTTACAAAAACGTAACCCGTGACAAAGACGTGGATTAACTATTTAATCACGGAAACGTGGGAAGGTATAGAGCTATCAAAGGGGATTAAGGCTAATGCAAATACTCCACAGGAATAAAAAAAAGAGTTTGCCGTGCGGGCAAACTCTCTTTACTAAAGTATCGCTGATGATTACTTTGCGTGGTTGTGTGCATGACCGTGGTTGTGTGCGTGACCGTGGTCGTGGCTATGGCCGTGGTCGTGTGAGTGGCCATGCTCATGCTTGTGGTCGTGGCCATCGCAGCAGCCATCATCGCACTTCTTCTGCTTGTCAGCCTGCTTATCGTCGCAGCAGCCGTCGGTGCACTGCTTAGCCTCTGGCTTTGCATCGTGGTGGTGGCCACAGCACTCGCCAGCGCACTTATCAGCCATAGGAGCAGCCTCGATCTTAACCTTTGCAAAGGCCTTAACGAGGGTCTCGTTGTTTGTCTTTGCTGGGTCGAAAGTTACGGTAACAGTCTTTGCGTCAACATCGACCTGAACATCCTTTACACCCTTCTCATAAGGCACTGTATCGGTGATCTTCTTAGCACAACCCTGGCAATCAATGTTTGTGATAAAAACAGTTGTCGCAACGCTCTTGCCGCCCTTCTTTGGGCCCTTAGCTACAGCCACGCCTACGCCCATGAGCGCAACGAGGCACAATACAATAATCTTCTTCATATTAGTCTATAGTTTTATTAGTTTAACGTTCACTCTTTGAATTTATTATCTTCGAGCAGATATATTATCTACACTATATTAATAGATATTGAGGCGGATACCAACATATCCCTTGATACCTGTGAGTGGGCCCCACACCATCGACGAGTTGAAGCCAGGCATATATGGAGCATCAGTACCCACGATAGGTGTCATCTGCTTGTAGTTGGCAATATTCTCGCAACCAGCATAGATCGTGAGGTTACTAATCTTGTAGCTCACCTGTGCAAAGAACATTGGGTATACTGGCGAGAGCTCAGGGTTCTCAACAGCCTTAACAAGGTTGCCGTCGAGCTCTGGGAGTCGCATAGGACCATTGAGCTGAGCAGTAACGTCGAATACCCAGCGGCGCACGGCATACTGGATGTTGATAAGACCCTTATAGCGTGATGTCAACGGACGCTCCACCAAAATCTGCTCGCCACCACGCTCAAGTGTCATCTTGGCATTGGTATAGCGGAATGTTGCAAAGAGGTCGAAGCCCTTGAATGGAGTCCAGTTGAAGTCCACCTGGTAGTTATCAGTGAACGACTTGCCGTTGCTGTTGTAGATAAGAATGCTATTATCCACTGTCTCCTGGTCAAAGACCATGGTGTTGAAGAACTGCGTGCGGAAGTAGTCGAAGCTGATTGTCGCCTGGTCGTCGTTAGCAAGAGGGAATGTCTGCGAGAGGCTACCGCCAAATGTAGCTGCCGCCTCCATATCGTCGTTAAGACCCTGCATGTCGATGTTGCGCGATGTTGTCATCATCCAGATGTTGTCCGTAACGAGGTTCTGACGACGGTAGCCCATACCCGCCGATGCACGGAGCGTAGTACGTGGAGTGATAGACCAGCGGATGTGCGAGCGTGGTGTCACAAGGAACTTATCCTTAGCATCGTAGTAGTACTCGCCCTTGACTGTCGAGTAGTCGCCACGAAGACCAACAACGAGCGAGAACTTATCCTCGATCTGGTAGGTGTACTCAGCAAATACGCCTGGCTCGAGGAGTGTTGCCGAGCCTGCGAAATTCCAGCTACGTGTAGGGAGCTTATCATCGCCAATACGCTGCTGAATGTAGTCGTTGTTCATGCGACGCATATATGCCGAAGCACCCACATTGAGCGACGAGCGCTGTGTGAAGTAGTGGGCATAGGTAGCATTGAAACGTGCGGTGTGCTCCAAGACATCTACGGTGTTGATACCGAAGTATGAGTCTGTAAGGTAGTTGTCGTAGTCGAGGATCATCGCAAAGTTGTTCTGCACAGCGTCGTTAGGGTCGCCTGTGAAGGTGCGCTCAGGGCCTATTGGCAAGCCGAGCTTAGCATAGGCGTTGATATTGCGGTTGAAGATATTTGAACCATAGAGCGTAGGGTTCTGCAATGGGTTAGCGACCATATCCTCGTACATATCCTTCTTGTAGTCATGCGAGCCACCAAGACGGTTCTCCTGCAAGTACTTCCAGCCCCAGCGAAGCTGAACGCCATTCTCTGTCTGCCACAACCACTTGTTAGCCACGTTGATCTGGTGTGACTTAGGCATATCGACAAAGTTATCGCCGTTAGCATCGTGCGATGTTGGGTGCATAGAGGCGTGAGCCATGATAACTGTCGAGAGGCTCTTATCCTCGGTCAACGGAATAGCCGATGAGATGTTGATCTCGGGGCGAAGCTCCGAGTCGAAGTAGAGGTTAAGGAAAAGACGTTCATCGTCGGTAGGCTTGCGGTGCTCGAGGTTAATCTGACCAGTGATAGCCTCGTGGCCAGCAGTTACCGAAGCAACACCCTTAGACACCTGGATAGAGTTGAGCCACATACCTGGGGTGTAGCTAAGGCCATAGGCCGCACCTGCACCCTGCATGATTGGGCGGTTCTCGTCGAGAATCTGTGTGTAGGTACCTGCCAAACCGAGCATCTTGATCTGACGTGCACCCGAGATAGCATCGCTATAACCCACAGTCACCGAAGCTGAGTTCTCGAACGACTCGGCAAGCGAGCAGCAGGCCATCTTACAAAGACCGGCAAACGAGATCTGCTCGTCACGAGTGATTCCGCTGGTCTTAGCGTAGTTACCCCTCTGCGCACTCTCGATAACCACGGCGTCGATATCTACTGCCGAGGGCTGAAGCTCAATAACAATCTCGTGAACATCCTTATCTGAGAGTTCGAGCTCACGAGTATCGTAGCCCAGGTAGTTCACTACCAAGGTCTCGAAGCCATGAACACGCTTGATTGTAAACTCTCCTGTTGCCGAGGTTGTTGCACCTGCGGTAGTATTCTTCCAGAAGAGCGATGCACCGATAAGTGCCTGCTGCGTTGTTGCATCCACGACCTTACCAGTAAGTTTTTGTGCCGAAGCCACGAAGGGCATGCACAAAATTGCCAAAAGTATAATAATTGATTTTCTCATAATTTCTCCCATAAATAATTTTTTCCCTTTTCAGACCCCGAACACCAGTCGGAGCCAATCTAAGTGTTGCGCTTGAGCCTACTAAGAGGTAGCCTTGCTCCAAGCACAGGCAAAGACCCAAGATCGCCCTTAGGCGAGCTGTGGAGGGGCACGCAGAGATTCGTGCGAGAGATAAGCCGCAACAAGCGGCCATGGTTCATCGCCCGAGGGTAGAGCATAGTCGCACTCTGGCGACAGTGGAAGATCGGGGATAACCACCTGGAGAAGTGATGGTTGGAGCAGCATGAGCATGCTCTCGCTCAGGCGAGAGTCATAGCGCTGCGAGCTCGCAATATAGTCTGTATGGTTCTCACCCAGAATAGGGTGATGATGATCGCAACACTCAGCCACGAAGCTCAGGCCCTCGCAGCTACACTTATCAGAGTGGTTGTGCTCGGCATGGTGCTCATGGTGATGGTGGTGGTGATGGTCGCACAGAAGAACCGAGATATGTGAGCCGATAGAGGCAACAATGTAGATTGCCACCAGCATCAACGCATATATTCTTCGCATCATGTTCATCGCCACAAAAATTTAGTAACTACTCCGTAAGACCACACTCCGAGAGTCTATCAATCCAGGCCTTGGCATCCGCAAGAGCCACATCGAGTTCAACGCCATAGTGCTCGACAATAAGCTGCGCAACACTCTCAAGGTCAAACTCTCGGCCCTGGAGCTCGCACCACAAATAGTGGGCGCTATCGTTGAGCGAGATGATACGAGTAAGGTCGCTACCGAGAGAGCCCTGCATGATTACAACATGCTCACCGGCCATGTCACGAACCTTGTATTCACTCTTGAGTTTCATCTTATATATAAGTTACGGCGCAAAGATAGGAAAAAAATTCGAAACATAACTAATTTTTTTTATCTTTGTGCTGTGAATCAGGAAATGCGACATAGCGTTACGGCCTCGATCGACGAGGTGCTCGCTAAGTGGTGGGGCTACAGCGAGTTCCGCCCCTTGCAGCGTGAGATTATCGAGTCGATACTCTCGGGTCGTGACACCCTGGCTCTCATGCCCACAGGAGGTGGTAAGTCGCTCACGTTCCAAGTGCCCGCACTCGCCACCGAAGGGCTCACCATAGTAATCACCCCGCTCATAGCCCTCATGAAGGATCAGGTGGATAGCCTGCGCCGTCGTGGCATATCGGCCGTGGCTGTACACTCGGGCATGGATCCTCACCGCATAGATAGCGCCCTGGACAACTGCACCTTTGGCGACGTTAAGCTGCTATATATATCGCCCGAACGTCTTGCTACCGAAGCCTTTAGATTGCGACTTCAGCGCATGAACATCAGCTTTATCGTGGTCGACGAAGCGCACTGTATATCGCAGTGGGGCTACGACTTCCGCCCCTCATATCTTCGCATTGGCGAGATTAGAGCCATGCTTCCCAACGCAACATTTCTTGCCCTTACAGCCTCAGCAACCGACGTTGTTGCCAAGGATATAATGAAGCAGCTCGGCTTCAAAGAGGAGCATGTGTTGCGTGCCAGCTTCTCACGCCCCAACCTCTCCTACGTTGTGCGCAAGGGCAGCAACAAACTCGAGCAGATACTACGTGTATTGAACAACGTACCTGGCTCGGGAATCATCTACACCCACACCCGCGAGAAGTGCGAGGAGCTGAGCAAAATATTGCAAGCAGAGGGCATAAGCGCCAACTTCTACCACGCAGGACTCCCCTCGACCGAGCGTGCGCTGCGTCAGGATGAGTGGCGCCAGGATAAGATACGTGTCATGGTGGCAACCAACGCCTTTGGTATGGGTATCGACAAGGGCGATGTTCGCTTTGTTATCCACTACTCTCTGTGCGACACCCTCGAGGCCTACTATCAGGAGGCAGGACGTGCTGGCCGTGATGGCATAAAGAGCTATGCCCTACTACTTTACGACGATAACGACATTGCTCGATGCAAGCAGATGATCGAGGCCGAATTTCCGCCTATCGAGGAGATCAAACATATCTACGAGCGAGTGTCGTGCTATCTGCAAATAGCTATTGGCGATGGCGCTGATAACTCATTTGTCTTCAACATCAACGACTTCTGCTACCGTGAGCGCATATATATCGGCCGTGTTCGCAGTGCCCTCTCGCTACTCGAGCAGAATGGCTATATTACACTCCTTGACGAGCACGACGAGCCTGCACGCATGATGTTTGAGTGCAGCCGTGACACACTATACAGCGTGCATGCCGGGGGTAATGATATGGATATTCTCCTCCGCACGTTGCTGCGCAAATACGACGGACTATTCTCACGCTTTCGTGCTATCGACGAGGTCGAGGTGGCTGCCGAGTCGGGCCTTGATGAGGAGCGTGTACACGAGCTGATGAGGGTGCTGTGGCGAATGAGAATTATACGCTACATACCCGCCAACAACTCCCCCATTATCATCTACAACATCGAGCGTCTGCCAACACGAGATATATACATTGCACCCTCGACATACAGGATGCGTAAGGAGCTTATGGCCGAGCGCTATATGAGTATGGTTGAGTATGTTACGGCGAGCTACGGATGTCGCAGCCGAATCATCGAGAACTACTTTGGCGACAGCGAAGCAACCAACTGCGGTGTCTGCGACAACTGCATCAAGCGCCGCAACATGAGATTTGAGCTCGACCAGATCGAGGCAGCAATTTTAGAGACTATCGCAAACCGAGAGATGGATATCAACGAGGTGGTGGCACGCATCGACGCAGAGCCCGAGGTTGTTATCAATTTGGTAGAAAATTTGGTCGGTCTGGAGAAAATTTCGATGACTACACACGGGAAACTAAAAATAAATAGCTAACTTTGCGCCTTGACTTTGTCAAGATTAAACGCAAGAAAGGTAGTAATAATGGTATTTCAGCCAACAATAGATAACGACACTGTGGCCGCACTCCCTGCGGCACGCTTCGGGGGACGCATCGTCGTTGTCGACAGCGAGGAGCTTGTCGATGCGGCATGTTCGGACCTCGAGCGTCACACCACTATCGGCTTTGATACCGAGACACGCCCATCGTTCCGTGCTGGCGTGAGCTACAAGGTGTCGCTACTACAACTCTCAACACCCGACACCTGCTACCTATTCCGCCTCTGCCGCATACGTCTTAGCAACCGAATACTCAAGATATTAGGCTCAAAGCGAATACTCAAGATTGGTGCCGACGTGTCGGGCGACATACGCTCGCTCCATGCACTACGTGAGTTCAAGGCCGACGGCTTTGTAGACCTTCAGAACGAGGCCTCACGCTGGGGTATCGAGGAGAAGAGTCTGCGCAAGCTCTCGGCGATAATACTGGGCGAGCGAGTATCCAAGGCGCAGCGACTGAGCAACTGGGAGGCAGGAGTGCTCACCGAGCAGCAGCGTGACTATGCAGCAACAGATGCGTGGGTATGTCTTGAGATTCTGGCAAAGCTACAACAAACCAAGCCCCTTGTCGAGGGTGAGCTCAAAATTATCTCATCACTGCAGCAGCCACCACAGCGCACAAAGAACAAAATTAATAGTCCTGCAGCGGAGTGCGGCACAACGTCCCCTGCCGAGCCACAGACGGATGGCAAGGAGAGAGCAAAGCGCCCCTCGAAATTCTGGATGGCAAAGCGCAGAGCAAAGAGAGTTGAGAACAAAAAGGGTAACAAAGCAAAAGAGTAAGATATATGAAGGAGCAGAAGAGAGCATGCGTACATCTACGTCGTGGCAAGGAGGAGTCCCTGCTGCGTCGTCATCCATGGGTATTCTCGGGCGCCATTGAGCGCATATCTGAGGGTAGCACCCCTCTTGCCGAGGGCGACATTGTTGATGTTGTGACCAAGCAGGGCGACTTTATCGCCAAGGGACACTACCAGATTGGCTCTATCGCCGTTCGAGTGCTCAGCTTCGAGCAGGAGGAGATCGACGACAAGTGGTGGGAGGAGCGCATAGCTAAGGCTAAGCAGTTGCGCGAGGCTATGGGTCTTGTTGGCAACACCGATACCACGTGCTATCGTCTTGTACACGGCGAGGGCGACCTTCTTCCAGGTCTTGTTATCGACATCTACGGTGCCTCGGCCGTGGTGCAGTGCCACTCTGTGGGCATGTACCTCTCACGCCAGAGCATTGCCCAGGCTATACGCAAGGCCTATGGCAGAGAAATCGAGGCTATCTACGACAAGAGCTCGCAGACACTTCCGTTCAAGGCCGACCTTGGCGCTATCGACGGATATTTGTGGGGCCGCACAGCGGAGTCTAATGCCGTAGTCCTTGAGAATGGTCTTAAGTTCAAGGTCAACTGGGAGGAGGGACAGAAGACAGGTTTCTTCATCGACCAGCGTGTAAACCGTGACCTGGTGCGCCAGTACTCACGTGGCCGCAAGGTACTCAACACCTTCTGCTACACCGGAGGTTTCTCGGTAGCGGCTCTTGCCGGAGGTGCTCGTGAGGTGGTATCTATCGACCTCTCGGAGCGTGCCGTGAAGCTCGCCGACGAGAACGTACGCCTGAACTTCGGCCAGGATGCACCACACGAGGCCATTGCCTGCAACGCTGTGGAGTATCTCAAGGATATCGACGACAGCTACGACCTCATCATCCTCGACCCACCAGCCTTTGCCAAGCACCACAAGGTGTTGGGCAACGCACTGCAGGGATATAAGAAGATCAATGCACGAGCACTACAGAAGATTCGCCCAGGAGGCATACTCTTCACCTTCTCGTGCTCTCAGGCCGTGAGCCGTGAGTTGTTCCGCACCACGATATTTACTGCTGCAGCCATCGCCGGACGTCGTGTGCGCATCATCGGTCAGCTGACACAGCCTGCCGACCACCCTATCAATATCTACCACCCCGAGGGCGAGTATCTCAAGGGTCTTGTGGTATATGTGGAGTAGAACTAAAAATTTGATATAATGAAGAGATTTTTTATGCCTCTTGGCGCATTGTGCCTTCTCTGCTCATGTGCCAAAGAGAGCAAGATTGTAATCAAAGAGGAGGAGGCTATTGCCATCTCATCAGAGAAGAGCGTAGAGCTTGCCACAAAGGTTATCCAGGCAAAGAGCTACGAGGAGTTTAAGGCTGCACGCCAGGAGATTGAGGCCTACGAGGAGGCATTCCGCACACAGATTGGTGGCGAGGACTACGACTACTTTGTTGAGACCTGCAACGAGATTCTTGGTCAAATCTAAAAACAAGCAGAGCTATGAAGAGAAAGATAGTTACAATTTTGGCCTACACACTACTCGTTGTAGTGGTTTTGCTTATGTCACAGTGCGAGCATAGCGTGACTCTCACAACCGTGAAGCGCGACGCCCGCCACATCATCGAGCTTGCTGAGCGCATCGAGAGCGAGGAGGAGCTCAAGCACGTCGAGAAGCTCGCACGCCAGTATGAGATTGGCTACCAGCGCATGTATAATGGTGCTAAGGCTCTCGAGTTCAAGCGCCTTACGAACGAGGCTCTGCGCAACGCTGGCGAGGTATGCAACCAGATTCATGCCGAGAATGAGCGTATTGCCGCTATGCGCAATACCTTCCACAGCTCGCTCGAGGATCTCGATGCAGCATGGGGTCACGATATGTCATCGCTCGAGAGCGATATCGCTGCTATCGAGCAGAACAACGAGCAGATTGGCAAGATCGAGGCAGATATCGAGAGTGTGAAGCGTGAGTCTGAGAAGCTCTACGACCTTATCATCGAGAAGAGCTACCCTGAGGATCTTCTCAACGAGCACTCTAAGCTCAACAACAAGATTGTCGAGATGGAGGCCGAGATTGGTAAGATTGAGCACCAGAACCATATCATCCGCCTTGCGTACAAGCTCCACGGCGTTGAGTTTCCAGTAAACGAGAGCGAGGAGCCTACCGAGGAGGTTGTTGAGGTATCAACCGAGGAGGTTGTTGAGGTGTCAACCGAGGAGGTTACTGAGTAATCTACATATATAATAGATAAAGAATTAGGGGTTGTCCACCTGAAGGACAACCCCTAACTTTTTTTTATCCTCTGCGCTCTACTTCATCAGCTGAAGCTTTGCAGGCTTAGCCGACTGAGTCGAGCTACCAAAGATCTTGCTGATAATCTCCTCGAGCGGAAGCTTTGTCTGCTCGTTGTAGTTGAACATGAATGGCTCCGACATCCACATATCCGAGAAGTTGCCACGGTAGTCCATCGTTACGGCACACATAACATAGAGCATGTCGTTCTGACCTGTGAGCAACTGTGTTGGGCCACAAGCATAGGAAACAAGATCCTCGAAGATCTCCTGCTCGCCATATACAGCGATCTCCTGAGCCGAGTAGATGCAGTAGAAGAGATCCTGCGAAGGCTTCTCGGTAAATATCTCAGCCCACATAGCATACCAGCCCATGCTCTCGAACATACCATAGTTATAGAAGTAGTCTGGATCGTAGAGCTCGAGCTCCAAGAGGCTGTAAGGGCCATTGAAATCTACACGCAACACACTATTCTCGCACTCGCTCTCGGCATCAGTCACAAAGTCGAGGCGGAAGAGCTCGGTAGTCACCACGCCACCATAGTAGCCATAAGCGAGAATCGAGTACTCGGTCTCGGGCTTGAAAGAGTTGATATGGCTGCGGATCTCACCCTGGTAGCTCTCCATGTAGAACGAGTTGTGCAACCACTCGATAATCTCCTCGTCGGACTTATCGGGCACCTCGTTTTTAGCCACTATAGCCACGGTGTATGGGTCGTTGGTCGAAGGAGTGATGATGACATCTGCCACACGCACATACTTATTCTCGAGCTTGATATCGATTACCATTGACGAAGCACCTACCTCGCCTGTTGTGAAGTTCACAATCTGAGGCACAGACACCACCTGTGGGAGTCCATCGACCATATCAACGGCATAGATCACCAAGGCGTAGTTTGTGCTACCCTTGAGCAACTCGCTATACGACTCTGGGCCCTGAAGACACATGAGCTGCATGAGCTGATCTACAGAGTATCCCGAAGCCATAAGCTGGCTCATCATATCGAGCCATACGCTCGAAATAAGCTTAGAGTAATCCTCATCGGCAGGCGTGTCGCGATATAAGTAATCGCCCTGCTCGTATACTGTGAGATAGTATCTGCCATCCCAGTTCTCGGGGTTGATTGTGTAAGATACATTAGGGCCGTTGACATCAACATCTACATCGAATGTCACCTCCGAGAGGTTCTCGCCGCTGAGTGTCACCAACTGATAGGTGATAGGCGAGGCCATATAGTAGTCGTTGTTTGCCTCGTTGAACTCGATAGCGTAGACATAGAGCACATACTCCTTGTCAGGCATCATACCAGTCCACTGGATAGACTGCTCACCCTCGTAGGCAACATAGTTTGCCAGGAAGAACTCATAGAGATATGGGACATTATACTGCTCGGCAAAGGCCATGTAGTATTTGTAGTCATCCTGGAAGAGCTCCTCGGCAGTTGTGATATTTGCCGTAAGGAAGTAGTCTACCTCGGCCATGTAGGCTATGTAGGCGTAGTTGTCGTTCGAAGGCTTAACAAGCGTTGTGCAGCTTGTCGAGGTGCTCTCGGTAAGCTCGAGTTCGAAGGTAATAGCATCGAAGCTGAGCTGCTTCACCGTGATATAACGTGTGTCGGCATTTGGATAGGCCACACGCACACGAGTATCACGTGCCTCGGTGTTATTGTTCTTAGCTACATTGAACGTAATCGCTCCGTTGCCCACAACGATGTCAGAGATCCACTCTGCCTCGGCAGTAGCAACGATATCGATACCCTCGATTCCATTGTTAATCACATAGTCAACACTCACCTCGCCACCCTCGGAGTCGATCTCTACCATAGAGTTCTCACCAAGGTCGGGAAATACCACCGACACTGATGTATCGTCGACATCCACAGGCGAATTAGGCTGGCACGACGCAAAAATCAGTGTCGATGCCACAGCAACAAATGCCAATAATCGTCTAAAGTTTCTCATATTCACACGGTAATAGTTAAAATTCTTTAGGCAAAGATATGATTTTTATTGTCACAAAACAATAACATAGACCCATTTAACAAAAAAAATAGCCCGAGCCACCTTTATTGACCATATATTTTACCTAAAAGAGTGCAAATATCCAGCTACAACGCCATAGCAGAGCTACTCGAGCAAAGCACCGCCACACCCCACAATCATGGGGTTTGGAGGGCAAAAAATCGATATTATCGAAAAAATTTTGAGCGAAAGCAATAAATTTGCAATTTATTATTATCTTTGTTGCTTGAAAGTGTGTTTTTTGTTTCAAACCGAAGAGAGAACAAATATTTTATTAATAACTAACTTACTTAAAACAACTATGAGAACATTTACTTCTTTGTTGAAGTTTGGCATCATGCCACTTCTCTGCCTTGCTCTCGCAGTAGCTTGTAATGAGCCTGATGAGCCAGGTCCAGTAGGCCCTACACCTGACAAGGACTCTAAGATCGTATTGGGCAAGTCATCAGTATCTGCTAGCCTCGCTGGTGGTACTTACCTCATTGAGTACACTATCGAGAACCCACACAGTGGTGAGAAGATCTCTGCTGAGCCTGCTGAGTCTTGGGTAAAGAACTTCAACTATGGCATCACAGGTGCTCTTGCATTCGATGTTGAGCCAAACCCAACAGATGCTGAGCGTGAGTGCTTGGTAACTGTTAAGTACCGCTACGCTGAGGATGTTGTCTTCACAGTTAAGCAGGGTGCTGCAGTTAAGGCTGGCTTCAGACTCGAGAACGTGACTGCTACTTACTTCGACTACACAGTTGATGTAATCCCTGAGAACAAGACTTTGCCATACATCGTGATGTCTGCTTCTCCAGAGTATATCATCGCTTCAGGCTTCGAGACTGGCGAGGATTACTACGAGGATGACCTTGCATACTTCGCTTGGTTGGGTCAGTTCTACGGTATGTCAGCTGCTCAGATTATGCAGGAGCGTGCTAAGGTAGGTGATCAGCCAGGTATCACTGTTTCTAACGGTGCTTCTGGTGTACCTTACACATTCTACTGCTACTACTTCGACTACGAGTCTGGCGCATTGCTCTCTGACGTATCATTATTCACTGTTGAGACTGCTAAGCCAGAGCTTCAGAACGTCGACTTCGAGATGAACTACGAGATCGTTGACGGCACATTGGTTAAGGCTGACGTTACTCCTCTTGGTGGCTTCACTGGCGACTACTACTTCGACGTTCTTAACAGCATCCAGGTTAACGACTACCTCGAGAACTTGGACTTCCTCAACGACGAGCCACGTGTGGTTGAGTACTGGTGGGCAAACGCTGTTCAGGAGATGATGAAGGATATGTCTAACGCAGATATCATCGCTAACTTCACATGCGCAGGTACTAACCCTGATGGTTCTCCTAAGAGCCACTACGAGTTCGAGCTTTTGGCTAACCACGACTACTACCTCTTCGCATTTGCAATGGAGGAGAATGCTCTTTGCTGCTCAACTCCTAAGGTTATTAAGTTCACTACTGGTGATGTAACAATGTCTGACAACGTGATTACTCCAACAGTAAGCAAGCTCACATCACGTACCGCTACATTCACTTTCAGAACAACTAACGACGACTACTACGTAGCAGGTTGGGAGAAGGCTGCAGATTGGGCAACTTACGGTAGCAACGACGCTGAGCGTCAGGAGTACCTCCTCCACAACATGAGCTATACACTCCTCAAAGGCGACGCAGAGACAAGCGTAATCAACCTCGAGCCAGAGACTGAGTACGTACTCTACGCATTCGGTTCACGTGGTGGTGTTGCTACAACTGAGCAGATCTTTACTGAGACATTCAGAACTAAGGGTCTTAACGGTAGCGTATCTATCGAGCTCGTTAACAACGGCTACTACGATTCAGCAGACTTCGCAAGCTACGGCGGTTATGAGTACCTCTCTAACTACGCTGGCTACGCTATCTTCCCAATCGAGATCGCATTCAGCGACGAGAACCACGGCGACTACTTCTTCGATACTTACAACTGGACAGGTCGCCCAGCATCTGACTACTACAACGACCAGCAGTATATCGACGGTCTTGTATGGTCTATCAACGAGTACGGCTCAGCTAGTGTAACTCACACTTACACATTCCTCGAGTTTGGTGGCAAGTACGAGTTCGTAGCTATCGTATTCGACGCTGACGGCCAGATGTCTAAGCTCTTCCGCACATGGATCGAGCCTACATACGATGGTTGCGGCGACGCTGCAGACTACGTTGCATGGTGGGATGCATACCAGGAGAGCCTCAATGGTGGCGTAGGCCTCCAGAGCAAGATCGTGGATAGCGAGGAGCTCTTCAAGGCTAAGACTAAGTATGGCAAGCGAGTATCTGAGATGGTCTTCGAGAACAAGGAGATCGTTCCTGACTACTGCGAGGTTACTGCTCGCTAATTCGCTCGTCGAAAATAATTCGAGTAGAGGTCACTTCGGTGGCCTCTACTTTTTTTAGCACATAGACCTAAGGGTAAAAAAGAGAGGGTACTCCGACGAAGTACCCTCTCCTATTTATATATATACGAACTACTTGATATCGAAATTAAGTAGCAGCGTATCGCCGATGTAGAGCTTAAGGTTATCACCTACCTTGATGTCGAACGACTCCGGCGCTCCAAGATATACAAGGTCACCAATACGCAGCGTGGTAGCCTCCGAAAGTGAGCTGATGATCTTATCGGGCGTGAAACGCATATCCGAAACCGAGAGAGTCAAGACCTCCTCGTTGTTGATGCAGAACCTTGCCCCCTGAAGCATAGCATCACGGCCAACCGACTCGAGCGAGAGTGCCGACGAGTGGTCGAAGCCCACGGCAGCATCCCAAGGAAGACCCTCACGACGAAGCTCCTCGAGCATCTCAACGGGGGTAAAGGTCACACCACCCATAACCACCTCGACACAGCGTGATGCAAACCTCTCGCTGATGCACTTGGCAAGACGTGAGAGCTTAAGCACGATGTGGGGCTGGGCAACAACACGGCCCATGCCATCGGGGATATAGAAGGCGTCGTTGTTGCGCAGAAGAGCCGTATCGGCCTTAAAATAGAAGCGTGGCGCATCGCCCTCGGACGAGTAGCTATTTATAATATTTATAAGTTTCATCGTTTTAGACTATTAACAATATTCTTAGCAAAGCGGTGGCTCGCACCCTCCGCACCGATCATAACCCTGAGCTCGTCGAAATCACGAAGCATAGACTCTCGCTTCTGGCCACCAGGCAATATAGCCCTGAGTTCACGCTCTGCACCCTCAACATCGAGCTTAGCGCATACCAACTCACGCACAGCCTCACGGCGGAGGTTGATATTAACCAATGAAATATATGGGATACGCAGGAAGTAGGGCTTCAGCTTCTCATATATCCAGGGCACATGGTACATCACAATCTCGGGGATACCCATAAGGGCTGTCTCGAGCGTGGCAGTACCCGACGTAACGATAGCCGCCTCGGCCATGGCGAGTGTCTGCTGCGTGCGGTCGACAACGACCTTGACATTATCCACGCCAGCGACATGCCCTGCATAGATCGAGCTATCTACCCAGCTTACGCCCGTAACCACAAACTGCATCTCGGGGAAACGGCGCGCAATAGCGACCATATCGGGGAGGTTGGCATTAATCTCCGATACACGGCTACCTGCCAGGAGTGCCACGATAGGGAGATCCTCGAGAGCTGCATCACGCAAGAACTCAGCACGTCCCGTAAGTTTAGAGCGACACTCGGCAATATCGTCAACAAGGGGATTTCCGCAGAATATCGGCTCGATGCCATGACCTCGAAAATACTCCGTCTCGAACGGGAAGATAGTGTAGAGCCTATCGACATAGTTGCGTATGCTCTTCACACGACGCTCCTTCCATGCCCACACCTTGGGTGCTATATAGTAGTATACACGTATACCACGACTCTTGGCCCACTTGGCAATGCGAAGGTTGAAGGCGGGATAGTCCACAAGGATAATCACGTCGGGCGAGAAGCGCTCGATATCTGCCTTCACGTTGTCCATCTGGCTAAATATAGTGCGCAGGTTCATTGCCACCTGCACAAAGCCAAAGAAGGACATCTGCTTGTAGTGGTACAACATAGCCTCGTGGCCTGCAACCTCCACCATGCGGTCGCCACCCGAGAAGCGGAACTGCGCCTCGGTGTCTTCGAGGCTAATGCCTCGCATAAGCTTGCTGGCATGCAGGTCGCCAGAGGGCTCTCCTGCAATAATGTAGTACTTCATTCAGCCTAATATTTGCGTGTTAACATAGCTCTTTACAAATAAGAGGCCGCCACCGATGGTGACAGCCTCCTGTAGCGGTTAAGCGAGGATTACTCCTCCTTCTTAACGATGCGACGCTCCTTGATACGAGCCTTCTTACCAGTGAGGTCACGGAGGTAGTAGATACGTGCACGACGTACAACACCATACTTGTTAACCTCGATCTTGTCGATGTGTGGTGAGTAAAGAGGGAAGATACGCTCTACACCAACGCCGTTAGATACCTTACGGATAGTAAACATCTTTGTACGGCCAGAACCCTTGATCTGGATAACCACACCACGGAAGCTCTGAAGGCGCTCCTTGTTACCCTCTACAATACGGTAAGTAACGGTGATAGTATCACCAGCACCAAACTTGGGCACATCCTGCTCGCCCTTCTCCCACATCTGCTCGTTAACGAGTCTGATCAATGCATCTTTGTTCATTGTTGCAACAAAATTAAATAGTTATCGCTCAACATTATCGCTGCGTCGGCTCTACCATATCGACACCCTCGTCGATAATCCTACATCTAAGCCTTCGCCCAGTATAAGAGGTTGATACGGGCTGCAAAGATAAGTAAAAAATCTCAATTCGCAACCTTCGAGGCAAAAATTTAGCTACTAACTCGCTGATTGCCATAGAAAGTATGCTATTCGGGGCATAGGTCGAAATGGGTTTTAGTGGGTTAAGATGAGTTTTAAAGAGTTAAAATGTGTATAATATAGGAACCTATTTAAACCCCATTTCTCGTCAGAAGGCTGCAGATGTGGTCTCGATAAAGAGATTGCCCTGGATGGGTAGTACTCGACGTACGTCCCATTCAGGGCAATGATTGAGAGGCCGCAGATGTCGGCCTTATCACGAGAAATTACTTTGACTTGATATACTCGTCGATTGCTTTTGCTGCCTTACGACCTGCACCCATGGCAAGGATAACTGTTGCAGCACCAGTAACAGCATCACCACCAGCAAAGACACCAGCACGTGATGTTGTACCTACCTCATCAGCCTCGATACAGCCACGGCGGTTGATGTTCAAGCCACCTGTAGTAGAGGCGATAAGTGGGTTAGGCGAAGTACCCAAGGCCATGATAACAACATCGCAGTCGATAACAAAGTCTGAGCCAGCCTTCTCCTGTGGCGAACGACGACCACTTGCATCAGGCTCGCCGAGCTCCATCTCTACGCAGTTAAGACCCTTAACCCAGCCATCCTCAGTGCCGAGAATCTCGGTTGGGTTGGTAAGCATACGGAACTCGATACCCTCCTCCTTAGCGTGGTGAACCTCCTCCTTACGTGCAGGGAGCTCAGCCTCGCCACGACGATAGACGATAACAGCCTCGGCACCAAGACGCTTAGCAGTACGCACAGCATCCATAGCCACATTACCACCACCGACAACAACAACCTTGCGGCCTACATATACTGGAGTATCAGAGTGCTCAGGATCCCAAGCGCCCATCAAGTTAACACGTGTAAGGAACTCGTTGGCCGAGAGTACACCATTGAGGTTCTCGCCAGGGATGCCCATGAAGCGTGGAAGGCCAGCACCCGAGCCTACGAATACTGCATCGTAGCCCTCTGTGTCGAGCAATGCGTCGATAGTCATAGTGCGGCCGATGATAACGTCGGTCTCGAACTTAACGCCGAGCTTCTTAACCTCGTTGATCTCGCGAGCAACAACTCTATCCTTAGGCAGACGGAACTCAGGGATACCGTACGACAACACACCACCAAGGCGGTGCAATGCCTCGAATACATCTACCTGGTAGCCCATCTTTGCAAGGTCCGAAGCACAAGCCAAGCCTGCAGGGCCGCTACCAACAACAGCCACACGCTTGCCATTCTTCTCGATCTCTACGCTCTCAACCTCAGCGCTGTGGTCCAAAGACCAGTCGCCAACAAAGCGCTCGAGCTTACCGATAGCCACAGGCTCGCCCTTGATACCGAGAACACACGAGCCCTCGCACTGCGACTCCTGAGGACATACACGACCACAGATTGATGGGAGTGAGCTATCGACATGGATAGTGTCGGCAGCAGCACGGATATTATTCTCAGTAAGGTGGTGGATAAACTCTGGAATGTTGATATTCACAGGGCAGGCAGCCACGCAGCGTGGGTTCTTGCAGTTAAGGCAGCGTGTAGCCTCCAACAAAGCCTCCTCCTCGTTATAGCCGTAGCACACCTCCTCGAAGTTAGCGGCACGGAGCTTTGGATCTTGTTCGCGTACAGCGACGCGTGGTATCTTATTTGCCATAGCAGTTACATTTGTGTTCTTCGTTAGCTTTTCTCTCCTGGTTCTTGTACATAGCCTGACGACGCATAGCCTCGTCGAAGTCTACCTGGTGGCCATCAAACTCAGGACCATCGACACATGTAAAGAGTGTCTTGCCACCCACAGATACACGGCAAGCACCGCACATACCTGTACCATCAACCATCAAGGCGTTGAGCGACACTGTTGTCATCAACTCCCATGGCTTGGTTGTAAGGCAGACAAACTTCATCATGATCATAGGACCGATACATACGCACTCGTCGTACTTACGACCCTCAACCTCAACAAGCTCCTTCATAAGGCCTGTAACCATACCCTTGAAGCCCTCGGTACCATCGTCTGTAGCGATATGCACATTACCAACTTTGCCCATCTCGTCGATATAGATAAGCATATCACGAGTCTTAGCGCCGATAATCACGTCGCACTCCACACCATGCTGGTGCAACCACTTAACCTGTGGATATACAGGTGCTGTACCTACACCACCAGCCACAAAGAGATACTTGCGGCTCTTAAGCTCCTCCAAAGGCATGTGAACAAACTCCGATGGACGGCCAAGAGGACCAGCAAAATCTGCGAGTGAGTCGCCCACGTTGAGAGCACAAATCTTGCGTGTTGAAAGGCCAATAGTCTGTGTAACGATAGTCACAGTACCAGCCTCAACATCGTAGTCAGCAATCGTAAGAGGGATGCGCTCGCCACCCTCGTTAGCACGCACGATGACAAACTGACCTGGAAGGGCAGCTCGTGCAACACGCTCAGCCGCAATCTTCATCTCGAAGATCTGGTCGGCGAGCTGGCGTTTTTCTACAATCTTAAACATCTTAGTAGTTTTTCAGTTAATATTTGTCTAATTCGTTGTCCTAATCTCGGTTGATGTTTGCCGTAAGTCTTACTACCTGGAGCGGCATTGTCTGGTCGTTGGTCACTATGCGCAGTCGTGCTACAAATGACCCCTCGACACCCTCCAGAGCTCGGGGCTTGAGCTTAACACGCAGTGTACAACTCTTGTTGGGTTTTATCCTGCGCCCCATGCGTAGCTTGACCCTCACAGCCTCCGTATCGCACTCCACCTTACGCACATAGAGGTGCGCTAAGCCGCTATTTGTTATCTCCAGGCGGTGTGTTATTGGTCGTGAAAGGGCATTTACATCCCCAAATTTAATGATTTTTTTCGAATAATCGGCTCTTGGCGACAAAATATCGTCAACAGAATCGAAATTATCTACCGCCACGCCATACGATGTGACCATAAATCGTGAGCGAACACCATTGACCTCGACTGCAAATCTATCGTCAAGAGTGCCATATACGCCGCTATCCTCTCCAAGATGATAGCTGAACTTGATATCGCCCGTGGAGTGTGGCTCAATGACCTCGGGATACTCCACACTGAGGGCTCCCGAGCTGAGCTCTGGGATAAGAGTGAGCCTAATGGCACTATCCGAGGTATTGGCATAGGCTATCTCTGCGCTATACTCCTTGCCATGCTCTAAGTAGGAGAATGTGGCAAAGGTAGCATCGAGCCTTAGTCCTTGGCCCATATCGTAGGGATATAGCTCCTCGACACTGCGCTCACGGGGTGCCACACGCCCCTTAATCATAAGCTCGATAGGCTCCTCCGACTCCGAAGTATAGAGATATATGGTGCGCTCAAAGCGGCCAGGGCGGTTCGTGGGGTCGTATACAACATCGAACGTAAAGTGCTCGCCAGGAGCAACATCGCACCTCGTGTACTGCGCCACAGTACAGTCGCACGTAGAGACAATATCGAGAACTGTGACAACATCACTGCCCACGTTCTGGGCCTCGAAGCTACGGCGCTCGGCACCATCCACCTCATTAATATGGCCAAAATCAACGGTAAGCGACTCAAACTGCAAGGCACTACCCTGCTGTGCCATAGCCGAGAGCGACAGTACAAAAGAGAGCAGCGTGAGTATATATCTTTTAAGCGGTAGCATCATAGTTGAAGTGGTAGCATCGTAATTGCAAAGATAGTCTATTTCCCTGTTTCGAGCAAACTATGCCACACCTCTAAGCCTATCTATGCGGCTGGCAACGACTATCGAAAGGAGTGTGAGCACCTCGGAGATCGGCATAGCAAGCCATATTCCCGCCTCGCCATATAGGCGTGGCAGAAGGATGAAGCAGGGGAGCAAAAATATCAGACCTCGCAGGCTCACGAGCAGTATAGTACGGCCAATGCGCTCGACACTCTGGTAGTAGCCGATAACCGCTACATTGAGAATAAAGAATACTATGCCCAGGGCAAAATACGGGAAGCCTGCAATGGCAATCTCGCCCGCACGGCTGCTTGCATCGACAAAGAGTGCCACAAGAGGCTCGGGCAGAAGGCAGAACAACAGCGCCACGACAACACCTACAGCAAACGACGTGGAGAGCAGCAACCTACGCACCCTTGCGACATTGCTCCAGCGCTCTACGCCATAGTTATAGCTGATGATGGGCTGCGCCGACTGCGCAATAGAGTTACCCACCGAAAAGAAGAAGGGGGTGTAGTAGCACGAGATACCAAATGCACCGACACCATCATCGCCCAGATAGCGCATAAAGATAAGGTTGCCTATATATATCAGCACCGCCAGCGAGAGCTCGCCCATGAGCGACGAGAGGCCAATGCGACACTGGTAGCCTATGTTGCGCAGCGTGAGTCTAAAGCTCTTAAGGCTCAGTTTAGGGAGCTGCAACTTGAGGTTGTTGGCCTTGAAGATAAGGTAGCCAAGAGCCATAACACCGCCAAGAATCATGCAGAACGAGGTAGCCACACCTGCACCCTTGACACCCATGCCAACGGGGAATACAAGCACCCAATCGAGGATCGCGTTGAGCACTGCCGGGATGATGTTGCACCACATGGCAAAGCGTGGCGCACCATCGAGGCGTATGATAAAGAGGCCTATGAGGCCAAACATCTCGAAGATAAAGCCCGGCATGAGCCAAATCATATAGTCCAAGACATGGGGCATGAGCGTGGGCGAAGCACCGAGCAGGCGTGCCGTATCTTCGGGAAAGATAAGCACCAGAGCGGCTATGAACGTGACGACAAGTGCCGAGACGAGCAGAGCCTGGGTTACGTTCAGACGAGCAACCTTGAGTTTATTCTGCGACAGATGTATCGAGGCAACGACCGAGCAGCCAGCACCCACCATGATGCCAATACCTGACATAATAAGGTAGATGGGCACCACAATATTCACCGCAGCAACACCTATGGCACCAACACCGTGGCCCACAATCATGCCGTCGATAACGGTCATTGCCGACATTGCCAGCGTACCCAGAAGCGTAGGCACAAGCATACGTCGAAACAATGTGCCTATCTCACCACTCTCAAAATCTATACTATCACGCTTCATAACCAACTATTTACTAATCTCTTAAGGCTAAGATAGTAGCCTTGCGTCTACAAAGATACAAACAAAATAGGTTTTTTGAGCGGTATTATTGGATAAAAATTCCTATCTTTGTGAAATATAACTATTTCGCCCACGAAGACAATTATGCTACTACACAATAAGCTCCGAGAGTTCGACGTTGTGCTCGCTTCGGCATCGCCACGCCGCCGTGAATTGCTACGTGCTGCGGGTATAGAGTATCGCCTCGCCTCAAAGTTTGAGTGCGACGAGAGCTACCCTGCAACACTTCCATGCCAGGAGGTGGCACCATATCTCTCAAAACTTAAGAGCCATGCCTACCCCGAGCAGCTTAGATACAACGAGCTACTCATCACGGCCGACACCGTAGTGGTGCTCGGCAACGAGGTGCTCGGCAAGCCTAAGGATGCGGCTGAGGCACGTGAGATTTTGGGCCGTCTGTCGGGCGCTGAGCATAGTGTCATCACAGGTGTCACACTACGCACCGCAGAGCGTGAGCACACCTTCGCCTCACGAAGCACCGTACGCTTTGCAGAGCTTAGCCGTGAGCAGATAGACTACTACGTGGACAACTACTCGCCAATGGATAAGGCTGGAGCATACGGCATTCAGGAGTGGATAGGCTACGTGGGCATAGAGTCGATCAATGGCTCGTTCTACAATGTCATGGGGCTACCTGTGCAGCGTCTGTGTCGTGAGCTCGAGGCATTTATCGAGCAGCTACCATCGTGTTATATGTAAAGACTAAAAACCATTTATAAGTATGAAAAAAACCTTACTACTTGTTGCTCTTATCTTTGCAACGACATTCTCGGCATTTGCCGACAAGGGCATGTGGCTTCCATCGCTCATCTCAAGCCGCATTAAGGATATGAAGTCTAAGGGCTTCAAACTCTCGGCCGAAGATATCTACTCTATCAACAAGGCTTCGTTGAAGGATGCTGTCGTACTCTTCGACGGTGGCTGTACTGGCGAGATTGTGTCTGAGAAGGGTCTTCTTATTACCAACCACCACTGCGGCTACGACGCTATCCAGGCACTATCGACCGTGGAGCACGACTACCTCACCGATGGTTTCTGGGCTATGAACCACACCGAGGAGCTTCGCTGCCCAGGCCTCAAGGTGCATATTCTTGTGCGTATGGAGGAGGTGACAGAGCGTATTGCTAAGGGTGAGAGCAAGGAGCAGATTATTGCTAAGGCTGAGGCTGAGGGCAAGGGCTTCCGCGCTAAGGTAGAGTCGATGTACTATGGCAACATCGCCTACTTGTTCATCTACCGTGAGTTCTCTGACGTGCGTCTTGTAGGTACACCTCCAACGGCTATCGGTAAGTTTGGTGCCGACAACGACAACTGGATCTGGCCACGCCACACTGGCGACTTCTCTGTATTCCGCATCTACGCTAACGAGAACAACGAGCCTGCAGAGTACTCTGCATCGAACAAGCCTTACACCCCTGCACGCCACTTCAAGGTGTCAACACAGGGTGTTAAGGAGGGTGACTTTACCATGATCTACGGCTTCCCAGGCAACACCCAGGAGTATATCACTTCGGACGCTGTGAAGTATATCGCAGAGCTCTCAGACCCTACAAAGATTGACCTTCGCACACAGCGCCTCGACATCATCGGCGCAGCACAGTCGCAGTCTGTAGAGACACGTATCAAGTATGCTGCAAAGCAGGCAAACATCGCCAACGCATGGAAGAAGTGGCAGGGCGAGGTGCTCGGTATCAACCGCTTGGGCACATACACCAAGAAGCTCAGCTACGAGAATCGCTTCCGCAAGGAGAACCCCGATAAGGCATACCTCTTGGACTCATTGGCAGCAGCCTATGCTCGCAACGCCGAGGGATATTTCAACTACGAGCTCTACAGCGAGACTATCCGTGGCATCGAGCTCCAGCAGGCGGTATATATCGCTCTCTCAGATCGCACCGACGAGGAGAAGATGGCTGCCGCAGAGCTCTTCTACAAGGACTTTGTAGTAGATGTAGACCGTGCCTTGGCCGTGGCTATGCTTACTGAGTATGAGAAGATGGGTACATATATCTCTGAGGAGCTTAAGACACTCTTTGCCGCTCACGGCGGCGCTAAGGGCTATGCAGAGTGGCTCTACGACAACACCAAGCTCGGCACACTCGAGGAGTTCAAGGCAGCTAACATCGCCGAGGATCCTATGACGGAGTTTGTGATGGCCGTGCAGCCTATTGCTAAGCGCGTGAAGGCCTACACATATCGCAACTTCAGCAACATTCCAGATATCGAGCGTTGGTTCCGTCCATACGTTAAGGCTCTTATGGAGTGGGACAAGAAGCGTCCATTCTTCCCCGATGCAAACCTCACGTTGCGTGTAGCCTACGGTAAGGTTGCAGGCTATGAGTATGCCGATGGCGAGTATCACTTGCCACAGACAACTCTCGAGGGTATCATCGAGAAGGATAACCCAGAGATCTACGACTACAACGTGCCTCAGGCCCTTCGTGACGCATACGCTAAGAAGGATTATGGTCGTTGGGGTGTTACGATGAATGGTAAGTACACCGTTCCTGTATGCTTCATCGCCACAAACCACACTACAGGTGGTAACTCTGGCTCTCCAGTACTCAACGGCAAGGGCGAGCTTATCGGCGTGAACTTTGACCGCACATGGCTCTCAACAATGAGCGATATCGAGTTCGACGAGACATTGTGCCGCAACATCATCTGCGACATCCGCTACGTATTGTTCGTTATCGACAAGGTTGGTGGCGCTGAGTGGCTTATCAAGGAGATGGGCTTGTAGTCCCTCCTTAGCTAAAATAGAATGGGCTGCCCTGGTTAGGACAGCCCATTAATTTTATTACGTACTCACTCAAACGAATAAATTCGCGTAATAATTACAAACATCGAAGTGAGTTTTATTTGTTGTTAGAATAGTGCAGATACAACGCTCGGCGAGTTTCGAGTCGATGAGCTGTACTTAGACGTACTGCCCATTGACGAGATAATTCGTTAGCGGAAGTAGATGTGCTGTTATAACAACAAAGGATTAGAATGGATAACCGACACCAAAGTTCAGCGCCATGTTCTTCCACTTGAAGTCGTGGATCCATCGCTGACCTACGGGGTTACCAGGGTTGTGGAGCTGAAGACCGAGGTCGATACGAAGGATAACAAACGTAGCGTCAATACGCAGACCAAGACCTGTGTTGAAGCCGAGCTGCTTGTAGAAATCATTGAGGCGGAATACCTCCTCAGAGCTTGCCGCCTCCGACTGGCGCAAGTACCACACGTTACCCGCATCGAAGAATAGCGCTCCGTAGAAGATGCTCCACACAGGGAACCTAAACTCGAGGTTGGCCTCAAGGCGCATATCACCCACCTGAGCAGGGTACAACGTGTTGTTCACGCCCGCAACGCCACCAGGGCCGAGAGTTCGTGGCACCCAGCCACGCATGGAGTTTGCACCACCACAGTAGAACATTCTATCGAAAGGTATAGACCTACCCTTTGAGTTGCCATAGGTGTAACCCACGCCGGCAAAAAGTCGTCCTGCAAGAGCCATTCTATGTCCAAGGTCCTCGGTGTGGCTAAGGTTGACATCGGCACGCAGATACTGCGAATAGCGGATGCCGAAAATCTCGTAGTAGTCCTTGCCCTCGGCATGCTCCGAGAAGAGTGCCTCGATACCCTGAAGCACATTACCCGAGGTCTCGAGGTTGGCACGCAGCAGAGTGCTTGTGCGGTCGAGGTTGTTGCGCTGGGTGTTGTAGACATACGACGCCGTAAGACCGGCATTGAGCTGCGACTCGAACGAGGTGCGCAGATACTGATTGTCGATATCCTCGAGGAACTTCTGGTCTACGCTCTTGACATCGATCCAGTTGATATCCAGAGGTCGAACCACAAACGACGAGCGTTCGCCACGACGCCAGCTATATGCCCAGCGTGCTGTCGAGATATTACGACGATAGTAGGGTCTATTCTGGAAATCGAAAGCCAGCTCGAGGCGTGTACGTGGCTGCGTGACACGGTCACCATAGGAGATATGGAACGGCGTGAGGAAGCGTGGGAACGAGAGTCCCGCAGTGACATTCAGCTCCTGGGCGCTACGCTTGGCCACATCACGAGCATACATAAACTCGAAACCGAAACGTGCGGCGATATCGAAGGCCTCGGCACCACGAAAGACATTGTTGTTGGTGTAACCGAGGGTGGCACTAAGGCCGTAGAACGACGATGTCGACGAGGCCTCAACCTCAACCTTCATGCTCTGCTTGAGCGCTGGTGTACAGTAGATGTTACAATCCAGGTATCGCTCCTGGATATCGACAAACTGATCTACACCATCGGCCTGGTTGCCGATATATGTCACCTCGCTATCCTGCATAGGCGAGCGGCTGAAGCTCACCTTGGTACTTCTAAACAGACCGAGCGACATAAGCTCATTGTAGGTCGCCTGCACCTCACGTGAGCTATATATACTATTTGGCTGCATGGGGACGATGCGTCGAAGCACCACGTCACGCAGGCGTGGCGAGGCCTCAACATCACGAATAATGCTCAGACCACCATACGACACTGTGTCGATAACAGCACCCTCCTTAAATCCCGCTGTTGAGCGCAACATAGGGTCGTAGGTAGGATATACGTTGATCTTGTTGATACGATATATCGAGTGGTCCTCGTACTTGGGTCGTCCACGCTCGTCGTAGTCAAGGAGCACGGGCGAGATTACCATCGACACCTTAGCCTTATCACGCATACCGATGGTATCGACCTCGTAGGTGATATTGTTTACCGTAAAGTCGAAATAGCCACGGTTGTTCAGATATGAGGCTATGCGGTTGCGCTCCTCGTCAAGCAGCGTGATATCGAGCACATCGCCATGGCGTATAAGCCTATTGGCCGTGTCGGCAAGTATCACTGAGCGGAGCGAGGTGTCACGGAAGTTGTAGTCAAGGCTCTCGATACGCATCGCCTCGCGCTGCGTGAGGCGGTACGTGAGCTCTGCACGACGCTTACGACGTGTGGTGTCGACATCGCAGGTAACAGAGGACGAGAAGTAGCCCTTGGTACGCATATATGTCTCGAGGTTCTCGATAGAGCGCTGCGTGAGATCCATATTCAGCAGCACAGGCTCCTCGCCAATCTTACGCTTAAAGTTGTTCCACCAGTTGCTCTTCTCAGGGTTGGCATGCTCATATATCCAGACATAGAAGTCAAGGCCGAGGAAGCGCTTATTAGGTGTCTGGCGCACATGCTTCAGCAGGTCGTCACGCTCGTCGGTGATACGCTCCTCACGTGGGGTATCTTCGTCGCCCTCGACAACCACACGTGAGAGCAGGTAGCTACCCTCGGGAAGGCTGCGTGTGACGTTGCAGGCAGCCCCGACAAGCAGAACTGCAACAAGCAACATATATCTAACAAGACGACGCATATATCACTCTTTCGACTATCTATTTATACTCTCCACAAAGGCACTCCAGAGCCTATCTTCGCCCGTTGTGCGCTCTACGCTGTGCTCCATCTGCTCGCCATCGAAGCTCGCACTACCCCACCACTCAAAGGTAGCATTGCCCGCAAGTGTCGTGATAATATCGCTACCCGAAATACGTGTGGTGCAGAATACCTTGCCTCCACGGTTGAGTACGTTGACTCTCTCCTCTGGTGCAGTGCGACCCATGAGTGCCGCCGCCGTAGCCGAGGCAGTCATCGCCGTGCCACAGGAGAGCGTAATGCCAACACCACGCTCATAGGTGGCAACAAATATCTCATGCTCGGAGCGCACCTCGTACAGCGACACGTTGACACCGTAAGGGAAGTGCTCCTTGAGGCTCTTTACTCGCTCGCCGAGGCTCTCGAGAAGCTCCATGTCGATGCTATCTACCTGGGCAACAATATGTGGATTTCCCAAATTGAGTGCCGTAAATCGTAGATTGGCATCCAGGGCCTCTATTTTCTTATCTACAAAGCTCTCAGTGGGGGCAAAGAAGCCGAAGCTCGAGCTCCAGGTGCTAATCGAAATCTCGACCGAGAAGGTGTCGACACCCTCTGCTAGAGGCTCCTCACGGCCAATCCTAAATATGCGATCCGAGGAGAAGAGCTTGCCCGAGTCTAAGTAGCCACGCTCGTAGGCAAGACGTGCCACGCAGCGCATGCCATTGCCACACATCTCGGCATGAGTGCCATCGGGGTTGAGCATATCCATGCCGTAGATACCCTCTGCGTTGCGCACGACAAGCAGAAGACCGTCGCTACCTATACCCTTCGCTCTATCGCACGCCACACGTGCAAATGCCGACCAGTCTACCTGCTGAAGATCGGGGTTGCAGGTAGTATCGATCATTATAAAGTCGTTGCCCGAGCCGTGGCATTTGATGATCTCGAAGCGCAAAGTATTGTTGTTCATAGCGAGCCTTGTGTGGTGCAACTTAGGTAAATATATTCGGTCAAAGTTACAATTTTTTTCGGGGGCTGCAAAATCTAAAGCGCACTTTAGAGATTTTTGCGTCAAGAAGTTGCATATTTGCTCGAATTTTTGTAATATTGTAAAGCAAAAAATCAAACAACATCATATTATGGTCGAGAAATTTATTATGGCGGGCCAAACGCCTATGCATGTCTCGGATAGCGAGCGTGGCGACAAGTGTGTAGTTCTGCTGCACGGCTACCTCGAGTCAATGGTTATATGGGATGAGTTTTCACGACTGCTCACACCCGAGCTTCGTGTTGTTACACTCGACCTTCCAGGCCACGGAATATCGCTCATCAAGGGAGAGATACACACCATGGAGTACCTTGCTGATTGCGTGGCCGAGGCAATGGCGGCACTCGGCATCGAGCGCTACTCTGTTGTAGGCCACTCTATGGGCGGATACGTTGCCCTTGCCATGCTCGACAACTATAGCGACAGGCTCGACTCTATTACCCTGCTTAGCTCTACTACAACCAACGATAGCGTGGAGAAGTGCGACAGACGCCGTAGAGAGATCGAACTTGTCAAGGCGGGCAAGAAGAGCACCATGGCACGCCTTGTGCCCCACGCAGGCTTCGCACCCGAGAACGTAAAGCGCCTGAAGGATATTGTCGAGGATATGGAGGAGCTGATACTCATTACGGAGGATGAGGGTGTCATCGCCATACTTGCTGGCATGATAGAGCGCAAGGATCGTGACGAGCAGCTGCGTGAGTCCGAGGTTAAGCACCAGTTTATCTTTGGTCGCCACGACTACTATATCCCTAACGAGGTTGCCGAGGAGCTTGAGCGCACCCACCCCGAGGCCCGCACCGTGTGGCTCGACCACTCAGGCCACATGGGCTTTGTCGAAGAGCCTGAGCGCTGCGCCGAGGCAATCAAGGAGTTTATCTTGGGATAATCAAATCCGGAATATATATGGTCTGCCTAACTGAACGTTAGGCAGTTTTTTTGTTTTGATTTCACTCAGTATCTATGTGAGTTTCTGTGGGTTATAATGGGTCTAATGTATTAGTCGAGTAACTTATTAAATTTCTATAACAAGCGTAACGACAAAGCAGCCTCGAGAGTGCCTGAAAGAGTGAAGTTGTATATCGAGAGCTGATTTTAGGCTTGCGAAGTTTGAGAAACCGCAGCATACTTGGCGTATGTGAGGATTTCGAGAACAAGCGTAACGACAAAGCAGCCTCGATTGACAACTTCAAACAAAAAAAATGGCTGTCCTGGAGTGAACAGCCATTTTTTAGTAATATTTCGAGATTAGAATACCATCTCTGACTTAAGGCCGACAACCAAGTCGTCGTAGTCACGAAGACCAGTACCGCCTGGGATAGGATTACCTGTGATGACATTCTCCTTGAGGTTAACAAGGTCATCAGACTTAGCCTGGATAGCAGCCTCGTTAAGAACCTTGGTAGTCTCCTGGAACGACGCTGCAGAGATAAAGCTTGATGTCTGCAATGCCGCACGGGTGATACCCTGGAGAACCTGGTTGCTTGTTGCAGCAACGATAGGACGTACCTCAACAAGTGCCATATCACGACGCTTGAGCGCTGAGTTCTCATCACGCAACTTACGCATTGAGATGATCTGACCAGCCTGAACATTCTGTGAGCCACCAGCGTTGGTAACTACACACTTGTCGTAGAGCTCGTCGTTAACATCCATGAACTCCCACTTATCTACGACCTGATCCTCGAAGAAGCGAGTATCACCTGGATCCTCAATCTTAACCTTCGACATCATCTGGCGTACGATAACCTCAAAGTGCTTATCGTTGATCTTTACACCCTGCATGCGGTAAACCTCCTGTACCTCGTTAACGATGTACTCCTGAACCTTGGTAGGACCGAGGATGCGAAGGATATCGCCTGGAGTGATAGCACCATCCGAAAGTGGCATACCTGCACGCACATAGTCGTTCTCCTGAACGATGATCTGGCGTGAGAGTGGTACGAGATACTTCTTAACATCGCCATCCTTAGATGTGATGATGATCTCGCGGTTACCACGCTTAATCTTACCGAATGTTACCTCACCGTCGATCTCAGATACGATAGCTGGGTTAGATGGGTTACGAGCCTCGAACAACTCGGTTACTCGAGGCAAACCACCGGTGATATCACCACCGCTCTTACCTACTGCACGTGGGATCTTGATAAGAATCTCGCCAGCGTGAATCTTGGTGTTGTTCTTAACCATGATATGTGCTGTAACAGGCAAGTTGTATGACTTGATCTCGTCGCCATCCTTGTTAACAATCTTGATAACAGGGTTCTTAGTCTTATCCTTAGACTCGATAACAACACGCTCTGAAAGACCTGTCTGCTCATCACGCTCCTCGCGGTAGGTTACACCCTCGATGATGCTCTCGTAGACAATCTTACCCTCAGACTCGGCAATGATAACTGCGTTGTATGGATCCCACTCGCAGATCATATCGCCCTTCTTAACCTCGGCACCATCCTTCATGAAGAGTGTAGCACCGTAAGGCAAAGCGTGAGTATAGAGTGTAATATCGGTGTTAGGATCGATAATACGGAACTCAGACTGACGTGACATAACGATGTCTATAGCCTCGCCAGCAGCGTTCTTACCCTTGATTGTGCGCAAGTCATCAATCTCAAGACGACCCTCGTACTTAGAAACAACATTGGTCTCAACAGTTGAACCACCCGCAACACCACCGACGTGGAACGTACGGAGTGTAAGCTGAGTACCTGGCTCACCGATAGACTGTGCTGCGATAACACCAACAACCTCACCCTTCTGTACCATGCGTGCAGTAGCAAGGTTACGGCCGTAACACTTAGCACATACACCACGACGTGCCTCGCACGTAAGAACCGAACGAATCTCTACTGACTCGATAGGCGACTTGTCGATAGCCTCGGCAATCTCCTCGGTGATCTCCTCGCCAGCCTTGCAGAGAATCTCGCCTGTAGTTGGGCAGATAACATCGTTGAGAGCTGTACGGCCAAGGATGCGATCGTAGAGAGTCTGAACAACATCCTCGTTGCGCTTGATAGCCGTAGCTGTCAAACCACGCAATGTACCACAATCCTCCTCGTTGATGATAACATCCTGAGCAACATCGACCAAACGACGTGTCAAGTAACCCGCATCGGCAGTCTTAAGAGCGGTATCCGCCAAACCCTTACGAGCACCGTGGGTAGAGATGAAGTACTCGAGCACCGAAAGACCCTCCTTAAAGTTAGACAAGATAGGGTTCTCGATAACCTGCTGACCTCCCTCAACACCTGACTTCTGTGGCTTAGCCATAAGACCACGCATACCAGAGAGCTGACGAATCTGCTCCTTAGAACCACGGGCACCAGAGTCAAGCATCATGTATACTGGGTTGAAGCCATCCTGGTCGCTCTTCAAGGTGTTGATTACCTGGCTTGTGAGCTTATTGTTGATGTTTGTCCAAATATCGACAATCTGGTTGTATCGCTCGTTGTTGGTGATAAGACCCATGTTATAGTCCTCGACAACAGCGTCGGCAGCTGCGTAACCCTCGTTGATGAGCTGCTCCTTGATATCAGGAATAACAACTGCATCGAGGTTAAACGACAGACCACCCTGGAACGCCATGCGGTAACCCATGTTCTTAATATCATCCAAGAACTTAGCAACCTTATCAGCACCCGCCTTCTTCATCACCACGGCGATGATGTCACGCAACGAACGCTTTGTGAGCACCTCGTTGATGTAACCTACCTCGGCAGGAACATTCTGGTTGAACAAGATACGACCGATAGTAGTCTCCTTGATAACATATACCTCATTGCCATTCTCGTCGATGTCGCGTACACGGCAGTGAACAACGGCATGGAGTGCTGCACGCTTCTCGTTGTAAGCGATGATAGCCTCCTCAGGGCCGTAGAACTTAAGACCTGTACCCTTAACACCTGGGCGTGGCTTAGTGATATAGTAAAGACCCAAGACCATATCCTGCGATGGTACGGTAATAGGCGCACCGTTGGCAGGGTTAAGGACGTTGTGCGAACCAAGCATCAAGATCTGAGCCTCGAGGATTGCGGCGTTGCCAAGTGGCAAGTGCACCGCCATCTGGTCACCGTCGAAGTCGGCGTTGAACGCTGTACATGACAGTGGGTGGAGCTGCATTGCCTTACCCTCGATGAGCTTAGGCTGGAAGGCCTGGATACCCAAACGGTGAAGGGTCGGAGCACGGTTCATCAATACTGGGTGACCCTTGATAACATTCTCCAAGATACCCCAGATAACTGGATCCTTGCGGTCGATAATCTTCTTTGCTGACTTAACAGTCTTAACGATACCACGCTCGATGAGCTTACGGATAACGAATGGCTTGTACAACTCAGCAGCCATATCCTTAGGAATACCCATCTCGTGCATCTTAAGCTCTGGGCCTACGACGATAACCGAACGTGCTGAGTAGTCAACACGCTTACCGAGCAAGTTCTGACGGAAACGACCCTGCTTACCCTTCAACGAGTCTGACAAAGACTTCAATGGACGGTTGCTCTCGTTCTTAACAGCGTTGCTCTTGCGTGAGTTGTCGAACAATGAGTCGACAGCCTCCTGCAACATACGCTTCTCGTTACGAAGGATCACCTCAGGAGCCTTGATCTCGATAAGACGCTTAAGACGGTTGTTACGGATGATTACTCGACGATACAAGTCGTTGAGATCCGATGTTGCGAAACGACCACCATCGAGTGGTACCAATGGACGCAACTCAGGAGGAGTCACAGGAATATCTGTGAGCACCATCCACTCAGGCTTGTTCTTGCCCTCTGAAGCACGGAACGACTCGATGACGTTCAAACACTTCAAGGCCTCGGTCTTACGCTGCTGTGAGGTCTCCTTTGAGGCACGATCACGCAATGCATAAGACATTGAGTCGAGGTCTACCTGCTTGAGGAGGGTGAGGATAGCCTCACCACCCATCTCTGCTACGAACTTGTCTGGATCGTCGTTGTCGAGAGCCTGGTTGCCCTTAGGAAGCGCTGCAACGATATCGAGATACTCCTTCTCTGAGAGTGTCTGCAAACGCTCAACACCCTGCTCCTTAGCAGCACCAGCGTTGATTACGACGTAACGCTCGTAGTAGATGATCGCCTCGAGCTTCTTAGATGGAATACCCAAAAGGTAACCAATCTTTGAGGGCAACGAACGGAAGTACCAGATGTGTACAACTGGAACTACCAACGAGATGTGGCCCATACGCTCACGACGTACCTTCTTCTCAGTAACCTCTACACCGCAACGGTCGCAGACGATACCCTTATAGCGAATACGCTTATACTTACCGCAGTGGCACTCGTAGTCCTTGACAGGACCAAAGATACGCTCACAGAACAAGCCATCACGCTCAGGCTTATAGGTGCGGTAATTGATGGTTTCGGGTTTGAGCACCTCGCCACTCGACTGGGCACGAATCTCCTCAGGAGAGGCAAGACCAATCGAGATACGGCTATAGCTGCTCATCTTATTATTATCTCTGTTAAATGACATAATGTCCAAAGTTTTAAATCCGCATTAAATAGGTTACTCAAGCTTTACCGAGAGTGCCAAACCACGCAACTCGTGCATAAGCACATTCATTGCCTCTGGAACACCCGGACGTGGGAGGTTGTCGCCCTTAACGATAGCCTCGTAGGCCTTTGCACGACCAACAACATCATCCGACTTGATTGTAAGAATCTCCTGCAGGATGTTTGCGGCGCCGAAGCCCTCCAAGGCCCAAACCTCCATCTCACCAAATCGCTGACCACCAAACTGTG
>JAGBXX010000027.1 GCA_017629035.1 Alistipes sp. | reverse complement strand
TTATAATATTTTTTTAATTTTGTAAAAACCTAATACTGTATACAAATGTTACTATCCAAGGAAATCGCTGTCGAATTGAATCTCACAGGCTGCAAACTCAAGCAGTTCGTTGCTGCTAAGCTCAGACAGATGGAGGTCCCTCTTACTCCAGAGCAGTTTATTCTCATTGATCTTCTTTGGAATCAAGGTTCCATGTCTCAGCAGCAGCTTGCTGACCAGATGCAGAAGGATAAGAATTCTGTGACCAAACTGGTTGATGCTCTTGAGCGCAAGGGCTTTGTAGTTCGTGAGCAGAACCGTCAGGACCGGAGATCCAATACGCTTATGCTCACAGAGAAAGCCGAGATACTGAAGCATGGTGCCAAGCAGAAAGGTGTTTCAATTCTCGATGAGATGCTCGTAGGTATCAGTGAAGAGGAACTCCGTTCTTTCCTTGTGACTCTTCACAAGCTCAACCGTAACATGACTTCTGCCGGGAATGGGCTAGAATAAATCTTTTACAGCGCTGATTATATCTTCCGGTGGAAGTGCCGGATCAAGGACGAGATGAGGTTTCGCATAGAAGACCTCATTCTCTGATTTTGCGAGTTCTTCTCCTCCACCCGTGATGTTCAGCATTATTGTCTCCTCATTCTTGACTGAGCCTTCGCGGACTGCCTGAGCAAGAGAAGCAACTGCTACAGCCGAAGCATCGTGGATGTCTATTCCTTCAAGTTCCGCGAATCTCTTCTTCCAGTACCTGAGTTCTGTGTTGCTGACCTTGAACATATCTCCGCCGGCGTCTTCCATTGCATCGAAAAGGCCTCCTGCCAATGAGTAAGGCGGCTTTCTGTTTGAAAGGACCTTTGCGTCAATCTCGGATGCTGCCTTGCGGGCCTGATCAGGTGTCATATCCACCAGTTGACGCGAGTGCCGTTTCCAAGAATCATACATTATTGTAAACGGATCATTCTGTGATGGGTAGAGGCGCATCTTGTGTGATCCCCATCTTCCGTCTTCAATGAGTCTGAGGTTGTTTTCCCACACGGCAATGGCTCCAGTGCCGCTTCCGATAGCCTGAAAATAGGCATCAGGAATCCTGCCAATTGCTTCAACGGCAGAGAGAAGGGTTGTGCCCATGCCGTCGCGACGTGCTACGTTCTTTGCGCCGCCTTCGGCCATGAATGCTGGGTCTGTGCAGACTTTGTCGGAAAGTGCGATGGCGTCGTAGTAGTCCGATCCTTCAGGTGATGCGATGATCTTGACGCAGTCGTTGAGCGGTTTGCTGAACCACATTGCGCCGATGTTGTCTGCCGGAATGGATATGAGAAGCGGTATATTGTTCTCAGAACATACCTTTGCGAACGCTCGGGCTGTATTTCCTGCTGAGGCCACAACAAGAATCTTCCTGTTGTCCGCACCAAGTCTACCGCATACTGAATATGCTTCTGTCTCCTTGAACGAGCAGGTCGTCATCTTGGCGCCGATCTTGGGCCACCATCCTGAGAATGTGATGTAGAGGTTTTCAAGGCCCAGTTCAGCTGCGAGAGCGGTGCTTCTGTAGGTTACAGGGGTTCCTGAACCTTTAAGTGTCCTCTGGACCGGAAGCCAGTTGGCGTATCTATAGAAGCCGTCAAGGTCCTCTTGAGGCTCATATTGCTTCTTTTCATATTCTGCCCTGACAAGGCTTGGACATCCGCATTGAGGGTCTGCAAGAGACCATCCAGTGTCTTCGAATCTATGTCCGTCTGCACAGCAGACCAATGAATACTTTATAGGTGTAAAGTCCATAGTATTATTGCTTTATGTTATTTCTACCTGAGGCCCGTGCCACTATTTCCGCAATGTCAAGAACCGGCACGGCTGCATATCTGTTGAAAGTGTTCTTGCATAGAGGGCAGGCTGTCACCACTGCATCAGGCGAGTCTGCCGTGAGATTGCCGAGTGCATTCTCTGCCAATCGTTTCCTTTGTTCGTCACTGAGAGTAAGGCTGCCGAGGCTGCCTCCGCAGCATATGCTCTCTTTCCCCTTTTTTGCTCCTTCCACGAGTACTCCTGCAGCAGACACCACATTTCTCGGCTCTTCATATATCCCGCATCCCCTTCCGAGTTCACAAGGATCGTGGTAGGCGTACCTGAGGCCTGTTCCGGATATATCCAGTTTCTTTTCAGAGATAAGTCTGTCAATGTATTCGCTATGGTGAAGGATCTCAATTCCTTCGAGTTTATAGTCCTGCTTGAATATCCTGTAGCAGATTGGGCAGCTCAGCAGTAGCACCGATGCTCCAGAAGATCTGATGATTTCTGTGTTCTTCTCGATCATGTGCATGGCGGCATCCTTCCTGCCGGCTGTCAGCATCGGCCTTCCGCAGCATATTCCTCCGTCTTCATCCATAAGGGAATAATTCTCTCCGACTGTTTCAAGAATGGATGTGAGGGATATCTTGATAGAAGGTGTCAGGTGCGTCATGCATCCTGCGAAATACAGCACACGCCTGCCTTTGTCCTTCACGAATCCGCTTTGGTCTATCATCGAATAATCCGCTGATATTCCATATTCCCTTGTAGCTCGATGTGCTATCCTGAGCTTGTCTCCTTCCACTCCCACCGGGCACACTGCCGAGCATTTTCCGCACAGGAGGCATTTGTCGCTGATTTCTTCTATGCGTCTTCTGTTGTTGCGTTTCAGCTGTCTGTTGAGGTAGACTGTGGTGTCTCTTACGTTGGCCGGCACAGCACTGAGAGGGCATGCATCTATGCATACTCCGCAGCCTGGGCATGAGTGGACCTGCAGTCTTGATATGCCTTTGCGGGAATACCTTATCGGAATACCGGCGTTTCTCATCGGAATGAGAAGGATTTCCGCAGGGATGTGCATATATCTGCTGAACGGAAGTACGCACATGAATACTCCCAATGAAATGGAATATGCCCACCAGACTGGTAATGCATTAGTGGGGTCACTGTAGAACAGGTGCAGGAGATTATTCAATGACTTTGTGAGAAATGATCCTCCGCTGATGTAGGCAGTGAATCCTTCTGCAAGAAGTCTTAACGGGAATATGCACCACAGGGCATACAGTCCTATCAGGTCTGTAAGGCTGCCGCGTGTCGTGCGTCGCATTCCGAACATACGCGAGTGCACTCTTTTGATTATGGCCAGTAATATGCCGATCAGTATTATAAGCAGAAAGAGGTCCATAAGGAAGAAAAGAGGAGCTCCTTCCATTGTATTGTCGGAAACTGCAACGAAATATCTGAAGAATATCGGATACCACAGACGGTGGATTCTTTCAGGAGTGTAGAGGAATACCTCTATATGACCAATGACGATTATCATGAACCATCCGAAGGCTATGCTGGAATGCATATATCCCAGAAGTTTGTTGCGTTTCCATAGCTTCACATGGAAGAGACAGTCGAAGAACCAGTCTCTGATGTTCTTCACCATTATCTTAGGATTGAGGAAGGATATTGCCAGTTTCTTTCTGTCTTCTTTCGGCAGTTCAAGCAGCACCAAGAATGCACCGACGAGACACCAGCAGAGAACGAATATCATTCCCAGCATGAAAGGAGTCACAAAACTGTTGAAACCGGATGGGTATATCTCCCTTATCATACCTTTCCCTCCTCTTTATATAACCTACTGACTGTCAATATGAGACGGCGGGTCTTTATGCCTCTCGGACATACCATTGTGCATTTCCCGCAGAGCATGCATCCTGATATCATCCTGGCTGTCTCGTCTATCTTTCCTCTCTGAAGATTCATCAGCATCTTTCTTACACTCATTCCGCTGAGACCAGACGATGTGCATGTGGCAGTACACGATCCGCAGGCCATACAGCGCAGAGCATCGGGCTCTATTCTGCACAGCTCGTCGAACAATGTCCTGTCAATCTTGTCCAGATTGATGGCTGAACTTGGTGAAAGTTTGAAACCGAATCCGTTCATCTTTATGACTCCTGTATCTTGAAATGGATATCTAAGGCTGCCGAACGTGCCTCTGCAAGGGTTTCAGGTACGGTCTTGGGACCTGTGCAGGTTCCGGCGTAGAACACTCCCTTTTTTGGCGAAGATGTAATATGGATTATGTTGTCTTCGCTTTTGAGGAATTTGTCCGAGTCTGTCGGGAGGGCGATCATGGATGCGATTCTTGCGCTGTCCGGGTTGCATGCCATTCCTGACATGAGCACGAGAAGGTCAAGGGTGACCTTGACAGGCTTGCCGAGAAGAGTGTCCTCTGCCTTGACTATCAGCTTGCCGTCGATGTTTTCGCTTACCTCTGATACTCTGCCTCTGATGAAGTGTATTCCGTGGTCGCGTTGTGCCTTGGTGTAGAAGTCTTCGAACTTCTTCCCGAACAGCCGGAGGTCCATGTAGAAGCAGTATATATGAGCATCAGGATACATTTCCTTCAGTTCGATAGCCTGTTTGACGGCAGTGATGCAGCACACTTTCGAGCATTGGCCGTTGCCGGCCTTTTCGTCGCGCGATCCCACGCAGTGCACGAATCCTATGGTCTTCATTGACGAACTGTCTATCCGTTCGTCCCTGTTTCCGCTGAACCAATTCTCAAGATCCGAATTAGTGATGACATTGTTGTATATTCCATATCCATACTCTTCCTTCTTTGACGCTTCAAACATCTTGAATCCGGTAGTCATGAGGATGTACTTGGTGCTTATCGTTATACCGTTGGACAGGATTATGTTGTAGCCATCCCTGAGACGGTTGACCAGGGAAACTTCGGTGTTGAGGAATATGTTGGCCTCCTTGCAGGCTTCTGTCATCTTGTCGATGAGCTCGCCGGCAGGTGTGAGGTCCGGGAAAAGTTTGTTCCAGCGTGCCACATGGCCGCCCAGACGGTCGCTTTTCTCGATTATGATAGGGGTGTGACCCAGTTTAAGAAGCTGTGCTGCAGCTTCCATTCCGGCTATTCCGCCTCCTATTATCGCTATTATCTCCTTCATATCCCGGTGGTTTTAGAAGCATTTCATTACTTTCGGAAGTTCCGGTCTCATTATGTCCTTACTGTCAACTCCTTTGTACTTGTCTTCAGGCGCGTATTCTATTCCGATCTTGTCAAGAAGCGGCTCGACAGCTGTCTGATGCAGCTGAAGTCCGAGATCCCACGGGTCATATCCCAATACCAGTCCGGCTACTTCTTCATATGTGAAGACCGGTATTCCGAATCCGTTCTGGCCGTAGGTCTTTCCTTCCATTTCTGCAATCACGTACTGCCATCTGTCAAGGAAATACGGGCATCCGGGGCAGTTGGTTATGATCATATCCGGCTTGTAAGGGGCCATGGACTCGAATTTCTTGTGCGTATTCGAGATCGAGTAGCCTCTGTTCGCCTTTACGTGGTACTGACGGAATCCGTAGCCGCAGCAGTGTCTTCTCTCAGGGTAGTCGATGATGTTGCCTCCCCAGGATTCCACCATTCCTGTCAGGACGTATGGATATTCGGCCCCGCCGACGCCTTTTGACGGGAACATCTTGGAGTAGTGGCAGCCGATATGTTCCACCACCTTGAGAGGTTCTCCCGTTTCTTTGTTTACAAGGCGGAATTTTGCTTTTTCAGCTATTTCATTTCTGAACTTGAAAATCAGGTCACTCGAGTGTGCCAGATGCTTGGGCTTCTTGAATTCCTTTCTGCAGGCTTTCCAGAGCAGTTCGCGTATTCTGGCCTCAAGTTCCGGGAATTCGTTCCAGGTCTCGAGAATCTCCGTGTAGTTGCCGAATGATGTGATGCAGGATGCGACATAATTTTCGTAACCTGCTTCGGTCATCAGGGCAAACTGTCTTGCGACGATGGTCATTGCTGTCTCCTGGGGGATTGTGTCGCAGTGATAGGCGATTCCTCCGCAGGTAGTGTGGTGTTCATTTTCGTATATGTCCTTGCCCAGAACGTTCCTGCATATTTCCAGGAACATCTTTTCCGACGCAGGAAAGAAGTTCTGGCGTATGCAGCTGCGCACGTAGTACCACTTATCATCAGGGATCTCCTTCTGATAATCACTCCATATCTTCTGTTTGCCTTGATATATCATTTTCTGTCAGTCGTTGTTGAAATGCCCGTCGGAGCAGTGTTCGAATGTGTGTCGAAAATACTCTTCCATTGTCATTCCCATTTCTTCGGCTTTGGCTTTTGAGAATCTCTCCACCGTTTCCATCCTTTCCGTCGCCCCTGTGACGTCGAATATCTTCTTCAGTTCTTCAAGAGACTCTTTCGGGATGTTGCGGAGGATTCCCGGACCTGTGCCTCGGAAATTGGCTCCCTGTCTTGCGTAACTGTCTTCGAGATGTTCCGTGTGCCATTTCCAGACGGGGCCGGATTCCACGTGGTCTTCCCAGCTGAAGGTGTCAGGATGTATGCAGTAGCCGTATTTGAGGATGTTGCCTGTCATTATCTTTGTGAGAGGATACAGTTGGCGTCCTTTCTCTGATTCAACGAAGTAGCCGAGCCTTGCAGAAAGGTCGCGCAATGCCATTATCACCAGTCCCGGACCATTCCGGCGGGGACATCTTGTGAGGCAGGAGAGACATTCTCCGCAGTACCAGATCGTTTCACTCTTGAGCAGGGCCTCGATGTCTTCATCGTTGCCTCTCTGGACCGTGTCCACGATTCTGCGAGGGTCATATCTGTAGAATTCAGCTGCCGGGCATATAGCCGTGCAGGTTCCGCAGTTGATGCAGGTCTTCAGACCTTCCTTCACCCTATAGTCTTCTCTCAAAAGATCATACAACTTTCCCATAACCGCTACATAGGTTTGATTTTACGGGCAAGAGTGGCGCATAAGTCAGGGAAGAAACGTTTTATATATACCATAAGAAGTTCCTTCCTTCCGACAAGCACTTCCTTCTTCTCCTTTGCTATCGCTCTCGTGATGACGCGTGCCGCTGCATCTGCAGTCATTCCGCTTGCCTGACCGGGATCCATCACTCCGTGAGGCTTTCCTCCCTTGTCAAGGGCATATCTGGATATGTTGGTCTGCACGCGGCCCGGACATACGATTGTCACTCTTATTCCGGCATCGTAGTATTCAGCCTGAAGTGTTTCGAAGAATCCATATAGTGCGAACTTTGAAGAACTGTATCCGCATCGCAGAGGGAATCCGAATCTTCCGGCGATGGATGTTGTCACGGCAATCCTGCCTCCGCCTCCTGCGGTCATTCTCGGCAGCAGACCCTTTGCAATGGCTACTGGTGCAAAGTAATTGATTTCCATTATCTTGCGAATCATATCCATTGAGGTATCCTCTACGTCGGTCCTTTGGCTGATGCCGGCATTGAGCATTACTATGTCAATGCCGCCGAGGGCATTCCAGACTTTGTCGGTGAGGTCATCAATGCCGTCGAGGCATGTGAGGTCAAAGGGGAAGACAGTCACCTCTTCTGCCCCGAGTTCACGGCATTTGGCTGCGACAGTCTCAAGACGGTCTGCAGAAGAAGAGGTGAGAGCAAGTCTTGCCCCTTCTTTTGCATACCGGTAGGCGCATGCTGCACCGATTCCGGAGGATGCTCCTGTAATCCAGACTGACTGCATGGCTTATTTCAGGAGTGCCATATTGGGCATTTCCTTGTCGAATTCTCCTCTGTCAAGTCTCTCCTTCATGTCCTTGAAGGCTGCAAGCGTCCTCTCTACATCAGCCATGCTGTGAGCTGCTGTTGGGATGACACGGAAGATTACCATTCCCGGAGGGATTACCGGGTAGATCACAACAGAACAGAAGATGTGGTACTCTTCGCGAAGTGCAACGGCGATGTTGGCTGCTGAATTCACTCCGGCCTTTACAAGAACAGGCGTTACACATGCCTCGGCAGGTCCGATATCGAATCCAAGCTCGCGGAATCCTTTCTGGAGGCTTCTTGTCACCTTCCAGAGCTGTGCGCGGAGTGCATCTCCCTCAGGGCTGTCGATGATGTCGAGTCTCTTGAGACAGCCTTCCACGATAGGCATAGGGAGTGATTTTGCATAGATCTGCGAACGCATGTTGTATTTGAGGTAGTCGATGATGTCCTTGTCGGCTGCTACGAAACCGCCGATGATGGCCATTGACTTTGCATATGCTCCGATGTAGATGTCGATCTCGTCCATCACTCCGAAGTGCTCCGATGTTCCGCGTCCGTGCTCGCCCATCACGCCGAATCCGTGAGCATCGTCAATCATGATGCGGAACTTGTATTTCTTTTTGAGTGCTGCAATCTGGTCGAGGATTCCGAGTGCTCCGGTCATTCCGAATACACCTTCTGTAATGAGGAGGACTCCGCCACCCTTATTTTCAGCTTCTTCGCAAGCCCTTGCAAGCACTCTTTCGCAGTCCTTGATGTCGTTGTGACGGAACTTATATTTGCTTCCGACATGCAGACGTATTCCGTCAAGAAGGCATGCATGGTCTTCTGCGTCATACACAATGACGTCATGACGGCATACGAGTGAGTCAATTGTCGAGACGATGCCCTGATAGCCGAAGTTGAACTCGAAGGCAGCCTCCTTCTTCTCGAATGCGGCAAGTCTGCGCTCAAGTTCTTCGTGAAGATGAGTCTGGCCAGTCATCATTCGGCTTCCCATAGGATAGGCAAGGCCCCATTTTGCTGCAGCTTCAGCATCTGCCTTGCGGATTTCAGGATGGTTTGCAAGACCGAGATAGTTGTTAAGACTCCAGCAAAGAACATCCTGGCCGTTGAATTTCATATTTGGGCCCAGTTCGCCCTCGAGGCGTGGGAATGCGAAATAACCTTCTGCTTTTTCACGGTACTGGCCGATAGGGCCACCTGCTGACTTTCTGATTCTGTCAAAAATATCTGTAAACATATTTATTGATTTTTGATTGTTTCTTTTGATACAAGTCCCATCATTCTAAAAAGGAATTTAGGGAGTTTCTTTTCCGGATCGCGTTTCCTCATGTCTATGAACCATCCGAATTTCTTTACTACCGGCACTTTGTCGGTCTCGACCAGCTCAATCAGTGTACCGTCCGGATCCTCGATGTAGGCAAAGCGTCCCGATGCGTCTCCCATGTCGAATATTTCTCCGTCAGGGCAGCTGTCCACTGTGAATGGATGGCCTTTCTCTGCGCAGAATTTCTTCATGTTGTCCATTCCGGTCACATCGAAGCATACCTGAATGAAGCCCGGGTCTCCCCAGTAGCGTCCTTCGTAGATCTTGCGTGGAGTGCTTTCCAGAGCCTGTACAAGCTCTATGGTAGAGTCGCCGAACAGGTCTGCGAATGCTCCTTTGCGTTTTGGGGCGCCGAGGATGACTCTGCGGCAGTTCTTGTCGGAACCCGGCATGAAGAAGTGCTTGCTGAACGGGCCGGTGGTGTCGCTGATGATTATGTCGTAGCCTAGTATGTCACGGTAGAATCTTATGGATCTTTCCATGTCTGAAACTCCGATTACTGCACCGATCATTCCGCCGGTGAGTTTTTTCTGGTCGATGAATACGTCTTTTCTTTCCACGAGCTGGAAGCAGTTGCCGTAGAGGTCCTTGACATAGAAGCATGGTGTGCCGTCAGGCAGTGTTTCCGGAGTGGTGCAGTCAGGCCATTTCTGGGAAAGAATATTATGGAATGCTGCAACGTCGCGGCACTTGAGCTTTGCTGCAAAGATGCCAAGGTCACCTGCTGATATTGTAAACGGACAAGGCTCAGGCTTGCGCTTGGAGTATTGCCAGATTTCGAATCCGCCACCGCCCTGCAGATTTACAGCAATGCAGGCATGACGCTGATGTGGCACGCCTCCTGTGTATGGGAGCATTCGATCTGCAACTGTGTCGTCTTCCAGAATCTTCACATCGATGCCGAACATCTCGATGTACCAGTTCCACGACTTTCTGAAATCTACAGTTCCGGTACCAATCTGCTGGATTCCGGAAATCATAAATGATTCCATATTATATAAAAGGTATAGTGTTTAGTATATGCTTATATAGTAAAAGTGTTTACTATTATTTTGCAAAAATAAACATTATTTCTCACTCTACCAAACAATCACACATTTTTTAGCCATGGTAGATTCAACGACCAAGTGGAAAATTTGATGTTTTGGGCCGCTCGAAACAGCGTCGGCTGACCCCTTAAATCTAAATTAATGGTAACCCCTATAATATAATAGTAAAATGACCTCATAAGTTCGGCTACATCCTCGCACGACAGATATTCCTTTTTAAGTTTAGTGGGGGGGATGTCTGGAAAGTTTTCTTGGTGCACAACTTTTTCTAACTTTTGCTCTCTTAGGCGAACCTTGTAACTGCGTTGCGAACATTGGTGAGAGCAATACATTGTATTCAGTTTATGGGCAATAAATTCTTTACCGCAAAACTGACATACTTTTTTTATTTCAATCTTGCTCATATTAGTGATATTTGGGGAAGTGTCCACTACCTAGGCGAAATAAAAGGCGAAATTTTCACCGACGATGTCCTAGGTGGGATAAATGATACTTTCGTGTAGAATGTAGAATTTATTTCGCCATTTCATTGCACCTCATTGCACTCCATTGCACCTCGTTGCACCTCATTGCAAAATACGCTCAATCAAGCACTTAGATTTTTTCTAAATGATGATATTGGACATTGAGGGTGAAATAGGGCGAAGAAATATTGCGTAACGACGATAAACAGTGATAAATGATTTTATCACTATGCACAAAAAAAGCGCTCATTTTGAGCGCTTTATGATAAACGATGATAAATCATTTTATCATTGGTATGCAATTTTACTTGCCGATGCAGAATTTGGAGAAGATGGAGTGGAGGATGTCGTCGGAGGTGATTTCGCCGGTGATCTCGCCAAGGTGGTGGAGGACTTGGCGGATATCTTCGCTGATGAGGTCCGAAGGCATGTTACTTTCGATTGCTGCATGGGCAGATAGGAGTGCTTCGTGGGCGGCACGAAGGGCGGCGTAGTGGCGCATATTGGATACGACAACACTATTGGCATTAAGGCTCGAAGTATCGACCGTTGAGCGTAGTCTGCGGCGGAGCTCGTCAATGCCTATATTCTGCTTTGCAGATATATAGAGAGTGGAGCCGGCAGATGATCGATCTATATCTATGCTTTTATCTATCTTGTTGACAGCCTGGATGTAATGTTGATCTGCATTTCGCTCAATATCTTTGAACTCGGGGTTCTCGGCAGAGGTTAGATGCAGGATGATATATGCCTTTTCGATTGCTCTATGGGTGCGCTCAATACCCATTTTCTCAAGCTCATTTGCCGTGTCGTGTATACCTGCGGTGTCGACAAAACGGAAGCGAATACCGTCGATTATTGTGGTAGCCTCGATAGTGTCACGTGTGGTGCCTGCGACATCCGAGACCATGGCTCTGTCATCCTCGACAAGGGCATTAAGCAGGGTGCTCTTGCCTACATTTGGCTCACCGACAATCGCCACATTAACACCATTCTTAATGGCATTGCCTGTGCTGAATGACGTGAGCAGCACTGACACCTGGTGCTCAACATCCGTAATGATACTCTTAAGCAACGTGCGGTCTGCAAACTCAACATCCTCCTCCGAGAAGTCGAGCTCGAGCTCAAGCAGCGAGCATAGTCTTAGCAGCTCACCACGCATCTCGGCAAGCTTGGCCGAGTATCCACCACGCATCTGTGTCGAGGCGATAGTGTGGGCCCACGAGGAGTCTGAGGATATGATGTCGGCAACGGCCTCGGCACGACTGAGATCCATCTTACCAGCAAGGAAAGCTCGGCGGGTGAACTCTCCAGGAGTGGCCATCGTTGCTCCGTAGCCTATTGCCAGGCGTAGCAGCTCTGAGCAGATATGCTCCGAGCCGTGTGTCGTAATCTCGACAGTGTCATCGCCCGTATATGAGTTTGGGGCACGGAAGAGCGCCACAACAACATCGTCGATAACCTCACTCTGCTCGTTGCGTATGGTGCCATAGTGGAGCGTATAGCCCTCACACTCAGCCAGTGGCTTGCGTCCACGAAAGATCTTGTCGGCGATCTCTATTGCTCGGCTTCCGCTTAGGCGAGTTACCATTACAGCGCCGCCCGCAGCGGTTGCTGGGGCGACGATTGTGGTAGATGTATCTATGATGTTCAGAATCATTATCCTATGTTAATTTGCTGACACACGCAGTTTCTGACCCAGTTTCAGCGCATCGGGGTTGCTGAGCTTGTTCCACTCAATAAGTTTTTTGACCGTTGTGCCGTACTTGTGTGCAATAGACCCGAGAGTATCGCCCTGGACAACGGTATGTGTCTTGCCACCCGAAGACTTCGAAGATGATGACGATGAGCTTCCCGAGAGTTTAAGCACCTGGCCAAGACGCAGAGCGTTAGGGTTGTCGAGCTTGTTCCACTCTGTGAGCTGCTTTACGGTCACGCCATACTTCGAGGCTATAGAGCCGAGGGTATCGCCCTGGGCTACGGTATGTGTCTTTGGCTTTGACGATGACTTAGAGCTAGATGACGACGACTTAGAGCCTGATGACGAGCTAATGACCTTGAGCTTCTGTCCAAGGCTTAGTGCGTCGGGGTTGCTAAGCTTATTCCACTCGATGAGCTGCTTAACCGTAACGTTATACTTCTTAGCTATCGAGCCGAGGGTGTCGCCCTGAGCTACGGTGTGATACTTCGTTGTAGTGGTGCTCTTGGCCTGCTGCAGCTGCGGTGCATCCTTGCGTTTCTGCTCGATGTTTGCATGCACGACAAACTCCTTGAGGTATGTAGAGTCCTTGGCATGAATCTCCTTCTCGTGCTCGAGGTACTCGCAGATATTCTCGATTGGCAGAGTCAGTGGGTACTGCTTCTGTGTCGCAGGGATGATATTCATGAGATACTGTGGGTTGAGCATCTTGAGCACGTCGAGCTTGACGTTGATTGTCGAAGATACCTGCTCGAGGTGCATGGGACGATTAATCATGATCGTATCCACAGCAATAGGCATAGGTGGCATAGGGACATCTACGCCGTGGGCCTTGTGGTATGCAAAGGCGTAGGTTGCACCCATGTAGAAGGGCACATACTGACGTGTCTGCTCGTGGAGATACTCGTATACATCCCAGAACGAGCCCTTGTAGTTCTTAGGGTCGCCACCAGCACGTGCGATAGCCTTGTTGACATTACCTGGGCCAGTGTTGTACGATGCAATTGCCAGTGTCCAGTCGCCATAGAGCTCGTACATGCGCTTGAGATACTTACACGCAGCCTTGGTAGCAAGACGTGGCTCACAACGCTCATCAACAAGTGAGTTAATCTCGAGGCCATACTCCTTACCCGTTGTAGGCATAAACTGCCAAATACCCTTAGCGCCCACCTGTGATGTTGCAAGGGGGTTAAGTGCTGACTCGATGACAGCAAGCGTGCGCAACTCGATAGGGAGTCCTGCACGGATAAGCTCCTCCTCAATCATTGGGAAGTAGTAGTAGGCAAGGCTCATTACCGAGGCGTAGTACTTGGTAGCAAAGCGCTCGATAGCCTCACGCACCTCGTAGTTGTACTTCAGCGGCACGGGCGACATAAGTGCCTCAAGACGTGCGATATATATCGAGTCGGTATTCGATGTAGGATGCTGCTCGGCGATGCGCTTAGAGAGTTTGAGATAGTCGTTAAAATAGTTGTCGTAGGCCTCCTGCGTGCTCGAGGTCTTCCACATTGCCAGCACCGAGTCTATCTGCTGAGGGGTATTGGGGCGCACATGGCGGATAGGCATTGAGCCTACAATCTCGGTAGTAGTTGTGTCGCCAGATGCGTGATTAGTCTTCACGGTCTTGGGACTCTCGATAGGCTTAACCGTTCTGCCACTATGCTTTGCGGAGTCCTTTTCGGTGGTTGCCTCCTGCTTACGGCGCTTAGGAATGTCGTCGTAGGGGGTAGCGTGGGCAATAGCCGAAGTAGCGCCAAGAAGTAGTGTTGCAAGCAGCAACGATTTGAGTGAGGTAATCTTCATATATGTTAGAATTTAACATTTAGATTGAGTCCAAATGTTGGCTTAGTCTCGACCGATGTTGTACCAAAGTATGGCTCCACGTTCACGGCAAGGTCGTCGGAGATATCGAAATCCTTGAGGTGGGCGTCGACATGGGCGTCGATGATGTTGAGAATATATACTCCGGCGGTGAGCAGAATACACATATCTCGGTTACGTCGGTAGCTATCCTTAAGGTTCTTGAGGAATGTCGAGGTGTAGGAGCCTCGGAACTCATCGGGAGAGCCGCCTGGGTATTTTTCGGGGTTCTTCTCGTAGTCTACACGCAGAGAGTAGGCTGTCTTAAATCTCTGATAACCACGATTGTTCCAGTCGATAGTATATATCGTCGAGGCCAAACCACCAATAACGATTGGCACACGCCAGTAGCTCTTGTTGTAGATCTGACCTGCACCTGGGCATATTGTCGATAGGGTAGTCGCCTTCTTGATATCCGAGACCTCGTTTGTCGAGTAGTTCACAGCGGCATCGCCAATGAAGTAGATGTAGGTGGCAATAGCGATACCTGCATATATCTGCTGACGTGTGTTGTGACGAATAAGCTTAGTCTGCAACTCATCGAGCTCGGGTGTGCGGAAGTATCCGTTGTCGATGAGATACTGGTCGTACTCCGCCTTTAGCGGCTTATACTTCTTATGCTCGAGCGCAAACATCGTTGTCGAGGCTGCGACCATAGGGTAGAGAACTCCGAGCTTCCAGTACTGCTTGTTGTATATCTGACCAAAGCCCGGGAGAGGGAGTGATAGCCAGCACATCTGCGACAAGCCCATAGAGTCCATGCGGAACTTGGTACGCTCCTCGCCATGCTTGTTGAAGCGAATAATTCGGCCGTCGGGGGCAATGCTGTCGCCCTTGCTCATGGCTACGGAGTCACGGTGCATGCGTGATGCGATAGCCTTGTGCAGAGAGTCGCGCGACTTCTCGCTCATTGAGGCGTAGTCACGATTTGTGCTCTTGGCAATAGAGTCGATAATACCCAGATAGGTTGAGTCGCGACGTGCAGCTGCCTCGGCCTGCTCACGACGTAGCGCCGCAGAGTCGATAGGCACCAAACCTCCTTGGTTGATTTGACGAATGTTGCCTCGCTGGCTTGTTCGGGTATATATCTGCGCACATGCCGAGTCGGTGAAGAGCACAAGGCTCGCCACGATCATCATGATGGTTGTTATGACTCTTTGCAGCTTCATATATCTTAGATAACGCACTGATAGCTAAATTATTTTACTTGCTCCAAGCGCTTGATAAGTCTCTCAATATCCTTCTCGCTTGCACACTCGATAGTAATCTTGCAACTGCCCGACTTGGTGCGCTTGATAGAGATATTCTCGGCAAAGACACGCTCAAACTCATCCACAAGCTGAGAGTAGCTCTCTGGGTACTCCTCGTCGTCGTTCGATGGACTCTTGGTAGGTGCCTCGTTGAGCTTGCGTGCGAGAAGCTCCATCTGACGTACTGAAAGTGCTTTCTTAATACACTTCTTGAGAGCCTTCAGCTGCTCCTCGGGTGCAAGGCCTGCAATAGCCTTGGCGTGGCCCATAGAGATAATACCCTCCTTGAGTGCGAGCTGTACCTCGGATGGGAGGTTCAGCAGACGCATATAGTTTGACACCGTAGAGCGCTTCTTGCCCACCTTCTCGGCCATAGCCTCCTGAGTGAGTCCACACTCATCTATGAGGCGCTGCATGCCAAGGGCGATCTCGATAGCGTTGAGATCCTGGCGCTGGATATTCTCGACCAGGGCCATAGCATGGAGGTTCTCGTCGTCTACCTCACGGATATAGGCAGGAAGGGTCTCGAGGCCTGCACGCTGCGAGGCACGCCAGCGACGCTCACCGCTGATGATTGTATACTTGCCATCGTCACGACGCTTGAGTGTGATAGGCTGGATTACACCGAGCTGTGCGATAGAGTCGGCGAGCTCCGAGAGTGCCTCCTCGTCGAATTCTCTTCGTGGCTGCAGAGGGTTGGGCTCGATATCTGAAATAGCAACCTCGGCCATCTCTGACATAGGCTTGCTCTGCTGTGCTGGTGTTATATCTCCGAAGAGGGCGTCAAGGCCACGGCCTAAGCCTCGCTTCTTGGGTGTTGCTGTCATAGTATTGCTGTGTTAATTATTCCTTCTTCTTGCGGTTGCGCTTGATAAACTCACGGGCAAGGTTGAGATAGTTGACCGAGCCTGTTGCCGAGGCGTCGTAGAGCATCACTGGTTTGCCGTGTGAGGGTGCTTCGCCAAGGCGGATGTTGCGCTGGATGATAGTCTCGTACGCCAGCTCGCCAAAGTGCTCACGCACCTCGCTAACGACCTGGTTGTTCAGGCGGTTGCGCATATACATTGTAAGCACAAAACCCTCGATCTGAAGCTCGGGGTTAAGGCGGCTCTTGACCATTTTGATTGTGTTGAGCAGCTTGCTAAGACCCTCGAGCGCCAGGTACTCGCACTGCACGGGAACGAGCACAGAGTCGGCAGCAGTGAGGATATTTACCGTAGTGAAGCCAAGCGAGGGCGAGCAGTCGATGAAGATGTAGTCGAACTTATCTCGCTGGGAGTCTACAATACCCTTGATGATATGGTGGGCATTCTCCATTGATGGTAGCTCGGTGTCGGCAGCCACAAGGTTGATTGAGGAGGGTAGTACCCACAACTTCTTAACGTCCTCGCTGTGCTGGATAACCTCCTCGGCAGTAGCCTCGCCAACGATACACTCGTAGATACCCTTGAGGTTGATGTCGAAGCCAAGTCCCGATGTGGCATTTGCCTGAGGGTCGGCATCGATGAGTAGCACTCTCTTACCAAGCAGCGCAACAGAGGCTGCGAGGTTGATTGCTGTGGTGGTTTTTCCCACACCGCCCTTTTGATTTGCTAAAGCAACTACTTTTGCCATATATCTCTTTACTCTTTTTTCTCGTTGTTATATATATCGTGCAAATTTAATAATTTTTATCCGAAAAGCGATGATATCCCAAAGAAAAAAGCTACCTTTGTTCGATTTTTGTTCCCTATCCCTCTGAGGACTTGGTTATTGATAAATCTAAACATTTAGCTCAGATGAAAAACCTGATAAGGAGTTTTCGAGATATAATCTTTGTGGCGCTCATCGGCATTGTCGCCTTTGCTGCCTCGGGTATGCTGCTTGGAGTGGTGAGCATAGGTAACCCCGACGTGCGATTTATTGTGTCGTACTCTACGCCTATTACGCTGATGCTCATAGGTGTTTCATTGTATGATTGGCTCGCTTGTAGTCGTCGCCAACCAACTATGCTGAGGCTTCGAGGCCTAAGCCCACTTGTGCATATCTGGGGGCTCGTGCTTCTCATGGCCCTTGCCGTGGTGCTGATGCCGCTACTCTCTGTGCTTCCCCAACGAGAGGTAGAGGTGCCTACGGGAGTGTGGGCTGTGGTGACGCTGATATTCGTGGCGCCAGTGCTCGAGGAGCTGTTGTTCCGTGCCAAGGTCTTCTCTATCATGAGATACACCTGCTCGCCAACGCTTGCGGCGATGGTCTCGGCAGCTATCTTTGCGGCGATGCATGGCCAGGTGGGTGTTGCTATCGAGGCATTCTGTGCAGGCATGATCTTCAGCTATGCATACATCCTCACGGGCTCTATCTTTGCCCCTATCATCCTACATATCTTTAACAACATCATAGCCTTCGTGCTGCTGCAATTCATGTACCAGGAGAGGAGTATCGAGGACTACTTGCAGGCTCTACCATCGTTTAATATAATCTATGTTATCTCACTCGTAGTCTTACTATTAGGCGTTGTGCATATCACTCTAACATATCTGCGTGCTGACCGCCGTGTACGCAATGGCGAACCACTCGATATTGTGGCAGCAGGACGACTAAAGTAGTCGCAAATAGAGCGTTGCAGAGAACGAAAAAGCGAGCTTCGTAGTTACACGAGGCTCGCTATTATTTTACGCATATCTTCATACTGGCGCTCCATGCTTTGAAGGAGTTTGTACTGTGCGTGTGTGCGTACAAGGTTGTGGTCGGGGTAGGCTATTTTGTAGTATCTGTCGCCGTCGATATAGTCCATCAGAAATCTCAGCACCTGCTCAAACGTGATATATAGTGCGGAGAAGGCAAGCCACTCCTTCTCGCTCGGGGTGAGGGTGTGGCGCTGCTCTGAGAGATAACCCTCGGCATAGGCACGGAACATCGCTATATCCATCTCGACACGCTCCAGGCACCTATCATCCTCGGCACCCGTGTTTGTGTAGGAGCGTATGGCGTCGCCAAAGTCGTTGAGTAGGGTAGAGCTCATGACCGTATCGAGGTCGATGACCGAGAGCACCTTGCCCGTGGAGTCGTCGAAGAGTATGTTGCTTATCTTGGTGTCGTTGTGTGTCACTCGTGTGGGTATCTCGCCCGACTCTACCTTGGCCCAGAGTGAGAGCATCGCATCACGGCGCTCCTCGATCCAGCCAATCTCCTTGCCGAGTGCCTTGACACGACCTACGGGATCAGCAGCGATAGTTGCATCCCACTGCTCAAAGCGCCAACGCATATTGTGGAAGCCCTTGATAGTCTCGTTTAGTGGCTCGGTGAAGTCGGCAACCAGGGCATGGAACCTACCAATACCCACACCACCCTGATAGGCCAACGCTGGGGAGTCGGCACGGCTATAGGTCACTGTATGAGGGATATAGACGCATACTGCCCAGAAGCTATCGCCGTCGCTATAATAGAGCTTATCATCGAGAGTGGGGACAATGGTTAGGGTTTCACGCATGGGGTCAGCCACCTTACGCTTGATATGCTCGGTGATAGCCTTGATGTTTGCCATCATGCCTGGGACATCGGGGAAGACATGGTGGTTCTTGCGCTGGAGGATGTAGTCGGGGGCGCTGGCTACGCTCTTTATTATATAGGTATCGTTGATGAAGCCCTCGCCAAGGGCCTCGATTGAGTCTATCTCGCCCTCGAGCCTAAACTGCGAGGCGATGTGATGAAGTCTATCTTGAGTCATGCTACTACTGCGCCACGATGGGTGACGACATACAAATGTACTATATTTTTGTGACAACACAAAAAAAACTGCCCAACCTTTCGAGGGTTAGGCAGCTCTTTAGCTTCGTTGCGTGCGATTACTTCTGCACTGGAGCGTTCATACCTGGGTCGCCGACAACCATGTTCTTGTCAACACGGAGAGTCACGTTGCTATCAACCTCGATAAGGAGGCTTGTAGGCTGAATCTCCTTGATAGTGCCGTAGATACCACCAGCAGTGATGATCTTGTCGCCCTTCTTAAGGTTGTTGCGGAAGTTCTCCATCTGCTTGCGACGCTTAGACTCTGGGCGCCACATGAAGAAGTACATAACTGCGATCATAGCGATGATCATCAACCAGAATGACCAACCGCCACCTGCTGCTGGAGCCTCGGTAGCTGCCTCAGCTGCTACTGCCTCAGCACCTGGAGCTGGCTGCTCGCTGATTGCTACAACATCTGTCTGGGTCTCTGCGATAGCTGCAACCTCTGCAACCTCCTGAGTACCATCCTCGTTCTGAATAAAAAGCAATTTCATAGTCTTGAATGTATTAATAATTTTACTTGTGTTCTTTAACGTGTTTTGAGCCCTTTTATTGCTCTTGTCCCTCTTTGCCCCCTTTTATTGCGTTACGTGCATCAAATCACCTCGGCACTCATCCACACGGCGATTATGCAGCGCTCGTCGGAAGTAGAGACCTCGATATAGTTGCCCACGCTGCCATGCTCACCACGACTGTCGAACTTAACCTCAGCCTCGGCCCACTCACCAGGGGCGATAGGGTAGCGAGGAAGCTCTATCCAGGTGCAGCGACACGTAGCCTGGTACTCTATGAGCGTGAGTGGCTTGTCGGTGGTGTTGCGTAGTCGTAGGCGCTCCGTAGCCGTTGTGCCATAGCCCACCTCGCCAAACTCTACGATGCACTCGGTAACCGAGTCGGTGCGTATCTCTTGGCTAAGGCCCTCATGCTGACTCTCTCGGCTCTCTTTGTCGGCTCTCACACTGTTTTGTGCCTCGATTTCTCGTCGGCGGTTATCGGTTGTGGAGTCCCAGATGCGTAGGGTAGCGAGGAGTGCCACCACCACAACAACCAGGCCAAGGGCTATGCGACCTACTCTCATACCTGGGTGTTAGAGCAGACCACGGCCACTCTTTGTGATGCGACCACTCGCTGTGAGCTCCGATACGATCTTGTCGAGCACGCCATTGACGAACGTTGCGCTGGTAGGCGACGAGTAGTACTTGGCGATGTCGATCCACTCATCCATGGTAACCTTTACGGGGATGCTGTCGAAGCTTACGAGCTCCGAGATAGCGATAGAGATAATCAGGCTATCCATGAAAGCGATACGCTCCACATCCCAGTTCTTGGTGTAGCGGTCCACGATCTCCTGGTTATCCTCGAACTGCACGAGCGACTTGATGAAGAGTGTGCGTGCGAACTCGAGGTCATCCTCGGACTTATACTGTGGGAGCACCTTGATCTCTGTGTGGCTCTGCTTGAGTGTCGACACGGTGCGAATGGCCATGTAGAGTGCGAAGCTGAGGTCGTCGTTCCAGAGCAGTGACATGTCGTCGACAACGTCGGCCAAGGCCTCGTCCTCGTCGAGCGAGGTGAAGAACGCCTCGACAAACTTGCGGTCATCGGTGAATGTAGAGATAGGTGCCGACATATACTTCTCATAATACTCCGACTCGAGCATGCGGTTGTATATATCCTTTACAATATCGTAGTTGTTTGCCCACGAGATCTTGCGTGTTGCTATCTCGTCGTTCACGCTCTCGGAGTTGTCGATAAGCGCAATCACGGCGTTGTCCACAAAGCGACGGTTGGGGTTAAGATCCTCGTATGTAGGGAGTTTCTTCTGCTTGGCGAGCTCCTGACGGCTCTCGGCGTAGCGTGCTACCTCGACGATGAGTGACAACATCTGGAAATAGAGATCGTATGCCTTGTCGATTGAAGCGATAAGATTCTTCTCCGAAGCCTTGAGGTTCGTAGAATCGGACTTAAGATGTGCGTAAAGGTTCTTAGCAACCTTGATTCGAAGCAATCTTCTGCTCAACATAGAATGAACAATTTGAAGAGGTGTTAACTTTTTTGTTTAATCGGCGCAAATATACAACAAAAAAATGGAATAGCGAATATTATCGAGGTTATTATTTATAAATAATAAGTTTACACGCCGATTATCCCTCTTGTCATCTCCCTCAGCTCGGAATTAGCGTGGTCGTTGACTGGTTTAGGGGATTTTGCTTTTTGCTTTGCTTGCAAAACCCTATGTTTTGCAAAAGCAAAAAAAGAGAGAAAGTAAGTATCAGGGAGAGCAGGTAGGTCGGGGTGGGATGCTATCAATAATAATATATCACTGATATGTTACTATGAGTTACAATGAGTTATAATGGGTTTCTATATTGACCCATCGAAACTCATAGATACTCATTTTCTCCCACTGATATGTTACTATGAGTTATAATGAGTTAGAATGGGTTTCTATATTAACCCATCGAAACTCATAGATACTCATTGTATCCCACTGATATGTTACTATGAGTTACAATGAGTTAGAATGGGTTTCTATATTAACCCATCGAAACTCATAGATACTCATTATTTCACACTGAGAATTTTATCTCGCACTGAGATTATAGCTTGTTTTGTTTTTTGCTTTTGCAAAACATAGGGTTTTGCAAGCAAAGCAAAAAGCTATCTGCCGACGAATAGCCATCCCACGAAGCAACAACCCCACTAATATAAATGTCGTAATATATACATTATGTTAAATCTAAGTGGGGTAATACCACATCTACGCAACTGCACGAGCCTCGGCGACAGCTAACGTCTAAAGGTATAGTATTTAGCCACAAGGAAGCTATAAACGACAGAGATAACCGTCGTGAGCAACTTTGAGGGCGTTGGCCAGATGTTGCAGTGCTCGACAAAGAGCTTCATGCAGCCATAGTTTATGAGCAGAGAGCCAACAACCGTAAGCGCATAGCGTGCCAGCTGACGGCGTGACTCATACCTCGTAGCCACGAACGCCACATTGCGATTAAGCCAGAAGCCCGTGAAGAACGTTATCGGAAAGACGAGGATAAGCGCCGAGATATGTGGCGACACAACGACAAAGCCAAGGTCTACGAACTGCTTGGCAACGACAAAGTGATATATGAGGAAATACCACACAGCATCGAGCGCCATGTTGGTTGCGCCACAGACTCCGTAGCCGAAAAACTGACGTGAGAAGATGCGGTTTAAGGGATAGATATAAACCGCATCAATCACACGTATAATACTCTGAGCCAGTGACATAGATAGCGTTATTTATAGCGTTTTGGAGTGTGCACCCACGCATCCTTGTAGAGCGCACGATACTGACGCTTGAACTGGTCGCACTCGGCACGGCTATAGCTGCCAAAGACAGCCACGGCATGCATGCCACCAAGGCGAATAACCTTGCACTGCGCCTCGGGGTTGCGACGCATAATCTTACGCACGGCGTTGTTGGCATTTGTGGTGTTCGAGTAGCTACCAAATATCACATAATGATGCACGGGTTGTGTGCGCCAGTCGCTCTGGTCGACAAGTGTCTGGGTAACCTCAGCCTCCACCTTAGGAGCATCCGCCACCTCAGCCTCGGTAACTACTTCTAAAATAGCCTCGGTTTGGGGCGCTGGCTCAGTGGTTTGAACCTCACTAATGGCAACGGCGGTTGTGTCGGCAGATGCACTCTGCTCGGTTGTAACGTCAGCCTTAACAGCCTCTATCTCAGGAGTTTTGGTAACTATATCACGGCTAATGAGTTTGTCGCCATAGAGCACGTAGGCAGCAGCCACAAGGCCCAAAATGAGGGCAAGAACGAGCACCACCCATGGCCAGCGACGTGAGCTCTTGGTGCGTGTTAGGGTAAGTGTCTTAGAGCTCAGGGCGAGTGCCTCAGCAAGGCTCTTATCGGCCGTAAATGAGCCATTTTGGATAGTTCCAACACCCTCGATGACTACCCTATCATCCTTGGTCACCTTATCTAGCCAACGGCGTGCTATATCCTCGCCATCCTCGGCGCTAACACCTGAGAACGAGGCGATTATGCTGGCAAGTGACTCCGCACGACACTCTGTTGTGAACGTTAGCTGATAGCTGGGCGACACTACCCTACCTCGGCGCATGGCACGTGAGGGTGTACGCTCCACGGAGAGTGTTCCTCGGTCAGCAATATATACAGCACCACCCTCGACCAAGGTGTTGAATATCAGTTTATTTACCTCGTTTACCATTCTTCTTATCCTCCTTTGCGTACATCTTATTTGCGTGGTCCACAACAGCGTTAACATCGGCTACCTGAGGGCGACGCATGGCGATGTAGATAGATACTATACCTAATATAATAAATGGGATGCTGAGCAACTGGCCCATGTCGAGAGCCCAACCCTCCTCAAAGGCCTCCTGACGCTCCTTGAGAAACTCGAGCACAAAGCGTGTGGCAAAGATACCAATCATCGCAACACCAAAGAGAAGTCCTGGACGACGACGACCCGCATCCTTTCTAAAGTAGAGCCACATGAGCACGGCAAAGGTGACTATGTAGCACAACGCCTCGTAGAGCTGCGCAGGGTGACGAGCAGGGATGTCGGCAATAATCTCAGCTGGGACATCGCCACCAAACTCCACCCACGCACGGCGAGCATCGTGATAGACAAACTGGAAGCCCCAAGGCATATCGGTAGGATAGCCCACAATCTCGTGGTTAAAGAGGTTACCAAAGCGTATGAGCGCACCGCTGATAGGGGCAACGATGGCTATGCGGTCAATACCCCACACAAAGGGTAAGTGGTTGCGACGCACGAAGAAGAAGATACCCAGGATGATACCTATCGTAGCACCGTGACTCGCCATACCGCCATCACGAATATCGGTGATAATGCGCCAAGGCTCAGGCAGATAGGTCTCAGGCTCGTAGAACAGGCAGTGACCCACACGTGCACCGATAAACGTGCCCAGCACAATCCAGATAAATGCCGACTCGAGAGTGCGTGGTGGCAGACCCTCACGGCTAAACATCACCGAGCAGATGCGCTCAGCAACAAGTATCGCAATAGCCCACATCAGACCATACCATCTGATGTCGAGCTCTCCAAGCATGATAAGCGTGGGATCCCAGTCCCATACTATTGAAAGAAAATTCATTACTCCACCTATATTTATTGGTTAGTGTTACTTAAGTCTGCGTCTAAAACGATAGTACATCCGTGCGTGCTATCACCTGCCATGCCTGGATAACATCTGTGACATCTACCGTCAAGTCGGGCACTACACCCTCGTTGTTGGTCGTGAGCGTGATGTTGTAGCCTTTTACGGCCTTAACCCTGCGCCACATGGTCTCTCTTGGTAGCATCAGGACATACTCCTTGTCGGCAGTGATCTCCGTGGGGTCTACGTTGCGGATAAAGAGGTGTGTCGAGAAGTTGCGTGCATCGACCATAGCCTTGCAGTTGGACTTGACTACAATCTCGCAGCTCGGTATCAGTGGCATGTCGACATAGCCCGTAGGCTTGGTGTTGTCGATACGGCTCAGGAGGTACTCCACCTCGTCGTCGTAGTACGGAATGTTGTGACCGTCGGTGCTCTGCGACGTGAGCATGTGTCCCGCTCCCGTGAGTAGCCACGTGCGACTAATCTCGGGGAAATGCTTGGTAATACGGTCAGCAAGGTCGGGTGTGATACCAAAGTTACCTCGCTTGATCTGGTATAAGTGCTCACAGCGGCTCATGCCAATCTTCATGGCAAACGAGTTGGCCGTAAGGTTGAGCCACTCTATCGTAGCCACCAATCTTGCCCAGTTATTACGCTTCTTAGTCATTATCTACTCTAATTCGTTCATTTCGACATTCTCTCACGCATAATGGGTGAAAGCGAAAAAAAATGTGTATCTTTGCACCATGGCTCCGTAGTTCAATGGATAGAATTTGAGATTCCGGTTCTTACGATGAAGGTTCGAATCCTTTCGGAGTCACACCAAGGGCGGCACTATGTCGCTCTTTTTCGTATCCGACTATCCAACTACTCGGTCACAAATGCAAAGATACAATATTTTTTTAATCTCTGATTAATATTTCGCTATTTATATCGCTTTTAGCCGATATTTATTCAATATTTATCATTGTTACCGGCTGTTTCTGCTCCCCGTCTAGAGGCTTGGAGTGGTATTCCACCCTCGCAAAGTCTATCGCACCAAGGTCTATGCAGCGCACCGTGTTGTTGTATGCAGTCTTGTAGTAGACGCGTCGAGCACTGAGGTCTATAGCTGATGTCCACTGCGTAGCACTCGGCAGCTCTCTTTCGTCAGGGTTCTCCATAGCTATCGGCACATCGAAGTTGTTGAGCAGGTGGAAGCACTGCATCACTGTGTCAAATCCGTCGCTCTGCACTGGGGCGCTATTTACGAAGAACGCTGCACGCACAAAGCGTGAGGGAGGGGTGAAGTCGCCTGGCAGACCATGCATGGCCGAGCTACCACCGTTAGCCTTGAGCTGGTAACTGCCCAGAGTGTAACTATCGGCGCTTCCTGGACGTAGGTTAACATAGTTGTTGAGATTGGCCAGATGCCACTCAAACCCTGGGGCGTTGGTCAGCACGCCGACGACATTCTCATAAAAGTGTATCTTGCCACCGACAATCTCCATAACTACCTGACGTCCCGAAGGTTCGCCTATGCGCCAGTGTACCACGGCCGAGGGCTCCAGGCCAACGATGTGTACATGCTTCACACCCTCACGCACCTCGTCAATCGTGGCGTACTGAGTGAGTATCCATTGCACAAACTGCAGGTCGGCTATCGTGGTACGATTATGCAGGCTGTTGTATGGCGTGTAGCTGCCGTAGCCAGGGAAGAAGAAGAGCCCTGCCGAGAGTCCCGCCTCGTTGATACCCTCGGCGATGAACTCTCGTTCCACCACCGCAAGACCCACCACGCCATAGCGTGCCGAGAACTCCATACCATTGTCGCCAGTAGGAGTGTAGGAGCGAAGCCTCTGGCCACGAGGGATTATCACATACTCGCTCTTAAGAGGTCCCTTTGCCCACTCGATAGTGCGTGCCTGAACGTAGCTTCCGTCGCTGGCCTTGAGCGATATTCCTGTGCAGGCAACAGAGTGATAGCTACTGCCAAAGAGTGCTGCAGTAGCAATAATTGCTGATTTCATAATTCGTAGCATAAATTTTTGGTTTTAATTCTCTGAGCTCATGATACATAAATTGGGCCGCAGTCTAACCAACGAGCTACGAAGATAAAAAAAAGCAGACCCGAAAGTCTGCTCTCTATAAGTCTTTGTGTCGCTTTTAGCTTAGAAATCGTCGTCCGAAGCCTCGTCAGATGCATCAGCAAGCTCGTCAGCACCCTTGATCTCATCGTCGTCGTAGTATCCGTCGTTATCATCCTCCTGACCGTCGTCGACCTTAACATCGATCTTCACGAGGTAGTAAGTATCCTCGGTCTCGTAAGGGATAACATAGAAGAATGTTCCATCTGGCTTGTCGATACGCTGCATAATATCGTTAAAACCAAGTGGATAGAGCGTCTTAATCTCAGCCTGCTGCTCTGCATTGAGGTTGTGATAGCTTGTTACAAGTCGTTTCTTCGTATTCTGAGTAGCCATAATTCTGCAAAATTTTCCGCAAATGTAGCGACATTTTGATAATGTGCAAGCACTGATGATAAAAAAAATTATTTTTTTGATTTTTATTCTTAAGTTCCAAACAAATTGTGTACCTTTACAACATAAAATTAATAAAAGAGAATCTGTGCGCCTATGAGCCGTGAAGATGATATAAGACGAATGTCCGAGTTGGTTGACCTACTCGAGTACCACACTCGCCGATACTATGTCGACAACTCGCCCGAAATCAGCGACTTCGAGTTCGATGCTCTGCTACGTGAGCTTCAGGAGCTGGAGAACAAATATCCCGATATGGCGAGCCCCAACTCCCCCACTAAACGTGTGGGTAGCGACCTTACGTCGGAGTTCGCAAGTGCCGAGCACCGCTTTCCCATGCTCTCGTTGCAGAATACCTACTCCTCTGAGGAGCTTGGTGAGTGGATAGACCGCATCATCCGTGAGATTGGCGAGGTTGAGTTTGTCTGCGAGCTTAAGTTCGACGGCACAGCGATATCGCTCACGTACGAGAATGGCGAGTTGCTTCAGGCCATAACACGTGGAGATGGTCGTCGTGGCGATGATGTCACCAACAACGTGCGCACAATACGCACCGTGCCACTACGCCTGCAGGGCGAGGACTACCCCTCACTATTCGAAATCCGTGGCGAGATTATCATGCCCTATGCCTCGTTTGATAGGCTAAATAGCGAACGTGAGGCTGCTGGTGAGCCACTCCTTGCCAACCCACGCAATGCCGCAGCAGGTACACTCAAGCAGCAATCATCGCAGGTGGTAGCGCACCGAGGCTTGGACTGCACACTCTACAATCTTGCTGGCAACGACCTTAGGTTTATGACCCACTACGAGAGCCTTGAGGCGGCACGACGCTGGGGCTTTAAGGTTTCGGAGCACGCCAAGGTGTGTCGCACACGTGAGGAGATTGAGGCATATATCGCACACTGGGATACCGAGCGCAAGGCTCTACCCTACGCCACTGACGGCGTGGTAATCAAGGTAAACCGCTATGCCGACCAGCGCACGTTAGGCTCTACGGCCAAGGCGCCACGCTGGGCTGTGGCCTACAAATTCCAGGCTGAGAAGGCACTCACAAAGCTCACAAGCGTAGACTTTCAGGTAGGACGCACTGGCGCAATAACACCCGTAGCCAACCTCGAGCCCGTGCAGCTTGCAGGTACTATCGTCAAGCGTGCCTCGATACACAATGCCGACCAGATTGCAGCCCTCGACATCCGTCTGGGCGACATGGTCTACGTAGAAAAGGGTGGCGAGATTATCCCCAAGATTACTGGCGTGGAGCTATCCGAGCGACCTGCGGGTAGCACACCGTTTGAGTATATCACCCACTGCCCTGAGTGTGGCTCTCAGCTCGTGCGCATCGAGGGCGAGGCTAAGCACTACTGCCCCAACACATCGGGATGCAAGCCTCAAATTATCGGCCGCATAGAGCACTTCGTCAAGCGCAAGGCTATGGATATCGAGGGTCTTGGTGGCGAGACAATCGAGCTATTATGGGAGAATGGCATGCTCAGCGACATTGCCGACATATACAATCTCGACCCAATAGCCCTCGCGTCACTACCACGCCTGGGTGAGAAGTCGGCAGCCAACATCCTCGAGGGTGTGCGCATCTCCAAGAGCGTACCCTTTGAGCGAGTGCTCTTTGCAATAGGTATTCGCTTTGTGGGCGAGACCACAGCCAAGTATCTTGCCACACACTTCCGCACGCTCGATGCTATCGCCGCAGCAACGGCCGAGGAGCTTGCCGAGGCTGAGGAGATCGGCTCTAAAATAGCCGAGTCAATCATCGCATACTTTGCCGAGGATAACAACCGTACCATACTCGATAGATTGCGCAGCGCAGGGCTGAGATTTGAAATTGAGGATAAGGTCTGCACATCCAATGCGCTCTCGGGCAAGAATATCGTTATCTCGGGTAAGTTCGAGGGTCGTTCGCGCGACGACATGAAGGCCCTGGTCGAGGAGCATGGTGGCAAGAACCTCGCTGCCGTGTCGGCCAACGTGGACTTCATCGTTGCAGGCGATAACATGGGCCCTGCCAAGCGTCAGAAGGCCGAGAAGCTCGGTATTAAGATACTCAACGAGCAGGAGTTTATGGCCCTTATCTCGAGCGCAGAGAACACGGCAACGGACGCAACCCCTGAGCCCGCAGCTGAGGCTGAGGAGCGAGTTGTTGTCGATACAAAACCAATACAAGGAACACTATTTTAGAAATTAAACCGTAGGATTATGATACAGAATAAGATTAAGGGTGTGGGCGTTGCCCTGATTACACCGTTTAAGAATTACGATGTCGATTTCGACGCACTTGGTCGCATGGTAGAGTACGTCATTAATGGTGGCGTTGACTATATTGTCGCTCTTGGCTCTACGGCCGAGACTGCTACGATGTCGCTCGAGGAGCGTGACAAGGTACTCAGATTTATCATCAAGCAGACCAATGGTCGTGTGCCCGTGGTGGCAGGCATGGGTGGTAACGATACGAAGGCTCTGGTCGACCAGCTACGCACCTTCAACCTCGAGGATACTGTCGCTATTCTCAGCGTTGTGCCATACTACAACAAACCATCGCAGGAGGGTATATATCAGCACTTCATGGCTGTTGCCGAGGCCTCGCCAGTGCCAGTGATCATCTATAATGTTCCTGGTCGCACAGGCCTTAACATGACCGCAGAGACTACCCTGCGCCTTGCGCACGCCACGGATAAGATTGTTGCCGTGAAGGAGGCTTCGGGAAGTATCGAGCAGATGCAGAAGATCCTCGACGGCCGTCCTGCCAACTTCCTCGTGCTCTCGGGCGATGATGGACTCACGGTCGAGCTCGTCAAGCGTGGTGGCGATGGTGTCATCTCGGTTGCTGCAAACACATTCCCCGAGAAGTTCTGTCGTACGGTGCACAAGGCTCAGGAGGGTAATATTGCTGAGGCAGAGAGCGAGATAGCAGAGATGGAGGAGGCTATCAACCTACTATTCAAGGAGGGTAACCCCGTAGGTGCTAAGGCTATGGCTGAGGTCATGGGTCTTGCCGATGCCGAGGTGCGTCTGCCACTTGTCAAGGCTACCGATGCGCTTGTCGAGGAGATTAAAAAGGGGGTTGAGAGATACGATTTGCGATAATCGAGCGTTGGTTTAAGGACCAAATAACATAACAGATGATTCAACGATTTTTAGCTCTTCTACTCCTTGCGCTTGTGCTTCCATGTAGCGTAATGGCACAAAATGATGGTGAGATACGAGTGCCTGATGAGGATGATATTCTTCGTCAGACACTCTCAACATCGTCGCCCTACTACTACACAAACCTGCTCCTAAAGTATCACAACGGAACAGAGAAGCTCACTGCCGACGAGTACTTCTACCTCTACTACGGATACCTCTATCAGGAGGATTACAGACCATTCTCGAAGAACGAGGCACTCGACGAGATGTTACTTCTGATGAGTAGTGTCGACACCTCAAAACCTACTGTGTCGCAGCTCGAGGCAATCATCGAGCGTGGCGTTAAGGCGCTTGAGATAGACCCATTCAACCCCAAGGTGCTCAATATATTAGCCTACGCCTACGGAGCACTTGGCGACACTCGCCGTGAGCAGCTATACTACGACCACCTTAACAACATATTGTCGACTATCGAGTCTACGGGCACAGGACTCAAGGAGGGCTCTGCATGGCACGTGCTAATGTTCTCGCACGCCTACGACCTACTCGCATCAAAGGGGTATCAGTATGGCGAGGGCAAGATCATCAGTCGCACCGTGGAGTTTGTGCCAGTTGTGAAGCGTGGCTCGGACAAGACCAAGGGTTTTTACTTTGACTACAGCCGTGTATATCGCAACAAGCCCGACGATGTAACGATAAAGCGTGACCGCACATGGCAGTTCAACAATCTCAAGCCACGTGAATATAAGTAGCGTGAAGAGTTTGTTGTGAAGATAATTTTATTATCTTTGTGCCGATTTTTCGAAAAGTTACATTTTAAGCTACGTGATGAGACACTTTTTTCTGATACTAATATCACTACTCTCGGTTATCGCACTCGGTTCGTGCACGCCCGAGCCTCACTACGTCTACGGCATTAACGTTGCAGAGAGCGTAGGCTGCCCCTATGACGCAGAGGTGGTGGAGTTCGAGTACACGCTGCATAGCGACGTGGATGCAACCACAATCAAGGTCACTGCCACAAGCCCCGATAGCTGGATTACCTCTATCGACACATCGGTCATCGGCAAGGTTGTATGCACCCTCGAGCCCAATAGTGGCGCATCACGCACCTCGACAATCACACTCTCGGCACCTGAGCATGTAGACTCTAAGATTAGAGTTGTGCAGTTTGCCACACCTCCAGCCGTAGCTCGCCACACGCTGATGTTCATGTTCATGGGAACAAGCCTCGAGAGATACTTCAAAACCAACGTCGACGATGCTACCAAGGCCATTAAGACGGGTCTGCTGGGCGACAATAATAGAGTACTTCTCTTCCGCCAGACTGGCAAGACCAAGGCATACATCAGTGAGCTATGCTACGACGCTGCAACAGGAGAGTTTGCTGAGCGACGTGTTGTGAGCGACATCGTGCTATCGCAGACACTTGTAACACCCGAGGACGTGGCAGGATTTATCGACCTCATGGCTAAGGATGCACCAGCCGAGCGCTACGGCATTGTCATGGCGGGTCATGGTCAGGCATGGATACAGCGCAGTGCTCTGGATGACACGGGAGCTATCTCAACGTTCAGCACCACATATAGCGAGTGGACACCTCAGCCAGGTGCGGAGATAACACGTGCCTATGGTGAGAAGAACGTGCTGCTCGACATCGAGGATATTGCAAAGGCCATAGAACTCTCGAGTGTGGAGCTCGACTACATCTTATTTGACGCCTGCTTCATGTCGAACGTCGAGACACTCTACGACCTGCGTAACTCGGCAAACTACATCATCGCCTCGCCATGCGAGATCATGGGCCGAGGATTTCCCTACGAGCGAACACTACCCTACCTCTTTGCCGACAATGGTAACTCGACCGACTACGTTAAGGCTGCCGAGAGCTACTACAAATTCTACCGTGATGAGTATGTAGGCTCGTCACGTTGTGGCTCTATCGCCGTCGTAGATTGCCACGAGCTTGAGGCCCTTGCCGACGTAACACGTGAGCTTGTCGACTGGAAGAAGTACTATGACCGCAAGACACTGCAGGCATACGAGGGTCAGTCTACCCACTACTTCTTCGACTTTGGCCAGTGGGGCAACCTGTTCGATGACGACAGCACCAAGCTCGAGAGATTTAACGCTCAGCTGAACAAGGCTGTCGTTGCTAAGTTCTCGCTCGACACGTTCTACTCGGCTTATGGCACCTACGGCACATACCCTATCGACCTCGACGTCTACTCGGGTATCACCACATCGACGCCCACGGAGTCGAAGTTCTACTACAACATGCGAGAGACTAATTGGTACCAGAGCATACGCCCCGAAACAGCCAATGAGTAGTATCGGAGTAGGAATATTCGGATATATTTCATATCTTTGCACGCAATTAGACGATAATAAATAAAGAGATATATAACTATGTTTGAAAATCTAACGGAGAAACTTGAACGCTCGTTTAAGCTTCTTAAGGGCGAGGGCCGTATCACCGAGATCAACGTTGCCGAGACCCTCAAGGAGATTCGTCGTGCGCTTATCGACGCCGATGTTAACTATAAGGTTGCTAAGAACTTTACCGACGAGGTGAAGCAGAAGGCTATGGGTCAGGATGTGTTGCGCTCAGTGAAGCCTGGTCAGATGATGACCAAGATTGTGCGCGACGAGCTCGCTGCACTCATGGGTGGCACAGCTACCGACATTAAGCTCGAGGGTAACCCTGCCGTAATCCTCATTGCTGGTCTTCAGGGTTCGGGTAAGACAACATTCTCGGGTAAGCTCGCTGCTCACATCAAGAGCAAGAAGGGTCGCCAGGTGCTTCTTGTTGCGGGTGATGTATATCGTCCTGCGGCTATCGACCAGCTCAAGATATTGGGCCAGACCGTAGGCGTGGAGGTATATACCGAGGAGGGTAACAACAACCCAGTGCTCATTGCCCAGAACGCTATTAAGTATGCTCGCCAGAAGTCGTTTAACACCGTGATTGTCGATACTGCGGGTCGTCTGGCTGTCGACGAGGCTATGATGCAGGAGATTACGGCTATCAAGGCTGCGGTTAACCCATCAGAGACACTCTTCGTTGTCGACTCGATGACGGGTCAGGATGCCGTTAACACCGCTAAGGAGTTCAACGACCGCCTCGACTTCGATGGCGTGGTACTCACCAAGCTCGATGGTGACACACGTGGTGGTGCTGCTATCTCTATCCGCTCGGTTGTGGATAAGCCGCTGAAGTTTATCTCTTCGGGCGAGAAGATGGATGCCTTGCAGGTGTTCCACCCAGAGCGTATGGCCGACCGTATCCTCGGCATGGGCGATGTGGTGTCGTTGGTGGAGCGTGCGCAGGAGCAGTTCGACGAGGAGCAGGCACGCAAGCTCAAGAAGAAGCTCATCAAGAACCAGTTTAACTTCAACGACTTCCGTGAGCAGATCAACCAGATCAAGAAGATGGGTAACCTCAAGGATCTCGCTTCGATGATCCCTGGCATGGGTAAGATGCTCAAGAATGCAGATATTCCAGACGATGCATTCAAGCAGACCGAGGCTATTATCGACTCGATGACCCCTGCAGAGAGGGAGAACCCCGAGATTATCAACGCACGTCGTCGTGAGCGTATTGCTAAGGGTTCGGGTACCAACATTGCCGACGTCAACCGACTCCTCAAGCAGTTCGAGGATACACGCAAGATGATGCGCACTGTTGCTGGTGGCGGACTCCAGCAGCGTATGCAGCAGATGCAGCGTGGTGGCATGCGTCGTAGATAGTCGCTACCGACAAGATAAGCAAGGGCGAGGACTCAGGTTCTCGCCTTTTCTTTTTTTCTTTTTTTTCGAAAACCCCATGTTTCGAAAAAAAGAAAAAAGCGAAAACCTCAGTGGGAGATAATGAGTATCTATGAGTTTTGATGGGTTAATATAGAAACCCATTCTAACTCATAGTAACACATAGTAACATATCAGTGATATATATTATTGATAAAATCCCACCCCGACCTACCTACTCTCTCTGATACTTACTTTTTTTCTTTTTTTCGAAACATGGGGTTTTCGAAAAAAAAGAAAAAAGAAAAACCCGAGCTTCAGCACACCTATATATATAATAAGTACCAGGACCTACACTATCCTGGTACTCATGTATCGTGCCCTTAGGCTTTGAAGTGCTCGAAGAAGCGATCCTTGTAGTTCTCGCCAAGGGGGATATACTCGCCGTTGTCGAGGAATATACGACCCTTGGTGTAGCTCGATATACGTTTGATGTTGACGATATAGGAGCGATGCACACGCAGAAAGAGGTTTGAGGGCAGCGTGGTCTCCATATTCTTGAGCCTGAAGAGTGTGGTGATAGTGGCGCTTCCCTCGATATGTAGACGGACATACTCGCCAGCACTCTCGAGATAGACGATGTCGGCAAGCTTCACCAGCTGGGTCTTGTAGTCTGCCTTCACGGAGATATAGTCTGAGTCAGCACTCTCCGCCTCGTTCTGAGCCACGGCGCTCTCGGCAGCTCGGCAACGCTCCACAAGGTCCACGAGCGAGATAACCTTCTGCGAGGCCTTCATAAACTCGTCGTAGCTAAATGGCTTCATGAGATAGTCCAGGGCGTTGAGCTTGAAGCCCTCGAGGGCAAACTCCGAGTGGGCCGTAGTGAAGACAATGTAGTAGGCCGAGGTCAGCGAGCGTACAAAGTCAAGGCCATTCATGTCGGGCATGTTGATATCGACAAATATGAGCTCCACCTGCTCACGCTCGAGCACCTCCTGCGCCTCGCGAGCACTGCGACACGTAGCAACAAGCTCCATGTGCTCGGTGCGCTCTATGTAGTTCTTAATCTGGCGAAGTGCCAAAGGCTCATCGTCGATTGCAATACATCTAACCATATACTAATACGTTACTGGGATTACAAGTTTAACAATATATCTCTGCTGGTCGCTATCGTCAATTTCGAGCATATAGCGGTTGCCAAACAACAGGTCAAGACGCTTGGTGATGTTGTTAAGTCCTATGCCACTACGCTCACTGCTCTGCGAGAAGTGGCGGCTGTTGGCCACAACACACGTGAGCTCGTCGCTATCGACATATAGGTTTATCTTGATGAACGACTCCTTGTTGTAGCTGATACCATGCTTAAAGGCATTTTCCACAAGCACGATAAGCAGCAGCGGAGGGAGCGATATCTTGCGACAGAGGTTCATGTCGGGGTGGTTGAACGTTATCTCCACATCGTCGATATAGCGAATACGCATCAACTCGATATAGTTGCCCAGGAACTCCACCTCCTTGTCGAGCGTGGTATCCTTCTCGCCCGAGTCGTACAACACATGACGCATCATGCGTGAGAGCACCATGACACTATTGCGAGCCATATCCCTGTCGAAATCTATGAGCGCATGGATATTGTTGAGCGTGTTCATGAGAAAGTGCGGGTTGATCTGATACTTCAGATATTGCATCTGCGTCTCGATGTTCTGCCTCTCGAGCATGGTCATTCGCTGCTCGGTGACTATGGCTCGGTAGTAGAGCTTAATCATAGAGTTGGCACCCGACATGAGTATGCCAAAGAGCATGTTCCAGTACCAGGCAAGCTCCGTGAGCGAGGCCTTGTCACGCAGGTGAATGTTGCTCTGCCAATATCTAAAGTCGACAATCTCGATAAACCCAAATACGACGGCTACGAGCAATAGCAACAACACGATATACCACCCATACCTATGCTTCATAAGCAGTGGCGCAATGAGGTAGTTGTGCACGAGGAAGATAATGAAATAGGGCGATATCTTAGCCCACGAGATCACCACTTTGCCGAAATCTACAACGTCCTCTGACATGAGGTGGGCGTTCATGAATGGGATAAGATAGATTGTAGTCCACACGAGTGCGTAGATTACATTCTCTCCAAGTCCAATAGATTTGAATATCTTCATCAGTTTCATAGTCTACAAAATTAACAATTTTGCGTGAATAGACCAAACAATTAGCCCAAATCTAAACAACATTGCACTTTTATTCAGCGAAAAAGGGTATCTTTGCGTAGCAAAACAAACGATAATAGAGAAATATGCTTAAGGGACTACTTTTCGATATGGATGGCGTCTTGGTCAACAACCTCGATGTTCATCGCGAGGCCTTTGCCGAGTTCTTCCGTCGCTATGGTGTCAACCGCACCTTCGACGAGCTCAACCGCCACTTTGGCCGTGGCAACGATGATATCATGGGCGACCTCATGCCCCGAGAGATTGTTGAGCGTGTGGGTATTCGTGAGCTTGGCAACCAGAAGGAGGCTATCTATCGTGAGATATATGCACCCAAGATCAAGCCCCAGGAGGGTCTGCTCGAGTTTCTTGCCGAGAGTGAGCGTGAGGGTCTTCGCTCGGCCGTAGGCTCGTCGGGGTTCTTGGCCAACGTAGACTTCGTGCTCGACAGGTGCGATATACGTCGCTACTTTGACGCTATTGTTGCGGGCGACCAGGTCACAAAGTGCAAGCCCGACCCTGAGATATACCTCACGGCAGCAGCAAAACTCAACCTCAAGCCCAGCGAGTGCATCGTGTTCGAGGATGCCGAGGCAGGCATTGAGGCTGGTAAGCGTGCAGGTATGGTCGTGGTGGCTCTGGCAACGACATTCCCCAGAGAGTTTCTCGAGAACACCGAGGCCGACATGATCATCGACGACTTTAGAGATATCAGCGTTGAGCGACTCCGTGAGCTGTTAGATACGCTGAAGTAGACGCTTGATGGGCGGAAGGAGCAAGAAGATATCGAGCACTCGTGCAGGGAGCAGTGCGCAGACAACGACCACAAACTTTGTAAAGAGTCCTGGTGTCACACGTCTACGACCACGCATCATTGCCCTTACGCCACGCTTGGCAATAGCCTCGGGGCGCATCATCACACCCAGCTGCACAAACCTACGACGCAGCTTGTCGCTAAGCTTGTAGAGAGGAGTGTCGACAGCACCTGGGAATACCACCGTAACGCTCACACCCGAGCGATGCAGCTCGTACCATAGCGACGAGCCAAAGCTCTTGAGATAGGCCTTGGTTGCTGCGTAGTGCGATATTGTGGGATATGGGAGCCACGCTGTCGATGAGCTCATGATGAGTATCTTGCCACCACCCTGCTGCTTCATACTATCGGCAAAGTATCGGCAAAGGAGCGTTGTTGTGGTGCAGTGTAGGTTGATGATCGTAGCAAGGCGCTGCGGGTCGGTGTTCACGAGTGTTGAGAATAGCAACATTCCAGCATTGCATATCAGCACATCCACCCTCCAGCCCTCGCTATTACAGCGGTTGAATATGGTGAGCGCAGCATCGCTGGTAGCCAGGTCGATATCTATGCAATGTACCCTGACGCCGTATGCTGACCTAAGCTCCTGGGCCGTAGACTCAAGCTCCACAGGCTGATTGCTCACAGCTATAATATCGTAGCCACGACCAGCCATCTGGGCTGCATAGTGGCGACCAATGCCCGACGAGGCACCTGTAATTAATGCGTAACTCATGGTGCAAAGATAGCTATTTTTTTTACATCTTAGCACACAATTTAGTGATTCAATGATGGCGAAAAAGATTGAAAAGACCAATGCCGTACGTCTGCTCGACAGGGCCAAGATAGCCTACGAGCTGGTGCCATACACCGTCGACGAGGATAATCTCGCTGCAACACACGTCGCCCAGGAGCTTGGCGAGGATATAGCCACGGTATTCAAAACCCTTGTGTTGCGTGGCGACCGTACAGGCTTGTTTGTCTGCGTCATCCCAGGTGACATGGAGGTAGATCTCAAGGCTGCTGCACGTGTGTCGGGAAACAAGAAGTGCGAGATGCTACCCATGAAGGAGCTACTCCCCTCGACAGGTTATATTCGTGGTGGATGCTCGCCCATAGGCATGAAGAAGCCACTGCCCACATACTTCCACACCACGGCAACGCTCCACGAATGTATATATATAAGTGCAGGTGTACGAGGCCTCCAAATTGCCATTAATCCCACCGAGCTCATCACCTACGTCAATGCCTCGGTTGCCGACATAGCGATCTAACAAACTACGCAAACATATAATAATAGGTAATGATACGAAGCCTGTATGCTGCATCATTACCTATTATTTTTATCACCTGCTGTGAGCTCTCTACTTCATGAGCTTACCCAGGAACGAGCGATTGACTATTACACGCACATCACGGTGCACGTTGCGCACGTTGATAGGGCTAAAACCATAGAGCTCTCCATCAACCTCGAGTTGTATCTCGGGCGATGATTCGATATGTATGTTGCGACCCTTGGCGTGTAGCACGTGTCCTATGGTGTAGATACTACCATTGAATAGTCGCTTGAGACGGAAGATGATGTTCCACCAGTGCAGAGGGCGGATGATGGTGATGTCGAGCAGACCATCGTCGGCAACAGCCTCGGGGAGCTGCTGAATACCACCGCCATTATACTTACCCACGCCTATGGCCATGCTGAGCATAAGGTTATTGTATATAAGTCTATCGTCGACCCACACCTTTACGCCCGTAGGCTTGTACCTAAAGAAGGTATAGGCCAGCGCTCTGAGATACGTGCTCTTACCCTTGCACCCCTTGGCACGCATGTGCTGAAGGCGTTGAATGACCGCAGCGTCGAAACCTACACCCGCCACATTTGCCGTGTAGCGCACCTGACGGAAGCGTGACTCCTCGTACTCCACCGCCGCAACATCCTGAAGGAAGGTATATCCCTCTTTGATTGCACGTATAGCCTCGGAGTAGTGTGTCGGGATGCCGAACATGCGTATCCAGTCATTACCCGTACCCACGGCAATTACGGCTATTGTCACATCGCTGGGCTCCACGCTCTTCTGTATGAAGAGTCCATTCACAACCTCGTGCAGTGTGCCGTCGCCACCCACAACAATGATATGTCGATAACCCGAGTTAATGGCCGACACGGTGAGCTCCGTGGCGTGGCACTTGTGCTCGGTAAATACCGCCTCACAGCTTATGCCGTTGTCACGTAGCAGCTTGGATATAAGAGGAAAGTCGTCCAACCCCTTACCTGAGCCAGATATGGGGTTGACGACGACAAACCACTTAACGCCAGCCTCGACCGTAGGTCTATCAATAACCTGCTGTCTCATACTCTTGGCGTGCAATCAATCAATTACTTCAAAGGTGCGTTGCGCAATGTGTTGAGCAAGAAGTCGTAGAACTTCTCAACAGATGCAATCTCCACCTTCTCATCTGGAGAGTGTGGGTAGCAGATGGTAGGACCGAACGAGATCATATCCATGCCTGGATACTTCGCACCAATGATACCGCACTCCAAACCTGCGTGGATAGCAGTCACAGATGGGCGCTTGCCGTAGAGCTTCTCGTATGACTCGAGCATTGTGTGCAAGATTGGTGACTTCATGTTAGGGTTCCAACCGCTATATGAGCCAGAGAGCTCAACATCAGCACCTGCAAGCTCAAATACAGATGAGATAGCACCTGCCAACTCACCCTTCTCAGTATCTACTGATGAGCGCAACAAGCACTTAACCTCGATAGTTGAGCCGTTAGATACCACGATAGCGAGGTTAGATGATGTCTGCACAAGGTTCTCCATAGCGATAGACATGCGCTGAACGCCGTTAGGACAGCCACATACGGCACGAATCAAAGAGTGTGACTCGAGGTGTGGGATGATACTCTTTGGGCACTCAACCTCCTCAGCAAAGATCTCGATAGAGTCCTCGATACCCTCGAACTCCTTGATGATAACCTTCTCGTATGACTTAACATTAGCCTCGAAGATAGCCTTCTCAGCCTCACGTACTACAACAACTGCCCATGCCTCACGTGGGATAGCATTACGCATGTTACCACCCTCTACTGCTGCAAGCTCCAAGCCGTAAGACTCGGTCTCCTGGCGCAACAAACGGAAGAGAACCTTGTTAGCATTAGCACGCTGAGTACCAATCTGGATACCTGAGTGACCACCCTTAAGGCCCTTTACAGTGACCTTGTAGGCAGCGAACTTACCCTCCAAAGCCTGCTCACGGTACTTGAATGTAACGTTAACATCCATACCACCAGCACAGCCTACGTACAACTCACCCTCAGTCTCAGAGTCGAGGTTGAGCAAGATGTCGCCCTTGAGCATACCACCCTTAAGGCCGAAAGCACCATCCATACCTGTCTCCTCAGTTGCAGTGAACAAGCACTCCAATGGGCCATGTACAAGGTCAGCATCCTCCATAGCAGCCATAGCAGCAGCCAAACCGATACCGTTATCAGCACCGAGAGTAGTGCCGTTAGCAGTCACCCACTCGCCATCGATATATGCCTCGATAGGATCTGTCGAGAAGTTAAACTCCTTGTCGTTGTTCTTCTGTGGCACCATGTCGGTGTGAGCCTGCAAGATGATACCCTTACGGTCCTCCATACCTGGAGTTGCTGGCTTATAAACATATACGTTCTGTGCCTCGTCTACCTTGTGCTCAAGGCCAAGCTCCTCAGCCCACTTAACGATGTAGGCACGGATAGCATCCTCCTCGTGTGAAGGGTGAGGAATGTTACAAATCTCAGCGAAGTGCTTCCACACCAACGCTGGCTTCAAACCTTTCAAATTCTTGTCCATATTAGTATAATTATTAGTTGATTAGTTTACTCTCTCTTTTCGCTCTTTTTCAGGCTATTCTCCAGCTCCTCACGCTTGTCGAATGCCTCGACAATATACTTAACCAGCTGGTGACGCACAATATCTCGCTTGTCGAACTCCACAATACCTATGCCGTCTATTGACTTGAGTGTCTCCATGGCACGTGTAAGACCGCTATCCGAACGACGTGGAAGGTCAATCTGCGTAACATCGCCAGTGACGATAAACTTAGCATTGCGACCCATACGTGTGAGGAACATCTTTATCTGCGAGAGTGTGGTGTTCTGCGCCTCGTCCAAGATCACAAAGGCATTGTCGAGTGTGCGACCACGCATATATGCCAGAGGTGCAATCTGAACTGTACCCTCCTCGATATACTTCTGCAACTTAGCAGCAGGAATCATATCGTTGAGAGCATCATACAAAGGCTGCAAATATGGGTCGAGCTTCTCCTTCATGTCGCCAGGCAAGAAACCGAGCTTCTCACCCGCCTCGACAGCCGGACGAGTCAGGATTATTCTACGCACCTCACGCTCCTTGAGTGCACGCACAGCAAGTGCAATAGCCGTATATGTCTTACCCGAACCCGCAGGACCCACAGCAAAGAGTAGGTCGTTGCGCTCGGCAAGTTTCACAAGACGCTGCTGGTTGACAGTGCGAGCACGGATGATAGCACCATTGTTACCATACACGATAGCATCCTTATCTACTGCAGGTGGCTCGGCCGATAGCTCCTCAAGACTTGATGAGAATGCTTGCGACACCACCTCGGATGATATATGTCCATACTTCACGTAGTAGGCAACAAGGGCGTTCATGCGTCGCTCAAAGGCCGCAACATCGCTCTTAGCACCCAGAGCCTTGATTTTGTCGCCACGAGCCACAATCTTAATCTTGGGGCTAAGTTCGCGCATCTGCTCAAGATATGCATCCTGAGCTCCATATAACTCTCGGGCATCAACACCCTCGACAAGTATCTCTTTAATTATCTCTTCGCTCATAGTAGTTCGTTAAAAAAGCAGTGTGAGGCCAGCCGTTACACGTGACGCACGGGTCTTGAACACCTCGCTCTGGAATTGGTTGTCGTTCTCGGCCAAGGGATATACATAATGCGCCTCGAGCAAGAAGTGACGAGCAATACGTATGCCAGCACCAAAGGTGATGTTAAAGGTTGGATATAGCGGGCCAAAGAACATTGACTCCGAGTCGTAGCTATACTCAGCATTGCTCATCACAGTAAAAAGCATACCGCCATCGAGCTGAATAATATTGTTGAGCATGCGCACCGACAACTTCACAGGTATATCAACCGTTCTTGTCTTGATCTTGCGTGAGAGCCCTATCTTCTCAGCCTCCGCAACAACAGAGCCACCCTGATAGTAGATCTCAGTCTCGAGAGCCAGGTTGTTGTTAAACAGCAGCCCCATGTGCAGGTGACCACCGAGGTTATATCGTGGCTTGAGATCAACGCCAATCGAGGTGTGATCAAGTATGCTATATGTGCCATTTACGCCAATACCCCACTCCGTACGTATGCGTGGTTTATCATCTACTCCCACGTTGCGTAGCTCGCTCTGAGCCGATGCTGTGAATAGTGTGGTGAGTGTAGCTACAACCACCACAAACCATCTCAATAGCCCCTTTACACTCTTTTTTCTATCAATCATCCAAAAAACAAATATCAGAATATCATCCAAAGATACGATTTTTATTAAAACAAACCAAAATATCTGCTAAATATTTTGTAAAGTTTTCAAAATTCGATGATTTGACTTATCTTTGTGCCGTAATATGTAGATTAGGATAGAGATATCTATTTGCATTGGATAATAATAAAAACAAAATACACTATGAGTCTTGTTGCAATCGTAGGCCGTCCCAACGTGGGCAAGTCAACACTTTTCAACCGCTTGGTGGGTCAGCGTCAGGCTATCGTCGACGAAACAGCCGGCACAACACGTGATCGCCACTATGGCAAAACCGACTGGAATGGTAAGGAGTTTTCAGTAATCGACACAGGTGGTTACACCGTTAACTCAGAGGATATCTTCGAGGATGAGATTCGCCGCCAGGTGATGCTCGCTATCGATGAGGCTGACCTCATACTCTTCCTCGTAGAGGTGCGCACAGGTATTACTGACCTTGATATGATGATGGCCGACATCCTTCGCCGCTCAGGCAAGAAGGTTATGCTCGTATGTAACAAGGTGGATACCTACGACCTCATCTACTACTCTCACGAATTCCACTCACTCGGCCTTGGCGAGCCATTCTGCATCAGCTCAATGTCGGGTAGCGGTACAGGCGATATGATGGATGCTATCCTTGCTAACCTTCCTGAGGATACTACTGCCGAGTACGACGCATCGCTTCCACGTATCACTATTGTAGGTCGTCCAAACGTGGGTAAGTCATCTATGACCAACGCATTGCTTGGCAAGGAGCGTAACATCGTAACCAACGTTGCGGGTACAACACGCGACTCTATCCATACACGTTATAATATGTACGGCATGGATTTCTACTTGGTAGATACTGCCGGTATGCGTAAGAAGGGTAAGGTTACCGAGGATCTCGAGTTCTACTCTGTTATGCGCTCAATACGTGCTATCGAGAATGCCGATGTCTGCGTTCTTATGCTCGATGCTGAGCAGGGTATCGAGTCGCAGGATCTCAACATCCACAACCTCATTGTACGCAACCGCAAGGGTTGTGTTATCGTTGTAAACAAGTGGGACCTTGTTGAGAAGGATAGCAATACGATGAAGGTATGGCGTGAATTCCTCGAGAAGAAGCTCGCTCCATTTAGCGATATTCCTATTATCTTTACTTCGGTTATCAACAAGCAGCGCATCCTCGATGTATTGCAGGCAGCAATCCGTGTTTACGAGTCACGTAAGCGCCGCATCTCGACATCAGAGCTCAACGAGTTCTTCTTGCCACTTATCGAGAACTACCCTCCTGCTGCAACTAAGGGTAAGTACATTAAGATCAAGTATGTAACTCAGCTCCCAACGCCTACTCCACAGTTTGCATTCTTCGTAAACTTGCCACAGTACATTAAGGAGTCTTATCGTCGTTTCCTCGAGAACAAACTCCGTGAGCAGTGGGACTTCTCGGGTGTACCTATCCAGATCTACTTCCGCCAGAAGTAATCACCGATAAAGAATATATTCTTAAAACCACCAAGGGCCAATGCAATCTTCATGCACTGGCCCTTAATATTTATCCTATGCCGGTTGTGGAGTCTAAAACTTGGGCCAGATGGTGGGTGGTTGGATTGAGACGAATTTTGCGCCGTTGCCCTGTGAGGTGCAGACAAGACGTATCGCCTTGATAGGATGGAGTGGGCGGTGGATTACGAACATTCCGTTGCCTATTTTGCCTGCATAGAAGAACTCCACGCCGTCGTAGCTAATCTCAGCATAACCATCCTCGAATATGAAGCGAGGAAGCTGGAAGTTGCCTGTTGCCACCTGCATGCGTCGACACTCTACGGGCGTTGCAAAGGTAAACTGCACCCAGTCGCCCTCCTTGCAGCTGCGTGATGTGCGTGCTATGCGTCCGTAGCTCTGTGCTTTGGCAAATGTCATTGTGGCATGCTCGGGCATTGACGATGTGATTGTAAACTGAGGCGTGAGTGTCTTGAAATGGCTCTGGTGGCCTGCCTCGGGCGACTTAGCTTTGCCGCGACGTGAAATAAATCCATAGGCGGCAGGCTTATTTGTAGTAATTGGTGCGGTATAGCGATACTCCTTGCCCGAGAGCTCATCTATAACATATATATTTGAGCCGTCATTGCACTTTGCCGAGAGCTTGCCCTCGGAGTATGCTACCGTTGGGGGCATGAGTCGATAGGCAACGCCCATGGCGTCAAGACGTGCGTAGTGCTCGACCATCTTGGCGTAGAACTCCGACTCGTTACGGCTATCGCTGCTATTCCAGGCAATCTCGGCGAGTGCCACAATGCGTGGGAAGGTCTGGTAGTGAAGGTAGTCTGCCGTCTCGGGGTTGCGTGATGCGTAGGCCTCGCTGAAGAACGACGCCTCGTAGCCCCAGATATTGCGCTGCTCCTCGTCGGTGAAGCCTAATGCCTGGGGTGTTACGCCATATACCTTCTTCCAGTCGAATATCGCTGCCCAGTCGTGGCCTGGTTCATTCTTTGACTGCTTCATGTCGAAGTAGAAATATTGGCCTGGCATGACTACGGTTTTGTATCCCTTGGCAGCTGCCTCACGACACTCCTTGACACTCTCCCAGCCATAGACTACGGTGTTCTTGCTGAGTTGTCCGCCATCTATCGCCTCATTCCATACGCCAGCATACTTGCCCTGCTCGGTCAGCATCGAGGTCACTCTTGTCATAAAGTATGCCTGGAGCTGCTGTGGCGAGGTGTAGCCCTTGCGTGCCATGAGCGCCTTGCAGTCAGGACAGCTACTCCACTGCGATGTCTCAACCTCGTCGCCACCTATATGTATATACTTTGTGTCAAATAGCTGGCATATCTCCGTGAGTATATCTCGTATTAGAGCATAGTTGCTCTCCTTCGATGCGCAGAATGCCGAGCGTGTGTCGTAGCCAAATGATGACTGTAGGTTGGGTGTGTAGTTGCATAATATCTCGGGATGGATAGATGCCATTGCTAGGCTATGGCCAGGGAGGTCAATCTCGGGTATAACCTCGATATTGCGCACCTTGGCGTACTCTATAATCTCTCGCATATCGCTTTGGGTGTAGTAGCCACCCCACTTCTCGTTCCACTTACCATAGCGAGGCCATACAGGACTATCACAACCACGAAAACCTCCTACTTGCGCCAATTCGGGATGCGACTTTATCTCTATGCGCCATGCCTCGTCGTCGGTAAGATGAAGGCGCAGCTTGTTTATCTTGTGATATGCCAGCAGGTCGATAAACTCCATTATCGCCTCCTTGCTTATCCATGTGCGGCAGACGTCGAGCATAAAGCCTCGGTACTCAAATCGTGGAGAGTCCGAGATCTCTGAGCAGGCAATGGTCTGAGGTAGCTGCAAGTCGCTATATACCGATGCAGGGAGCAGCTGCATGAAGGTGGTAATGCCCGAGAATACTCCACCATAGTCTCCACCGAGGATAACTACCCTATCGCTTGATATATCAATGAGATACTCTTCGTTGCCAAGCTTGCTATCTATACGAAGCGATATATCGCCACCCTCACCCAACGAAACGCCTAAGTAGTCTGCAAGGTAGCTGGCCGCTGGCTTTAGAGCAGAGTCTGTGGTAGATACTCTGCTTGTTGAACTTAGGGTGAACTCGCCCGATTTTGCTACATACTTGTTTGGTGTAGGAACTATTACGGGTTGCGATGCTACAGCACCACTAATAGATATAAGCATAGCCACAATGGCTGCGAATAGTCTTGATCTCATATTAGTATATTTTTTACAAATGTAGCAAATATTTGGCGTATAGAAAAATATTAGTGGGAATAAAAATAGAGCGAACAACTCGAATGTTGATCGCTCTAAGTTAATCGTTAAGTGAGATTAGAAGTACTCGCTCTCACCCTCCTCGTCAATCCAAGGCACTGTCTTCATATCCTCGGTAGTGAGTGCCTTTACCTGCTCATCGCTAAGCAGTGCAGCCTCGCCATTGTGGAACTCCATATCCGAATATGAGCTAATAGTGAGCTGGTACGATGCATAGTCGTCGGCATTACCCTTGTATGTAGACTGCTTAGAGTAGATGCCATAGATCGCTGTGATGTCTACCTTCTCGCCATCCTTGCACACGTTGCGACGAGCAAAGCGTGAGTAGCCACTTGTGCGAAGAGCATATACGCCGTTTGCTGAGCAGATGGTTGCATCGGGATTGTAGGTAAAGCATACAGAGCCGTAGAGACTGCGGCCAGTGATCTCCTCCTTGAAAGCCCACTGATACCAACCCTTAGATACTGTTGGACGTGGATCGGAGTACAACCAGCTTGGATAGATATTCTCAAACGAGCCACTCTTAAGGGCTGGATTGGTCACGCCATCCTGATTTGGAACACCTGCATAGTGACACTCAAGACCCTCGAAACGCATCAAGCGGCCAAACATCTTCTCTCGCTCCTTGCTGTTAGGGAATACCTCCTCGTAGTTCTCAGGAGTAACAGTGATAATGTCGACAGAGTGTGGATCCTGCTTCCAATCCTCGTAGCTACCTACTACAAGCTCAGCTTTCTCGCCGGCAAATACATGGCGGTCGATAATCTCCTGGAGCTCGAGGTTAGAGTTAGCGTAGAACTTGTGCTCCTCGGCCTTGTTATAAGACTCAGAGGGTGCACCACCCAACGAAAGCATCATGCGGTAGTTGCCCAAGTAAAGACCCGAAAGACGAACGTAAACCCATGTGCCATACTTGTATTTAAGGCCCACGTTGTTGTTGAGCTTAAGCTCAATACCCGCTGTATGGTCCTGAATATGGAGCGACTTATAGATATTACCCTCCTCGTCGTTCGAGATGACCTTACCCTTGATATAGACATCCTGGTCAGCGAAGATATCCTCGCCGATAAGCTTTGAGCGTGTATTCTGCCAGTTCTCGTTAGTACCTGTGCCGCTAATCTCGCCAAAGGCACTCTTCAGCTCCCAGATTGTGATGAGCTTAGCATCTGGGAACTTAGCCTCGAAGGCTGAGTCTGTCATGAGTGGATATACCTCGACATCCTCGAACTTCTCGTAACAGCCAACCGCCAAAAGTGCAGCGGCGAAAATCGTAAAAATCTTTGTAATTTTCATAGTATTCATCTTTTTTAGCTGTTAGAAACGGAAGTATACGTTGAGATAGTAGTTGATACCATTCATATAGAAATACTTCGAGTTGAATCGAGAGTATGTCGTAGGCTTCTTGACAATAGTCAACTCATTCTCTGTATTTGGGAAGATGATTGGATCAGAGAGCTTGTTGAGTCGCATCTGCTCGTAACCACCTGTGCGGATAGTCTGGTTGTTCAAGATGTTGTTCACCTGAAGGCTGAAACCGAGGGTGTACTTATAAGCGATTCGCCAGTTTTTACCAATGCTTGCGCTCAAAGTGTAGGCACGGCCCATCTCCTCCTGAGCACGAATATCGTCGATAACACGGATAACCTCGGCCTTCTGACGACCTGTCTCAAGGTTGTTGAAGTCGTAGATGCGCTTAAGCTCGTTCTCGAGGTACTGTGTACGATACATTGGGTTCATCGAGAGGTACAAGCGGTCGTAGTAGTTGAAATCAAGTGATGCAAACCAGTTGTTAGGACCACGGAAGTTAAGACCTACGTTGATAGCTGTCTGTGGTGTGCTCTCAACCTTCATACCCTCCCACTTCACGATGCTATGAACAATATCGGTAGCCGAGTTGTCGATCATCTGTGTGAACTCTGGGTTCGAGGTGTAGACATAGTCGCCAAGGCTTATTGCACTCTGTAATGACAAGCCCCATGCAATAGGTACGCTCAAGCCCAACTCAAGACCCATGTAACGCTTGTCGATACCCGACATCGCAAAGTTTGTGAACGAGCCATGAGTATCATCGTAGAACGAGATAACCTTTGACTGGTCGAGCATCTGTGTGTAGTATGCCGACAAGCGAGCACGTACCCATGGGAGGTTGAGCTTGTATGTTACGTCGAAACCATACATCTTCTCAGCCTTAATACCTGGAGTGAGCTGGTTACGAGTACGAGCCGACACAAAAGCATTGTTGAATGTTGGAGCATCCTGGATAGCTGCTGCGTTGAGCTCGATAGCATGAGCACCTGAGAACTGATAGCTTAGGTTAGCCTTAGCCTTGTAGGTGATTGTGTTAAATTTGTATGAGTCGCCAAGCGATGTGAGGTTGCGGTTGCCGTTTGCATTCTCATTGAGGAACAGACCCTTCTCCCAAAGACCCTCACGCCACATGCTCGATGCACCAAGCTCTGCACCAAGGTCGGCAGTGAAACCTCCAGCCTTAACCTCGTACTGCGCCCATACCTGGCCCTGACGTACGTGAGCGTAGTAGTCGTAGTTGTACTTGTCGCCCTCCTTGACAGCCTGTGCCTGACCATGCTCACGGTAGTATGCCATATTGTTCTGGTAGGCAAGCTCGTTAGCACCGAAATCACGCTCAGCAAACTTGTCTACGTCGAGCCAGTAGTCACCACCAAGCAGATCCTTAACTGTTGTATAGTACTCTGTGCGGTTTACACGTGCACGGATACCCGCAGTGAGCTTTGAGCCACCACGGAATACATGGTTGATCTGCGCTGCGAAGTTGTAGTCGAGCTGATCTGTGTGACGCTCCTCGATCATTGCTGCTGCACGGTGACCATCGCCATAGCGGCCATCGATATCACCATTCTTATTGTCACGGATGATACCGTCAAAGTCGATATATGGATTCCAGTTCTCGATAAACTCCTGATACTTCATTCTGTCGGTCTCGAGGTCGGTATCGGTAAATGGAAGTGTGAGGTCGTTGCTCTCGGCAAACTTATTAAGAATCATACGTCGCTCAAGACGGTCGCCATAGTACGATGGAAGCTGACGATAGTAGTCAGGACGTGGATCCTCGCCCTTGTACCATGTGAGGGCCGAGTAGCCGTTCTTACCAAAGCGTAGTGATGTGGCTGCCGAGAGCGATGTATTCTCCGAGATCTGCCAGTTGTAGTTAAGCATAGCGATAGGCTCGTGCATAGTACGAACACGAGAGTTGCGCAACTTACCATTCTGATAACCTACGTTAGGGTTGTAGTAGTTGTCGCCAAAGAGATCGTATGCCTCCTGTGTCGATGCCTGCTGAGCACCACGCTGTGTTGGTGCTGCCATGATAGTTGCCGAAAGACGATGCTTGTTGTTAAATGCCTTCTCAGCCGAGAAGAAGTAGCCGTAAGCATTGTAGTAGACACCTTCGACATATCCATTACCTCCCTGACGTGTAGAGAGTGTGAAGCCATACGACCAGCCGTTGTCGAGCTGACCTGATGCATAGCTTACCATAGCACGGAAGCGATAGAGCTGTGTAGAGTTAACCACGCTGGCACGGAAACCCTTGCGAAGCTGCGATGCACGTGCGTTGATGTTAGTTGTACCACCAATACCACCTACACCAAAGTCTGACATCGTGAGACCCGAAGTAATCTCCTGGTTGCGTGTAGCGTCGTTAAGACCGCTCCACAGTGACCATGGGCCATAGCTTGTCAACGCATCGTTGAAACGAATACCGTTGAGATATACATCCTGATACTGCGAGTCGTAGCCACGAGCCTTGAAACGCATCTCTGAGAAACGATACGAGGCGATGTTATTGAACAAATCCTTTGATGCAGAGAGTGTAGAAGGCAGAGCGTTGCTATCACCTGCAGACTCCACATCGCTATCGAGCTCAGCAAATGCAGAGTCGTCGATGATGATCATCGAATTAGGCACCATAACCACCTGCTGCATATCGTGGACCATAGCCTTGACACGCACCATGAGTGTTAGATCCTCGAATTCTGCTGCCGAAAATGTTACCTGATACTGACCCTCCTCGAGGCCTGAGATCAGGAACTGGCCAGTAGTGTCGGTCACGCAGTTTACAGCGACGCCATTTACAGAGATAGTAACCCCGCTAATAGGCTCACGGTCGGTGCGTGATACGACAGTACCCTTCATACCGCCCGACTGCGCATAGGCAGCAAGCGAGAGTGTGGCACATAAAAGAGTTAGTAAAAATTTCTTCATATAAAGAGTGTTTGATTATTTGCCTATGTAGATATATACAGGAAGGTGGTCGCTAAAACCATTCTGGAAGTTGTTGGTAACAAAGGTTCTAAGTGGATAGCCCTTGTACTGACCCTCCTGCTGAATCATGTATGGACGGCGGAAGATATTACCATAGAACTTCTTGCCCTTGATAATCTTTAATTTTCCTGGCTCGTTGTTTACAAGATTCTCTGTAACGCAGATATTATCGAATAGGTTCCATGAGTCCTGATATGCGAGTGTGCCGAGGCCAGCACGCAACATCTGAACATAGGGGTTGAAGAAGTCGCCTGGTTGCAAATCCTTAACCTTACCCTTAGCGCCCATCACCTTCTGAAGGCTTGCATCTGTAGCGTCGTCATTGAAGTCGCCCATGACGATAACCTTAGTTGCAGGGTTCTCTCTGAGCAACGAGTCCTTGATCTCACGAATCTGCTTTGCGCAGGCATCACGCTTAAACTGTGAGGCCTCCTTGCCACCAAGACGTGATGGCCAGTGCGATACCAAGAAGTAGAATGGCTCACCCTCGATTGTGCCCCACATAACCACGAGGTCACGTGTGCGGAAGTCAGGGAGTCCCTCGACAACAAGTTTGATGTTGTCCGAACCCTCGAGCTTAAATACATCAGCACGATAGAGAAAAGCGCAGTCTACACCACGAGCATCAGGCGAGTCGAAGTGGCAGATGCGATAGTTAGCACCCTTGAGCTTTGGCTGCGACACGAAGTCCTCCAATACTGTGCGATTCTCAATCTCCGATACACCGATCACGATTGGATAGTCGCGCTGTATCGACGCCATGTCGAAAATAACACGCTCCATGTTAGAGAGCTTCTTCTGATACTTAATCTCGTTCCATTTCTTGATACCATCGGGCAGAAACTCCTCGTCGTGAGTCTCGGGGTCATCGTAGATATCGAAGAGATTCTCGAAGTTCCAGAACGCTACCATATATGGCTTCTCCTGTGCCGAGAGTGATGCGGCGGAGAGAAGCATAACTGATAGAATTAGAAGTAATCTTTTCATAGCTTACAGTTTGACGTTATTATTTAATTATTATGTTTTGCTGTTAGTATACTCCCCATACCGAGGGCTCTATGTTGCTCTTAACCTCGCTCTCGATAGAGTCGTTGATACTTGGGAAGAATGTAAATCCGGTGCGACGCTCAAGCTCCTCGATCGAGATGCAGTCCTGGCTGGTGATGGTGGTATTCTCGCCAGTGTTTGAGTGAGTAAACCAGAATGCTATGCCACGCAGCTCCGATGCCTCGTTAATCTCACTTATGCGCTTGCCGGTGTTGCCTTTGCTTGTACGTAGCAGAGCCTTGTAGTAGTGCGAAGGTGTTGGACATGTATTGCCAGACTTATCCGTTGTTTTTGTGGCAATCGACGAGTCGTGCTGGCCATCGAAATATGCACCTGTAACAACATAAAGCGTATCGCTGCATACCATGCCACGAACCCTACCCTCGAGGTTAGCCCACTTATTTTGGTTGAAGTTTGCCTGCTGTGGAGTCATGTTTGTTGCATAGAATGTCTGGTCCATCATCTGCTGCGAGCACTTGCGGTCTGCCGCAGGAATCTGGTGACCACGGTCGTACCAGCCCGAGTATGAGCCAGCACCCATGTTTGCCTGCGACGATGTGCTCACTGTTGGATCGTAGCCAAATCTGCTATTGTTGCGATTGGCGCTACCTGTTGTATGAGCGCTATGCAAAGGATAGGCTACCCACAACGATGCACGGACACTTGGGTCGAAGCAGAAGGTGTAGTTTCGGGCATTGGTACGCACGCCCAACACTCCATAGTGGGTGTTAAAGATGTAGTCGTTCTCATCTTTGCATAGTGGTAGTTCGGCCCACTCTCGCTCGAATGCAATAGTTGCATCGTAGGTTAGCTGCGTGAAGCTAAGCTCGGCGGTGATACCATCCGAGAAGTGAACAAAGAGGTTTGCCTGGCGCTCAACACCTGTCTTGTTGCGGTCAAAATAGATATATACAACCTTGTCGGTTACATCCATTGTGCCCTCGACCTCAGTCTTGCTGCCACTGAATGTTGCCCAGCTATCCTCCGACTCGATTGTGAGTGTGTACGAAGTACCCTGTTGTGCTCGTAGCACCACAGCGCAGTTCTTATCCTGACCCTTAACTGTTGTGGAACGAAGGTTGGCTGTGCTATCTATTACCTCAATGCTGGTGCTCTCGCAAGCGACTACCGCTGCCAGAGCGAACAAACAAACTGCTATCTTAGCTAATCTTCTCATCGTGAAATCTAATATCTCTTCTCTTTTGCGTCCAATAAGTCATTTCGTCTATTTCTCTCGCAGCTCTCGGGTGGAGCTACCCCACCCGAGAAATTGCGAAAGAGTTAAAGTTTTAGTTCTCGTAGACAATAGTCATAGAGGCTACATATGCTCTGTGGTCCTTGTCTGTACCAGTAGCTGTGAATCTAATTGATGAAGCCTCACCAGTCCAAGTACGAACAACACCCTCCTCGCTCATAGTACCTACATTGGCGTCGAGGTAGTAGTGGTTGTTAGCAAATGTAAACTCAATAGACTTGATAGTCTTGCCGTTTCCATTAACATCGAGCAATGCACCATTCTGATACATACGAATTGCCATACCTGAATCGTAGTATGCAGGCTCGTTGTTTGCAGTACCCTGGCTAAATACGAGTGAGATATTCTCGTCAACAGTGATAGTCTTGCCATTTACGCTCTCTGCATTTGCATAACCCAACTCAGAGAATACGATAGTTGCTGAAGTGCAACCCTCTGGAACCTCAGGCTCAACTACCTCGCAAGCAACGTGCGAAACGTAGATTGCATTCTTACCCTGTGCAGTGCCATTGTATGATGTGCGAACAGTCTGTACGGTGATAGTGTCACCAACCTTAACGCCAGACTCTGCCCAGTACTTCTGAGCACCTGTAGGGCTGCACAAACCGTAGATATATACCTCGCCTGTTGAATCCTTGAGATAGAAATTACCATACTCAGTATTTGCAACAGATGTGATAGTACCAGTGAGCTCATAGATTGTTGAATCCTCAGCAGCTGCCAAGAACTCAGCAACAGTAGCTACAACAACACCTGGCTCTGGTTCTGGCTCTGGGTTTACAGGCTCGTCGCCACCACCTTCACCTGGAGTGATTGCCTCGTCAGTGAGCTTCATACCGCAAACAATAGCACGTGCTGAAGCCATTGTTGAATCAGCAGTTGTAAGTGCGAAGTTAGCGTCAGTAGAGAACTCAATCTTAGATGTTGCAGTCAAGCCATCGAGCTGGATTGAGTAGTGGTCAGTTGCTGCAAATGCAAGAGCAGTGTATGGAGGGTTACCGGTAGCGCCGTCGTGTGATGCGAGCTTAATAGACTGAGTTGCACCACCGTCAACACGGTAGTAAAGGGTAACGTCGCCACCCTTCCAGCCCTGAGCATAGAAGTTAAGGTACTTAGTGCCCTCTACGCCAACAGCACCTGAAGTGAACTTACCAGCCTGCTTTGACTTACCCAACTTGAAGCCTGTAACAGCCTCGCCACCGATAGTAGTTGCACCCAAAGAGTATGCAGCATTTGTAGAGTCATCTACTGAGCATACGAAGATAGAGTCAGACTCGTACTCGCCAACACCAGGAACGTTAGGACCGTTGTTGTCGCCATTATCGTCACCATTACCATCGTCGTTGCCGCCCTCATCAACACTACCTGCGCCGAGGTCGATCACCTGACCACCCTCACCAACATTCAATGTCACGTCATCAAGACGATATGCGCTCTCAGCAGTTGCCATGAACTTGATGTAGAGCTTAGCAGGAACCTCCTTCAATGTGAAGTTTGCAGTAGCAACATTCCAGCGACCCTCAGCAGTACCAGCAAATGTGTACTCTACGTTAGACCACTTCTCTCCGTCGCCCGAAATTGTAACGATAAACTCAGATGGTGTGAACAAGCTACCCAATGTCTGTGAGTACTTCTCAGTACCGAATGTGAGTGTAAGGTTGCTCTGTGAAGACTCGAGTGCGAGCTCCTTAACCATGAACCAAGCATTGCCCTTGCCGAAGAAGATGTTGTTTACACCCGAACCATCGTAGTCAGAGTATGAACCATCAGAGTTAGAGTTGTTACGAACTGTAGAGTTGTAACCCTCGTAGCTTACGTTTGCAGCAGCTGGACCTACGGCGTTCTTCATCTCTGGGAAGTCAGCGATGTATGGCCAGTAGCCCTCAGCATTCTTAGAAGCACCCTTACCATCGAAGTTCTCGAAGTAGAGAGCATCGGTTGTTGGAGGCTCTGGTACAACTACCTGGATGTTGTCGAGGTCGATAGTCTGGCCACCGTTACCAACGTAGAACTTGAGGTCATCGAGGCGGTATACTGAAGCAACCTTAGCCTCGAACTTGATGTGGAGAGTATCTACACCAGCAGCCAATGTGAAGTCTGCAGTTGCAACATTCCAACGACCAGGCTCAGTACCAGCGTAAGTGTACTCTACTGGAGCCCACTCCTCGCCATTCTTTGAGATGTAGACAAGGAACTCCTCTGGCTTAAATGTGCTATCACCATCCTGAGTATACTTCTCAGAGCCGAATGTCATCTTGTAGTTGAGCTGCGATGGATCCAAAGTGATGTTGTTCACCTGGAAGTATGCGCCACCACCAAAGAAGATGTTGTTTGAGCCTGAGCCAGCATAGTCTGAGTAAGAGCTGTTAGATGTAGAGTTAGCACGAACTGAGACACCAGAACCTGTGTATGTCACATTCTCAGATGCAGGACCATCAGGATTTGCATACTCTGGGAACTGGTCGATGTATGGCCATGAGTTGTTGCTGTTGCCATACTCCTTAGTAGCCTCCTTGCCGTCGAAGTTGTCACCATAGAGGAACTCCTCGGTTACAGGTGCCTGGTTCGATGCAGACTGCTTGATAGTAATCTTCTTAGTATCCCATGCACCATAGATCTTGTGCAGAGCGCTAACCTTGATCACTGTCTCGCGAATATCGCCAGTGTCGTTCATTGATACAGCAACTGTGATTGTGCCGTTGCCATTACCATTCTCGGGTGTTACTGTTACCCAAGCTGCATCACCTGCGTCAACCTTCCAATCAGCATTTGAGGTGATTGTTACGGTCTGCGAACCCTCCTCATTGCTAAAGTTAAGTGTTGTCTCAGATACACTAACCTCGGGGTTCACATCCACTTCATTCTCTGGCTGACAAGCTACGAAACCGAGGACACTACCCACGACCATAGCAAGTGCAAAGAATGACTTGAATAGTTTGTTAGTCATAATGAAATAATTTAAGTTAAAAAAATGTATTAATAAAGTTTGTTAATTCATCATTGTCTACATATCTCTAAAGAGATATTGTAGCTGGACAAAGTTACAATGATTTTTACAAACAAAAAAATTTATGCTATCTTTTTGGATAAATACCCAAATTTTGCTGATGAGTGGTTATTTTTAATATTCGAACGAACTCATTATTGAGGTGCGTGTTGTAATATTCAAAGCAAAATTGTATATTTGCATGATAATTTATTGTATCACTCGCATTTTGATTATGGGTGTAGATAGAAACATACGAAACATCGAGAGCGACAAGGAGTTTGAGAGCCGTATTCGTCCGCAGCAACTGCAGAACTTTGCGGGTCAGGACAAGATTGTTGCAAACCTCAAGATATTTATCAAGGCGGCACTCATGCGTGGCGACTCGCTCGACCACGTGCTCCTACATGGCCCTCCAGGATTGGGTAAGACTACCCTTGCCAATATCATTGCTAACGAGATGGGTGCGCAGCTCAAGGTGACCTCAGGCCCTGTGCTTGACAAGCCTGGTGACCTTGCAGGATTGCTCACAAACCTCAATCCTGGCGATGTGCTCTTTATCGATGAGATCCACCGTCTAAGCCCCATTGTCGAGGAGTATCTCTACTCGGCTATGGAGGATTACAAGATTGATATTGTCCTTGATAAGGGCCCTGCAGCACGTTCGATACAGATCGAGCTCGCTCCATTCACGCTTGTCGGCGCAACAACACGCAGTGGTCTGCTCACAGCTCCACTTCGTGCACGATTTGGCATCACTTGTCACCTTGAATACTACGATTCGCCAGTGCTTGCAGGTATTGTAAAGCGCTCTGCTTCAATCCTTGACGTATCCATCGACGACGATGCTGCGCTCGAGATTGCACTGCGCTCACGAGGCACTCCACGAATTGCTAATGCTCTGCTTCGTCGTGTACGAGACTTTGCCATGGTCGAGGGCGAGGGTCATATCGATATTGAGATTACACGAATAGCACTCGCTGCGCTCAACATCGACTCTCGAGGTCTTGATCAGATGGATAACAAGATATTGGCAACAATCATAGATAAGTTTAGTGGCGGCCCTGTCGGTCTTAATACCATAGCTACGGCAGTGAGCGAGGAGGCAGGAACTATTGAGGAGGTCTACGAGCCATTCCTCATTAAGGAGGGATACCTCAAGCGCACACCCCGTGGTCGTGAGGCAACAGAGCTCGCTTATAGCCATCTCGGCTACTCATACTCTCGTAGCGACACACCTGAGCTATTCTAAGCGGTTGTTCCGTAAAAAGCAAAAAATAAACCGATGCACCTTATTTGGGCATCGGTTTATTTTGTATCTGAAGCTCCCTTTCGGGAACTTCGTTATACCATTGATTAGATAGCGCTTGAGATAAGGAATGTAGCAGCAACACCCAAGATAGCGTAAAGCTCAGGGAACGCAGCGAGGATCAAAGTCTTACCCATAACGTCGTTACCGTTACCAATAGCAGCGATACCGTTAGCACAAACCTTTGACTGCATAACAGCTGATGACAAACATACGATAGCCATCAACAAACCTGCACCAAATACACCAACAGCTGTGAGCATAGACATCTCAGCAACGATCTTTGAAGCAACCATAAAGTAGCCTACGAAACCGTAAAGACCCTGAGAACCAGGAAGCGCTGAAAGAATCATGTAGCTACCGAAAGCACCGCTATTCTTCTTCAATGCGCCTACTGCTGCCATACCGCAACGTGCAGTACCAACGGCTGAAGCCAAACCAGATACACCGACCATGAGGACAACGCCTACATAAGCCAAAATTAATGCTGAATTCATAATGTTTAAAAAGTTTTAAATTGTTAATTATTATTTGTTTATTATTTCATTTTGCGTACAGGATCGAATGTGCGCTGGCCCATCTCAAAACCTGCATTCTTGTAAAACTCCACAAAGGTCAATCGCATTGGATGAACGAATGACGAAATTGCAGACATAAATAGGTTGATACCGTGACCAATGAGAAGGATGATCGATGCAGCAACAATCTGAATTGCCACAACATACCATGCCGAACCATCGATACCAGCATCAAGGCCCGAAAGACCCATAGCCAGAGAGTTGAACACCTGTGCCAACACACCACCAGACAAACCGATAGCGAACAATCGAATGTAGCTCAATACGTCGCTGAGCAAGCCAGTGATATTGTTGTATGCATCCCACAATCCCGAACCAAGATTAATAAGAGGATTGCGCTTAACATTGTTCAAGAGCAACATCAAGACTGCGCCCACGCCCATACATCCGTAGAATATTGGCGACGAAGCGTCGAAGCCAGGAATTGCCAAATCGAACATTGGTAGACCTACGGCCAATGATCCTGAGAGAAGGATAATAAACCATCCAAGAAGACCGAATGTCGACGTGAAGCCGAAGAGCTTGGTCTTCATGACAATGTTAATAGCCATACCCACAAGAATCTGGAATACACCGATTGCCAACGATATCGAGAAGAAGTCGTTCTGGAAATCGAGGAATGGCGTAGGCTCACCAGGACCGTAGCCCAACATCTCTGAGATAGAGAGGCCGAAGAATGAGTTTGCGTAGGCACCAAAGAGCACTGTGGCCGAAGCGCAGACTATTGAGAGCCATGCCGCCTGGCGCATACTCTTACCACCCTTCTTCAAGAGTGCAAGACCCACCATGAGCAATACCAGACCGTAGCCCGCATCGCACAAGCAGATTGCAAAGAAGAGCATGTAGAATGGACCAAAGATTGCAGTGAGATCGAATGTTCCATACTTAGGCAGTGCGTACATCGAACCGATAAGCTCAAAAAGGCTTGCAAACTTATTATTCTTAAGCTTCACTGGGGCCTCGTCGTCGATGTTTGCATCACGACGCATATAGATAAGGTTTGGATACTCGCTTAGGAACTTATCAACCTTCTCTGATGTTACAGCCTCAGCCCAGCCCTCCATTACGAGCAACTTACCATCAGCCTCACGCTGTGCTGTAGCACCAACCTGAAGACCCTGCAACTGCTCCTTGAGCTCAGCACAACTATCCTTGATTGCCTCCAACGACTCAGCGGCACGTGAGAGCACACTGTTGAGTGCACTATTCTCGGCGTGTGCCTGCTTGATAAGTTGAAGAGTCTTCTGGTAGTCGGCCTCAGGAAGATGGATCTCCTGACCATCAACAGCTAACGCGGTATCACCAGATGTTACAACTGCAAAGTATACCAAAGACTGAGTCTTGCCAATCTCTACAACTGTGATACCCTCCTCAGCATTTGCTTGGAGTGCTGCAAAAGCAGCTGGCTGCGCAGTGAAGAAACGAAGCTTAAGACCGTTATCAGCCAATCGCTTGATATCATCGTGAGAGAAGCTACCCCATGGCTCAATGTCTGAAGCCTGCTTCTCGAGCTGAGCGATGGTTGCTAGGATCTCAGCACGTTTCTCCTGAGCCTTAGTGTATTGCTCAAAAGCCTCGGTGCCTGAGCCGAATGGCTCGCTGCCCTCAACATACTCCTCTGATGACTTGAACGACTCGAGCGACTCGATAGCCTTGTTATAGGCGTCGATCTTCATGAGTGACTTACGATCAGACTCCGAAGGCTCCCAGCCAGTAGTTGTGATATCAACAAGACCGAGCTCACGGAGCTGCTCGATGAAGTACTGCTGCTCTGCGACATGCATAACGATGTCGTAGCGTATCATCTTACTAATCATGAGTTAGGCCCCTCCATAGCCGCGGCTTGCGCCTGTCTTGTCTTTACAATCTTCTGAGCTGACTTACTGAGGTTCTCCTCATCCTCCATAAATCGCTTAATCTTACGTATGGCATCCTCATAACCGGGAATCTGAACCTTCTCGTAGAGGTTTACCTTCTGAGTAGTTTTGCGTCGCGCATAGTCCAAGCTCTCCTCACGCTGGTTGTACACCTCGAACTCGATACCGAGACGTGACATTCGCTTGAGCACCCTGATACCCTCGGCAAACCATACTGGAGCCGAGAATAGATCGTAGGCCTTCTCGCTATAGATAATATCTTTTAATAAAGGTATGCGTACGCCCGCAATCTTCTGTGACGAAAGCTCGACATCGACGATGCGGATAAGATCACAATCAAACTCTCCCCACAGCTGTACCATGTAGTCGTACTGAGCTTTGAGCTCGTTCAACTCCTTGAGGTAAGCGAGTTTAGAGTCCTTCGCACGTTTAACCTCCGAACGCAATGCACTCTCCTTACTCTTGATAGTAGGCAAGGCATTCTTTCGGATTTTGAGCTGTTTGTTCAGCTCGCCGAGCGAGGTCTTATTATACTGAAATTTGATTGCCATAAAGCTAAATTATTCTTTCCAATACTTCTCGGTGAGCTCCTGCTTGATGCTAACCTCGTTGCGTGAGAAGTACTTAGCAAAGAGTACCCACGCAGTGTCGAGCATCTGCTCGATCTCGATGTTAACGTCGATAGAGAGCAACTTCTCTGAGTAGTCGTGAGCAAACTTCAATGTACGCTCATCGTAGTCAGAGAGGTCGAAACCGTTCTCGAGCTTAGTCTTAGCGTTAGCAGCATCGGCATACAAACGTACGCAGGCGTTCATAACCTGTGGGTGATCCTCACGGGTCTTCTTACCGATAACCAACTGCTTCAAACGTGACACCGAACGGAATGGGTCAACGATAACCTTACCAGTGTCGGAGTCGTTACGCAAGAAGAGCTGACCCTCGGTGATGTAACCAGTGTTATCGGGAATAGCG
>JAGBXX010000001.1 GCA_017629035.1 Alistipes sp. | reverse complement strand
CTCGAATATCCAGGTGCTCCAGTCTCCTGATAAGACTTTGTCTGATGCAGCTGTTCAGGTGCTTCAGAAGTCTCCAAAGTGGAAGCCAGGTAAGCAGCGTAACAAGCCAGTACGTGTTACCTACACATTGCCTGTATCATTCAAGATCCAGCAGTAACGGTCCACGACATCGAGCTAAGGGGTTCCGCTTTTTGAAGTGGCACCCCTTATTTATATATAGCCCAACAACAGAGTGGGCATAAATCTAATACCTATTTATATAATAGATGAAAGAGGATACACAGAAAGAGAGTACTAAGCGCCGCCAAGGCGAGCCTCAGCCCACAGTCGAGGAGCGTGAGACACGTGCCGTGCTCGTGGCTGTTATTCGTGATAGCCAGAACCCCGACACTGCCCACGAGTATCTCGACGAGCTCGAGTTCCTGGCCGAGACGGCAAACATACATAGCGTGAAGCGTTTTACGCAGCGCCTGCCTCAGCCACTATCAAAGATATATGTCGGCCCAGGTAAGCTCGAGGAGATTGCCCTCTGGTGCAAGGAGAACGAGATCGACGTAGCTATCTTCGACGATGAGCTCTCGCCAGCACAGACACGCAACATCGAGCAGGCAATGCCGTGCAAAGTAATGGACCGAACACGCCTGATTCTCGATATCTTCATGTCGAGAGCGCAGACAGCCTACGCCAAGACACAGGTTGAGTTGGCACACAACGAGTATATGCTGCCTCGACTAACAGGTATGTGGACCCACCTGGAGCGTCAGCGTGGTGGTACAGGTACTCGTGGTGGTGCTGGTGAGCGTGAGATCGAGACCGACCGCCGTATCGTGCGCAACAGAATAACAAAGCTCAAGGAGGATCTCAAGAAGATTGACCGCCAGATGGCCGTGCAGCGCTCAAACCGTGGTCAGATGGTGCGTGTAGCCCTCGTGGGATACACCAACGTGGGTAAGTCGACACTCATGAACCTGATATCAAAGAGCGAGGTATTTGCCGAGAACAAGCTCTTTGCAACACTCGACACAACGGTGCGCAAGGTGGTATTCGACAACCTCCCATTCCTCATGTCCGACACCGTAGGTTTCATTCGCAAGCTCCCCACAGAGCTTATCGAGTCGTTCAAATCTACGCTCGACGAGGTGCGTGAGGCCGACCTGCTGCTACACGTAGTCGATATCTCACACCCTGGCTTCGAGGATCAGATTGCCGTGGTCAAGCAGACACTTGCCGACATTGGTGCTGGTGACAAGCCTACATTCTTGATTTTCAACAAGATCGACGCATATACATATACTCCAAAGGAGGAGGATGACCTCACGCCTGCAACCAAGGAGAATATGTCGCTCGACGACCTCAAGAAGAGTTGGATAGCCAAGGCTAACACCCCTTGTATCTTTATCTCGGCACGTGAGAAGATCGGCGTGGAGAAGCTCCGCTCAGACCTCTACGGCATGGTGCGTGAGATTCATGCAGGACGCTATCCATTTAACAACTTCTTGTACTAATAGTCTAACAATCAAATATCTACGACTATGATTAAGGTTCTAAACTCGGAGAATTCAATTCTCAACAGATTCATCTCCCAGATGCGTGACAAGGAGATTCAACGTGACTCTATGCGCTTTCGTCGCAACATGGAGCGTGTAGGTGAAATTATGGCCTATGAGATCTCTAAAACCCTAAGCTATAGAACCCACATGGTCGAGACACCACTCGGCGTGGCGGCTGTCGAAGAGGTCGATGACAAGATTGTTGTGGCAACAATTTTGCGTGCAGGACTTCCGTTCCACCAGGGCTTTCTCAACTATTTCGACAACGCCGAGAGCGGCTTCGTGTCGGCATACCGCAAGGGTCGCCCCGATGGATCATTCATCGTAGATGTGGAGTATGTATCTACATCGTCGCTCGTGGGCAAGACCCTGATTCTTGTCGACCCAATGTTGGCTACAGGCACCTCGCTCATGCTCGTATACGACGCCCTGACACGTCGTGCTGGCGAGCCCGAGCATACACACTTCGCCGCAGTATTCGCCTCGGAGGAGGGTGTGGAGTATGTGAAGCGACATATCAACCCTGCTAAGTGCACGCTATGGTGCGCAGCAGTGGATCAGGAGCTCACGTCAAAGTCGTACATCGTACCAGGAATTGGCGATGCTGGCGACTTGGCCTATGGCGAAAAGTTGTAATAAACAATAAAATATAACATATTAAAATAGAATAAGTTATGAAGTATGCAATAATCTCTACTGAGAAGGGCGATATGAAGGCTGAGCTCTATGCAAATGAGACGCCTATCACCGTAGACAACTTTGTGAAGCTCGCCGAGAGCCACTTCTACGATGCCCTTACGTTCCACCGTGTTATCCCTGATTTCGTAATCCAGGGTGGCTGTCCTCTTGGCAACGGTGCAGGTGGCCCAGGCTACACAATCCCCTGCGAGACACGTGCCGAGCGTCAGTATCACGACCGTGGCGTGCTCTCAATGGCACACCGTGGCCCTAACACAGGTGGCTCACAGTTCTTCATCTGCCACAACCGCATGAACACCCAGCATCTCGATGGCGTGCACACATGCTTTGGTAAGGTGATCGAGGGCGTAGATGTCATCGACGACATCCGTCCTGGCGACCTCATCCTCTCAATCACAATCGTCGAGGAGTAAACCAGAGTGCTGTGAAGGATATTAGGCCTCTATTCAATTACGACGCCGAGGGCCCACTATATATTGCGGGCCCTTGTAGCGCCGAGAGTCGTGAGCAGGTACTTGCGGCTGCTGCCGGCGTGGCCAATGCTGGCATAAAAGTCTTCCGTGCTGGCGTGTGGAAACCCCGCACCAAGCCTGGCATGTTCGAGGGCATAGGCTCTGCAGCACTCGAATGGCTCATGGAAGCAAAGAGGATATATGGCCTAAATATCGTTACCGAGGTTGCAACACCCGACCATCTCGAGGCAGCACTCAAGGCAGGTGTCGACGGCGTGTGGATAGGAGCACGTACAACAACAAACCCCTTTGCTACACAGCAGGTTGCCGACGCACTCAGGGGCGTGGATACCACCGTCTTGGTTAAAAACCCCGTGATACCCGACGTAAACCTCTGGATAGGCGCCATAGAGCGCATCTACGGCAGCGGAGTGCGACGCATAGGCGCTGTGCACCGTGGCTTCGGCACACACCAGGCAACGATGTATCGCAACGACCCACACTGGTCCGTGCCCATCGAGCTGCACCGACTGCTGCCACACATGACTATACTCTCGGACCCCAGCCACATAGGCGGACGACGAGATCTCATAGCTCCGCTCTCGCAGCAGGCGCTCGATTTCGGCTTCTCAGGACTCATGGTCGAGTGCCACCCTACACCCGACACAGCACTTAGCGATGCCACGCAGCAGATTACGCCCGAGAGCTTTGCAGAGATACTTAAGCAGATCGTGTGGCGACGTACGCCGGCAAATGCCGACTCGCTGCGTGATTTTCGACTACATATCGACTCGATTGATAGCCGCCTTATCGAGCTTCTGGCCGAACGAATGGAGGTGGCACGAGGCATTGGCGAGCTGAAACGCCATCACGGAATGGCTATTGTGCAGCGTGAACGTTTCAACGAGTTGCTCGAAGCGGCCGAAGGGAGAGCTACCGCCATGGGACTCTCCACAACCTTCATCCATCAGATTTTCAGCGCTATACACGAGGAGTCTGTTCGCCAGCAAACAGAGAATATTAAAAAAAGTTGAAAAAAAGTGCAAAAAATATTGCAGAATTAAAAAATTGTAGTACCTTTGCACTCGCAAACTAGCAAAATGCGGAAATAGCTCAGTTGGTAGAGCACAACCTTGCCAAGGTTGGGGTCGCGAGTTCGAGTCTCGTTTTCCGCTCAAAATCAGGATATTGACCTGGTTATGTCAGCGATGACAGTTCTTAATTTACTGCGGAAATAGCTCAGTTGGTAGAGCACAACCTTGCCAAGGTTGGGGTCGCGAGTTCGAGTCTCGTTTTCCGCTCCAAGTCCAAAAGTTTTAAGGACAAAATCAAGCAAAACCCTTTGAAACATCGTTTCAGAGGGT
>JAGBXX010000026.1 GCA_017629035.1 Alistipes sp. | reverse complement strand
AGCAGGAGGCTTACGAGATGACACGTGCTGCGTTCGAGCTCTCTGAGGCTGTTAAGCTCCCAGTATTGATGCGTGTAACTACACGTATGGCTCACTCACGTGCCGTTGTTAACATCACTGACGAGCCACGCAAGCAGAACGAGATCAACCGTCCTGAGGATGTTCGTACTTGGATCTTGCTCCCAGCATTCGCTAAGAAGCGCTATGTTAAGCTCCTCGAGCAGCAGGACGACTTGCTCAAGGCATCTGTTGAGTCTAAGTTCAACTGGTATGTTAAGGGTACTAACCCTGAGCGTGGTGTTATCTGCACTGGTATCGCCTACAACTACTACATGGAGAATGCTGCTGACTGCAAGGAGCGCAGCGTGCTCAAGGTTTCGCAGTATCCACTCCCAGTAGAGCTCATCGAGAAGATGGTTGCTGACGGCGCTAAGGAGATCCTCGTTATGGAGGAGGGCCAGCCTGTTGTTGAGGAGATGGTACGTGCTATTGTTCCTTCTACTGTTGAGGTTAAGGGCCGTCTTACTGGCGATCTTCCACGTGTTGGCGAGCTCAACCCAGACTCTGTACGCAAGTCATTGGGCATGGCTGCTTTGGAGAACCTCGAGGCTGACGATATCGTAGTAGCTCGTCCACCAGCATTGTGCCAGGGTTGCGGTCACCGCGATATGTACAAGGCGTTGAACGAGGTTGCTGCTGAGTACGAGAATCCACGCATCTTCGGCGATATCGGTTGCTACACTCTCGGTGCTTTGCCTCCATTCCAGGCTTTGCACGCATGTGTTGAGATGGGTGCTTCAATCACTATGGCTAAGGGTGCATCTGACGCAGGTCAGTTCCCAGCATTTGCTGTTATCGGCGACTCTACATTCACTCACTCAGGTATGACAGGCTTGTTGGACTGCGTTAACTCACGTGCAAACGTTGTTGTTGTTATCTCTGATAACCTCACAACAGGTATGACAGGTGGTCAGGACTCAGCAGGTACAGGCAAGCTCGAGGATATCTGCCGTGGCTTGGGTGTTCACCCAGATCATGTGCGTGTTGTTGTGCCACTTCCAAAGAATATGGAGGAGATCAAGAATACTATCCGTGAGGAGATTGAGTACAACGGTGTCTCTGTGATTATCCCACGTCGTGAGTGTATCCAGACCGCTAAGCGTCACGCTAAGGCTAAGGCTGCTGCAAAGCAGGAGTAATGCCGCCAAATGCTAATAAATAACACGAAACTATTATGAAGAAAGATATTATTTTGGCAGGCGTCGGCGGACAGGGTATTCTGTCGATTGCAACTGTTATCGGCGAGGCTGCCATGGCCGAGGGTTGGAACATCAAGCAGGCTGAGGTTCACGGTATGAGCCAGCGTGGTGGCGATGTTCAGAGTAACTTGCGCCTCTCGACCGAGCCTATCGCCTCTGACCTTATTGCTAAGGGTGGTGCCGATATCATCATCTCGCTCGAGCCTATGGAGGCTTTGCGCTATTTGCAGTATTTGAAGAAGGATGGTTGGGTTGTTACATCTAACGTTCCTTTCATCAATATCCCTAACTATCCAGCCGAGGAGGAGCTCAATAAGCATCTTGCAGCGCTTCCTAACTGTGTATCTTTGAACGTAGAGCAGCTTGCAAAGGATGCTGGTGCACCTCTCCAGGCCGCTAATATGGTGTTGCTCGGTGCTGCAATCCCAATGCTCGACATCGAGTTCGAGAAGATTGAGGCAGGTATCCGTCGCATCTTTGCTCGCAAGGGCGAGGAGGTGATCGAGAAGAACCTTGCTGCAGTACGTGCAGGTTATGACAACTCTATCAAGAAGTAGTAGTATGGATAGACCATTAGATAAGCAGACGGTCGATAATATCTGTATCGCCAACGGTCTGCGCAACGCCAAGGAGCTTGGCGCTGCTTCTATCCGCCAGTTTGTTAGCGTCGTTAAGGATATCGAGGCTAAGATGGGTGTGGAGTATATCCGCATGGAGATCGGTGAGCCAGGCCTTCCTGCCGAGATGATCGGTATCGAGGCTGAGCACGAGGCATTGCTTGCGGGCGTAGGTTCGAAGTATCCTCTTATCACAGGTATCGAGCCATTGACCAAGGAGGCATCACGCTTCATCAAGGCATTTATCAACCTCGACATTCCTCCTGTATGCATCGTCCCTACTGTGGGCTCTATGCAGGGTGCCTTTGCAACATTCATGGCACTCTCGCAGATGCGTGAGGACCGCGACACTATCCTCTTCATCGACCCAGGCTTCCCTGTGCAGAAGGCGCAGTGTAAGGTTCAGGGCATCCGCTTCGAGTCGTTCGACGTTATCGACTACCGTGGCGCAGCTCTCGAGGCTAAGCTCGAGGAGATCTTGTCGCAGGGTCGTGTTAGCGGTATCGTATATTCGAACCCTAACAACCCAACATGGATGTGTCTTAACGAGGAGGAGCTCGAGATCATCGGTCGCATGGCTACCAAGTACGACGTTATCGTAGTCGAGGACTTGGCATACCTCAACATGGACTTCCGTGAGGATCGCTCTAAGCCTTTCGAGGCTCCTTACCAGCCATCTGTTGCTCGCTACACCGACAACTGCCTCCACCTCTTGTCAGGCTCAAAGATGTTCTCTTATGCAGGCCAGCGTATCGCTATCGTTGCGATGAACCCTGCACTTGCTGAGCGTTGCTACGATGCCTTGGCTAAGAAGTATGGTAACGACGGTCAGTTCCGCCGCAACTTTATCTTCAACATCCTCTACGTATTGTCTTCAGGTGTTCCACACTCAGCACAGTACGCTCTGGCTGCAATGTTCCGTGCAGCTTCGGATGGTCGTCTTGACTTTGTTGGCCACACACGTGAGTATGCACGTCGTGCGCAGCGAGTTAAGGAGATTATGGTCAAGAATGGCTTCCATATCGTATACGACAAGGATTGTGATCAGAACGTCAGCGATGGCTTCTTCTTCACGTTCGGCTATAAGGATATGACAGGTGAGCAGCTTATCAACAAGCTTATCTACTACGGTATCTCGGCTATTACGCTCGCACCTACAGGTAGCTCTCGTGAGGGCTTGCGTGGTTGCGTGTCGATGATTTCTGACTACCAGTACGACGAACTTGACAAGCGACTCAGAATGTTCAGCCAGGACTATTAGAAATTGGCTAATTGGGCCTATTAATTAGCCTCAATTATACAATCTCTACTCCCCGTTAATTGAGTAATAATAGGGGCTGCCCGACCTAAGGACAGCCCTTTTTAAAGAATAGTGTGTATATGAATTTAGTTAGTGCGGCTGAGGCCGTGAAACTTATCAAGTCGGGTGACTCGGTATACATCCAGGGCTCTACATCTGTCCCTGAGGTGTTGGTGCAGGCTATGACCGACCGTGCTGCGGAGCTCCGTGACGTTAAGGTATATACAGCCTTTGCTATTGGTCGTGTCGATGCCCCTTATGCTAAGGCAGAGCTTCGTGACTCGTTCGAGCCACTCAGCTTCTTTGTGGCAAACAACCTCCGCAAGGCTATCAACGAGGGTGTTGCGCAGACTATCCCTGCCTTCCTCGGCGAGATTCCATTCTTGTTCCGCTCGGGTCAGATTCCACTCGACGTAACACTTCTCAATGTATCTGAACCAGACGAGGAGGGTTACTGCTCTTATGGTGTATCTGCCGACCTTGCATTCTCGGCTGTGGAGTGCTCAAAGGTTATCATTGCGCAGGTGAATAAGTATATGCCTCGCACCTTTGGTGATCCAGTTATCCATGTCTCAAAGATCGATGCTTTGGTACGTGGCGACGAGCCACTCGTTGAGGTTCCTACGGTTATTCCTAACGAGGTGGAGCGTGCTATCGGTAACTATATCGCTCAGGAGATTCCTGATGGAGCAACACTCCAGATTGGTGTGGGTGGTATTCCTAACGCTGTGCTCGATGCTCTACATGATCACAAGCACCTTGGTCTTCACACCGAGGCTATGACCGACGGCGTGGTGCCTCTTATCCAGAAGGGTATCATCGATAACTCTTTGAAGAAGATCTATCCTGGTCAGTCTGTTGCCTGCTTGTGCTTGGGTAGCCAGCGTCTGTACGACTATCTCGATGGCAACCGTGATGTTGTTATCCGTGATGTAGCATGGACCAACGACCCTCAGAATATTCGTCAGAACCCTAAGGTTATGGCCGTAAACTCAGCTATCGAGGTCGACCTCACAGGTCAGATCTGCGCCGATAGTATCGGTGAGCGCATCTTCTCGGGCGTAGGTGGCCAGCACGACTTTATGTATGGTGGTGCCTTGTCTGAGGGTGGTAAGTGCTTCATCGCCCTGCCTTCAATCACCTCTAAGGGTCAGTCGAAGATCGTTCCTACACTTACTAAGGGTGCGGGTGTTGTTACCACACGTTTCCAGGCTCAGTATATTGCAACTGAGCACGGTATCGTCTACTTGCGTAACAAGTCTTTGGCTCAGCGTGCTAAGCTTCTTATCTCTGTGGCTGATCCATCAGTTCGCGAGGATCTGGAGCGTGCAGCAGTTGAGCGCTTCGGTATTGGCTTCTTGCGTTGCAAGATCTAATCACTGTAAGATACAAATAAATAAAGCCACCTTGATGCAAGGTGGCTTTATTTGTTATTTATCAGGCTCTTATGCCTTGAAGAGTTCTACGTCAGATGCCTCCGAAGCGTTGATGTAGGCCGCAGCCTCAGCAATCTTCTTAGCAGCATACTTCACGAATACCTTAGCAGGGTTCAAATACTCTGCCTCGCACTCTGAAGCCTGGCGGAGCATGAGGTGTGAGATGATGATGTAACCAGCGATCTCAACCAAACGACGTGAGTGGAAGTCCTTGTAGCCTGCGCACTCCTTGTCAATAGACTCGACACGTGCCTGAACAGCCTCGTAGGTCTTACGCCACTCCTTGAGCTGCTCGCTCATTGGCTGTGTAGCCTCAGAGCGTGCCTCCTCCTCGTAGCGCATGATCTGCTCGAGGTATGTGCCCTTAGTTACGTGGTTGATAGCAGCAACAACCTGGAGCTGAGTAGTACCCTCGTAGATGTTCATGATACGTGCGTCACGATACAAGCGCTCGCAAGCGTAGTCCTTCATGTAGCCCGAGCCACCGTGAATCTGGATAGAGTCGTAGGCAACCTCGTTGGCGTACTCCGAAGCAAACATCTTAGCAAGAGGAGTAAAGCCGTCAGCAAGGCGGTTGAAGAACTTCATCTCCTGGCGCTCCTCAGCCTCGAGAGAGCGGTCGTGAGAGATATGGTTGAGCTGCTTGTAGATATCTACGAAACGTGCTGTCTCATAGAGCAATGCACGTGAAGCAAGAGTCTTAGCCTCCATATTCTTGAGCATCTCCGATACTGCAGCGAACTGGATGATAGGCTTGCCAAACTGCTCACGCTCCTGGGCATACTTCAACGCCTCGCGGTATGCAGCCTCGCTCAAACCTGTTGACTGTGCAGCGATACCAAGACGTGCAGCGTTCATGAGCGACATAACGTACTTGATAAGACCCATCTTGCGGTCGCCAACAAGCACTGCAGGTGCGTTGTTGAACACGAGCTCACATGTTGGCGAGCCCTTGATACCGAGCTTATTCTCAATGCGGCGCACCTTAACGCCACCGTCACGCTTGTCGTAGATAAGCATTGACAGTCCACGAGCATCCTTAGTGCCCTCCTCGGTACGTGCCAACACGAGTGAGATGTCGCCATCACCATTGGTGATGAAGCGCTTACAGCCGTTAAGACGCCATACGCCTGCTGCCTCGTCCCATGTAGCCTTGAGCATTACAGCACCAAGGTCCGAACCTGCATCAGGCTCTGTAAGATCCATGGCGCAAGTCTCGCCAGCAGATACACGTGGCAAGAAACGCTCCTTGATCTCCTCGGTAGCAAACTCGTTGATTGTCTCGGCGCAATCCTGCAAGCCCCAGATATTCTCGAAGCCAGCATCTGCACGAGCAACCATCTCATTAGCCATAGCAAAGCAAGTAACAGGCATGTTCAAGCCGTCGTACTTACGTGGAAGAGTCATACCGCCAAGGCCTGCCTCGATGAGTGCCTCGATGTTGCGCACTGTGCCCGAAGCATACTCCACGTGGTCGTTAACAACACGTGGACCCTCGTGGTCAACACCCTCAGCATTTGGGGCGATAACCTCGCCACAAACCTCACCGACGATGTCGAGTACACGACGATATGAGTCGAGAGCATCCTCTGTATCCTGAGGAGCGTAGTCGTAGAGCTTAGCGTCGGCAAAGTTGCGCTCCTTGAGCTCTATAATTCTCTTCATCAAGGGATGAGAGAGGTGATACTGTAAATCCTTATTATCTAAATAAAAGTTTGCCATCGCTTCTACTATTTTGAGTTCTGTTTGTAATACTTAATCATCTTGGGGATAACCTCCTCGACGCTACCTGTGATGGCGTAGTCGGCAATCTTGTTGATAGGAGCCTCAGGGTCTGTATTGATCGACACGATCATTGCCGAGCCATCCATACCTGCTGTGTGCTGAATCTGACCTGAGATACCACAAGCGATGTAGAGCTTAGGACGTACTGTCACGCCTGTCTGGCCAATTTGACGCTCATGCTCAGTGAAGCCTGCATCTACGGCAGCACGTGAGGCACCTACCTCGCCACCGAGAACATCTGCGAGCTCGTGAACAAGCTTAAAGCCCTCCTTAGAGCCCACGCCATAACCACCAGCCACGATGATAGATGCACCCTTGATGTTGATCTTGCGCTCCTCGATGTGGCGCTCAACGATGCGTACTGCAAGGTCGGTATCCTTAACCATGGGCTTCCAGTCGATCTCACGGATTTCGCCAGCAGCTGGTGTAGCAAGCTCCTCCTTACGCATCACACCCTCACGTACTGTGGCCATCTGTGGGCGGCACTCTGGGTTGATGATAGTTGCGATGATGTTACCACCAAAGGCAGGACGAATCTGGTAGAGAAGAGCGTCGTACTCCTTGCCTGACTTAGGATCCTTGTGGTCGCCGATTACAAGCTCAGTACAGTCGGCAGTAAGACCGCTGTGGAGTGCTGAAGATACACGTGGTGCGAAGTCACGACCTACAGGTGTTGCGCCAAAGAGTGCAATCTGAGGCTTCTCCTGCTTGATAAGGCCCACCATAACTGCTGTGTGTGGGAGTGTGCGGAATGGTGCAAATATTGCGTCGTCGGCTACCCATACTGTGTCGGCGCCATACTTTGCGAGCTCAGGGGCAAGCGACTTAACATCGTTGCCGATAACCACAGCCTCGAGCTTCACGCCGAGGGTGTTGGCCAACTCACGACCCTTTGTAAGGAGCTCCAACGATACGTCGGCAATCTGCTGCTCCTCGATTTCGATATATACAAATACGTTATTCATACTCATAACTCAATAGCGATTAACCGAGCGTGTGGCCCGCAATCAGTTCAACCATAAGTGCCTCGATGTCAGTATCCTCAGCAGAGAGCTTCTTAGCCTCCTTAGCCTGGAACACTACATTCTCGATCTTCTTAACCTTGGTAGGTGAGCCGCTCAAACCGAGCTGCTCAGGATCTGGGTTAACGTCGGCAGCAGCGAGCTCCACGATGTGGAGGTATGGACGCTCCTGGATAAATGCCTTGCGTGCATCGTCGGCTGTAGCCATCTCAGATGTAGCGAGTGAGTACTTGAACTTCATCACACGCTTAGCGTTGCGTGGACGGCACTCCTTAGCCGAGCCGTTTACGGTGATAACTGCTGGGAGTGGAGATACCACAACCTCAGCACCACGCTCCAAGCGGCGCTTGATAGTCACCTCGGTGTCGTTGATGTCAACGAGCTCCTCGGCGTATGTCACCTGTGGGAGGTTGAGCTTCTCTGCTACCTGAGGACCTACCTGAGCGGTATCGCCGTCGATAGCCTGACGACCTGCCACGATGATATCTGGGTTAATCTTACGCAATGCGCACGATAGTGCATACGATGTTGCGAGAGTATCTGAACCGGCAAACTCACGACCCGAGAGTAGGTAGCCGCCATCTGCGCCACGGAACATCGCCTCGCGGATAACGTCGGCAGCACGCTGTGGACCCATTGTCAACACCTCTACTGTAGCTGTGCCGATGCGATCCTTCATCTGAAGTGCCATCTCGAGTGCGTTTAGGTCCTCGGGGTTGAAGATTGCTTCAAGAGCGGCACGGTTAACCGTACCCTCCGGAGTCATGGCATCCTTGCCGACATTACGAGTGTCGGGCACCTGTTTTGCCAAGACTACGATTTTTGTTACTTTTTCCATCACTTTGTAATATAATGTATACTTATTTGTTTTGCTCTTTACTCTTCGACTTGCCAAATTTCGTTGCCAAATCACGCCAAAGATAGAGATTTTTGCCTAAAATACCATCATTTTGCCGATATATTTTTACTATTTATCAGCCAAATGCCTAATATTCAGCATAAATGCTTACTCTTGGCGTTTTTCTGTTTTGCTACTATTCGGACAGGTCTATGCCAATGCGTCGGTAGCATTTCATGATGTTGTAGGCCGCCACCTCGCTCCTGAAATACTTGACATGGCGCTGGCCCTCGGCTATCATCCTGCTTCGTAGCTCATCGTCCTTGCTGAGCAACTCTATGGCGTCAACCAGCTCTCCACAATCCTTCGAAGATACATATATCGAGTGCTCGCCACCCGCCTCCTCAAGGCTCGAGCCACGTGCTGCAATCACGGGGACACCCACCGTGAGTGCCTCGAGAATCTCGGTTGCAAAGCCCTCGAACTTAGAGGGATATATGAACATATCTGCCCCCTTGTATATCGCTGGGCGCTCCTCGAGCTCCACGTTGCGCACTATGTGCACACGCTCCTCCATCCTAAGGCTCTTTATGCGGCTCTTTATGCGTCGGGTGTAGCCTGTCTCACGGCCCACGACCACCAGGTGTACATCCTCTGGAAGCTCGGCCATAGCCTCGACTATGAGGCCGAAGTTTTTGCGCTCCTCCATGTCGCCGATGTTGAGCAGGTATCGCTCCGGGAGGTTGTATTTGCGCTTTACCTCCTCTACCGCCTCGATCTCCACTGGCTCGCTGTATATCGGGTTGCAGCCGTCGTATACCACGTCGATCTTCTCGTGGCTCACGCCGAGTAGGTGGGCTATATCACGCTTCGTGGCCTCGCTGGCTGCGATTATTCGGTCGGCACGACGACATGCCGAGTGGGTCTCGATATACTCTATTATGCGCTCAAAGATGTTTGACTGCTTGGGGTAGCGCAGCGATATGAGGTTGTGTATTGTCACTACGCTGCGTATGTCACGACGTGCCAGGCCGTAGGGTAGTCTGCTCGTAAGTCCGTGGAATAGCTCCACGTCGCCACGCTTAGCATCCTTGGATATGCGGAGCAGTCGCCATAGCGACGATAGCTTGCGCCAGAGTGCTCCATCTGGCTCCATTGACTCCACGTTAGGCAGTGCGTCGAGTTTGTCGTATTCTCTGTTGGGGAGTCGTTTAGGGGTGTACATCCTCAGGTATGCATTCTCGCTGCAGGCCTTGGCTAAGGCGTTGATGATAAAGCGGCTGTAGCTACCAAGGCCATTTAGTTCGGCGTTGGCATATTTGGCATCGAAACCTATGGTGTAGTTGTGCTTCATATCTTCGTACCTTAGTTTATATGCGCACGTGTTGCGTGCGTAACAGATGCAAATCTAATAAAAAAACTTTATTTGAGCAAATTCTTGGCTCTCGGGAGTCAAAATGGGCTTTGTGCTACATTTTTGTGGGTGTTGAAAATCAGCCTTGTAGCCCCTTCTGGCGGGGATTGCGAAAAAAAATTCAAAAAATATTGAAAATTTTTTAATAATTGCTTTGCAGATTCAAAAATAGTCCTTATCTTTGCAGCGAAGTTTTAAGGTTCATTTAGGTTAGTAGTTTTAGGTTGGGAGGCAATCGAAGGATTGCGGCGAGAGCTACATCACTGATAATCATGGTGTAGGTTTCGTTGCTAAAACGTGTGGCGGTGCTCGTCACAGGTTGAATATCTTTCGATAAGCCTCATTTTTTTTGCCCTTTTTTATTCAGATTTCTCATATCTGCGTTGTAAAGCCCTCTGAATAGCTTTTGCCCCCTCTTTTTTCTCTTGAATAGGGTATATTATGGCCGTTTTGCAAAGATATATTCAGCATAAATATGCAAAAATCTTGGGGTTATGTGTCAAAATTTAGGCTTCTTGTTTTGCAAATTACAAATATTTACTTAAATTTGCATTGATATTATGGGGATGTTGTCCCCTTATCTCAACGAAATTTACATACATTAATATTACTAACAATTCTAAAACTATCGCACTATGAGGAAAATCTTTACTACCCTCAAGTCTGTTGTAGCTGCAACCGTTATCGCAGCTATGGCATTCGCGTCGTCATGTTCTTATGACGACACTCCGCTCGTGAATGAGATGGAGCAGATCAAGAAGGATCTTGCTGCATTGACTGAGCGCGTAGCGGCGTTGGAGGCAGAGCTCCCTGCACAGGTTGATGCTTTGACTCAGCTTATCAACGGCAAGGTTGTCGTTACTGACGTTGAGACTAAGGACGGTGTTACTACTGTTACTTTGTCAGACGGTTCTTCATTCACAATTTCAGAGGCTGCTGCTGGTGTTGATGTAACTCTCAACGCTAAGGAGGAGAACGGTGTTTACTACTGGGCAGTATTCGAGAACGGCGTATTCGCTGAGTTCTTGGAGATCGACGGCCAGAAGGTTCCTGTATTCGCTTCTGAGGAGGGTGAGGCAAACGCTGAGCTCGTATTCAAGGTTGACGAGGCTACTGGTAACTTGCTCGTTTCTATCGACGGTGGTGCAAACTGGGTTGACTCAGGTATCGCTGCTGAGAACGCTGGTGCATGCGTATTCGCAAGCGTAGTTCTCAATGAGGACGGTTCAGTTACATTCACAATGGCTGATGGCACTTCATTCAACGTAGCTAAGGCTGACCTCGTTGAGTTCGAGGCTGCTAAGTCTGCTCTTTATGTTAAGTTCGGCCAGACTAAGTCTATTCCATTCGCTATCAACGACGCAGTTGAGGATATCAACGTTATGAACCAGCCTCTTGGTTGGAAGGCTTCTGTTGAGGAGACTACACGTGCCGTAGGTGGTATGGACTATGTTTTGAACATCACTGGTCCTGCTAAGGATTTCGCTAAGTATGCTGAGAAGTCTGGTAAGGTTTCTATCCACTTCAACACTGCATCTGGTGCATGTAAGGTAATGAACGTTGACGTTGAGTTGGCTGAGATTACTTTGGACGTTGACCGTCAGGGTAACATTACTATCACTACTACTCTTGTTGATGAGTACGACTATACTGACTGGTATGGTGAGACTGAGCACATCGTAGAGTTCAACAACTTCTACCTCGCTGTATTTGATCTTGATCAGTACAATGAGCTCAATGGTGACCTCGAGTCTGTTTACAACGCAAGCTGGGGTGAGTTCAACATTCCTGCAGCTGCTGGTTTCATCAACAATGTTTTCGCTAACATCGGTGACAACCCATACGAGGGTGCTACGTATGTTGATGGCGTAAACGAGAAGTGGACTATCAACGCTACTGTTCAGAGCGTTCTTCAGAACCTTGACTGGTATGGCCAGTTGCCATACGAGGGTAACTCATTCATGGTTTGTGTTATCCCTACTGATATCAACGCAAATGGTGCTCCAGTATGGTCTGAGACTATCGCTGTTCCTTTCAAGCAGCTTGCTCTTTCTATCGTTGAGAACGTTGACAACCGTGCATTCAACAATGCATACTTCAATGTAACTCTCCGTGGTGGTTCTGCATACTACCTCTACCCAGTATCTAAGGCTGATATCGATATGTACGTTAACGAGTATCAGTACTATGCTTCTGCAGAGGAGTACTTCTGGGCATCATTGGAGTCATATCTCCAGTATCCTGATTGGTACTCATTCGGCTTCAAGATCGAGTCTGACGTAGTTGAGGAGAACATCGCTCTCTCTGACCTCTTGGCTTACACACGTGACTACTACTACTTCGAGACTAAGCCTGCTACTGAGTATGTTATGTGTCTCTTCGTAGAGGAGGAGGGTCGCACAGACTACTCTATCGAGGATCTCCGTCTCTATGAGTTCGCTACTGCTGACCTTGTAGCTGCTGATCCTGCTATGGATGTAACTTACGAGATGGCTGACGACTGGTCACTCTACACTATCGGTGTTGATGTAACTGTTCCAGAGTCTGTTGTTACAGCTTACTCACGTTGGTATGATGAGGAGAAGGATAGCGAGGCTTTGTATGCTGATCTTATCGCTAACGGCTATGCTCGCGAGGCAGGTGACTTCGCTGAGGGTGGTTACACTTACTACCTCGGTACAAACTGCGACGCTCCTGCTACTGAGAAGTGGTTGGGTCTCTTGCTCATCGACGCACAGGGTAACTACACAATGCACAACCTCCCATTCCAGAGCAAGGATATCGTGATGAACAATGTTGACTTCTCTATCGAGAGCGTTGAGTTCACTCCAACTGCTGTTACTGTAAATCTTGCTGGTCTCGATGGCCTCGAGGTTAAGAACTACAAGTACTACTTCATCGCTACTAACGGTGGTTCATACTACCAGAAGACTGAGGAGGAGTGCCAGGATATCGCTTACAGCAACAACTGGTTGTACAAGTCTACTACTGGTTATCCTATCGTAATCACTTCTACTGCTGACTACAAGTACTCATTCTCTGATGGTACTTACAAGCTCGCTGTAGGTCTTGAGTTCGCTGATGGTTCATTCTCTAAGTGCGTTTACGGTGAGTACACTTACACTCAGCCTGCTGAGGAGTTGGCATCTGTAACTGCTGCTTACCAGGAGAACGATCCTAACTACTATGCATTGACTCTTACTACTCAGGCTGGTGATGTTATCACAACAACTGCTGGTAACGGTGGTGTAAACTACTTGAACGAGGGTACTTGGGACTTCCAGCTCTACTACTCTTCTGGTTTCGCTCTTGGTAACACTTATATGAACGGTACACAGTGGGTTAGCGACATCAAGATCACTGTTGCTTATGTTGATGGTAAGTACGACTTGACAGTTAACTCTTCAGTTGGTAAGTACCACTACTATGGTGACATCGAGGGTCTCGTAGTTCCAGGTTACGAGGAGCCAGAGCAGCCAGGTGATGAGGAGGATGAGGTTGATCACTTCGTATTCACTGCAGGTGCTGCTGAGGTATTCTACGACTACACAGACTTCAACGTTAACCTTACAGGTGAGAATGGTCTTGCAATGACTCTTAACTTCTACATCATTTGCAACGCTGACTTTATCCCAGAGGGTACTTACCCAATCGGTTACATCCAGGGTGGTTGTATCTTCGCTCCAGGTTACTCAAATGTTACTATTGACGGTGCAACGCATGATTTGCAGGGTGGTAACTTGACAGTTGCTGAGGTTGATGGCCAGTACCAGTTCACTATCACTGATGGTTTCTACGGTCCTGCTACTGAGATGAAGCCTTTCACTGCTGAGTTCAAGGGCCAGATCGAGGGTCTTGTAGTTCCAAGCGAGTACCAGGCTCCAGGTGCTGATGGTGACGTAGTTGAGTTGTCAATGACAGAGTGGTATAACTCATATGGTACATGGGGTGTATCTAACGAGTATGAGCTCGGTTGGATCGACGAGAATAACTACCACGCAGTAATCGACTTCGGTGTTGGTACTATCACTCCACGTACATACACATTGAACGACGGTTTGGTTGGTACATACTGCAAGTATCGCAGCGTAGGTATGATCACATGTGAGTGTGTTGTAACTGATGCAGGCGAGGGTAACCTCAACTTCGACGTTAACTTCACAGCAATGGTTGAGGGTGTAATCACTGCTTACCACTTCACATGGACTGGTGATCCTTCAACTCTCGATTAATTCTTGAGAATAAGAGGCGGTCATAAGACCAAATAATCCTTCGGAGCTTCCCATACGGGAGGCTCCGATTTTTTTGCATAGGTTGTATGTGAGCTTCTATGGGAGTTGACAGGTTTCTATGGGAGATAATATGTTTCTATGGGTATTGATGGGTTTCTATGGGAGTTGACAGGTTTCTATGGGAGTTGATGGGTTTCTATGGGTATTAATGGGTTTCTATGGGAGTTGATGGGGTTCTATGTTTTTCTCTTTTCATCGTAACCCATACAAACCCATTCAAACTCATTAAACCCATACTAACCCACACTAACCCATACTAACCCATTCCTGCCCATTTCCACCCACCAGAAATACTAAATCCTCAAAAAATCCCTTATCTCCTTGCATTGTTCCCTATTATTTCGTAACTTTGTTAGTTACACGAACTTACCTATATATAATATATATATGCACGCGCGTATTGTAAACTCTAATAGTAACTACACTGAGCTGCTCTGCTATAAGAAGGCGGTGGTGATATACGATCTCACGCACCATTTCTGCGCACGCTTCATTGACACGCACGACCGAACTTTCGACCAAATGATCCAGGCAGCACGTTCTGGTAAGCAGAATATTGTGGAGGGTACGGTTGACAAGGCTACGTCGTACGAAATGGCTATTAAACTCATCAACGTTGCACGTGGAAGCCTCAAGGAGTTGCTCGAGGATTTCAAAGATTATCTCCGTGTTCGTGGCCTCAAGCTCTGGCCTCTCGACTCACGTGAGGTTGAGGCTATGCGTAAGCTTGGAGTAGAGCAGAGCGATCCTGTCTACTACGTAAAGTTGGCAGAGAGCCGAAGTGCTGAGGTTATAGCAAATATGGTGATTGTGCTCCTCTATCAGGCCGATACTCTCCTTATGCGCTACATAGCCTCGATAGAGGATGAGTTCAGAATTAATGGCGGAGTGAAGGAGCGGATGTACGCAGCACGTGTCGAGGTGAGGCAGAGGGGGTAGTAAGGCGAAGGAGTCTTAGAAGAGTATTGATGGTTTACGAGTTGCTTTTGTGCCCAGCTTCCTGAATACTCCAATAGTGCCCTATTTCGGAACTCGCTCATTTTCAGGGTCATTCCCGAGACTCCAAAATCGGGTAAAAATATGTAAAATGCACTATATCAGCAATATAGAGTTTTTGCCATAAATGTGAGATTATAACTTTTGAAACGAGATAAGAAAATTCTATCGGTTTTTCGTAAGTTTTCAACAATTCAGTGCGAAAAAAGGGCTTATATATAGTGTATATCAAAAAAAATGCGTATCTTTGCGGGCAATTTCTCGCAAAAGGGAATTGAAATAGTTAACAAAAATTTAAAGGACAAAAAGTTTTAAAGATGCCAACTATTCAACAGTTAGTAAGAAACGGTCGAGTAAGCATGGTCGAGAAGAGTAAGTCGCCAGCACTCGCAGCGTGTCCTCAGCGTCGTGGAGTTTGTACTCGTGTGTACACAACAACTCCTAAGAAGCCAAACTCAGCGATGCGTAAGGTAGCACGTGTAAGATTGACTAATGGCAAGGAGGTCAATGCCTACATCCCAGGTGAGGGCCACAACTTGCAGGAGCACTCAATCGTGCTCGTTCGTGGTGGTCGTGTTAAGGACCTCCCAGGTGT
>JAGBXX010000025.1 GCA_017629035.1 Alistipes sp. | reverse complement strand
CAGAATAGGCAGGCACGAGCAACACATCATCGAATGTGAGACCTGTTGTCTGTACCCTTTCATCGATAAAAGACATAGCAATCAGGTTTATAATTTTATGTTGCGCACAAAATTACAAAAAAAATCCGAGAGCAGCAATAGCGACATGCGATTTTTTGATAATTTGTTCGCCACTGCGCCCCAGTGTACCCACGTGCGTGAGCTGCTATGTCGATTAGTTGTAGTGCTAACGTGCTATGTAGTAGCGCTGTAGTAGCGCTATATGGTCGAGATTACCACTTTGGCGAAATAGAGATAAAAATCTCGAAATTTATGCCTGGCATAGGGCGTGAGAGCACCGAGAGGTACTCCTCATTAAAGAGGTTGTTGATAGCACCCTTGATGCTGAGGTCTGCCCAGTTGAACGAGAAGCTCTTCTCCAGGCTTATGTTACTCATGAAGTATGGGGGGAGCTTGCCTGTGAGGGTGTAGTCGTTCGAGGACATGGTGTATCGCTCGGAGTAGTAGCACCACTTGTAGAGAAATGCCCAGCTGCGCCACGTGAGTCGTCCTGTTACGGTCGAGGAGAGCAGAGGCACGTAGGGTAGCTGCTTGCCTACCGACTGGTCGGCAGGTGTGCGTGGCTCTCCCACGTTGATAGAGGGTGTCCACGAGAATGTTCCGTTGAGTCCCAGCTTCCACTCCTTGCCCATGGCTACGTTGAGGTCGCCCTTGAGCTCCACGCCATAGGCGTGAACATCTTTGATGTTCTCGGGCGAGAAGAAGCCTTTGGGTGTGGGTAGCCAGATGATCCAATCCTTGATGAAGGACTCAAACCAGCTCGCCGAGCCTGTGAGCGAGTATACCCCCTCTTTGCCCACGGCAAACGAGAGTCCTGCGTCGTATGTCCAGCCGCTCTCGCTCTTAAGGTCGGGGTTACCACCTGGTAGGAAGTAGAGGTCGTTGAGCGAGGGGAAGCGGTAGTTGCGAGATATGGAGGCTTTGGCAACGATGTTGCCCTTGCGTGATAGCTCTGCGTCGACAAAGAGAGCGGGGATGATAGGTGTCCACTCCCTTCCAAACATCTCCTCACGCAGCACCATAGATACTCCTATGCGCTCCGTTGGCTTCCATTTTGCCGACACCGAGCCTGAGAGCTCGGGGCGACCCTTGCGATAGCCGACAATCGCCTTGCCACCATCCTGGCGGATGATGTTCTTATCCTCGCTCACAACGATATGCTGATGCAGCGATAGGTTGGCCGTGAAGAGCCACTTGCGTCCTACATAATACTCGCCATCGACCTGTCCGTAGAGGGTGTTTATGCGGCTGCGTGAGCGTGTCATGTGAGCCATAATTCCGTTGCCCACATCACGCTTATAGTCGTAGGCCATCCAGGTGTAGATATATCCCGCCTTGGCCGATAGCTTCCAGCTCTCACGCAGATGATCCCACGACAGAAGACCACGGAATGTGTGCTCTCGTTGTCGGTTGTCGAAGTCGGTGTCGTCGCCATGGTCTACCGTGAGCATGGCAAGCTCTCGGTTAGAGTTTATGTACCAGGCATTTAGGCCAAAACGGTCGCCTCGGCCTGTGTTGTAGTAGACCTCCTGGAGAATGTGCAGATCCTTGTACGAGCCGCTACGGTTGCGCTCGATAGGATAGTACTGGTCTACGATGTTCATATCCTCGTCGTAGATGTTTATCTTCTTGTCGTGGTTGCGAAATTTGTAGTCGTTGGGCGACGAAGAGTATACAACACGTGTCGAAGCTTGCCAGTGGTTGTTGCCATACGTTAGGCGCAGAAACTCGTCGAAGGTCTTGAACGAGCCAATACCCTGAATATATTGAAGGCCAAAGCCTTGCGCCTGTGCAGGGAGTGTAGATAGCTTCACCGCACCACCCAGACCACCTCCTGTCTCATTTACCGACGAGGTGCCATGCAGCAGCGATGCGTCATCGATGAAGAATGAGGGGATCATCGAGAAGTCGGTCATGCCGAGCATAGGGTTGTTGATCTTCATGCCGTTCCACGTCACCTGCGTATGCGAGGGAGAGGTGCCACGAAATGATACAGTGGAGAGTGTTGCACGGCCATAGTTCTTGACAAATATCGCTGAGTTGAATGTGAGCACGTCGGCCATTGACAGGGCGATATTCTCCTTGAGCGCCAGGGTGTCGAACTTGGTCTGCTGCGTGCCTATATCCTTCATAGGGCGCTGGCCATAGACCGACACCTCGCTGATCTTGATGCCCCTTTGGGCCCAATCCTTGGGGATGTCGTCTTGTGCCCTGAGTGATATCGGGGCAAGAGCTATTATGGAGAGTATGAGTAGAAGTCTTCGCATTGTTCGAGGTTGTTATTTCCAACAAAATGCACCAGGGATAATGCCGACATAGAAACTGTCAATCAGCTCTTTATCCTTCGAATAACGATAGACCATGCCCTGCTGTACATAGTCGATAGCATCGGCAATATAGACATCGCCCGTGCGTGGGCACACCGTGAGTCCATAGTATATGGTGCCGTTGTAGGGTAGGAATGGGCGCACGGGGACTCTATCTGCCGTCACGTCCATCTCCCAGACATCGTCGTTGAGCCAGTAGAGCTTATCCTTCGTGCCATTGAGCTGCACCTCCGAGGGCCAGTCGCCAAAGTCGAACTTAAACTGCTTTTCGATGGTGAATGTCTCGGCGTCGATGCGATAGAGCGAGGGTGCCTCGTGGCCATAGGGCGAGCCCTCGTAGCCACCATCGGTCACGGTCCATAGTTTGTTGTTGCAGTCCATCACGAGCGACGTTGGCTGAATACCTACGACAAGTTCGTCTACAACGCTATCTGTCTCAGTATCAATCTTGATAATTCGGTTTTGGTACGACCAGCAGTTTACGTAGAGATACTTGCCATACTGCACCATCTGCTCCGTAGAGCCCGACTCCATGGTCATGCCAGGAATCTCGATATAGCCCGTGATTTCGTAGCGCTTAGGGTTAACCACGAATATGCGGTTATCCCAAATCTGCGTAATATAAGCCTTCTCGTCGGAGATAAAGTGGATGTAACGTGGCGAAGTTAGGTTGGTGATGCGACCCACCTCCTTGAAGGTGTTGATGTCGATGGCAAATACCACGTGCGAGTTGTTTACCACCACCCAGCCAATGCCATTGCGAATAACCATAGATTGAGCTACATCGCCCAGTTTCATGGCATTTGAGCGGTAGAATACCTCATTTTGAACCGTTTTGGTCTCGGGGTCGTAGTAGGAGAGTGTGGCATTGCCATACTGGAAGTTACCCTCGTTGCAGATAAAGAGTCCCTCGCCCGAGGCCGACATATCGAAATCCTCCTCGAGGCCATACTCCCACTTCATGCACGAGGCACAGAGTAGCGTGAGAGCAAATACCATCATCCTAACATATCTCGTTGTCATACTACCTCTTAATGTTATAATCGTAGAATCCAAGCACCTCTGTCGAGAGCTCGCCGAGCCAGCCACTCTTGGCATTTACACCGCACTGCACCTTCATAAAGTCGATGTAGTCGAGATCGATAGGCTCGCCAAGGCAATCTATGGCGTTCGAGATTTTGAAGTGGTTGACATTTGTCTCACCCTCCACATTCTCATCCTCCGTCAGGCGGTCCACAGGGCTGTAGTTGTCCGAGTAGCCCCAGTCGTACTTGTCGTTCACCCAGTATGAGCCATTGCCCGAGGCGTCGTAGTTGCGAGGCTCGAGGCAGGTGCCAGTAAGCGTGTAGCTATCAGCCTCAATCCAAAGTGGATAGTAGTAATCCTGGCGGTGGAACTGCTTGAGATAGTCTATCTCGCCACTGTTGCCCAGGTTGTCTGTCCACTGCACAGGCATGGCAATACCACTTGGACGATAGTAGGTCACGGCGTAGTTCTCGATGGTTGTAGCCTTGCCCGTTTCGGAGCCCGCAAGCTGATACCACGTGTCGTTAGGCTCGCCATCGCCATTCTCGTCCTGCATAACCCACACAATGCCAGGCTCGGATGAGCCAGCAAATGAGTTGCCCAGAATGGCAAGGTCGTAGCTGCCTGAGTTGGCGATGCTATGGTCGAAGCCCACGACGATATAGCCACCAAAGCCTCCGAGCGACACCCAGTTAGGCGAGGGGTTACCACTACTATCTACCTCTCGCATGCGTGCCTCGGCATATGCTATGGCTGCCTCGGGGGTAGTGATAGTTTCGTCGAAACCACCCGTCTTGAGCTCGTTGATAAACTGTCCGGGGGCGGGGGTGTACTCAAATACTCTGTTCCAATCGGCCTCAGATGAGCCATTTGGCGTACGGCGATAGGCACCCTCCTCGTAGACCGTAACCGTGAACTTGTGCGTGAGCGATACCTCGCCCGTACCACGCTCTGCTGTTGCCGTAGCTGTGATATGATACTCGCCCGTGCTCTCTGCTACAAACACGAGGCTCGATTCCTCGGAGATAACCTCGTCGACACCCTCAACGCTCCAGGCGTAGGCTACGCCCTCCACCTCGCTAAGTGTCGAAGGGACTATCTGCAGTCTGCGGCCCGCCACGGTGTGGTAGGCATCACGGTCGAACTCCCAGACAAAGGGCATATCCTCGGGATTTACCACCTCGATAGTCATTGTGTCGCTATGTGCACCATCCTCGTTCGAGGCCTCGGCAACAATAGTGTAAGTGCCCAGCGCATCGGCCGTAAATGTGTAGAAGAGCTCCTGGCTTACCACCTCGTCGTTAACGCTCCACGAAAGTGATGTTGGAAGCGATGTCTTGCGCACCGAGGCATTAAGTTCTAACTCCGTGCCCAGTGCAACGGTAATACTCTCCTTGCCGGCGATTGTGACAGTGGGTATCTCCAGCTCAACAACATCGACACGAATCTCCTCGTTAGCCGAGCCTGTACTGGCAGTGACGGTAAGCACGATGTAGTACTCTCCCACAGCCTCACGCATGAACCTAAGCGACGCGTCGTTGCCAATGAGTCGGCCATCTAACTTCCAACTGTAGGTTGCGCCCTCGGCATTCTCGTACGAGGGAGCAATCGTGAGCTCACGACCCTGCTTAACGCTATATACGCCAGAGTGGCTATCGAGAATAATCTTTGGGGGCAAAGAGGTTGTAATCTCCTCGTCGATATTGCACGACGAGGAGAGAACAACGATCACACTTAAAAATAAAAAATCTAAAACTCTTCTCATTATATCTTATTTCTCAAATCTCACTGCTATATCATCGTAGGCGAAGTAGCCCGGGATGGTAAAGCCATACTTGCCTCCCATATCGTCGGAATATAGGAAGTTGAAACGTACCTTAGCCACAGCACCAAGCTCGCTCAAATCCCACTTTTGCCAATCTACAACCACGTCCTCGCCCTGCACCAAGTAGAACTCTACCTCGCTCGCAGGCTCTGCGGAAGCATCGGCATCAACATCATCAAAGCCCTGTGCCACAATCTTTAGCCAGGCATTATCGTTCAAGCCTGTCCAGTTGCCACCAAAGCTGTTGCCCGCCTCGCTCTTAACACCCATATAGAGCTGATTGAGCGTGTAGTTGGTGTTGGTGATGTACATGTGGTCTATCACACGAGCCACACCATCGGCAAAGACAATCTCGGGCAGGTTCTCCACGTACGAGAAGAAATCCTTGTAGCCGTAGTGTACCACGAAGTTATCTCCCGAGTGGGGTGCAACGGGAACCATCATCTGCAAGTTGAACCAGCCGAGCATCGAGTCGTTGCCTGCATTATCCGCAACATAGTCCTCGCCATAGTACTTTGCGATATGAATGTCACGATCCTCGTCAGTAAAACCTTCGCCCCAATAGTTCGATACTGCGTGGCCACCACCCCAGAAGCAGTATGCGCAGTTATTGGGGAAGGTGTGCATAAGCTCCGTGTTGCCCTCATCCCACCAGGTGTACATTGCCGACATATAGTCGCCATAGGTTAGTGGGCCGCCGTACTGTGGGTCATCCACAAGGTCGCTCCATGTTGCGATCTCTACACCTGCGTAGTCCAATGTGTAGGGCGAAAACATTGCATCCTCATCCTCGAAGGTCAACACACGCAGCTCGTAGGGTAGCTCAGGCTCTGCAACAACAGCCGCCACGTTGAGCTTAACGATAAGGCTCTTGCCCTCATTCGAAACCACGGTAATTGCAATAGTGCCCTCTGTGTCGTAGTGGCACAAATCCTCCGCAGGTGCTGTCACAGCGAGGATATTATCGCTATATACTGCCCTCCAGCCCTGTGGTGTATTTGCCACATAATCAGCGATATTGTTGGCCTCAACCATAAACTCTCGGGTTGTGCCAAACGCTACCTCTGCAACCTCGGGGGCGTCGAGAATTATAAACTTTGGCGCACTCTCATCGTAGCGGGCAAGGCGTAGCTCTGTGCCATCTGCCAAGGTTATAATCACATAGTCGGGGTGCGAGGCATCTACGGCCTTAAAGAGCGAGTCGCCATTTGCGCCGTTAGTGCCATTCGAGCCGTTAGCACCATCCTTACCCTCGGCAACAACGCCTGTTGACTCCCAGGTCTGGCCACCATCGGTCGAAATCTCCCACATCTTGGTCACGTCATTAATGCGTACCTGGGGTGCTACGGCATCACTGCCTGGGGTGCCATTCTCGCCATTTGCACCGTCCATGCCATTGGTTCTAACACGCTCACCGTCAACTAACAACCACTCGCCATCCACGGTCCAGTAGTAGTTGCCATCCTCATCCTGCTCAACAGAGATGATAGGGGCGTTGGTGCCGTTTGCGCCATCCTTGCCGTTGGCAATAGTCGCCTTTGTGCCGTCCGAGAACTCTATGATGTAGCCCTCGGCTGTCGTGGTAACTGCCACGACATATAGGTTCTTTTGTAGTGCCCCGACAATAGTCTGCAACGTGGCGATATCCTCGTTGGTCTTAATTACCGACTCTTCAAGTGTCTCAACGCGATCCTTGACATTCTCAAGCTCGTTCCATATAGCCTCATCGTTGTAGGAGCATCCTACCATTGCTGTGAGCGTAGCTACTACGCCCAGAGCCAGGCACATAAGTTTTCTCATAATGTTGTTGTTTAAAGGTCATTCTCCGTAAACTTAAACATTACGACAATTGCGTTGTGGCGATAGGGTATACGGTTGTAAAAAGCCTTTTATGCTCCTTACCCTTGCATCTGTACTCACAATAGAATATGTGAACCTGAATAAATCAAGTCGCAGATAAGCCCATTCGCCGCAGGCACAATCTCGTAATAAATGCTTGGCAGGTCTTCTGACTTGTCTCACTCTACGATGCCTTCCCAGGGTTTACCCCAGTGACAACTTGATGTCGTAGAGCTTTGTGAGGCTCACAGCAGCGGGAACTGTTCGGGATTCTCACCCGATTCCCTTTTAATCTCACGTTGGGCATGCAGCCCAATGAGAACCAATGCAATGGCAAAGGTAGAAAAAAAATATGCAACCTGCAAGGGCAAGTCGCATATTTTTTTAATACCTATGTTTAAGAATTACTTCTTATCAGCCTCATTTGTAGGCTTTTTGCTACGGTCGTAGATGAAACGGCGAATCTTCTTGGTAGGGGTCTTCTCGAACTCACCCTCGTTGTCCACAACCTTGGTAATCTTCGAGAAACGATTAACCTTAGAGTTTACATACTCCAGCACATCGCGCTTGATCTCCTCCATCTTGAGGTCGATGCGCTCCTTGCTCACGGCCATCTTATGCTTGAACTCGTCGTAGGCCTCCTCCAAAGCCGAGGTGTCGAAGTGCACCAGGGCGATAAGCTTGCCATCCTCCTCGGTAACGACCGACTCGGCAACAAAGCGGTTAGAGTTGAGCACCTCCTCGATATCCTCGGGGTAGATGTTCTCGCCCGAAGGGCCTACAATCATATTCTTAAGACGGCCCTTGATAAATATCCAGCCATCCTTGTCGATAGCGCCAAGGTCGCCCGTGCGGAACCAGCCATCCTCAGTCATAACGGCCTTTGTCGCCTCCTCGTTTTTGTAGTATCCGAGCATGCAGCATGGTGTCTTTACCACAATCTCGCCCTGGCCAGTATCTGGGTTGATATCCTCAAGGCGAATCTGGACATCGGGCAGTGCAGGGCCAGTAGAGCCTATACGCACCATCTTACCTACGCAACCAGCCACGAGAGGAGCTGTCTCCGTAAGGCCGTAGCCGATACCGTATGGGAAGCCTGCGTCGAACAAGAACTGCTCGGCCTCGCTGTCGAACTTAGAGCCACCGATGGCGAAGAAACGCATGCGGCCACCAAAGAGCTTCTTGAGCTGCTTGCCGGCAACCTTATGAAGGAGCTTCTGCGACCAGCGCCAGCTGTAGAGCTTGCGTGTGAGGGCCCTCTTCTGGAATGTTGGGAGCACCTTGCCACGGTAGATCTTCTCCATGATAAGTGGCACTGAGGCGATAACCGTAGGACGCACCGCAGCAAGTGCTGGCATGAGCGCCGAGGCGGTAGGTGGGCGATCCATGTAGTGGATATGTGCGCCACGAGAGAATGGGTATATCATACCGAGTGTACACTCGTAGGTGTGTGCAAGCGGAAGAATTGAGAGCAGAACATCATCCTGGTTGTAGTCAAAGAGTGGTGGGATGATTGTTGTCTGCGCTGCAATGTTGTAGTGGGTGAGCATCACGCCCTTAGGCTTAGATGTTGTACCCGAGGTGTAGATGATTGCTGCCAGATCCTCGGGCTGTGGGATGCGTGCCTGGCCCTCGGCTGTGACGCTCTGCGAGATGACATTAAGACCCTTGGTGCGGATCACGATGTTCATCTTGTCGACAGTGCTCTTTGAGAGCTTGGTGTAGAGTTTGTCCGACACGAGGATAGCCTTGGCCTCGGAGTGCTCGATGATAAGGTCGAGCTCGGCAGTTGTGAAGTCTGGGAGGATAGGTACTGCAACCATGCCTGCGCTTGTCACGGCGAAGTATGATACACCCCAGTTAGGCATGCTGCTACTTAGGATGACAACCTTATCGCCAGCATTCACGCCCGCACCGAGCAGCAAACCCTGAACCTTCTCAACTCGCTCACCAACCTCCTCGTACGACACATCCTCGCCACCAATCATTGAGAAAGCAATGCGCTTAGAGAACTTCTCCACGCTATGCTTGAGTATCTCGTAAAGTGTGTTAAATGTGATCATTTTCTAATCTTTATAGGGTTGTTGATACAAAAATCGGGTGCAAGTTACCAATTTTTTATTGAAATTTGTTAATTTTGCCACAAAATATTTTTCAATGATTGGTCGAAATGTTATAACAAAAGTCGCTTCTGAGCTCGGTTTTGACCTTGTCGGGGTGGTTCGTGCTCGGGCTCTTGTCGACGAGCATAAACGCTTCAATGAGTGGTTGTTAGAGGGTAATAATTCTACTCTCGGATACCTCGAGCGCAATGTCGAAAAACGCTTCGATGCGAGCCTTCTTGTCGAGGGTTCTCGAAGTGTGATAGTTTGTGCTGTTTCGTACCTATCGGAGTATGGTAAAGAGGTCAATAACGCCTCGCAGACCAAAATTGCATCGTATGCCCTCAACCGAGATTACCACCTCTCGGTGCGTGAGATGCTCGAGAAGCTGGCACAAAGACTCAAGGAGTATTATCCCGAGTTGCGATATAGGGCCTTTGTCGACTCTGCACCACTTGCCGAGAAGAGCTATGCCCGCCTTGCTGGCCTGGGCTGGATAGGTCGTCAGTCGCTGCTCGTAAACCCCACTTTTGGCTCGATGATGCACCTTGGCGAGCTCGTTGTCGATGTCGAGTTTGACGAGTACGACACTCCGCTTGAGGGTGTGGGGTGTGGCAGCTGCCGACGCTGTGTAGAGGCATGTCCAAATGGGGCTATTCTCGAGAATAGAACTATCGACACTCGACGCTGCATATCGTGTCGCACGATAGAACGAGAGGAGGAGGGTAGCGAGGTGCCACTGCATGGTTGGATATTTGGCTGCGACATCTGTCAGACGGTATGCCCATTTAACCAGCATGCGCCACTGCATCGCAACCCTCAGTTTGATCCATGTGTAACACCAGATATGCTTAGCGCTGAGCGCTTTGCGACAATGACCGAGGAGGAGTTTAATGCTCTTGTGGGCACGACTCCAATGCTCCGTGCGGGGTTTGAACGAATACGAAAAAATGCACTCAAAGGGTAGCTCGTAAATTGAGCTTGGGAGAGAGTAGAGAGGTTGTGGCGAGGATTTTATCTCCAATGCTGCACCCTCTCTTTTTGTATGTTTTATCGTTTTTTGCCTTTTAGGGGTGGGGTAAACAATATTTTCCCCTCAGAATAGTTTGTTTAATCGGGCAAATATTACTATATTTGCGAGTTTTAATTTTATATCGACGAAAATAACGAACTCTTATGGATATTTTTAAGCGCTGGAATAACTATGTGGGCTGGGCAGTTTTTGCAATTGCCACCCTCTCGTATATCCTTACGATCGAGCCTACGGCGAGCCTCTGGGACTGTAGTGAGTTTATCGCCACGAGCTATAAACTCGAGGTGGGTCACCCCCCTGGAGCACCGCTCTTTATGATGCTTGCACGCCTGGCATCGCTCTTTGCCCCCTCGCCAGAGTATGTGGCAATGATGATCAACGGACTCAATGCCGTGGCAAGTGGATTTTGTATTCTGTTCCTATTCTGGACTATCACACATCTTGCACGTAGAATAACCACTCGTGAGGGTGAGACGATGGATCGTAATCGTATGCTGCTCATCCTCGGCTCGGGAGCTATCGGTGCGCTGGCCTATGCCTATACCGATACCTTCTGGTTCTCGGCCGTAGAGGGCGAGGTGTACGCCTTGTCGTCGATGTTTACGTCGCTTGTCGTGTGGCTTATGCTGCGCTGGGAGGAGAATGCCGAGCGCCATACGTCGATGCGCTGGATAATACTTATCGCCTACCTCATGGGTCTGTCGATAGGTGTGCATATCCTCAACCTGCTGACAATCCCTGCGCTTGTGATGATATACTTCTTCCGCCGCTACGAGATGCGCTCTGCAAAGGATTATGCACTCAAGATACTCCTTGCGCTGGTTGTCTCGATGCTTATCCTTGGTGCTATCAACGGTGTGATTATCCCTTACACCGTGGCTCTGGGTGCTGCTGTCGATACATTTGCAGTAAATAGCCTGGGTATGCCTGTGAATGTGGGTATGACTCTGTTCCTTGCCCTGCTGTTTGGAGCTCTCGGCTTCCTGATTGTATTCACGCATAACCGCTCTAAGCGCATTGCAAATGTCGTGGTGTTGTGCCTCACGATGATCCTTGTCGGCTTTTCGTCGTACGCCATGGTTATCATCCGTGCTAATGCCAACCCACCGATGAACTCGAATAATCCGTGGAATCCACATACGCTGCTCAGTATGCTCAATCGTGATCAGTATGGCGAGCGACCACTGCTCCGTGGCCCATATTACTCGGCGCAGCCACTCTCGCCCGTAGCCATCAACCCCGACCTGGAGTCTGACGATAGCTATCTGCCTGGCGAGTATGAGTCGGCAACGATGATGTGGTATAACCCCGATAGCGGAGTCTACGAGGAGCGTGAGATATTCGAGGGCTACAAATACCCCTCGGAGGCTATGCACTGGTTCCCACGCATGTGGTTCTACTCACGCAAGAGCTCGTACGAGGATAGCTGGGTGGAGCTCAAGGATCGTCACCCTATGGTTGAGCGTGAGTCTGCGGAGGTGGGTAAGTGGTACGAGCCCTCGGCATGGGAGGATATACGCTTCTTTGTTGGCTACCAGATGGGCGATATGTTCTGGCGCTACTTTATGTGGAACTTTGTTGGCCGTCAGGACGACGAGCAGATGACCAAGGATGAGAATGGTATCTACCTGCATGGTGGCTGGGTGTCGGGTATCGACTTTATCGACCAGATATTCTGCGGCACACGTGACAACCTGCCCCAGGATATGCGCCACAACCCTGCGCACAACACCTACTTCTTCCTACCGTTGTTGCTCGGCTTGATGGGCCTTATCTTCCAGCTCAACCGTGACTGGCGCAACTTCTTCGTGGTGTTGCTCCTGTTTGTGATGATGGGTATTGCGCTTGTTGTCTACTTCAATACCGCCCCTAGTGAGCCTCGTGAGCGTGACTATGTATATGCTGGTGCCTTCTACGCCTTTAGCATCTGGATAGGTCTTGGCGTTATGGCCGTTGCCGACATCTTTGCCGACATAGCTCGTAGACTTAAGCTCAGCACTCCACGTGCTGCTACGGGAGTTGTTCTGGCGGCTATCATCTTCTCGTCGAGTGTCCCTGCGGTGCTCGCCTCGGAGAACTGGGATGACCACGACCGCTCGGGTCGCTACTATGCTCGTGACATCGGCTGGAACTACTTGCAGACTGTTCCCGAGAATGGTATCATTATAAACTATGGCGATAACGACACCTTCCCACTATGGTACTGCCAGGAGGTTGAGGGTGTGCGCCCCGATGTGCGTGTTATGAACTCGTCGTACTTGGGTGGCGAGTGGTATGTCGACGAGATGAAGCTTGCGGCAAACGATGCCGATGGCGTGCCATTTACTATCCCTTCTACGAAGTATAGCTTTGTCAACGACTGGGTTGTTGTTGCCGAGCTTGCCGACGTGCTCGATACTCAGGAGATGCGTGAGCTACGTGCCAAGAAGCGCCAAATTGAGAATGCCGAGCTATACAACATACGCTACTACGACATGGAGAACCGTATGCGTAGCCTCGAGGGTACCTTCTACAACATCTTCGACATGATGACCCAGGCCGAGGATACAGTCAAGCGACTCGAGCCCGAGGTGCAGGCTATCGTTGCGGCAGGTGCTGGCGACCCTACCGACCAGGAGTACGAGATTATATGGAACTACCAGCTCTCGTTCAACCTGCTCGACGGCATTATGGCCAACGAGAAGTTTGTGGCGGACTACAACACCATGGTGACGTACTGGAATGCGGGTGAAAGCCTGCAGGGTAAGCTCAATTTGAAGGATGTCATCGCACTCTTCAACTCTACCGAGCCTATGCTCCTTGCTACGGATGGCCATTCACCTCGAATTCTTGCTCAGGGCGAGCCATTGCCCGAGGGTTATAGCTGGATAGGTAAGCTCAGCCCAACTATCGACAGCCATATCGACGGCAAGACTTCGGACTATATCCTTGCTTCGAAGGATGGATACTATATCCCTGTCGATGTCGATGCCGCTGTTGAGGCTAAGATTATCGACGAGAGCGAGCGAGAGTTGGCTGAGAGTAGAGTAGATGTGCGTCTTGACAAGAATGTCATCACACGTGATCACCTGCTCATGCTCGACCTCTTTGCTAACTTCGACTGGAAGCGCCCTCTGGCCTTCACTCAGGCCTCGATGATGAGCGACTACGGCATTGTGGACTATGCACGTTTCAATGGTTATAGCTACCTCTTTGTGCCTATTCGAACACCTTATGTCAAGGGCTCTGAGATAGGTAGCATGGATCCAGATAAGATCTATCCTCAGTACTCGGGCGAGGGTTGTGGCGAGCTGCACCAGCCATTGCGCTTTGGTAATTTGGCCGATGAGGATGTCTACTCTGACTACTTCGTGCGCTTCAACATCTCAGCAGCACATACGCGTGAGAACTTCTCACGCCTGGCCTCAGCATTCAAGCGCCGTGGCACGGCGGAGGATATCGCCAAGATGGAGCTTCTGCTCGACCGTGGTCTTGAGGTGTTGCCTGCAAGTCGTGTGGGATATATCCACAACGCTGTATTGCCATACGTGCGTGGCTACTATAGCATTGGCCTCTACCACCTCGATGTAGCTATAAGCAAGCTCGAGCAGGCTATCGAGCTTATGAAGCAGGATGTGGATATGAATGTGGAGATTAAGCGTGGTGACGATGAGTTTACATACTTCTACGAGCTCTCAGATAACGCCGCAGCACTCCAGTCAACACTGCGCAAGAGTGGTAAGAGCAATAGCGAGGCCGACAAGCTGCTCTCTGAGAGCGACGAGGCCTTCAAGCTCTCGGAGGATGTTCTGCACAAGGGCGACTGCCTTGCTGCCGAGTATATCGCTCAGCGTGGCGAGTGGGTGCGCTACTACATGCAGTTCGATACGCAGCGTAGCTTCTCGCCAACAATCAGCTCGGAGCTCTTCAACGCCATGCTCGACATTATCGAGATTGTGAGCACAAGCCACCTCTACTCGGGTAGCTTCGACTGGGTGGCTAACCCCGATGAGAATCGTCCGCTGGTGGATAATGCACTCTCGTTCGATAAGCTCGTAAAGGATTATGTAGCCTTTGTAAATAGCCTCACACCAGGCAGCGACAAGGATATCTATATGCGTGTTATGGAGCCTCACGTGGGCAATATTGTAGATATCTACCAGACAGTGCCTGTGGGTCGTGTATCTGAGAGCGGATATGTCGACGCAGAGTATGTTGAGCCTATGGATAAGTTCCTTAGCCGCAAGGAGCTGCGCAATGTTATCAGCAGCGTGGCACAGGGATATTAACGAAAATAATAGATAAAACTCAAAAATATGGAAAAGATTCAGTTGTACAACACGCTCACTCGTCGTAAGGAGGAGTTCGAGCCTATCAACCCTGAGCATGTGGGTATGTATGTTTGCGGACCTACAGTATATGGCGATCCACACCTTGGTCATGCACGTCCTGCAGTGACCTTCGACCTCTTGTTCCGTTACTTGCAGTCGCTGGGCTACAAGGTGCGCTACGTGCGTAACATCACCGATGTGGGCCACCTGGAGCAGGATGCCGACGAGGGTGAGGATAAGATTGCTAAGAAGGCACGCCTCGAGCAGCTTGAGCCTATGGAGATTGCGCACTACTACACCGAGCGCTATCACGACGCTATGCGTGAGCTCGGCGTTAAGTCGCCATCGATCGAGCCACACGCCTCAGGTCATATCATCGAGCAGATCGAGATGGTTAAGCGCATCCTCGATGCGGGCTATGCCTACGAGTCGAATGGCTCTATCTACTTCGATGTTGAGAAGTATAACAAGGATTATCGCTATGGTCGTCTTTCGGGCCGTAACCTCGACGATATCGTGACAAACACACGTGAGCTCGATGGTCAGTCGGATAAGCACCACTCATACGACTTCGCCCTCTGGAAGAAGGCCTCGCCAGAGCATATCATGCGTTGGCCATCGCCCTGGAGCGACGGCTTCCCAGGCTGGCACATGGAGTGCTCGGCAATGAGTACAAAATATCTCGGTGAGCAGTTTGATATTCACGGTGGTGGCATGGACCTCATGTTCCCACACCACGAGTGCGAGATTGCGCAGTCTACAGCGGCTCTTGGCAAGGACTCGGCACGTTACTGGGTGCACAACAACATGATTACTATCAACGGTCAGAAGATGGGTAAGTCGCTGGGTAACTTCATCACCCTCGAGCAGCTCTTCACGGGTAACCACCCAATGCTTGAGCAGGCATATACCCCTATGACCATCCGTTTCTTCGTGCTCCAGGCACACTACCGCTCAACGCTCGACTTCTCGAACGATGCACTTCAGGCTGCAGAGAAGGGTCTTGATCGTTTGATGAAGGCTGTGGAGACCTTGGGCAAGCTCAAGGCTCAGGATAAGTCGTCGGTAGATGTTTCGGAGCTCGAGCGTCGTTGTCGTGAGGCTATGGCAGACGATATCAACTCGCCAATGGTTATCTCAGCACTCTTCGACTGGGTGCGTATCATCAACCAGGCTGCCGAGGGTCAGCAGACACTCTCTCAGGAGGATCTCGATACTCTCAAGGCAACAATGCACCGCTACGTATTCGACATCCTCGGTCTTCGCAACGAGAAGGCTGCCGAGGCTGGTGGCAAGGATATGGTGTCGCCACTTGTCGATATGCTCCTCACGATGCGTATGGAGGCTAAGGCTAACAAGGATTGGGCTACATCCGACAAGATCCGTGATAACCTCACCTCGATTGGTATCCGTGTGAAGGATCGCAAGGATGGTTTTGACTGGGAAATCGAGTAATTTGTTGTGATAAGGGCGCATCTACTGCCGCTAGCAAATTATTGTAGCAATGGGCAGTACCTCGAGTACAGCCCATCGCTCCAAAATTTCCCGAGCGTTGTATCTGCAACCCTTCTAACAACAAATTTTTTCTTATTGTAAGGGTGCATCTGCACCCATCTAATAACAAATATGTTACGATAATTTATATTTGTGGCATTATTATAAAATTGGATGATTTCTAACGAACAGATAACCGAACTTAAGGCTCGTGTGGCAAAGCTCGAGCAGTCGATCGACATTGAGCAGCGACGCATAGACTTGGGTAATGAGCAGGAGCGCACCGAGGAGCCCAACTTCTGGGATAACCCCGACGAGGCACGCAAGCAGCTCAAAAAGGTTGCCGACATCAAGTCGGTAATCGAGGATTGGGAGGCTGCGGGTCGCATGGTCCAGGATCTCGACCTTGTCCCCGATTTTGTTGCCGAGGGTGTGCTCACCGAAGCTGAGGCCGAGGAACAGTATGCCATTGCTGTGGAGTTTGTCGAGAAGCTAGAGCTCAGACAGATGCTCTCGGGCAAAGAGGACAAGCTTGGCGCAATCATGGATATCAATGCAGGCGCTGGAGGTACCGAGGCTCTGGACTGGGCGCAGATGCTCATGCGTATGTATACACGCTGGGGCGAGGCGCATGGCTTTACCGTGAAGGTTGCCAACTACCAGGCGGGTGACGAGGTGGGCGTTAAGTCGTGCACGCTGGAGTTTGAGGGTGACTATGCCTACGGATACCTGCGCTCGGAGAGTGGCGTGCACCGCATGGTGCGCCTCTCGCCATTTAATGCCAACAACAAGCGTCAGACAACCTTTGCCTCGGTGTTCATCTCGCCTGCCGTAGACGACACTATCGAGATCAATATCTCACCCTCGGATATCGAGTGGGATACCTTCCGCTCGAGTGGCGCTGGTGGCCAGAATGTCAATAAGGTGGAGACTGCCGTGCGTCTGCGCTACCATGGCAAGGATCCCGAGACTGGAGAGCCTGTGGAGTTCCTTATCGAGAATATGGAGACACGCTCGCAGCTCAACAACCGTGAGAATGCTATGCGCATACTACGCTCAAAGCTCTATCAGAGGGAGTTGGACAAGCGCATGGCTACGCAGCAGGCTCTGGAGGCTACGAAGAAGCGTATCGAGTGGGGCTCGCAGATTCGTAGCTATGTCTTCGACGACCGTCGTGTGAAGGATCATCGCACGGGCTATCAGACCTCGAACGTAGATGCGGTGATGGATGGCGACCTGGATAACTTTATCAAGGAGTACTTGCTTCAGTATTAGAGTATGTTGAGAGTATTGTTTACACTTGTTATGCTCATTGCTGCGCTCTCGTGTAGCAGTAGGGCCGAGGCTAAGAGCGATGCCGTGCAGCACAATGTCGAGGTGCTCGTTGGTGCCAGCGACACGGCGCAATATATGCCACTCATGCGCTCAAAGCGTGTGGCAGTCCTGGCCAACCATACGGCGATGTTCTCCCCTGAGGAGCATATTGTCGATATGATGCACCGTGAGGGTGTTAATATTATAGGTATCTTCGCCCCTGAGCATGGCTTTCGAGGCTCTGTCGAGGCGGGTGTTGTGGTGCGTAACTCGGTAGATGAGCGCACGGGAATACCTATTTTGTCGCTCTACACGGGAAATAGTAAGCGCCCCTCGGACGAGGTTATGCGCTCGTTTGATCTCCTTGTTGTAGATATGCAGGACGTAGGACTTAGGTTCTATACCTATTATATTACTATGATGCAGATGATGGATGCCTGTGCCGATTTCGGTGTTCATGTCTGTGTGCTCGATCGTCCAAACCCCAATGGCCACTATGTCGACGGCCCGATACTCGATATGAAGTATAAGTCGAGTGTTGGCTGGGCACCTATACCCGTGGTGCACGGCATGACCATGGGCGAGATTGCCACCATGGCTGTGGGTGAGGGTTGGACTAAGCCTGTGGAGCTGAGTGTTGTCAAGTGTCGCAACTACGACCACAATACTCACTATACGCTCCCTATTGCGCCATCGCCAAATCTCCCTACGCAGCACTCAATCTACCTCTATCCTTCGACCTGCTTGTTCGAGGGCACGGTGCTAAGCATGGGTCGTGGCACGGAGGCTCCCTTTGAGATCTACGGTCACCCCGATATGCGTGGCTACGATTTTGAGTTTACGCCTCAGCCAAATGCTGGCTCTAAGACTCCGCCACACAATGGCGTGAAGTGCTATGGCCGTGACCTGCGCTCTATACCCGACGAGCAGGTGTGGCAGGAGGGCCTCAATATTGAGTATCTTGTCGAGGCCTATAATAATTTGAATATCGGCGAGAAGTTCTTTAAGTCTGTCTTTGAGAAACTTATCGGCGTGAGCTACGTGCGTGAGATGATACTTGCGGGTGCTACGGCCGAGCAGATCAAGGTACGCTGGAGCGAGGATGTGGAGCGCTTCAAAGAGCAGCGACGACCATATCTGCTCTACGAGGAGTAGACCATATAATTAAGATTTCGTTTCGGGCGAGAGGCTCTCCAAAGTGGGGCTATTCTCGCTCGAATTGTTTTGTGGTGTGGTGAACATCTCGGGGCGATACTCGAAGTGCATGGTGTCGAAATGATACCACCTTCCACCCCAGATAAATCCGTGGCGCTCGAATATCTCCACAACCTTTATGTTGAATGTGTTGAGATACTCTATCTCGTCGTGCTCCGAGGCCTTGGGGTAGGAGAATCGCCAGTAGTGCGAGTGTGGCACGGCGATGTCGATAGCAATGCCGTAACTGTGTGGACTCTTGCGCTCTGTGCCGTAGATTGTGCGATAGTTGAATGTCTGCGCACCCTCGACCCATGGTGCAAGCTCGGGGTGTTGCTCCAGCTCGTCGGATACACGTTGTAGCGCCTCGGCAGCACCGGCAATCTTGGTAAATACTACGGGTGTGCCACCCAGGCGAGGACACCAGTTCACGACCACGAGGCTGTCGATAACCTCGTCGGCAGTAGCGCCATATATCTCGTCGAAAAATGCTGCCGAGCGGTAGCGCCCAGGGTCGTATCCATAGTCGGGTGGAAAGCGTGTGGTGTCGTACTCCTGAAAGAATATATCCTTAATATCCTGCTCGAGGTGCATCTCATCGATTGTGCGCTTCACACCATCGTCGAACTTTAGGCGTGTGCCGCTGTGAAAGACAATCTCGTTGTTCTGGTATCGAGCAATCTGCTGGGGGTAAGCCTCGAGCAGTCGTCGTGCGTTGTCGGGAACCAAGTCTTGTTCGGTGCGATGATCGCCCCTGGGGCCTGTTGTCGAGGATATGCACGAGCTAAGTAGCAGTGCTAGAAGGGTATAAACAACTCTACTCATACTGCTTGATGAAGTTCACATTGTAGCTCTCTATGCTGTTGAGGTTCACTGTTTTGCTTGTTGGAATATACCATGGCTTGCTGCCAAAGTATGAGGTGAGGTCAGGACTTGAGAATATATATCCGTGGCGAGCATATATCTCGTTGCGCATGATGCGAAGCTGAGACTTTGAGAGGTTGGCGATGTCGGCAAATACGAGCTTGCGAACACGTGTGATAGGGTAGTCGCCATCGTCTACACGCTGCTCGTAGTAGCTATCGGTCACTGGGTCGTAGTTAGAGTTTGGTTCGCCACTCAAACTCTCCTCGCTGTTCGAAACATCGGCTCTGCGCTTGAAGAAGTTGGTGATGCTATTGTCGATACAAGATGTGGCTACTAGGGCTATTGCGATAAGTGTCAAGGCTCTTTTCATTGTTGTGTAGATTGTTAGTTGGTTTTCACAAAAATAGTGGTTAAAGAGCTAAAATGCAAATTTTTGGCTCTCGTATACCTAATTGCGGGCTTCGATTTGCTTTATCCGCATAAAATCACTATCTTTGCAAATTAATAAATTTAAGATTAATTATGGGATTTTTCGATCTATTTAAGAAGAAGAAGGTAGAGCCTCAGGTAGCCCCTGATGCTACCGCTGAAGATATAGCTAAGGAGCAGGAGCGCATCGAGGTTGAGGCCGAGAAGGAGGCCGAGGCGGAGCGCAAGGAGCTCGAGGCGGGTCTGGAGAAGACCAAGGAGGGTTTCTTTGGTAAGTTGCGCCGTGCCGTTGCAGGACGTACTACGGTCGATGCCGACGTGCTCGACGACCTCGAGGAGTTGCTCATAACCTCGGATGTGGGTGTGGATACCACCGTGAAGATTATCGAGCGTATCGAGCAGCGTGTGGCACGTGACAAGTATATCAACACCGAGGAGTTGCAGTATATCTTGCGTGACGAGATTGCTCAGCTCATGGAGGAGTCGCACCGCTCGACCGAGGATTTCGGTATCGAGGTTAAGGAGGGTATGCCCTATGTGTTGATGGTTGTGGGTGTTAATGGCGCTGGTAAGACAACCACTATCGGCAAGCTCGCAGCGCAGCTTACGAAGGCTGGCCGCAAGGTATATATCGGTGCTGCCGATACCTTCCGTGCTGCAGCTATCGACCAGCTCGCAGTGTGGGCTGATCGTGCTGGTGCAACGATGGTGCGCCAGGATATGGGCTCTGACCCTGCATCTGTGGCCTACGACACCCTCCGCTCGGCTGTGGCCAATGGTGCCGATGTGGTGCTTATCGACACGGCGGGTCGTCTGCACAACAAGGTGGGCCTTATGAAGGAGCTCACGAAGATTCGCAATGTGATGGCTAAGGTTATCCCCGATGCACCACACGAGGTGATGCTCGTGCTCGATGGCTCGACAGGTCAGAATGCCTTTGAGCAGGCTAAGCAGTTTACCGAGGCTACGCAGGTTACCTCGCTTACGATCACCAAGCTCGATGGCACGGCCAAGGGTGGTGTGGTGATTGGTATCAGCGACAGATTTAATATTCCGGTGCGTTATATCGGCATTGGCGAGGGTATCGACCAGCTCAAGATGTTCGACCGCAAGGAGTTTGTGCGTGCAATGTTTGGCGACGCTAAATAGTGACTAATATGAAGAAGATCAATATCATAACCCTCGGCTGCTCGAAGAATACCGTTGACTCGGAGCACCTTGCAGCCCAGCTCTCGGCAATGGACTACAAAGTGGTCTTTGATAGCGACCGCACAGATGCCGATGTTGTGGTGATTAACACCTGTGGCTTTATTGGCGATGCTAAGCAGGAGTCTATCGACACCATCCTGCGTGCTGCACAGCTCAAGGAGGCGGGTAAGATCGAGGAGCTCTTTGTCGTAGGTTGCCTCTCGCAGCGCTATGCCGACGAGCTGCGCCCCGAGCTACCCGAGGTTGATGACTTCTTTGGCGTGAACGACTGGGCAGGCATCGTGGAGCGTCTGGGTGCTAAGTATCGTGCTGAGAACGAGACTAAGCGTGAGCTCTCGACACCTTCGCACTACGCCTATCTCAAGATCTCGGAGGGTTGCAACTGGATGTGTGGCTACTGCGCTATTCCACTTATCCGTGGCCGTCATAAGTCGGTGCCTATGGAGTCGCTTATCGCTGAGGCTGAGGCTCTTGTGGCAAAGGGCGTGCGTGAGATTATGGTCATCGCTCAGGATACGACATACTACGGCGTGGATATCTATGGTGAGCGCAAGCTCGCTGAGCTCTTGGAGCGCCTATGTCGCATCGAGAAGCTCGAGTGGATACGTCTGCACTACGCCTATCCTACCGACTTCCCCGACGAGGTTATCGAGGTCATGGCACGTGAGAAGAAGATATGCCGCTATCTCGACATCCCATTCCAGCATATCTCGGATAATCAGCTTGCGGCAATGAAGCGCCGCCATACCAAGGCTGAGGCCGAGGCGCTTATCGCCAAGCTTCGTCGTGCAATTCCCGATATCGCCCTTCGTACCACACTTCTTGTGGGCTACCCTGGTGAGAGCGAGGAGGATTTTGCTGAGCTTATGGAGTTTGTCAAGGCAACTAAGTTCGACCGCCTTGGTGTATTCCCATACTCTGAGGAGGAGGGCACATACTCTGCAACACGTCTCAAGGATGATGTTCCCCAGGAGGTTAAGCAGGAGCGTGTGGAGCGTATCATGCGCCTCCAGGAGCGAGTGTCGTTGGAGAACAATGCTCGTCGCATAGGTCAGACCATGCGTGTGATTGTGGATCGCAAGGAGGGTGATTTCTACATCGGTCGCTCGGAGTACGACTCGCCAGAGGTGGATCAGGAGCTCATTATCGAGAGCTTTGGCAAGCGACTTCTGCGTGGAAGATTCTACGATGTGAAGATTACCGACTGCGAGGATTACGACCTCTACGCCGAGATTATTTAACTTGAGTAAAGAGTGATTGCCCGAGGTGATTTTTGGGATAAAATTTTGAGATTAACCAAAAAATACCTATCTTTGGGCAAGTAAAGATATATTATTGCCGTCATTATGGCCCAGAAGGATATTGTCAAATCATTGCGTAGTGAGGTCGAAAGACTTATTGCGGACCACGAGCGAGTAATGGGCGTGTGCCGTGAGCTTACCAAAGAGCGTGATAGGCTTCTTGGCGATAAGCACCGCCTGGAGGAGAGGGTGCGTGAGTGCGAAGCACGTATCAAGAGCCTTGAGTTGGCAGGAGTTATGGGTGGAGCCGATGGCAACGTGGAGCGAGCTAAGGCACGTGTCAATAGCCTATTGCGGGAGGTAGACAGGTGTATCGCTATGATAAAACAGGAACAGGAAAACAGATAACGACGATGGCTGAAGGTAAGATCAAAATTAATGTTTCTATCGCAGGTAGAAGCTACCCAATGACCATCGATGCGTCTATCGAGGAGGTATATCGCGAGGCTGCAAAGAATCTTAATCAGCAAATCTCGGAGTACTCGAGAATGGCTAATTTCGATATGCAGGATCGTATCGCTATGGCCGCCATGCGCTTTTCGATCAAGGCTCTCATGTACGAGCGTAATGCCTCGCTTGGAGATGAGGATATCGAGGAGCTTAGAGCTATCAAGGAGCTTATAGCAAGCCGAATCAAGCGCTAAGGCTTGGTCCGATAATTGTAATACCTGGGGCAGATGCACGCCCACTTCCAACTGTGGAGTAGTAAGTGTGTCAGCGTTCTTTAATATACCAAAGATCTATCCCGCATAGATTCCTTAAAAGCTTTGCGAACTGTACAATTTATATAACATTGGGACAACTCTCGAGAAAAGTTTCAAAACAAGGCCTCAACCCCTCGGGGTGTGGTGCATGCACCACCAGTGGACTGTTGCGAGCCTCGGAGCCCCACCTATGACTTATCTGCGGATTCGTCAAACAAGTTAAGGAGTCTTTGCGGTTTTTTTTATTTTGTAACCAATTAACTAACAATAATATAACAACTAAACAACTATGGAACCAGTAATTTGGACAGTCGTCGGTTTGGTGGTTGGTGCCCTTGTAGGAGGTTTTGCTGCCTACTTCGTGGCTAAATCACGTGCCAAGGCAATCGTAGCGAAGGCCGAGGCAGATGGCGAAATGATAAAGAAGGAGAAGATGTTGCAGGCTAAGGAGAAGTTCATCCAGCTTAAGAGCGATCACGATCGCCAGGTGAATGAGCGTAACCAGAAGCTCCAGCAGAGCGAGCAGCGTGCCAAGCAGCTCGAGGCTAACCTCCAGCACAAGGAGCGTGAGCTCGACAAGAAGTCGTCGGAGTGCGACCGCCGCAAGGAGCAGCTCGAGCAGCAGATGCAGGGCGTGGAGAGCCGCAAGGAGGAGCTTGCAGCAGTGATCCGTGAGCAGAATACTCGCCTTGAGCAGATATCGGGCATGAGCTCAGAGGATGCCAAGAATGTTCTTATCGAGAATATGAAGAACGAGGCTAAGGCCGATGCCGCAGCATATATCGCTGAGACAATCGAGGAGGCTAAGCTCTCGGCAACAAAGGAGGCAAAGCGCATCGTCGTGGCCTCTATCCAGCGTGTAGCTACCGAGACAGCTATCGAGAATGCTGTTACGGTGTTCAACATCGAGTCGGACGAGGTGAAGGGACGTATCATCGGCCGTGAGGGTCGTAACATCCGTGCGCTCGAGGCTGCTACAGGCATCGAGATTATCGTTGACGACACCCCTGAGGCTATTATCCTCTCGGGCTTCGACCCTGTGCGCCGTGAGATCGCTCGTCTGGCACTGCACCAGCTTGTAACAGATGGCCGTATCCACCCAGCACGTATCGAGGAGGTTGTGGCTAAGGTGAAGAAGCAGATCGAGGAGGAGATCGTCGAGGTAGGTAAGCGTACAACTATCGACCTCGGTATCCATGGTCTTCACCCTGAGCTTATCCGCCTTATCGGTAAGATGAAGTATCGCTCGTCGTACGGTCAGAACCTCTTGCAGCATGCTCGTGAGACTGCAAACCTTGCAGGTATCATGGCTGCAGAGCTCGGCCTTAACCCTAAGGCAGCACGCCGTGCAGGTCTCTTGCACGATATAGGCAAGGTGCCCGATGATGAGCCAGAGTTGCCACACGCAATCATCGGTATGAAGCTGGCGGAGAAGTACAAGGAGAAGCCAGATGTATGCAATGCTATCGGTGCTCACCACGACGAGGCTGAGATGACATCGCTCATTGCACCTATCATCCAGGTATGCGACGCTATCTCGGGTGCTCGCCCAGGTGCTCGCCGTGAGGTTGTCGAGTCATATATCAAGCGCCTCAAGGAGATGGAGGGTATCGCACTCTCTTACCCAGGTGTTGTTAAGACATACGCTATCCAGGCAGGTCGTGAGCTTCGAGTGATCGTAGGTGCTGACAAGCTCTCAGACCAGGAGTCAGAGGCACTATCACACGATATCGCTAAGAAGATCCAGGACGAGATGACCTACCCAGGTCAGGTGAAGATTACGGTGATACGTGAGACTCGCTCTGTATCCTACGCCAAGTAAAAATTTCTTACGATAAGGCAGACATCTACTGCCGCTAACAAAAGAAAATGCGAATGGGCAGTACGCCATAGTACAGCCCATTCGCATTTTTTTTGCCGAGCGTTGTATCTGCAGCCTTCTCCTAAGAAATTGGGGGTACTACCCATCGACGGCATTTTTGCCGAGTGTAGCACTCGACACCCTTCTCCTGAAAAATTGGGGGTGTACAGCCCATCCGCATTTTTTTTGCCGAGCGTTGTATCTGCAGCCTTCTCCTAAGAAATTGGGGGTACTACCCATTGACGGCATTTTTGTCGAGTGTAGCACTCGACACCCTTCTCCTGAAAAATTGGGGGTTGTCAGCCCATCCGTATTTTTTGAGATATTTGTATGAGGGGTTAAGTATGTAAACATATTTTTTTATTTGAAATTCGGGCGAGGGGAGGACTCTTGCTCGTTTTTTGTATATATGACTATATTAATAAATCGAGGGTTGGTCAGCCTGGCCATACCATATATATAATAGATATACGAGCACGGGAAAAAAGTGGTTTTTTCAACGAAATCTCGAAATTTTGAAATAAAAGCCAAATAATAATGGCTGAAAACTGCTCACGGAGGTTATGTAATGCGCTGAAAATCAGTAACGTACCCCCCCCCTCGGAAAAATAATTAGTGGAAATATTGGAAAATAAAAGAAAATTTCACTAACTTTGTATTGCTGTGATTAGGTAATGTGCGTTAGGATAGTGTGGCTGAAAATCAGGAAAATGATTGTAGTTTCCTGTGTTTAGTCATGAGAATTTAATTCAGCAAAAAAAATATTAAACTCATAATTTTCAAAATTTACGATTATGCGTAGAAATTTACGTCAGCTATTTGTCGTAATTATTGCGGCATTAGGTTTTGTAGCGTGTCAGCATGACACAGACCACATTACTCCAGAGACTTTCGAGGTGAAATTTGTTATTGACACCGAGAGTCGTATCGGTACACGTGCTATCAGCGACGGTACTGGAGCAACACAGCTCTCTTGGGCAGTATTCAACGACGAGGGCGAGTTGATTCACAAAAAGGCGACAAAAGATAATGTTGGGGGTCTTCTCACCGAGGATGGCTACTCAATGTATATCTCGCTTGCCAAGGGTCAGACATACAAGGTAGCTTTCTGGGCGCAGAACCCTGAGTGCGACGCCTACACCTTGTCTGACGACATGAAGGTTACGATCAACTACGAGGGTGTGAACAACGACGAGCGTCGTGATGCATTCACAGCAGTAACAGAGCCATTTACCGTTGATGGCAACAATGTTGTATCGGTAGTTCTCCGTCGTCCATTTGCTCAGGTAAATGTTGGCGCTTATCCTTGGGATATGCAGTATGCAGTGGAGTCTGGTCTTACTGTAACCAAGTCTGCAGCAAAGGTTGAGGGCGTGGCAAATGTTATCAACCTCTTCGATGGCTCGGTTGAGGGCGAGGTAGATGTTGAGTACACATTCAACGCTATTCCTGAGGAGGATCTCAAGGTTGACGTTGACGAGAATGGCGAGGTGGAGATATATGAGTATCTCTCAATGTCGTACCTATTGGCCGACACAACACCATCGTCACACAAGATGTCGTTCACATTCACCGATGAGAGCGAGACTGCTCAGGCATCGTTCCTCTACTCAGGTCTTGAGTTTGTGCCTATTCAGCGCAACTGGCGTACAAACATCGTAGGTCAGATCCTTACTGGCGACATCTCGTTCAACATCAAGATCGATCCTATCTACGAGAACGAGCAGGTACACAGCGGTGGCCTCTACTACAACTTTACTGAGGATACTCTTATCGAGGGTAAGTACTTTGCCTTCAATACCAACGAGGCTGCAACATTTACGTCGGAGAACAACAACGTGATTACTATGAACGACGTTGAGTTCTCAGGCCGTGTGCAGTATATTGCCATGGGTGAGTATCGTGAGAAGGGTAGCTATATCGACTTTACTAACGTGATGACAAATGTTCGTGCCGAGAATATGGTTGTTGACCACCCAGGTATCGAGAATGTTAAGGCTATCGACTATATGGCGCCACTCGTATTCTTGCGTGGTGTATCAACACTCGAGAACTGCTCATTCACAGGTACAACAACTACTGCAGGACCTTTGACAGACAACTATGGTGATATACGCGAGGTGTTGCCTTACGACTGCGGTGTGCCTAACAACTGCGAGGCGATTTTCAACAACTGTACCGTTGACCGCCTCTATGCTTGGAGCCACTCTATGATCACGCTCACAAACTCAACACTCAAGTATATTCGTTGCAGCACACACCACAACTCATACGCCCCTGCACACTTGACAATCGGCGAGGGTACTGTGGTTGACGAGATCTGCGTGACAAGCTCTGGCTTGGCTAAGCGAGTGAAGGATGAGAATGGCAATTGGCACTGGATCGATGACCCTGCAAACCGCTGGGCTCCATCGCTCATCATCAAGGCCGGCGCACATGTTAAGCGTCTTGACATGAACTTCCGCCCATCGCTCGACAAGTATGGCAACCTCTCAATCATTATCGAGGAGGGTGCTATCGTCGACGAGATTGTAAACGCTATTGACGAGTTTTAATAGCTCTTTGGATTCCCCCAATTCCCAACTCTTTTATAGATGATAAAACGAATTTTAACCATATTACTGCTCGCACTCCCTATTGTGGCGTGCGAGCAGAATGCTCTTGATGTAGTGCAGCCCATGACCGAGGTTGAGGTGACCTTTAACTTCGAGTATGAGGGTGTTGACGCTACACGTGCCATAAGCGACGGTACATCGGCCGACGTGCTTATGTATGCGGTGTTTAATGCCAAGACAAACGAGCTTGTGGCGAGTAAGAACACCAAGCATAATGCCGATGGTGCAGCAGCCTCAAGCGGACTGACTACACGATTTACGCTCTGCGGAGGTGTGAAGTATAAGGCCGTATTCTGGATGCAGTCGAGCCTCACGGATGCCTATACCGTATCTGATGATATGAAGGTGTCGGTGTCGTACACGGGCGAGTGCAACGATGAGCGTCGTGATGCCTTCTACGGTGTGTCAAAGGAGTTTACCATTGACGACTCGGTGGTGGGTGTGGTGCTTCGTCGCCCATTTGCGCAGCTAAATGCTGGTGCATACCCCTTTGACTGGGAGTATATCCAGGAGTTCTACGACTTCGACATCACTAAGTCGTGTGTGCGTGTGCGTGATGTGGCGCACACCATCGACCTCTCTACAGGCGAGCTCTCAGACCGTGCCAACGCATCGTTCAAGCCAGGTGCTCTGCCCGCAGAGAGCCTTAGAGCCGATGTCGATGAGAATGGCGTGGATGAGGAGTATTCGTACGTAGCCATGGCCTACCTATTGGCCGATACAACACCTTCGACACATAGCGTGGAGTTCTTCTTCCTTAACGACGAGAACGAGGCCGTGATGTTCGAGAACGAGGCCACAAACAGCGTGACACTCGAGCGCAACTGCCGCACCGACTTTGTGGGTCAGGTTGTAACTGACAATGGTAAGATCAACGTGCGCGACTATGTCTGGGAGCCAAATACCGATTATGGCTACGTATACTTCAATGTCGAGGAGGATACCACAATGGAGAATACTATCTACAACATGTCGAGCTACGGGACAGGACTTCAGTTTGCCAGCGTCTCGGGCCAGACCATCACCTACAACAATCTGCTCTTCACGGGCGATATTTGGGTGATTGAGTTGGGAGAGTATCGTGGTGGCGGTTACGTCAACTACAACAACATCTTGAATAATGTTGAGTTGCGCAACCTGTCGACATCGTCGTGCATCGAGTGCCACGAGTGGTACTTCTCGCCTGCGGTGATTGCCTATGGCAAGACTACGCTCAACAACTGCGTGATGAAGGGAGCTACCACAGTTCGTGAGCCAGTCACGGACAAGCATGGCGTGACACACGAGGTTATATCGTGCGATATAGGTGTGCGTAATGAGTCGGATGCATGGTTCTATGGTGGTGAGTATGGAACAGTATTCGCCTGGACACATGCAGTGGTGGAGTTGTACGACGTCAAGATTGACACGCTCTACTGCGGTACGTGTGATTCTACGAAGCACTCGTGGATGACTATTGGCAAGGGAACAAAGATCGATAAGGTGATATGCTGCGAGCCTCGTTGCCCATACGGTGGCAAGGAGTACTCAACAACGATGACCATCAAGAGTGGTGCTGAGGTTGGCTCGCTGCAGCTTGTATCTACCGATGTGGAGTTCCTGATTATTGAGGATGGCGCCAAGGTGGGTCCTATCACCTGTGAGGGTGTGGAGTATACCTACGAGGAGCTACGCTCAGCAATGGGTCTATAACAAACTTTGATTATGAATAGAAGCAATAGGCAATTTGGCGTGAACAGCACGTTGCGACGCTGCATTGCATTTATGGTGCTCGCCCTGGGAATGTTTATCCCAATAGAGGGCGTTATGGCGCAGACGCACATGATCGACGACGATGCTCAGAGTCGTGAGGAGATGCGCATACGCTATCGTGTGGCCAAGACCTATCTCGACAAGTCGTATATGGGCAACGAGGCTACGTTTGAGCGTATTGTGGAGTGGGCCAAGGAGCGTCAGAGAGATAGCATGGTTAAGGTTGTCGCAGTGGAGTTCTGTGGTGCCTGCTCGCCCGAGGGTAGCGTGCCATTCAACCACTACCTCAGTAGCACACGTCTTACTCGCTTGGAGGAGTATGTGCGTGAGCGTGTAGATATCCCCGAGGATATAATCACACGAAGCGACCACTATATCGCCTGGGAGGAGCTCGAGCAGATGGTTGTGGAGTCCGATATCGAGAATAAGGAGGATATCCTGGCGATCCTGCGTAGCGAGAATACCTCGAAGGGTAACCAGCTCGATAGCCGTATCGGCAAGCTCCAGGCTATGGATGGCGGCAAGACATGGCGACGTATCTTTGATAGCTACTTCGCACATCTGCGTAATGCCTACATGGTGATTGTGACCGAGAAGAGCGACCTTGCAAAGAGGTATGATAGTCGTGTGCGTGAGATTCTTACGCCTGTATCAGGCTCAGAGCCTCAGTCAGCACGTGCCGTGAGGATGAGTGCTGCGCCCCTTGTGGCTACGGCCGTGGCGGGTGCTGCGGCGCAGCGTCACTATATGTATGTTAAGACAAACGTAGTGGGCCTTGCTCTGCTCAATGCCAACCTGGGTGTTGAGTTCGACCTGGGCAACTACCTCTCGCTTAACATCCCTGTGTCGTACTCGGCAATCAACTACTTCAAGCCTACGATTAAGTTCCGAAACTTCTCCCTACAGCCCGAGTTGCGTGTATGGCCTATGAAGAACCATGATGGTCTCTTTGTTGGTGCGCACATGGGCTTTGCATACTACAACTTCGCCTTTGACGGCGACTGGCGCTATCAGGACCACAACGGTACTACGCCAACGCTCGGTGGTGGCTTGTCGTTGGGCTATCGTCTGCCCATAAGCAAGGATAAGAACTGGAAGCTGGAGTTTGCCCTGGGAGCAGGTGTATATCCGCTCCACTACGACGTATTCCACAACCTGCCAAATGTCAAGGAGGGTATGTTGTACGAGGTGCGCAAAGGAAACTATATCGGCTTGGATAATGTGACAATCGGTATCTCGTACCGTATACCATACAAGAAGAGCCCTAACCCCAAAAGAGTGAAGTAGTATGAGAACATTTCAATATATAGTGACCTTCGTATGCCTCGTGTGTGGCATTGCGATGTCGTCGTGCGATGTTCACGAGTTTCCCGATCCCACACCTAAGCCTATAGAGTTTGCTCTCGAGCTAAGCTACGATACCAACCTGCCACTCTACAAAATCGTGGAGTACGAGGAGGATACACGTAGCGCTGAGGCCGAGAAGTACGACGTGCGATATATCGTCAAGGTCTTTGATGCTGAGGCCGAGGGTGTCGAGGCACGTGAGGAGCTATACAATTTTGAGTTTATCAAGGATGATATCTCGGAGCTTAACACAAGTCTTACGCTCCAGGTGGTCCCTGGCAACTATAATTTTGTCGTCTGGAGCGACTATGTGATAAGTGGCGACGAGGTAGAGTCGTACTACGACGCCGAGTCGTTCGAGCAGGTGGCACTCATCGGCGAGGAACACATCGGTGGCAACGACTTCCGTGACGCCTTCCGAGGTGCTGTGGTGTCGGAGGTATCTGACGTTGTTAACAGAGGCTACGTGGATATGAGCCGACCTATGGCCAAGTTTAATTTTGTCTCTACCGATGTCGAGGACTTCATCGTTAAGGTTGCCTCGGCGGGTATCACGCCAAGTGGCGCAGATGTCGACCTGAACGACTATAAGGCGGTGTTCCACTACCAGGGATTTATGCCTTACTCCTACAATATGTTCACCGACAAGCCTGCCGACTCTAAGTCGAGCGTGTCGTTTGAGTGCGGCCTTAATCGCCTTAACGATGCCGAGGCAGAGCTTGGCTTTGACTACGTCTTTGTCAATGGTAGTGAGTCTGTTGTCGTTGTCTCGGTAGATATCTACGATAGCAAGGATCGCCTCATCTCGAGCTTTAAGCCTATCGAGGTGCCCCTTGTGCGCAGCAAGCTCACCACGGTAAGAGCACGATTCCTGACCTCGGAGGCCGAGGGTGGTGTTACGATCATTCCCGACTACGACGGTGAGTATAACTTCGAGGTGAACTAACGGCTCGGAAGAGGTAATAACTAAGACTCTCGCTACAAACAAACGTGGCGAGGGTCTTTTGTTGTTTGTTATGGTTTCGGGATCAGGCTTAACTTCGCTGCGCTTGTTGAGCCTGTGTGGCGCTATGGCATGGAGTGCGCAAGCAAGTGTCGCTACAGCGATTCATTTGTTGTATATCGTCTACTTCGCTCATTCAAGCATGGCTTGTAGCCCATATACGACAAATGCCACCTTGCGGTGGCACTTGCTTGCGCATTCTCTGCGCAGAGCTGTTGATCAGGCTTGAACTGACGACCTCTTCCTTACCAAGGAAGTGCTCTACCACTGAGCTACAACAGCAATAATAAACCCTACTCCTATGAAAGAGTGCACAAAAGTACACAAGATTTTTTAATCTGCAAACTTTTTATCCAATTTTTTCTGCCACCGCCCACTCGCATGGGGTATTTGTCCGACATACTGGGGTATGAGAAAATATGATTATGACAAGTGAGTAAAAATCAAGGAGCGAAGCTAAATGCCTCGCTCTTTGTCTGCTGAGCCCGTGTAGAGAGCTCTATGCTGCGTGTGTGGGAGTTAGTATATAGGCTCCCATATAGCCGAGTAGTTGTAGCCATCCCAGGTTACATCGAGCGCAAATTGGGCAGACTCGCCATTGCCCCACACGGTTACGATACTCTCGTACTTATTACCTCCGGCGTGAACAAGAACGATATCCCCTACGGTAACATCGAAGTTGAGCTCAGCCTCAATCTGGCTCTCCATCTCTAAGCGTATATCCTCGGCAACGAGCGATAAATCGGCGCCACATGAGCATAGAATGAGAGTCATAGTGGCAAGAAACAAAAATTTAATCTTCTTCATCTTGGGTAGTTTGTTAGTTTTCAATCACTACAAATTTAGTAAAATTCTTCTGCATCTGCAAGAGAATTCGGGAAATTAGTGAGTTTAGAGAATTTAGGGAGATTAGAGAGTTTAGAGAGATTAGTGAGTTTAGAGAACTTATAGAACTTCGAGATCTGCACTAAACTACTAACGTTCTTTGAGGTTTGCGCAGAGCAAGAGGGTGAAAAAAAATATAGAACATCTGCGACTAATTTGCCGTTATCGGCAAGAATTGCTATATTTGCACAGAAAATCGGTCTAAAACTTGCCGATAGTCGTAGTGTATGAAGTATATTTCAGTTGCAGAGTTTGCCTCAAAATTTGGCATTTCGGAGCGCACAGCGCGTAAT
>JAGBXX010000024.1 GCA_017629035.1 Alistipes sp. | reverse complement strand
TGCTGCTCTCTCATTCAGCGCTGCTTACGCTCAGGAGGCTGAGCAGGCTCCTGCAAACGATGCTGCACAGACTGAGGTTGTTGCTGAGACAGCAGCAGTTGAGACTGTTACAGAGGAGCCAGCTGGTGAGCCTATGCACTTCGCTCTCATGAAGAAGTTCCTCGAGGGTGGTTGGGGCTGGATGCTTCCAGTGCTTGTCTGCTTGATCCTCGGTTTGGCTATCTCAATCGAGCGTATCCTCTACATGACATTTGCTCAGATCAACACTAAGAAGTTCGTTGCTAAGGTTGAGGAGTTGCTCAAGAACGAGGGTATCGAGGCTGCTAAGGAGTACTGCCGCAACACTCGTGGTCCTATCGCTTCTATCTACTACCAGGGTCTTATGCGTTACGACCAGGGTCTTGAGGCTGTTGAGAAGGCTGTTGTATCTTACGGTTCAGTTCAGCAGGGTCAGATGGAGTCAGGTCTTTCATGGATCTCATTGTTCATCGCTTTGTCTCCATCACTCGGATTCATGGGTACCGTTGTTGGTATGATCCAGGCATTCGATGATATCGAGCGTTCAGCAACTATGTCACCTACAGTCGTAGCTGGTGGTATCAAGGTCGCTCTTTTGACTACAATCATGGGTCTTATCTCTGCTGTTATTCTCCAGGTGTTCTTCAACTACATCCTCTCTAAGATTGAGTCGCAGGTAGTTAACATGGAGGATACATCTATCACCTTGGTAGATATGCTCACTGCATACAACAAGCGATAATTTTAGACCTTTATTAATATAGAGAATATTATGAAAAAATTGCATAGAATAGTATTCCTCGTCTTCGCACTGATCTCGGTCGGTTTGATGGCATGGGCTATCGTTGTCGGTATGTCTGCTCCAGATGCAGGCAAGATCGCCGACATCGTAGGCATGACATGTCAGTACGACGAGAATGGTGAGGAGAAGAAGGATGAGCTTGGTAACACTTTGTCGGTAACTACTACCGCAGAGGGTATCGAGTCAATGGGTATCGCAACAATCAATCAGATGCGTAAGTCTGATGCGACTATCTATGGTTCTACACTCGAGAAGATTAACAACATCGAGTCTAAGATCGCTGATATCGAGAAGCAGCTCGCAAGCAACGACGACAAGGCTTTGAAGGAGGCAGAGGCAAAGGTTGCACAGCTCTCAGTTATCCGTCGTCGCAACGCACAGCAGAACGCTGAGCTCGAGGCAGCTAAGAAGACTGTTGATGAGATCAAGAACCTCCCTAAGACTTTGGAGGAGCTCAAGGCTAAGATGACTTGGGATGCTAACGCTACTGAGGCTGAGAAGGTTGTTGCTTTGGCCGAGGTTGAGTTCAAGGCTATCCAGGAGCAGGTTGCTAAGAGCAACGAGGCTATCGAGGCTAAGAAGGCAGTATTCGATCCAGCTAAGAAGCTTGTTGAGGATATGTGCCAGGTTGCAGGCGTTAAGCTTTCACAGGTTGACGGCCGTGACGACTACTCAGCTACTCTCGATGAGCTCGCTGGTTCAAAGGCTCTCAACGCTGTTCAGAAGCGCCAGCTCGCTGGTGTTAAGGCTACTATCGCTGAGTACCAGAAGCTTCTCAACGAGCGTAAGACTGCTCTCGACAACGAGACAGCTTTCGAGTCTAACATCCCTATGTTGAAGGACGCTATCGCTCAGGCAGAGGTTGACCAGCACGCAGTTGTTAACTTGGCTAAGGTTATCAGCTACAACATCTACTGGTTGTATTTCTTGATGGTATTTGCAGTTGTATTCGTGCTCATCGGCTTCATTCTTAACTTCTTCCAGAACTCTGGTAGCCTCGTTGTTACTATTGTTTCTGTGGTTGTTGTTCTCGGTGTTGCAGCCGCAGCTTACTTCGTAGCTCAGAACCACGGTTGGGTTGATGGCGCAGTTCTCTACGTTACTAATGGCGTAGGTCAGCCAATGTTGGATGCTGCTGGTCAGCCTATCCCATTCGGCCTTGGTAACGATCCTGAGACTCGTACAGTATTTGGCGCTACAGAGTACCTCATCGCAGACATTAGCATCTGGATTACTTATCTTGCATTTGCAGGTGCAGCACTTGCTGCTCTTTACTCATCAGTACGTGGTATTTTTAAATCGTAGTTTATGGCAAAGACAAAGAGAGCTGCTGGAGAGATTAATTCCAGCTCAATGGCGGATATCGCGTTCTTGCTGTTGATATTCTTCTTGGTCACAACTACGATGGATGTCGACTCGGGTATGAAGCGTACGCTTCCTCCGATTGCCGACAACGAGCAGCAGCAGGACGATGTAGAGCTCAAGGAGCGTAACGTTCTCATGGTCAACGTATCTAAGGAGGGACGTATCATGGTTGGTACAGAGGAGTATATGCCTGCCGACCTTAATCGTCGCGGCGACCACTCACGTATGTCACGTGAGGTCCTCAACTTCCTTGCAGACCTTGACCGTTCTGAGAAGAAGTCTACCGAGGTTGAGCCTACTATCAACTGCGAGATCAGCCAGGGTGTTGTATCACTCAAGGCCGATAACGAGACCAAGTACAATATCTACCTGCAGGTTCAGGACGAGCTTACTCATGCATTCAACGTGTACCGTGATCTTATCTCAGTACAGGCATATGGTAAGCCATTTGAGGAGTTGAACGAAATTCAGGCAGGAAACATTCGTAAGGCAGTGCCAGTGAAGGTTTCTGAGGCTGAACCTAACGATAGAACTAAGTAATTATGGCAGTAATGGCGAAAAAGGGCAAGAAAGAAGTGCCCGCAATGTCGACCTCGTCGCTTCCAGATATCGTCTTCATGCTTCTGTTCTTCTTCATGGCGGCAACGACCATGCGAGATACAGATCCATTGGTGACAGTATCAATGCCCGAGGCACATGAGATTACAGAGCTTGATAAGAAGGGTTTGGTTAACATCTGGATTGGTCAGCCTTTGCAGCGTGGCGAGGGTGACGCTCTTAAGATTCAGCTCAACGATGCAATCTGCGAGGTTTCTGATATCCAGGACCTTGTTCACGATGCAAGCGCAAAGAAGGGTATGGCATTGTCACAGATGCTTATCAACTTGCGTGTTGACAAGACTGCTACCGTAGGTAAGCTTACCGACGTAAAGCAGGAGTTGCGTAGAGCTGAGGCTTATAGCATCTCGTATGCAGCTAAGACCCGTGTACATTAATATTTACACCTCTTAATACCTGAAGGGCGACCATCGTGGTCGCCCTTCTTGTTTTCCCATGGTGAGCCTGCGCTTTATAGCCCGAGGCTCTCTATACTACATATAATAAAAAAGAGCGTACCCCGTGGGCACGCTCTTTTGCTATATGCTTAGCTGATCGCTATTTCACGCTCTTGAGAAGCTCCACGAGCAACTTCCAGAACTTGTCAACAGTAGCGATCTCAAGACGCTCGGTAGGTGAGTGTACTCCGCGCAATGTTGGGCCGAACGACACCATCTCGAGGTGAGGATACTTCTCGAGAAAGAGACCACACTCCAAGCCAGCGTGGATAGCACGCACCTTAGGCTCAGTAGCAAAGAGGCTTCGATAACACTCCACAGTGGTCTTGAGGAGCTCTGAGTCTGGGTTAGGTGCCCAGCCTGGGTAGCCGTCAGAGTGCTCCACGTCGAAGCCAGAGAGGTAGAATACTGACTCGATAGTCTGTGCTGCATAGAGCTTAGCGCTCTCTACAGACGAACGCTGCGATGTTGTGATAACGATCTCGTGCGACTCGGTGTTGAACTTAACGGATGCGAGGTTCGACGATGTCTCAACGAGGCCTGGCATAGCGAACGACATTGCGAGCACGCCGTTAGGAAGGCCTACAAGCGTAAGGAGCAAGTAGCACAAGTCGTCGTTGGTCATAACCTCCTTAGGTGCCTTCTCGACATCCTCCACGGCAAAGCGCATATCTGGCTCAGTGTGCTTGAACTCCTCCATGAGTGCCTGGCCGAACTCGAGGTAACGCTCCTCGAAATCCTCCTTAGACTCAGCAGGAACACCCACAATGGCGTATGCCTCACGTGGGATAGCGTTGCGCAAGTTACCACCGTTGAAGTCGTAGAGTACAACCTGGAATGTGTCGATAGCGTTGTAGAGGAAGCGAGCAAGGAGCTTGTTAGAGTTGGCACGACCCTTGTCGATATCGTCACCCGAGTGGCCACCGAGCAAGTCACCAATCTCGAGACGTACGAAGGCGTAGTTCTCAGGAGCCTCCTCTACCTCGTAGTTTGTGCGAGCTACGGTGTCGATACCACCTGCACAGCCGATGAACAACTCACCCTCGTCCTCAGAGTCGAGGTTCACGAGATACTTGCCTGTGAGCATACCCTCGCCAAGGCCAAATGCACCTGTAAGACCTGTCTCCTCGTCAACGGTGAAGAGCGCCTCGATAGCAGGGTGCTCAAGGCTCTCGTCGAGCAATACTGCCAATGCTGCAGCCATACCGATACCGCAGTCAGCGCCCAGGGTTGTGCCGTCGGCATATACCCAGCCATCCTTGATAAATGTGCGGATAGGGTCGTTCTCGAAGTCGAACTCCACGTCAGAGCGCTTCTCGCAAACCATATCCATGTGCGACTGAAGAATCACTGCTGGACGATCCTCGAAGCCGGCAGTTGCACCCTTGCGGATTACAACGTTGCCAGTCTCGTCTGTCTGGTAGTCAAAGCCATGCTTCTTGGCGAACTCCACGAGCCATGCGATGATCTTCTCCTCCTTCTTTGAAGGGCGTGGCACACGTGTGATGTCATCAAACTGCTCCCAAATAAGTTTGGGCTCCAAATCACGAATTGTCATACGTAAGATAGTTTTAAGTTAGTATATATTGTTATTCATTGCGTTCAAATAGCTTCACACCACGTAGCAGAGGGTTGCGGCGTGACATAACGACGAACTCGAGTATGAGCAGCAGCAACGCTGCACCTACAAACCACTGATACTGCTCGTCGTACTCCTCGAATACGATCTCATTGAGCTTGGCCTCCTCGATCTCGTTAAGACGCTCCACGATGCCCTTAAGACCAAAGTCCTCGTTGTGTGAGCGTGTATATATACCCTCGGTTGTTGCGGCAATCTGCTCCAGGAGCTGCTCGTTGAGCTTCGTGAGCACCATCTTGCCTTCCTCGTCCTCGATAATCTTGCCGTCAATCTTGAGAGGCTTACCCTCGGGGGTACCAATACCTATGCAGCATATCATCACGCCCATGGCCTTGGCACGCTCTGCTGCCTTTAGGGCATTCTCATCGTGGTCCTCGCCGTCGGTGATGAGTATCATCACACGGCTCTTGGTGTTGTGTGTGCTGCTCGAGAACGAGAGCATGGCTGTCTCTATAGCCTCGCCCACGTCGGTGCCCTGTGCCGCTATGAGTGCTGGCGAGAGCTGCTTGACCTTGGCAAGTGCCATCTTGTAGTCGCTGGTAACCGGGAGCAACACCTCGCTCTCATCGGCAAAGGCCACCACGCCAATGCCATCATCCTTCATACCCTCGACCAGCTGCGTGATAGCATATCGAGTACGATCCATACGACTCGGCTCGACATCCTCGGCGAGCATAGAGTTCGACACGTCGACTACAAGCACTATCTCTCGTCCATCACGCTCACGACTGCTCAGTTTCGAGCCTGTCTGCGGACGTGCTGCCGCCAGGGCAAGAAGTGCCAGGGCAAGGGCGAGGATCGATGTCTTTATCCAGCCTCGGGCCACCGAACGCTCAGGCATAAGCTCGTTGAGCGTGCGTGTGTTGCCCAGCTGGCGTAGTTTGTAGCTTGTATATGCCGACATAGCCCAGTGTAGCACCAGGATGGCTGGCGCAAGGAGCAGCAGCCATAGGTATTCGGGCGATGCGAAGTTGAATATATTCATTATGCGTTACTCTTAGCTTAAATATTATTAATATAGTGCTATGGCAGGCGGTGAAGCACCACTCGGCCGATGAATAGCTCGGCCAGCAGCAGCACAATGCCCCACAGGAGCCAGTTGATATATAGCTCTTCGTAGCTTATGTAGTCCGTAACCTCAATCTTGCTCTTCTCCATCTGGTCGATCTCCTCGTAGATCTTCTCGAGTGCATCGATATTCTCGGCACGGAAGTATTTACCTCCCGTGATCCTTGACACCTCACGCAACAAATCCTCGTCGATCTCCACCTTTACCATTGCCATCACCACGTTGCCAAATGGGTCCATGGCGGGCATAGGTGCCTGACCACGACGGCCTACGCCGATGGTATATACCTTGATGCCGAGGTCACGTGCGATGTCGGCAGCCATGCGTGGAGATATCTGTCCGCTGTTGTTCACACCGTCAGTCACGAGCACCACAACCTTCGACTTGGCACCACTCTCTCGCAGACGGTTGATAGCCGTTGCAAGGCCATTGCCTATGGCTGTACCATCGTCGATAACGCCGCTACGCAGACGTGCAATAGATGTCTGCACGGCACCACGATCCGACGTTAGAGGGCACTGCGTGAATGCCTCGCCAGCAAATGCCACCACGGACAATCTATCGCCCTCACGGTCGGCCACAAACTCCGAGGCAATGCTCTTCGAGGCCTCGAGGCGGTTGGGCTTGAAGTCCTGGGCAAGCATCGAACCTGAGATGTCGAGTGCCAGCACAATGTCGACACCCTCTACCGTTGTCTCACTCTCGGCATGCTCCTCTACGGGGCGTGCAAGGGCAATGATGAAGAGGATGATGGCCACAAGGCGCAACACCGTGGGCACGGGGCGCAGCCAGTAGCGCAGTGTGCGTGGCATGGCACCACGACCCAAGGTCGATACTGTGAGTGTCGCTCTACGACGGCCTATCCATACGTAGTAGGCCACGAGCAGTGGCACCACACATAGAAGCCACAATATTTCGGGATTTTGGAAATTCATACTCTACCAATTTTTCTTGCCATGTATCACAACGCCACGCTTACCCTCCTTGAGCTTATCCTGGGTCTTGTTCTCCTCGGCCTGTATAGCGTCGAGCATGCGCTCCTGCTCGCCCGTTAGGCTCTCAGGTTTGGGCTGCTCGGCCTCACGCTCGTCATCACCCTCGTTGCTCTCATCCTGGGGCTGCTGCTCCTGCTCGGGATTGTCACCCTCCTGGTTTTGATCGTTGGGCTGCTGCTGGTCGTTGTTTGGCTGATTTTGCTGGTTATCTTTGTTGTCGTTACCCTCAGAATTATTCTCGTTGTTCTGCTGGTCTTGGTTGTTCTGGTTATTCTGGTTGTCCTGCTGTTGCTGCTGGTCCTGGTTGTTTTGGTTGTTCTGCTGTTGCTGCTGCTCAGCATGGCGCTTCTGGTCTACTATGCGCTTTGTGAGCACATAGTTGCGCTTTGTCTCCTGGTCATCGGCATTGAGCTTCAGCGACTCACGAAAGGCGTTGAGTGCCGACTCGTACTCCTGCTGCAAGAATAGGCTCTCGCCAATGTTGCGCAACACCTCGGCACGTTGCTTTGGGGTGATATACTCGTTGTTGATGATACTCTCGAAGTATCTATTCGAGTTCTCACGTGTGAGCGTGCTATCCTGAGGGTTCTGGAACATGAGGTGCATATATGCGTTGGCACGGTTGTATTGCGCCTCGTACGACCCTGGGGCGTGCTCCAGAGCCTCGTTGTAGCGATTTAGGCTTGTGTAGTAGTTGTGACGACGAAACTGCTCGTTGCCCTCACGCACCAAGCCTCGCTCGGGGAGTAGCTGTGCCGAGAGCGATGCAACACCCACAAGGAGTGCCGCCACCAGCACGATAACTCTATTAAGTATGCTATTTACTCTCATTACTCGTCAATCTTAGTCTCAATGGTTATCTCCTGCTTACCCTCGCTCTGCTCCTCGTCCTGGAGCTTGGTATTCTCCACGAAGTAGTAGGCACGGATAAAGTTCTGCTCATTCTCCTCGGCCTCAGGCTCCATCTTAGCAAACTTAACCATGTCGGCCGTGCGTAGCATTGCCACAAGGGCCATGCGGCTGTCACGAGGCATCTCGACACTGCTGAGCGCCTCGATAATCTCGTCAGTGGTAAGCTCCAGAGCACCTACACCCCAGCGATCCGAGATATATACACGGATAATCGATGTGAGGGCTGTGTAGTACTGCTTGTACTTGCCATTCTGCCATAGCTTGCGGTTGTTGAGCTCCACGAGGGCCTTGTTTGCCACCACGTGTGCTGGGAGCTTGGGAGCAACCCTCACTTCGCTCTCACGGCGACGCATATAGCGGTAGAGGAGTGTTGCAATGAGCCACACAAGCAGGCCAAGGATGATAAGCGCTACAATGCCGTAAATGATGTAGTCACGAATCTCAATGAGCTTAAACGGAAGATCTTTCTGCGTGTTGATACCCTCGGTGCGTAGCTCTGTAGCGGCACGTAGCGAGTCTACTTTGAAGCCCTGCTGCGACATGGGGTCTGCTACCAGGAAGCTCAGTGTGTCGAGATCCTCGTAGCGTGCAACATTTAGGTGCAGTGTATCCTGAGCATATACCGTGTCGGGCAGCTCACGATTCTTCTCGAAGTAGAGAATCGAGGGGCGCAGGTTCATGTCGCCCGTCTCCATCACTGCCAGGCGGTAGCGCTTGCGCAGATGCAGACGACGACCCTCGACCTTAATAGTGTCGATAGGGTAGTCCTCAATGAGCTCGAGCTTATCCTCATCGTACTCCTTGAACGTAGGTATCTGCTTGAGGGCCTTGGCACGCTGCTGCAACTGCTCGGGCGTAGGGTTGCCGTCGAAGTCTGGAATACCAATCTCTGTGGCACGATCCTTCTCGATCTCGAGCACATACTCCACCTGGTCGCCCACCTCGACACTATCCTTTGAGAAGTGTGCGCTAAGGTGTGGACGGTCAGCACGTGCTGCACTCAGGCTGAGGAGCATGAGCAGCACTATGGCCCATCGAGATATGTATGATGGTTTTCTCATCGTTGTTTGAACATCTTTATAAGTTCGGCAACATAGTCGCCATCGGTAGCCACCGAGGCATAGTCTATGCGGTTGTGACGCAGCAACTCCTGCATCTCTGCGCTACGCTCGTTGTAGCTCTTGGCCCAATACTCTCGCACCCTGCGTGACGAGGTGTCGATCCACTCTCTCTCTCCTGTCTCGGCATCGCACACCTCAATTATGCCCACGTTGGGGAGCTCTCTATCGCATTTGTCGTAGACCTCGATAGCCATGATGTCGTGTTTTGACGAGGCAATCTTGAGAGCATCCTCGAGCTTTGGCTTGTCAGTCGAGGAGTTGATGAAGTCAGATAGTAGGAACGATGTGGTGCGTTTCTTGTTCACGCCCACGAGGTATCTGAGTGCCTCGGATATGTTTGTCGACTTGCCCGAGGGCTCGAAACCCACGAGCTCACGTATGATTGTGAGGATGTGGCTACGACCCTTCTTGGGTGGTATAAACTTCTCGACACGATCTGAGAAGAGTATGCATCCCACCTTGTCGTTGTTCTTCGAGGCCGAGAATGCGAGTGTTGCGGCAATCTCGGTTATCACGTTCTTCTTTGTGAGCTCCGTGCTACCAAACATGCGTGAGGGCGAGACATCGACAATGAGCATCATTGTGAGCTCTCGCTCCTCCTCGTAGACCTTGACATGCGTGCGCTCCGAGCGTGCTGTGACATTCCAGTCAATATCACGCACGTCGTCGCCCACACGGTACTCCCTGACCTCCGAGAAGGACATACCACGACCACGAAAGGCCGTATGGTACTTTCCTGCGAAGATCTCGTCCGAGAGTCCACGTGTCTTGATCTCGACACGGCGCACACGGCGCAATATTTCGTTCTCGCTTAGATGCATTAGGGCACGATAACGTTGTTAAGAATATCGGTAATAATCTGCTCCGAAGTGATGTTCTCGGCCTCAGCCTCGTATGTTAGGCCGATACGGTGGCGCAATACATCGTGGCACACGGCACGAACATCCTCGGGGATAACATATCCACGGCGCTGTATGAAGGCATAGGCCTTGGCTGCCTTGGCCAACGAGATGCTGGCACGTGGCGAGCCACCATAGGCGATGAGTGGCTGGAGGTGGTTGAGCTTATACTCCGAAGGCTCACGTGTGGCGAAGATGATGTCGATGATATACTTCTCGATCTTCTCGTCCATGTATACCTGCTTTACAACCTCACGAGCACGCATGATATCCTCGGGCGAGATCACACGCTCCACCTCGGGCATACCCTCGCCACGGAGGTTCATGCGTACGATGTCGAGCTCCTCCATGCGCTTAGGATATGATATCTTGGCCTTGAGCATGAAACGGTCCACCTGCGCCTCAGGGAGTGGGTAGGTACCCTCCTGCTCGAGTGGGTTCTGTGTTGCCAATACGAGGAATGGCTCTGGAAGGCGGTATGTAGTATCGCCAATAGTCACCTGCTTCTCCTGCATAGCCTCGAGGAGTGCTGACTGCACCTTGGCTGGTGAACGGTTGATCTCATCGGCGAGGATGAAGTTGGCAAATATAGGGCCTCGCTTTACGGCAAACTCCTCGTTGCGCTGCGAGTAGATGAGCGTACCGATAAGGTCGGCAGGGAGCAGGTCGGGGGTAAACTGTATACGTGCAAATTTTGCATCCACGGCCTTAGATAGTGTAGTGATGGCAAGTGTCTTTGCCAAGCCAGGGACACCCTCAAGCAGGATGTGGCCATCAGAGAGAAGACCAATGAGGAGTGTGTCGACAAGGTGCTGCTGACCCACGATCACACGACCTATCTGCTTGCGGAGGGTATCGACAAATACCGACTCCTGCTCGATATGAGCATTAAGTTCTTTGATGTTAACTACCTCGTTCATTGTGTATTATGTATTATTTATTCTATTTATTCTGGTTTTGTATTGCGTCTATATTTGACTCTTTTGTATGTTGTCGTCCGTAGGACGAAACGCACTAAGAAGCAAATTATTGCAAATATACTATTTTTTTTGTAATCACACACCATATTTCTCCCTTTTGAGGCAATATATTTCACTCGGGCAAAATTGCTCGACACGCCCATTTTTTCGGCTGTTTCACCCCCTAAAATAGCCGTTTCGCCCCTCGAAATATCTCTTTTGGGGGGCTAAACTACGTTACATAAGAAAAAAGTTCGTATATTTGTGGTAGGTAGAGCGCACTGCAGAGTTTTTGCATAGCTCTAATTTACCAAAAATTTTTGGCGTTATGAGAAGATTATACACGATAACAGCTATTCTAAGCGGCCTGCTCATGGTGGGTTGCTCGTCGCTATTTAGCGCATCGTCGTTTGGTCCAAGCGACCTGTATCGCACAGACAACCGTGTCGAGGTGGCCAACCGCATCAAGGCTCAGGCCGAGGCAGAGCGTGCTGAGGCCGAGGCTCGTCAGGCACAGTGGGAGGCACGCCAGGCAGCTGCCGAGGCGGAGCGAGCCGAGGCAGAGTACTACGCTTCGCTAAACAATGAGCCTAACTATCAGTCGATTGTGGCCGACAGCTATGAGAGCGCCTATGCTCGTCGACTCTATGGCTTCAACTCACCAACCTATCGTCTGCCATCGAGCTACTACGACCTTGTGGGCAACAGCTCTATGTACTATGCTACGGCCTACGACCCTGCCTTCTACAACATCATGGTATCGGGCAACCAGGTGTGGGTGGAGCCTAAGTATATCACCTCGATGTTTGGCTCGTGGGGTGCTACTAACATAAGCTTTGGCCTCTACTCTTCGCCATGGAACTATGGCTGGAACTACCACGTAGATCCATTCTACTACTCATGGTGGGGCTATCCTCGCTACTCGTGGTATGACTGGAACTGGCATATTTGCTACAACAACTCATGGCACTATGATTGGTACTATGGTTGTCCTTCGTACGGACACTCATACTACCACTACCACCATCACCACCACCACACTCCAAGCTATGCTCCTCCACGTCCTCCGCAGCATCGCCCTAATCGTCCGCAGCACAACCACAACGACCGTCCTAACCACGGCTATGTGACTACTGGCTCGGGTGCTTCGGTAGGTATTACAGGAAACCTCAATGGTGGTCGTGGCTCTGAGGGCTCACGCTACACCTCGCCAACAACGAACAAGAACTACGGCTCGTCGACCGTTACCACACGTCCAGCTAACGGTGGCACAGTGTCGACAGGCGTAAATAGCAATAGCTCATATAAGGGTACAAATGTTAGCGTAGGTGGCTCGTCAGGCTTGACATCGGGCAAGACTACAAATAGCAGCTCATCGTTCAGTGGTGGTGTGTCGTCAATAGGTGGCAACTCGTCGAATACAAACAAGGGTACTACTACCAATAGTGGCTCATCGAGCGGCAGCAACTTCCGCCAGAGTGGAACATCGACCTCACGTGGTAGTAGCATTTCGACAGGCACAACAACTACACAGCGTGGTGGTACGACATCTACGCAGCGTGGCGGCTCAACATCTACACAGCGTAGCACTACGACATCTACTAAGGTGTCGACATCGAGCTCAAGTCGTAGCTCATCGAGCACAGTGCGCAGTAGCAGTTCGTCGTCGTCATCGAGATCATCGTCGAGCTCAAGCTCTTATCGTAGCTCGTCGTCATCATCACGCAGCTCGTATGGCGGTGGCAGCAGCAGTAGCAGCAGCTCGTCACGCAGTGGTGGCACAACATCGTCACGCAGATAGTGTTTAACCGTTAGTAAAAGGCAATGAGTATGAGAAAGATATATAGATATTTCGCCTCGGTGCTGCTGGGCATGGCTCTTGCAGTGAGTGGTATGGCACAGCCGCTCAATATTGGTGGTGTCGCTCTCAACAACGACATCATAGGCTGGGGTGACCTCTACGAGCTATCGTTCACGTCGCACAACTACGGTACTGCACGCTCAATGGCTATGGGTAATGCCTTCACGGCGCTTGGTGCTGATATGGTGTCTGCCTCTCTCAACCCTGCGGGTATAGGTATGTATGTCGATGGCGACGCCAGCTTCTCGCTTATGGTTCAGCATACCAAGAGTCCTACGCCCGCTGCTGGCGACTTCCTCTCGAACGAGTTTAAGGATAAAAATACACGCTTTGGCCTCTCGAGCATAGGTATTGTCTTGCCCGCATATCGTGGTGCAGGCGCTCTTACCAACTTCAACTTTGGCTTTACCTACAACCGTATCGCCGACTTCAACCAAAACTCCAAGTTTGCCTCGTTTGGCAACCCTGCCTATAACTCTATGGCAAACCTCTTCTGCGAGATGTCGAATGCCGATGGCCTTGTGACAAATGCCGATGGCACCATGCCTTTTGGTAATGACCCATACTACTGGGGTGCTGTGCTGGCATATAAGAATGGTCTTACAAACAAGGATGCAGCGGGTTGGTTTATCGACCGTATTGGCGAGAATGCCTTTATCGACCAGTTTACCTCGGTTGAGACTCGAGGCTCTATTGGCGAGTACGCCTTCAGCTTTGGTTTTAACTTTGTCGATAAGTTCTACCTCGGTTTCTCGCTCGGCATTCAGAGTGTGAACTACAGCCGCAATGTGTACTATGGCGAGAACTATGTTTACGGTACATACCCCAGTGGCGACGAGATGCCATATCAGCTCGAGTATATGAATTACTTACAGTCGACAACTATCTCAGGTACAGGAGTTAATCTTAAGGTTGGTTTCACTTGGCGCCCTGTTAACTGGTTGCGTATCGGTGCCGCTTACCACACACCTACGGGCTACAACCTCTCGTTGCAGTATTGGGGCGATATGTGGTCAGAGACCTTTAGCGCAGGCTCCAACCCTGATGGCTACGACGTGGGTAAGAATGGCACGTTCGAGGACTATGTCGAGTCGCCAGGATGGGAGGATGATGGCCGCAATGCTTGGCGTGTGAGCTCGCCTTCACGCTTCATGGTGGGTGTCGCTGCAACATTGGGCAACCGACTCATCATCTCGGCAGACTACGAGAGCAGCCTCTATCATAAGATTCGACTCCGTGGCTCGCCAATCAGCAACCTCGACTATCGTGATGTATATAGCTCGCTCTTCAAGAGCTCGAATAGCGTGCGCCTTGGTGCTGAGTTCCGCTTGCTCCCCGTGATGGATATTCGTGCAGGATATATCTGGAATGGCTCGGCGCTCAACTATCCCGAGGAGATATATACTCACCCTATTACCAAGTCACGAAGCTATATCACTGCAGGTATCGGCTTTAAGCTGAGCAATTCCGTAAATCTCGACCTTGCATATCAGTATGGCCATAGCAAGAATACGCTCTACCAGTCGTTCTATGCAACCAACGACTTTGTGCAGATTGAGAGTCAGCCAGTTGTAACCGACACGTTCAAGCATATCGCAGTGCTTACGCTCGGCATCAGATTCTAATTGGGCTGAGGGTAAAAATAAGATGGGCTGTCCAAACTCTTGGACAGCCCATTCTGCTTGTTATCCGCAGTGGAAGTATCGGTGAACAATCTCGAGCATCTTAGCCTGATCGCTGCCTATATCCTCACGCAGCGTGCGGTCGTTGTAGCTGCGTAGTAGCTTGAGTATGCCGTCGATCATCGCTGGGCTAAATACTCCACGGCTCTCGAATACTGCTCTCTGGCGCTCAAGGCAGTCGGCCGATGCAGCGCAGCTATCAGGTAGCTGAGCAAGCTGGCTGAGCTTAGCCTCGTTCTCCTTGAGGTGGATATTCACATTGACGTATGTGCGCTCTGCAATCTCGAGAGCGTTGTCGAGCTCGAAGCCATAGCGGCAAGCCACGGCAAGACCAGCGATAAGCTCATATACGTCAGCCGAGCCATCGGGTGAGCGCATCTCGACGGTCTGCTTCTGCGAGGTGTCGTAGTGGCTATCGTCCTCCAGAGGGTTGGCTATGCGGCACATATCGCTCTTGGCAGCCCAGCCCAGAGGCACACGCACCAATACCGAGCGGTTGCGGTCACCCCAGCAGATGTTTGTAGGTGCCTCCTGGTGAGGTACGAGGCGGAAGTATGACGTTGGGTTGGTGTTGCCGAAGGCTGTTATCGACGGTGCGAGTTCCATCATTCCAGCGATAGCCTTGCGAGCTGTTGGCGAGAGCACGCCATTCTCGAGCATCATATTCTTGCCATCCTTGGTGATGCGCATGTGTACGTGGAGGCCAGAGCCCGCCTTGCCCGCAGTAATCTTTGGCGCAAAGGTCACGTCAAAGCCGTAGCGGTAGGCAAGGTTGCGGATTATCCACTTGGCGATGACGAGCTGGTCGGCAGCCTCGGCGGCAGCCACGGGCAGGAACTCGATCTCGTTCTGCTCGTATATCAGGCCGTCGATGGTGAAGTTGCCCACCTCGGAGTGGCCATACTTGATCTGACCACCTGCCTGAGCGATGTAGGCCATGCACTCGGTACGGAACTCGTTGAACTTGGCGTATGGTGCCGACTCGTGGTAACCCTTTTGGTCGGTTGCGGGGAAGAGTCCACAATCCTCGGCAATGACGTAGTACTCGAGCTCGCCCATAGCCTCGAACTGCATGCCTGTGACCTGCTCGAAGGCATCACACGCCTTGAGAAGTGTGTAGCGAGGTGCTGAGGCAAGAGGCTCGCCATCCTTGTTGAAGAATGAGCAGAGCATTGTCAGCGTAGGTATCTGGGCAAATGGGTCGAGGAATGCCGAGCTGAAGCGTGGCACAACGTATAGGTCGCTGCTGCCAGCCTCGATAAATGGGAAGAGGCTCGAGCCGTCGACACGCTCACCACAGCTGAGTATGGCATCGAGATATGCGGCATTGTTGATTACAAAGTTCAGCGTCTTGAGTCGTCCGTCGCCTGCAGGGTACATGAAGTTGACCATGCGTATACCATTCTCGGTGATGTAACGAACGATGTCGGCCTTTGTGAACTCCTTGGCTGGCTTGCCAAGATAGGATACAACCTTGTTGGCATTAAGTTCTAACTCTCGTTTCATACTCTCATATATTTATTGGTTTATACTCTCTCTTAGGTGTGAGGTGGGTCTATCCTCCCGCCCTCTTGCAGCGGTAGCCCGCCTTGGTGAGCAGCTCTACCACACGGTCACGGTGGTCGCCCTGGATGATTATTTCGCCATCCTTGGCCGTGCCTCCCACGCCGCAGCTCTTCTTGAGCTCCTTGCCCAGTGTTGCAAGGTCGTCGGCACTGCCCACGAAGCCACGCACCACCGTTGCAACACGGCCACCCTTGAGGCGGTCGAGCCACACCTTGAGATTTTGACGCTCAGGGGCGAGTGTTGTGGCCTCATCCTCCTTGTCGGTTTCGTATTGAAAATCTGGGTTTGTAGAGAATACTACGCCCAGACGCTCTTTCCAGTCATTAGCCATAAAATATGGATATAAATATTAATAATATTGGTCAAAAAAGTATATCTATGTACAAAGATATAAAAAATAAGACGAAATCAAGCAAAATTCGGGCAAACTATCGTCATAGATTTAGGGGGTATGGTAGAAAAGTGTTGATAAGTTTTATATTTTCATTTTTTTTCGTATCTTTGTCTAAAAGTATAATTCTATGCGAAACGCCCTGATATTAATTCTATTGACCCTCGTGGGTACTCTCTCGCTCTCGGCACAGACCTATTACTACGAGAGAGAGGCCGTGGTGACAAACAACGTGAAGCGTTCTGCCTCGGGTGATGGTCACTTTATCACCTTCACATCCAAGGCCTGCTACGACTCCGACATCGAGGGCTACTCCGAAGAGTTTGGAACGCTTATGTACGAGGGAGTGACCTCAAATAACCTACATTGCTACTCCGGTAAGAGCTATTTTGGCACGGCTTACTACTACTTCTCGTCGGATCGCTCACGACTCAATATCAAGAAGCAAAATGGTGAAATCTTGGTCTACGTGCGCAAGACTCCTCCTCGTGGTGTCACCCGCTCCTCACGACCACGACCCGAGCCACAGCCTCCAGTAGTAAATCCAACGCCACCAGATACTGGAACCCTTCCCATAAATAACAAGGAGACTACAAAGTCCGAGGATTCGGAGGGTAGAACATGTAAAGGATGCAATGGCACGGGATTGTGCACCATGTGTAAGGGACTTGGAGTCTACAAGAATAAGTACGATGGTAATATCTACGAGTGCGATGCGTGTCACAACGGCAAGTGCGGAGTATGTAATGGCAAAGGAAAGATTAAAGGCTATTTCTAAATACTAAAATTGTTCTAAATATATAAGCTAAAACACAGGATATGAAAAGATTAATTGTTTTATTGGTTTTGCTTTTTTCGGTCAATAACCTCTTTGGTCAGACCTATTTCTATAAGTATCTCTATCACGTAGAGAAAGACTCAGGCGCTAAGACTAAGCTCTGGAGTACAGGTGGCGATACGTATATAACTTTTACAAACAATTTCCAGTATTGCTACCAGTCGGATAAGGATGGTATTCAACAGCAATATTGTGGTTCGTACAGATATATTGGCGTCGACAATGGTCGAATTACCTATTTCTATACGCAGCGCGAAACAGGTAATCCATTTATGCAAAATTACCCACTCTGCTATTACTACTTCTCGTCGGACTACTCGCGTCTTAATATGTGGAGCGATAGCTCGGATCTGAATCTTAAAAGTTTGGGAGGTAAGAGCTATATTGTGGTATATGAGAGGGCCGAGGCTCCTTCGCCCCAAAACAATGCTCCCGACCAACTCTGGTAACACGTTTATTGATAAGTGGTTATGAAACATAGAAGCCGACATCGTCGTCGTGACCTCACGTCGTACAACCCCGACCGCCTACCCGAGGTTCTTCCTCCCGAGGATGATAGACACCTTGTGCACGTATATGTCGAGGGCTACGAGGATGTTGCCTTCTGGCGTGGAATTTTTGACCACTTCCGCAACCCATACCTGCGTTTCGAGATCTCGGTGCCCAATCGCGACGACCTGCCCAAGGGTAAGAAGGTGCTCATGTCGATGATTGGCAAGACCGACCCCGAGCGAGTGATACTCTGCGTGGACTCCGATTTCGACTATCTCTTCAACGGCTCTACGGAGCAGTCTCGGGAGTTGCTTGCTGCCGACAATATGTTTCATACATACGTCTACGCCACCGAAAACCACCTGTGCTACGCCCCCTCGCTTAGAAACGTATGTGTCAAAGCGACCAAGAACGACACTCGAATATTTGATTTCGTGAAGTTCTTTGCCGACTACTCACGTGTCATCTACCCACTCTTTTTATGGTATGTCTACTCGGCGCAGCTCTCGCACGAGAGTGTCTTTACGCTCGCAGAGTTCAGGGCCTCGGTGCGCCTGGGATATGTCGATATACGCCAAAATGGCGAGAGTACGCTGGCATGGCTTGAGCGCAATGTTGAGCGACGCAGAGAGGCTCTGGAGCGTGATAATCCGCAGATGGTTGCCGAGGTTGAGGCCTTTGGAGAGAGGATTAAATCGCTTGGCGTTGAGATGGATAACTGCTATATGTTCATGCACGGACATACGCTCATGGACAATGTCGTAATGGTGGTGCTCACGGCCGTGTGCGAGAAACTCCGTCAGCTATCTATTGCCAAAATCAACCAATCTAAGGTTGAGGGTGTGGCGCTCAAAAACGAGCTTCAAAACTATACCAACTCTCTGCGCTCAATTCGTGATGTACTGCTCGACAACGAGAACTATACGTCGAGTCCACTGTATAAGCGTCTGCGTGACGATATCCAGGAGTATCTCGATATCATGATTGCCCGAATTAAGCAGCGACAGGAGCCCCCCGTGATGCTACGATGCAATTTCGAGCCGTAGTATAATCAAATGCCTGGCGAGTAAAATATCTATATTTAGTGGTTATCGTGTCTTTTAGACCCCTAAAAAAGACCCGATATCACCTCAAATTGCACACTTTTTTAATATTTGGCGTTAAAAATGCTTGGATATTAATTTTTTTTGCGTACATTTGTATGTACAATCTATTAGATAGATAGCAGATAATAACCGTAAAAATACTTAAATTTATGTCAAACCAGTGTCCTGCAACTTGCCATTCGTATACGGTAGAGCCCGAAGCCGGTTTTAGTCATATTACACTCAAGGAGGGTGAGAAGCTGATCGTTGATCGTGGCGATTTCAATAGCCTAATCTTCCTTATGTCAGGTAGTTTTGAGATTACCTCCGAGGAGCGTCGTGATTATGTTGTGCGCGAGAATCATTTTGTATTCTGTTTCCGTGCATACCACTACGAGATCACTGCGCTGAGTGATGTCGAGATAATCAAAGCTCACTTTATTACTGCTGGAGCTACTTGCGATATGATTCCATTCAATAGTATCGTGGGTAAGATTAAGAAGATTAACTACAAATTTACTCAGGTGGCCTTCAACGATGCGCTCGACTTGTTCCTGCGCACCATGCGTCTTTATCTTCTCAACAAGATGAAGTGCAACCACTTGCACCGTGCAAAGATACAGGAGATGTTTGTCATCTTCAAGTTCTTCTATACACCTCAAATTCAGCTGCGTACATTCTACAATCTCTTCGATCGTAATCAGTCGTTCGCATCGCTCGTGCGCAACAACGCACCTCGTGTTAAGACCGTCGAGGAGCTTGCCGATATCTGCGGTTTCAGTATTCAGCACTTCAACAATATGTTCAAGCAGGAGTTCAATGACACTCCATATAGCTGGATGCAGAAGCAGCGTATTATCGAGATTGAGCGTCTGTTGACCGAGACAAGTGTGCCACTCAAGAGCATCATCAAGATGTATAGCTTTACTAACCATGGCCACTTTGCGTTGTTCTGTCGTAAGTACTTGAAGAAGACGCCTTTGAAGATTCGTAAGGAGGCACGTGCTCAGAAGGAGGCAGCAGCTGCTGCATCTGCAGAGTAGGTTGTTGAGCACGAAAAATAGAGGTTGGGGGTTTCCATAGTTTTTGGAAATCCCCATTTTTTTCTCCTCATTATGCAATGAATTGGTTGTTCAAGTTTCATTTTTCACTTTTTTTGCGTATCTTTACGCCAAATTGTATATATGGTGCTATGACACCCAATCAATAATATTGATTTAACGATGAGTTGTAATAAAAAACATACACCCGAGATTGGTCGTGGATGCTGCTTTTGCGACTGTGGCAACGAGCTTGAGGCTCATGCTATGGAGGGCTGCTACAAGCTCCACGAGACCAACTGGCTGGAGGAGTATCCCGATAATATCCCTACCGACATCTTCGAGGTGCGATTTAAGAATACACGACGTTCATACTACCAGAATGTCAACAACCTCGACCTCAAGCGTGGCGATATAGTGGCTGTCGAGGCTCAGCCTGGCCACGATATCGGTATCGTGTCGCTCACGGGCGACATGGTGGCCAAGCAGATGCGCCGTGTGGGCTTCAACCCCCACAACGGAGAGTTCAAGAAGATCTACCGCAAGGCACGCCCCTACGACATTGAGCGTTGGCAGGAGGCTATAGCCCTCGAGCATGAGACGATGATCGCCTCACGTCAGATTGCTGCCGACATGGGTCTTAACATGAAGATTGGCGATGTGGAGTATCAGGGCGATAGACTCAAGGCTATCTTCTACTACATTGCCGACGAGCGTGTCGATTTCCGTGAGCTTATCAAGGTCTTTGCCGACAGATTCCGTATTCGTATCGAGATGAAGCAGATCGGTGCTCGTCAGGAGGCGGGTCGCATTGGCGGTATTGGAGCCTGTGGCCGTGAGTTGTGCTGTGCATCGTGGATGTCGAGCTTCTCGAGTGTTACGACAAATGCTGCACGTATGCAGGAGATCTCGCTCAACCCTCAGAAGTTGGCGGGCCAGTGCTCTAAGCTCAAGTGCTGTTTGATGTACGAGTACGACGCCTATGCCGATGCACGTCGCACTATACCACGTCTGCGTGAGCCACTCCAGGCTCTCGATGGTGAGTACTTCCTTGTCAAGGTCGACCCTCTGGCACAGACCATGTCGTTCTCGACAAGCAAGGGCTCTATTGCTAACCTTACCACTCTGTCCGTGAGCCGTGTACGTGAGATCATCGCCCTTAACCGTGCTGGCCAGAAGGTCGAGACTCTTATTGGTGAGGATGACGATAATGTTGTTGAGGAGCCAACATATCGTCACGAGGAGGATAGTATCACCCGCTTCGATAATAAGGGCAAGCGCTCTAAGCGCACTAAGCGTCGCACGAAGGATCGTGGCGAGCAGACATCAGAAGCTAAGACAGAGGCTAAGCCAGAGCAGAAGCCAGAGCAGAAGCCTGAGGCTAAGGCCGAGCAGGCTAAGGAGGAGGGTGCTGAGTCAAGAGCTGAGCGAGAGGGTGGCCGTGGTCCTCGCCGTGACCGTGGTCGTCGTCACGACCCACGTCCTAAGCAGCAGGGCGACACTGAGCAGAACTCAGCGCCAGCACCTGCACCTGAGCAGCGTGAGGCGAAAATGAACGACTCGGAGCAGCGTCAGCGTGGCAACCGTCGTCATGGCCGTCACAACCGTGATAACCGCAACCGTGGCGAGCGTCAGGGAGGTAATGAACAGCAAAAGAGTGAGTAGGCAATGGGTAGCAAGCTAACGTATATCATCTCTCTATTCTCGCTGCTAGTATTTGTTGCATGCGCTGGCGGTGGCAACCACTCCATCGAGATGCACGATACCGAGAGGAGCATGTGGTCCGAGGCCGAGGATTTTGTCTACGAGAATAGCGACACGCTCTATCGTCGCAATATCTCGATTACTGTGCGCTACGATGGTGGCTATGTCGCAAGCGAGGTGCCACTTAAGGTGCTCACAATATCGCCCGACTCGATGGTCTTGGAGGAGGATTTCACACTCCGTATTCCACAGCTTGCCGACATGCGCCCCGAGGAGCATACCTTCGTCTATCGTAGCAATGTGGTGCTCAAGCGCAGTGGCGAGTATCACTTCCGTCTTACCCCTATGATGCCTGTGCAGGGCATTGTCTCGGTGGGTGTCATTGTCGACGAGCGATAGAATAATAACCTGTAAGCCAAACTAATATTAACATACTCAACCCAATGGGAAAAGATAAACTACGCAAATTTGCCGAGAACCTCACCTTCAAGTGTATGGTGCAGCCCGAGTTCGACGATATATTCCACAAGGATCACCCCTTGAAGGGTAAGTGGCACGAGGAGTTTTTCCATAACAACAACCCAATCGTCCTGGAGCTTGGTTGCGGACGTGGCGAGTATACCGTGGCTCTTGCCGAGCGTAACCCCGATAAGAACTATATCGGTATAGATATCAAGGGTGCTCGTATGTGGCGTGGTGCTAAGACAGCTACTGAGCGAGGCATGGAGAATGTGGGCTTTGTGCGCACACGTATTGAGTTCATCCGCTCGTTCTTCGCCCCTGGCGAGGTCGCTGAGATCTGGATCACCTTCCCCGATCCACAGCTCAAGAGCCGCAGAGCCAAGAAGCGCCTCACCTCACCTCTGTTCCTTGCCGACTACAAGCAGATGCTCGAGGAGGATGGTGTTATCAACCTTAAGACCGACTCTAAGCACCTCTATGCCTACACTGCGGCAGTTATTGAGCGCCTGGGTCTTGAGGCCGAGGTGCAGAACGACGATATCTATGGCTCGGGATATGCCGACGAGGTACTCTCGGTGAAGACTGCCTACGAGAGCAAGTTTGTGGCCATGGGCTTGCCTATCACCTATACTCGCTTCAGCCTACGTGGTTGCGACAAGTTTGAGTATTTCGACTGGGAGGGTGACGACGTGCTCGAGAAGGATGCTGAGAGCAATAGAACTAAAGCATTTTAATTTTTGCTAAAATGGGAAAGAGAAGAAAGGATTACCCTCTTATCGAGGGACTTGAGATAACAACCCTCGCTGCCGAGGGTAAGGCTATGGGTAAGTTCGACAATCAGGTTGTCTTTGTGCCTATGACCGTGCCTGGCGACGTTGTCGATGTGCAGATTCGCAAGCACCACCGCCGATATATGGAGGGTACTGTGGTGCGTTTTGTCAAGAAATCGGAGCTTCGTGTTGAGCCATTCTGCGACCATTTTGGTGTCTGCGGTGGCTGTAAGTGGCAGAGCCTACCGTACGAGGAGCAGCTTAAGCAGAAGACCAAGCAGGTCGAGGATCAGCTTGTGCGCATCGGCCACCTCGATATCCCCGAGGTGCGCCCATGTCTTGGCTCGGAGCGTACACGTGAGTATCGCAACAAGCTCGAGTTTACCTTTGCCGACAAGCGCTGGCTTACCTACGAGGAGATTGCCGAGGGTGGCGATATCGCAGCAACGCCCGCCGTGGGATTTCATATCCCTGGCTGCTTCGACAAGGTGCTCGATATTGAGAAGTGTCATCTCCAGGTAGACCTCTCAAACCGTATCCGTTTGGCCACCAAGCAGTTTGCTCTGGATAATGGCTACTCATTCCACAACGCACGTGCCCACGAGGGTCTTATGCGCACTATGGTCATCCGTACAGCGTCGACTGGCGAGGTTATGGTCATTGTCGTGTTCAACGAGAACGACTCGGAGCGTATCAACGCCCTTATGTCGCACCTTCAGAGCTCATTCCCCGAGATCACCTCGCTTATCTACATGATCAACGAGAAGTGGAACGACTCACTTGGCGACCGTGAGCCTATCTGCTTTGCTGGCAAGGATCATATCATCGAGGAGATGGAGGGCTTGAAGTTCAAGGTTGGCCCTAAGTCATTCTACCAGACTAACTCTGCGCAGGCCTACGAGCTATACAAGGTTACACGAGAGTTCGCCGAGTTGCAGCCTACCGATGTCTTGTACGACCTTTATACAGGTACTGGTACTATCGCTAACTTCTGCGCCCGCCGTGCTCAGAAGGTTGTCGGCGTGGAGTATGTTCCCGAGGCTATTGAGGATGCAAAGATCAACTCTATGATTAACGGTATCGAGAATACAACGTTCTATGCTGGTGATATGAAGGATGTAATGAGCGACGAGTTCATTGCGCGCAACGGACGTCCCGATGTTATCATCCTCGACCCACCACGTGCTGGTGTCGACGAGCGTGTGCTCGATGTTATCAAGCGTGCTGCCCCTGAGCGCATGGTATATGTAAGCTGCAACCCCTCGACTCAGGCTCGTGACCTGGCTCTGCTAAGCGATATGTATGAGATTTTGGCCGTTCAGCCTGTCGATATGTTCCCACATACGCACCATGTCGAGAATGTTGTTAAGTTGCGTAAGCGTGCTTAATACACGGTCTTAAAGAGTGATACATACATCAAGTAAATAACTTACTAAGGGGTTGGCAGGAGCATATCTGCTGACCCCTTTTTGCTTTGACATAAGAACTATGTTTTGGCTTGTTGCGATAATTGCTACTCTCCTCATTGCGGCTGCTCTAATGTGGTATGTGCGACGTCTTACCCGATGCACACCGGAGTATCGTAGTGGCTATGCAGTCAATGTTCAGCACCACGATGCGTGGGTTGAGCGCCTTGAGCACTGTGTCACGATGCAGGATAGCAATGGCTATAGCTCGACACATACCGAGGTGGAGTATCGCCCTCATAGGGAGCTGTGGCTCATGGAGCTAAATACAGGAGAGTATGTGCGCATCAGCCGTGAGGCCTTCGAGGAGTGTGCTAAGGTGTGGGGTGGCGAGGGCCATGCCATCTACCCCGACCATCCAAACCGTATTTCGGGAGGTGGCGGCCGACTATTCTTGTGGAATGAGGTATATGGCGATTCGGTGACATGCACCTACCTGGGTGAGTATGTCAACCATATTCGTAATGCCAATATTCGTCGTCCAGAGCAGATGGATAGCGATACGGCCTCAGCTCTTGGCCTCATAGATTATCCCGAGGTCGATGAGCGCTACATGGAGTGCGATGTGGTGCTCGTGTCCAATAGATTGAGTGGTCGTGTTGATATTTCTGCTCGTGAGCAGCGTGCCCTGCAGCTCGTTAATGCCCACTATGGCGAGCTTAAGCAGATACATATCTTCGTGCTGCTCTTTGATGCTTGCGATACTTCTGAGATTGTCGATAGGCAGAGAGCCTACTGGCATGGAGGGGGCAAGAATGAGTTTGTCGTAGCTCTTGGTGTTGATATAGAGTGCGATGTTGCACTTGTCCGTTGGTGTAATACATTCTCCTGGAGTATGGATAGCGCTTTGAGCATAGCTACAAAGGAGTGGTTTGTGGAGCACCCCGAGCTTAATATCGAGGAGTTTGCCGAGTGGCTTGGTGCTAGTGTCGACCTCTGGCGACGCCGTGAGTTCTCGGAGTTCGAGCCTCGAGGCTACAAGTTCGTAAGGTGGTTAAAAAGAGGCTAATATTGTTCTGTGCAAAATAAAATGTAGGGGTGACCATAGCTTTGGTCACCCCTTGGTTTATATTATAGGCCCGCCTTCTCCAGCTCCTGGAGTATAGTTTCGGCGTGTGTTATCTTGTTGCTCACCTTCTCAAGCAGGCGCCTTGCCTCATTGTAGTGGCCCTTGAGTATGGCGTGCATGGCACGTGCGTAGTCCGCCTCGGCCGAAGCTCCAGCATGCTTCAGGTAGCGCTCGGCATGGTTGAGCTCGCCACGACGCATAGATATGTTTGCTGCGTTGATGTTTGCCGCCTCGTTCTTTGGCTCACGTGCCACTATGGCAAATACAACACGCTCAAACTCAGGACTCTGCTCGTCGATGTTCGATGCAGCGATGTTTAGCTCCTCGTTGCTCAGTGTCGATGGCGCTGTTTGAGCTATCGCCACTATCCGCTCCACGTCGCAGTAGCTCTCGGTGGTGTACTCCATGCTATATTTTGCGGTGCGGAGCATGGGGTAGCACCTCTCGAGAATTGTGTGGTACTCCTTGGGGTAGCGCTCCATGAGTGCGCTGTTGAGTCCCTCGTGCGAGAGCTTCGAGCTGAGGAGTTTGATTATGCCCTCGCGGTTTTGGAGATTAGATTTTGCCACCCAGTCGCTCACGGCACTCCAGTTGTCGGTGTTGTATATCATCGTTACCATCTTGTTCGGTACGTTGACATATCCACGTATCTGCGAGAGTAGCGCTGCGGCACGTTCGTGGGCAAGCTCGGTGTTGAGTCCTATCTCGCCCTCGGGCGATGCCGAGCCGTGGATTACGAGGTGCTCTACGGTGGCATTAGGGTTGTTGCCCAGCGAATCAAGAAGCATATTGAGCTCTGTCATCTCGCTCTTGTTGTTGCCAAAGTGCGGATCTATCGTCGATACATCCTGCTCAAAGGCTATCTCTCCCGTGCGTGTATATATCTTCTTGTCGCACTCCACCCTCTCGGGAATAACAAAGACGTATACGGGCACAATCGTCGCCTCTCGATATTCACCAATTATCACATCGCCCACAGCAATTAGTCGGTTGTATCCTCCGTACACTTGCTCCACGAGTGCCAGGCGTGAGCCATTCATCCATGGCTCGTACTCCATGTCGGCCCTATATACTATCTCGGCAGGGAGATCCTTGCGCCTAAGTTGCCACTCCAACGGTAGACTCTCTTCACTCTCCTCGTTTCTTACCATTGTGAAGTAGTGGTTGCGGCCATATACTCCTGCCGAGGGGAGTGTTATCTCGCTCTCGCCGTTATAGAGTACAGGGGTGTATATCGTTGCTCGGTCGCTCTTTATGTCACGGCTGCCGAGTTCCATCATCATGCTTATGTTGAGCATATCGCCCTGGTGACTCAGCTCTACATTCGATATTCGCACGCCCTCGAAGTCGCCGTTGTGCTCTCTGTTATCAGCCCAGGCGCTATCTGCAAGGGCAATGCTCGCTATAATAAGTAATATTCGTTTCATAGAGATGATGTTTTAGAATAGATACGAAATGCCTACGTTAAGCTTTGTTATGCCAAAATAGTTGTGATGTGCGTTGCTCTCGAGCTTGTCGTTTGTAGCCCAGGCATACTTGTCGAACTCCATGTAGGCGTAACCTATGCCCAGCTCGAGCTCGAGGTTCCAGTGCTTGCTCAGAACAAAGGCATATCCATAGCCTATACCAGCGCCGAGCAGCCATCCCTCAAATCGGTTATCCTTCAGTGCTCCGAAGTTGGTCCCCAGAAAGTTGATGTTGTTGTCTATGTTGCCAATGTCGTAGCGTCCGTAGTGGGCGTGAATACCGACAAAGTGTCCTGCAAAGCGGTTGGTAAACCAGTAGCGTGCCTCAGGCTGTGTGAGAAAATGTTTCCACTGTCGGCCGTTGTACATCTTCCAGTCGTTCAGATTTCCTGGCATGTCGAGAGTCCAGCGTGGTGCGAGAGCCATCTCCACACCGAAGTTCACCGTGCCCGTAGCATCATAGAGCAGGTTGGTCTTGATCGCAAATTTTTGCGCGTCGGCACGTTGTACTCCACCTGCTAGAAGTATTACAACGGCACATAGTTGTAGAAATCGTTTCATAGCTGTATGCTTAACCCCCTCACTACGTGTGAGAGATAACCCACTATTCTCAACTTCCATACCACATGCAGCACCTTTGTCGGCCTCCTTATCAAAGTGATATGGTCTTTTTCAGGCTCTTCAGCCCGCTATCAGCTAATTGTGCACCTGGCCCCATATATATAATATATATAGGTATAACCTTATATTTTTAAGAAATTATCGAAATAATTAAAAATATTTAAGAAAAAGTTTGGAGAATAGGGAAAAAGCACTACCTTTGCACCCGCAATCAGGTCAAAAGGGTGATTTGAGAGCTAAAATGGGTTCTTTTGAATGTTTTTTGAAAAAAGTTTCCGAAAAATTTGGGGGTTTCAAAAATAGTTCATATCTTTGCATCGCTTTTCGCCTCAAAAAATAGGCGATGGTGGTTGGAGGTTCTTGAAAATAATTTTTGAAAAAAGTTTCCAAAAAGTTTGGAAGTTTCAAAAATAGTTCTTACCTTTGCGACCGATTTCCGCTCTAAGAAAAGAGTGGTGGTTTAGAAAGTTCTGATGCAAATTAGAATATAGTTCTTTGAAGATTTTGAGCAGCT
>JAGBXX010000023.1 GCA_017629035.1 Alistipes sp. | reverse complement strand
TCTTTTGCCGATAGGTGCGACACGATGATAGTGTTTAGCACTCCCAATCGCCTTTTGATAATTTCCATCGCCTCCTCCTTAATGGTGTTGTTGGCAATCATCTCGTTGAGTGCATCACGCTCTGCAACTACCTCATTATACATCTGTTCGTAAAGTGCCTTCTCGCTTAATAGTTGTGCGTTCTCAACTCTGCTCTTCTTAAGTCGCTTACGAATATGATTAATGATATAGAGAGATGCCATAAGTGCAACCGCACAACCTAACACAATGATTGTTAGTCTATTCTTTGCCTCGGTCTCCCTTGCTTTTGCCATCTCCAAGTTATAACGCTCCTCGACAAACTGCGTATCTTGTTCAAAAACAGAGTAAACATAAGCATCGTGTAGTTCATAGAACTTTTTATTTGCTTCGTGTGCTAATTGGTAGTTATGGAGGTTTTCATATATAGCTACTAATGTAGCATAATACTTCCTCTCCTTACTAATATTTGAGGAATAATCCCTACCCTCAAGAATGTCTAACGCCTTATTATTCTCACCAATGGCTATATAAGCATTTGCGATTGTCAGATGATTTCTATTTGCGTCAGGTACAGATACGAAATACTCATCTATTGTTGTTAAAATATTCCTATTATCTTCTGTTTGAATTTGTAGAGTAAGTTTCGCTGCGTAATATAAGCTAAGTCTCTCATTTGAGACTTCACCAATATAGTTACTACATTTATCAAGAATTCTTTGTGCATTATCATAATCATCGTTTTGAATGTAACCGTTACAAGCTTTTAGATTACAATTCACGAAGCTGTCTATTTTATCCATCTGGTAGAAGTACTCTGCTGCTTGCAAATTTGCGTTAATTGCATTATCCCATCTCAACAGAGAGTTATAGATATTGCCTTGAGCAACAAACAATCTTGCCTTTGTCAAAATATCATCCGAGTTTTCTCCAATGTTTATAGCTTTTACATAAGATTCCATTGCGGCGGCTTCATCGCCTCGATTATGATAGATGCGACCTTGATAGTAGTATGTACGCAGTTTGTCCGTTGCCGAGCCTTTATCTTCGTAATAGTCAATGGCGGGCTGCAACACCTCAAAGTCGATTCGGTCAATATAGTTCTTATCCATTGCCATAGACAATAGCAATGCGTGTTTCGCTCGCTCCTCGTCGCCAATCAATTCATCGGTATCAATAGCCTGCAATACATTAAGCACACTATCGGGACGCTCCTCGATAATAGTCTCCATCTCGGTTATTGTCGCCCAATGCTCCGAGTGGCGGTTGCAAGCAACAAGAGTTAGAGTCAATGCAAGTATAAAAAGTAGTCGTTTCATATTAAAAAGTTTGTTCACAATACAAAGATAACTTTATAAAAGTTTTCCGCCAAAATAGATGGATAAAAATAGTGCCGTTATATATTGCGGATTATCAGACTCATAGCGTAAAATGCTACTATTGGGAGAAGTCCAACACGAGAAAAAAGTTTACTCGCCACCTTTTTAAGTACTATTCTACTCCTTTTTGTTTTGTTTATGGGAATTATGCTCACGTTAAAAGTGGTCATCTTTGGCATTATGGTGACCAAAAGTGACCATTTTTGAGGTTTTGGGGAAAAGAGAAACCCTGCAAGTGTTGTTTATCAACTACTTACAGGGTTTTGTTGTACTCGGAACCGGGGTCGAACCGGTACGGGCATTACTGCCCACAGGATTTTAAGTCCGGCGTGTCTACCTATTCCACCATCCGAGCAACCGGTCTTCGAAAAGACGTTGCAAATGTACTACTTTTATTTAATTCTGCAAAATATTTCGCACGATACTTTGCTATCATGCCCTTGCAGCGGGGCCTCTCTACTTTATTAGGATAGTCACAGCCGTTGCCGATACACCCTCCTCACGGCCCTCAAAGCCGAGGCGCTCTGTGGTTGTAGCCTTGACGGAGATGCGGTCAACGCCAATTCCTATGACTTCGGCAAGGCGCTCACGCATGGTGTCGATATGTGGGCGGAGCTTTGGTCGCTGCATGGCGATGGTGCAGTCTATATTGCTGATAGAGTAGCCGTTGTCCGTAACTAAATCAACTACATGTTTAAGTAGCTTGCGAGAGTCGATGCCCTTGTATCGCTCGTCGGTGTCGGGAAATAGTTTGCCTATATCACCCAAAGCGAGTGCGCCGAGCAGAGCGTCGCAGATGGCATGAATGGCAACGTCGCCATCGGAGTGGGCAACGCAGCCCTTGGTATGTTCGATCTCGGTGCCACAAAGCACAAGTTTAAGTCCCTCGGCCAGTGCGTGAACATCGTAGCCATGTCCTATTCTTATATCCATAATCATTTTGTTTTGTATCTAAAGTTCATCCATCGTCGCATTAGGGCGAGTATATATTTCCTTACTATTGTTGGTGTTGCCAGCCATATCCTCTCTTTTGCTCGCCATGATTTCGACCTGCAGTCGATAACTTTGTTGCCTCGCAGCACGCACTCAACCACGGCTATTATCTCGCTTCGCTCTACTCTCTCCTTGAGATAGGGGTTGCCGTCGCCCTTGAGTGTTACGATGTTGTTGTCAATGCGCAACACTCTGTGTATTACTATGTTGTTGCGTGGCCCACGAAACATCGCTATACGCCCAATGATATCTTCGCTCACGGCCGTGCGACGCAATATTATCTTGTCGCCTGCTCTACCAAGCAGAGGGAGCATGCTGTAGCCCGTTACGCTGAGTTCGAAACTCTCGCCAACGGGGATTAGGCTCTCTATGTTATCCAATACTCTCTGCATCTTCAATCATGGTTTTATGGGCAACTCTCGCTGCATCGGCATCGGGCAGACACTCGAGGTGGTAGACGCCGCTCAGTCGCAAAATATTACTCAGTGTGGAGAGTATCGCATCTTGCAGCTCGCTATCGTGTGCATACTGTGGTGGCGTTGAGGGTAGCAGTGCGCCCAGGGCTGCTATCGTTGGCAGTCGCTTGATTCTGTTGTGCGGCGCCTGGCTCAGTCGACAGAAGGCCTTGATGGGGTAGTGCTCCGCCTTGTAGCAAGCCCTCTTGCCACTCCATGGCGAGCCGTAGACAACTATTTTGTCATGCTCTATTCTGACTATTGGCGAGTCATCGTTAAGTAGAGATGATCCCTCTACGTGCCTCAGCCATAGCTGTGTATGCGTGCTCTTACCAGTGCCCGATTCGCCAAGAAATAGTACGCCGCAGCCATTGCTCACTATGCACGATGAGTGAAAGGCGATAGCATTACTCTTGGCAAGCAGAATGCCAAACATCATCCATATTCCGAAGCTAAGTGTCGCAGGGTTTGAGCTCGTTGCGTTGGTTGTTATATGCCACTTGGTGGTGTCGAGATGAAATAGCGTAGCTGGTGAGTCGTTGCCACATGGCTCAACTATATAGAGATAGCCATCGTTGACTCTGTATAGATAGTTATTGCTATTCGACTCCTCGAGGTATGAGTGGTATAACTCTTTGGCGTTGAGGTGTCTACCTTGGTCAATATGCTCAGTAAATGATAGCGTGCAATCTGCCATTGAGTGTGTAGGTGTCACGCTGAATGGCTCGAAGTTTCTAAGGCCATACTCTCTTAGCTCCATGTCGCAACGAAGACGTAGCTCGGCAATTATGTAGTCGTAATGTCCCATTATTCGAGCGTAATTATGCGGTCACAAAATTCGAGTGAGCTCTCACGATGTGCAATAACCACAATCGTGAGGTTGCTGTTAGCACGCTTGAGCTCTCTTATAGCCTCGTTTATGCTACTCTCACTCTCTCTGTCGAGTGACGATGTCGCCTCGTCGAAAAGTAGGGTGTTGCAGCCACGATATAGTGCTCGGGCAATTGCTATGCGCTGGCGCTGACCCGCCGATATGCGTGCTCCCTGCTCGCCAATACGTGTCATCAGACCCTCGGGTAGAGAGTCGACAAATGAGCGTAGGTTGGCTAAATCGATAGCCCTATTCAGTGCCTCGAGGTCGATATCTTCGCAATTACGGCCAAAGGCGATATTCTCGATGAGTGTGCCATCGCTGATAAATAGACTCTGCGACACGTAGCCAATGCTATTTTGCCACTTGCGTATATTGCTGCTATTAAGCTCTGTACCGTCGATATATACCGAGCCCGAAGTAGGTTGATAGAGCCCTAAGATTATGTTGAATAGGGTGGTCTTGCCAACGCCCGAGGCACCCTGAATACCCACGCTCTCGCCACGGAATATCTTGAGCGAAAGTGACTCTAATGTAGCCTTGTCGCTACTCTCAAACTTGAATGATACGTTGCGAAGCTCTATGCACTCGCTCATCTCCAGACGCTCGCTATCCTCCCTAAGTGTCGTGGTGCACTCGTTGATGTTTGCGCTCCTGAGAGTGGCAATCGTATGGCGATTTATGCGCAGAGCACTCCACGATGTCATGATGTTGCGTATTGCTGGTATGAGGCGTATTGTGGCCGTGGCAAATATGCTGAGCATAAGTGCATTGTTAGCTCCATTCATGCCAAAGATGACCATGGCAATCAGTGCAATCGTAACGCCATACTCTATGAAACTCTGTGGAAGTGTAGCTATTGAGCCATGACGCTTGCGGAGCTCGCTAATCTCGGCTAAGGCATTATCAAAGTCGCTAATCTTCTGTCCAATATCTCCGTTTATCTCAATATCTACATAACCTCTGAATACCTCATTCACTATGCGGCTTTTGCGACGCTGCTGCTCGTTCTCTGCCATGCCTATATTGTCGAGTCTGCGGCGCATGACGGAGTAGTAGAGTATGACGATAAGTGCGAATATCGAGCCAGCGAGTAGTGCTGATAGTGGCGAGTAAATGGCGAGTGCTGCAAATATTAGAGCGAGCAATATCGCCTCGCCAGCTATGGTCATCAGGGGTCTAAGTACGCCCGTGGCAAATATTAGAGTTATGCCATTTATGTTGCGGGCAAGGTGTGCGGAGTTGTGCTCCTTGATAAAACTCAGGCCTCGGTTGTAGTAGCCAACGAGCAGTGCTCGAGAGAGCGAGGTGTAGATCGCTAGGATATAGCTATTCTCAATGCGTTGCAGAAGTAGTATTGCCAAATTCTTAATCAGGATTGTGGCAAAGAGAGCAGCGCAGGTATATGCAACAATATTGGAGTGGTTGTCGAACTCTATGTGCTTGCTTAGAAAATCGACAATGACATTACCCTGATTTTGTGGATTGAGCACGAGGATGATCAGGGGTATAAGTAGTGCCAGACCGATAAAGTTTAGAATTGCACGCACGAATATAGCAGCTATAACCCATAGGCTACGGCTGCGATACGATGCGGGAATAATATCTATTATCGACCTAATCATAATATTACGTTTTACTCCATGTCGTTAACTTTAACTACTTCATCAAGAGTGATATACCATATATAACCCTCTATCTTGTCGTAGAGCTCCATCTGCTTGAGTATATCCATATACTCGGCTACCTGTTTGTTATGTTTCGGGTCTTTGATGTCGCCAAATTTGTAGTCCACGACAACGGCTCTTCCCTGCTTGATCATCACTCTGTCGGGGCGGCGTGTGCTCTTGCCCATGATAATCTCTGCCTCGCTCTTAATATCATCCCAGTCGAGTGTAAACCACTCACGCACAATCTCGTTTTGCATGGCCTGCTCGATAGCGATTTTCAGGCGTGATGCCTCCTCGCTAGCAATGAGCGACTGCGAGGCCATCTGCTCAATTTTGAGGTTCACTTCGTTGATAGACTTAGCACACTCAAATACCTTGTGCAGGTGCTGACCCAGACGACAAGCATCGCTACCAAAGCCAATGCCCTCTTCGGCTAATTTGTGGTTTGGATAGCGTACTTTGACCTCTGGCGTATGCGATGTATAGGTGCTAAGCGTTATTGTGCCCTGCTCCTTACGCTTCGATGCGACGCTTGCACCGCCAGGTTTTGTGCCGTAACGGTATACCTCACGTTCTACGCCATCTGTGCCATTTATGATCTCGCCATTGGGCACGATAGATCGTATAGCCTTGGCAAGTAGAGGTACGATGTTATTAATAGCATCCGATGATTTGCTCTTGGTATTCAGACGTGTAGGCACGACCATATAGAGCTCCTTCGAAGCTCGTGTCATGGCTACATACAGCAGGTTTATACCATCCACATGACTCATTACAAGCTCGTTGTAGTAGTCCGAGGTGAAGAGTGAGTTCTGCATTGCGCTACCATAGGTTACGGGGAACTCGCCTATCGAGGCAACATCGTTGCCCGAGGCCTGTGACCAGATGATTGGCTGCAACGAGGCCTTGGGTGCTGTGTCCCACTTGCAGTATGGTATGATCACCACGTCACGCTCCAGACCCTTGGCCTTGTGTATTGTCGAGATCTCGATTGTGTTGTCGTTCATGTCGACACTTAGAGTCTCATTTCGTCCATGCTCATCCCACCATGTTAGGTAGCGCTGAATGTCGGCAATGCGTGATGTCGAGAATGAGTATATACCCTCGTGAATAGCCTGAAGGTAGGCTATTCGATCCTTACGTTCGTAGAGCCTGTATTGCATCACTATCTGCTCGAATGCCTCGAGTGGTGATAGGTGTGATATGCGCTTTAGGAACTCGCACTCCTCGTCGCTGAATGTGTGGTCGTAGCGGTTGCCGAGAAATCTGTTGTATACTCCTCGCTGCACGCTATCGTTGATGTTGACAGTGAGTCGTAGTGTGGCGATGATGAAGTCGGCAACATCGCAATTCTCGATAGTTAGCGCATCGGCGGTGTGGATGTTAAATCCTATCTCGCCACGTGAGCCAAAGCGCTCCTCTTTATATTTGAAGAGCAGGTCGGCCACCTTGCGGCTGTCGTTGGCGCCACGCACGAGAATCAGAATATCTCGATACTTATAGCCTCGGCTTATGGCATCCTCGATTAGCTCTATAAATGGAGAGTCTATGAGTGTAGAGTCGTAGAGCATGAGCTCGGCATATCCCTCGTCGCTGTTCTTGCGGCCAACAGTCTGCTCGTGGTTGGTATATGCGGACTCCATGATGTTGTAAAGCGATGTATGAAGCTCCTTGCTTATATCCTTGTTGCTTAGTGCGTTATCGAGTATGTCGTTGAGGTATTTGTTGTCGAGTTCTACAACTCCCGACATCATCTTGTTGTTAAACATTATGACCTTCTCCAGACTTCGATAGTTCTCCTTGAGTGGACGTAGTGCCACGTTCTCGGGGCCGAGATCACGCTGTGCCACCTCCTGCAATAGTCGCCAGTCGCCACCACGCCAACGGTAGATAGACTGCTTCACGTCGCCCACGATGAGCACCGAGCACTTGTCGCTTGCCGCCATGGCATTCTGCAGCAGAGGCAAGATGTTGTTCCACTCACGCACCGAGGTATCCTGAAACTCGTCGATCATAAATCGCTCAAACCTGTTACCCACCTTTTCGTATATAAATGGGGCGTTGCTGTCGTCGACAAATGTTGAGAGTATATGCTTTGTTTCGCTAAGAATCATGAGATTCTCCTCTCCGCAAATCGTGTCGATATGCTCGGCGAGATCGGCCAAAAGGGCAAAACTGCGGTAGTTATCATTAAGCAACGTTGCAGTGTTTGCTGCCTTCTCGGCCTTGGGGTAGACCTTGCAGATATCCTGGAGTATAGGCATAAGCTCGGTGGCGGCATCACAAACGTTTGCACCCGCCCCCTTGCCATACCACTCCGTAATATCTTCTGTAGCCTTGAGCATTGTGGCTGTTGGAGCGCTTATGTCGCCCTTGGCATACTTCAGGAGTTTGAATACAAAGCTGCGTGAGCTCCCCTTGAAGCTATCTGGCTCGAGATTGTGACTTTCGATAATCTCTTCAGCTCGCTCGCCCAGCGCTATGATCTTGTCGTTGAGAGTCTTGGCACGCTCCTTAGCACGTGTTACGATCTTGTCTAACTCCTCCTTTGACTGGCGCATCTTGGTGCGCTCACGGCTTCCCTCCTTGAAGATCTCCTTGCCCAAGGAGCGTAGGTCGCCACGCATATCCCACTTGTCGCCATTGTTGAGTCTATCTTCGGCAAACTCGAGCATCCACTTTCTTAGCTCCTCCTTGCTGGTAATGTCCTCGATAAGGTTGTCGGCGCCACGCGAGAGTAGCTGTGTGGGGTCGAGCTCGATGTTGTAGTTGAGGTCGATGCCCAGCTCCTTGATGAAGGCACGTATGATGCGCTGGAAGAATTTATCAATCGTGAGCACGCTGAAACGAGAGTAGTCGTGCAGGATGAGTGTTCGTGCACGCATCGCCTGCTTGCGAATCATTGCGTCGTTCATGCCGAGCTCTTCGCATAGTGAGCTCATGTATGGGCTCTCCATGCCCGAGGCCAGGGTGTGAATCTCTCGTAGAATTCGAGATTTCATCTCCTCGGTAGCCTTGTTTGTAAAGGTTACAGCGAGGATTGCACGATACATCTCGGGCTGCTCGATAACATCTCTAACATATTTGTATGCAAGCTGATAGGTCTTGCCTGATCCCGCACTTGCGCTGAGTATCTGTGCTCGTTTCATCGTTGACAAATAGTTTTGAAATCACAATACGTGCAGGCGTCGCTATCATCGGTCTGCTTAAATGGTGTGCTAAAGTCGAATAGCTCGTCGAGCACGGCTGTTAGCTCGCTCTCAAACTCCTGGGCGTAGCTGCTGTAACATTCGATATGCTTGTTGTTCTGCTTATCCAAGATCATTGGAGAGTAATCGGCGTTGAGCATCTTCGAGGCAAAGTAGAGCGTAGGCATAGACTCATGCTGTTCCGTGCGATAGAGAATCATGGCGTAGAGCAGTGTCTGGAATATGTTTGATATTCGCTCACGGGCGGTGCCTCTAAACAAGTTGCTAAGACCATTGAACTCCAGATGAGGTGTGTTGCCACTCTTGTAATCAATGATTTGTATCTTGTTGCTATTTGGCAGAAAGTCTATTCTATCCGCAATTCCCGAGATATTCACCGAACGACCATCGGTAATAGGGTAGCTGCATGCCACCTCCTTCTCAAGACCTACGATAGTAAAGCCCGTGGTATTGTCTGCATCATATCGCATGATACCACGCATTATATACTTGATGATGATATCTCTAACAAGTATGGTGTCGCCCGAGAACAACGCTTTATCGACGTGTAGGACATCCTGAATCGTTTTATCCACAACGGCCTCGATTGTAGCTCTCTTGCACTTCTTCTTGATCTCGGCCATAGGGTTTGGCTTATCCTTAAATTCGGTGTATAGCTCCTGCATTGAGAGGTGGAGAATACTACCAAATGTGAGTGCGTCGATGGTGTCGCTAATCTCCTCCTTGGGCTTGAGTTTAGCCACGGAGTGTAGGTAGAACTTCATCGGGCACTCTATATATCTGAAAAGCGCTGTTGGCGATAGCGAGTGCTTGCCTCCAGGCTCGAGATAGCGGCTTAGTATCTGCTGCTCCTGTTCGCCCTTAGCCACAACGATAGGCTCTACACTATCTGCGCTGAGGTCTACACCAACCGACTGATGCGTGATCTTGTATGGCGACTCGTACTCAAGTTGGTAGATGTATCTACTACACTCGCCCGTGCTCTTGTCGTCGGCACGTGAGCAGTAGAGCATAGATACACTCTTGGCACGCTGCACAAGACGATAGAAGTAGTAGGCATACATCGCCTCATGTTGCTCGGGTGTTGGGAGTCCGTAGGCAACACGTAGGTTGTAGGGTATGAACGACGACTGACCTGTCTTGTCACTTGGAAAGTTGGTGTCGGTCATTGATAGTATTATGACATTCTCAAAGTCGATGTTTCGGGTCTCGAGAATACCCATAATCTGCACTCCCTCGAGTGGTTCGCCCTCGTAGGGTATGGTGATTGTCTGCAGATGTTTGCGAACAAGTGATACGAATACGCTGAGCTCCGTCTTCTTGTTGCACTCCTGGAGCGAAAGCATGGTCTTGGATATCTCGTCATAGGCTATGCTTATGTACTCTGCGTGCATCTGATCTACTTCAGAAAGGCGGCTGCCAACAAGTCCGAGTACCTCAAGTAGATATTTAGCTAATGAGAGCCAATCGTTTTGTTTCTGGAATATTGCGCTTAATATCTCGTCCTCAGCAAAGAGTTTGCTCTCTATCGATGTTAGGCGCTCGGATACTATTTTTGAGTATATCTCCTCGGCCCTCTTACCCACGCTATCAACGATATATGGGTGCGACAGTATGCCCTGTACATCCACGTGATAGAATACAGATATTGTGTCACGGTTGCGGCCATGTGTCTGCAGCTCCATGAGTCGCTCTACGAACGAGTGTGCAAGGGTGATCTTGAGAGGGTAACCCATCGTGATATTTACCTTGTCGATATTCTCGGGTAGGGAGTGCAACATGGGGATGAGCATATTCTCATCCGTAAGCACTATGGCTGTGCGCTTGTCTAGTTTATCGCTATCAAGCTCACGGAGCAACTGTGCAGCATACTTGCACTGCACAACATTCGACACGCAGGCTATCGATTTAATCTCTTTCTCCACCTTTGTGAAGTTGTCGTTCGAGATATGCTCCTGCGAGGGGAACTGCTTGAGGTTATCACGCAAGAATGTGCCCGCCTCGTGTGAGCGATTGTCGGTATAGTAGCTATCGTAGTCCCAGTAGAACTCTGCGCCAGCCTCGCTACGTGAGAGGTATTCGAATAGCTGCTTTTCGCACTCCGAGAGTGCGTTAAATCCCGCTATCACATAGCGACGTTTAGGTATGTTCGTCTCCTGGCCACTCTTGATACGCTCAATGGCAGTGCGATATATCATGCCTGTGTATGCAAAGCCGAGCGACGTGAGACGCTCACGATATTCGGTGTAGATGTGTGGAAGGCTGCGCCATATCTTGAGGAAGCGACGCTTCTGCTCGCTCAGCGAGTCGTTGTCGCCAATGCTCTTCCAGAACGATATGATGCGAAGCTGCTCGGGTGTAAGATACGACACGTCGGCCTCGAGCTCTTTGATATCCTCGAGGTTGCGCAGTAGCTGCGATGCGTCGACGCAGTACTTGTCGATCATGTCGAAATCGGCTATGAGCATGTCGCCCCAGAAGTAGAACTTGTCGAAATCCTCGTTGGGGTGGTACTTGACGTATATGTTGTGTAGCTCAGCAATCAGGCGTATGCGTTGGCCACGCACAAGGCCTGATGCACTCTCCATAAGCTCGTCGATGGTGGTCCACTTTGGCTGCCATGTAGGCTTGGTTACTAAGCTCGAGAGAGCGTTGTTGAAGAATGTGCGAGCACGCAGCGATGGGAATAACATAACAAGCGAAGAGAGGTCCCCTGAATGGCGTTCAAGGAGCCTCTCAGCCAACTCTTGCTGAAACGATTTAATCATCTTTCGTGAGGGATTATTTTATCTGTGCTATATCAACTCCAAATAGTGTCTTCTCGGTGCGAAGTAGCTCGGGCTCAGACTTGTAGAATATCTTACCTCCCGTTGTGCTTTTAGCCTCAAGGCGCTGCTCTGCATCGATGCGCACCTCGGCATTGTGGTGAGCCTCGACTATTGTCGACATTGTGCTGAGCGAGGTGGCGTTATACTTGGCCGTAGCAACATCGGCAGTGTGATATAGTGCCTCGCCGCTGAGTTCAACGCAGCAGTTGCCACTAATGCTTATCTTCAGGTCCTTGACATCTATCTGGGCAACAAATGTAGCATCGTTCGATATTACGATATCTATGATTTTGCCCTCAATCACATCCTCGACGTATGTGTTGGCACGTGATATCTTGATGTCGGTGAGCGAGTTGAAGTATACGCTCACCTCGGTTGTTGTGGTGCGCTTAGGGTCGTTGCGCTCACGGATCTTTAGCACATGCCCCTTGTCTACCTCGGCAGTGAACTTCGATGTCTCGTTACCCTTGGTGTCGTAGACGATGTATGGTGCATCGTTGTCAGATATGGGGATGAGCGTGAGCTTGATTGGAGCATCTACGTCTATTGCCGTGAAGCTCGATGTCCACTGCTTGACGGGGTTGCTAATCTGCTGAGTCTCTGCTCCAACGCTCTGCTGCGCAGAGATTTCTGCGATGCAAAGCATGAGGACAAGTGCGATGAGTATACGTTTCATGGTTGATGACGCTTAAAATTTCAACTGCTAATATACGAAAAAATCGCTAAACACCAAAGTGTTTAACGATTTTTAGTTCTATATTCCCACGAATTTAGACTATATCATCACAACTTGATAATTGAGAATGGTGCTCCACTGCGGCGTGCTGCCTCGATACCTACTTCAGAGTCCTCGAATATTATGCTCTCTGCAGGTGTGACACCCACTCGTCGCATTGCCTCGAGAAAGCAGTCGGGATGTGGCTTAGGGTTTGTGACATCGTCGCCCGAGATGATGCCGTCGATACCATCCTCGATATTCAAGTGACGCATTACATTGCGTATGTTATCTATGTGACCTGTAGACACTATCCACACTTGCGCTCCCATGCGGCGCATCATGTTGCACCACCCCCAAAGCTCGTGGTTGAGAACTACGCTATCGAAGTATTTGGGATATAGCTCGACCTTGCGTCTGCGAACTCTTTGGATGTTGTCATCGCCCTCGATACCCACCATCTTCATGAACTCGATGCATCGAACGCCAAAGAATCTCTTGAGATACTCCTCTTCGCTGAGTGTTATGCCCACCTCGGAGAGTGTCTCGATGTATGCTTGAGCGTTGGCTCTGCGAGTGTCGACAAGGGTGCCGTCGAAGTCAAGGAGGATTAACTTTATCTGAGCCATACTAATCGAATGATTGCATACTTGATAGAGCAATGCGAATTATGCGCTGGTAGTCCTCAGCCGAGAGTTCCATGAAGAAGTAGTGAACAGGGTCAACACGAGTGCCATAAAGGCTCACCTCGTAGTGGAGGTGTGGGGCAAACGAAAGACCGCTATTTCCAGATAGAGCGATGATGTCGCCACGCTTCACTCGCTCACCCTCCGATACACGAATATCGAGGAGGTGAGAGTAGGTGGTTTTGTAGCCATTGCCATGGTCTATGGTTATCGACTTGCCGTTGGTCGAATTCTTCTCCGAGAGGTTCTCGATACGGCCGTCGGCGGTGGCAAAAACAGCTGTTCCTTCGGGTACGAGGTAATCTACTCCATGGTGCTCAGTCATAGAACGATGGAATGGGTTAATTAAAGGTTTTTTACCCGACGCAAGCAGAGTTAGTCTGCTATTGTTTACTGGCTGGATTGAGGGGATACAGCTAATCGTCATGTGGTCATGAACCACAGCGTCGCCAAACTCCTCGTATGAGTTCATAAGGCGCTCCACCTGCTGGTTTACGCTCCTCACTCTCGATGTGAGAATATCCTGCAAATTGGCATTGCTCATCTCCATTAGCTGGGCGTTGAGCTCACTACGTGTATTCTCATCCTTAGCATTCAGATCGTAAGGGTCTGACTGGAATAGCTTGCGGAACACATTTTTGTCACGCTCCTCTACATTGTCGAGCACCAATGAGAGATTCTTGTATCGTTTCTCGAGTTTCTCGTACTCAGTGCGCATATCATCGACAGAGTGTCGGAGTTTGTACTCTGCGGGCATGTCGATTGCTAGAGTGAATACCACGTACCAGCCGATAATCATAGCGGCCCACACCAGACCTCGGTAAAGGTTTGGCATTATACGACGCATATATTGTCGTCTTGCCACTTTGGCTCTATTTGATGATGTTTTTTGTGCTTTCATAATCAACTATTTAGACGACTTTTCGATCTGTTCCATGAGCTCCTTGTATGCCTCGGCCGACATATCCTTGTTGAAGAAGTGGATAGGGTTAACCGAGCTCTCACGATAGCGTACCTCATAGTGTAGGTGAGGTCCCGACGATACACCTGTGTTGCCCACCTCGCCAATCACCTGTCCACGAGTAACCTTCTCGCCAGGCTTGACAAAACGTGCAGAGAGGTGTGCGTAGCGAGTCTTGTAGCCAAATCCGTGGTCAATCTCGATAAGCTCACCATATCCGTTGCGTGTCTGCGACTGGCTGACAGTACCGTTGCCGGTGGCATAAACAGCCGTTCCGATAGGCGCTGTGAGGTCGACACCCTCGTGCATACGCATAATTCCGAGTGTGGGGTGGTTACGCATGCCATAAAGACTGCTCACATTTTTGAGTCGTGTGCGGTCGATAGGCCATATGGCAGGGATGATTGATGAGTACTCGGTCTTGTTCTCGGCGAGTTTCTGAGTGGCATCCAGAGCAAGCGATGAGTAGTAAATCTTACGCATGAGCCTATCCATGCTCTTCCAAGTCGATATTGTCAACTCGCCATAGTACTCGTCATCCTGCAGATGCTCGTATTTGCTATCTACATAGTCTGAGTATACCACAGGCAGGTTGAGTGTGTCGATACCCAAAAGTGGGCGATAGACATACTGGTCACGATGTTTGATGTCGGCGAGTGTTCGCTCGGCCGATGCAATCTTGCCCTGGAGAATCTCGTATCGTTTCTCTAAACGTCTGTTGTCACGGCGAATGCTCGACATTTTAGGTGTCTCCCACCATGTCGAAATGATGATGTTGCTCAGAGCAGCAATGATCATCGCAACAAACAATTTGAACGCTATTCTAGCCCCTTTGGACCAGTTGTTTGGCTCAAACTTTAATCTGTTAAATTTATCACTGCTCATCTTTTAAATAAAAATATTAAAAAAGTCGGTTTGACGAAACAAAGATAAGGAAAATTTGTTTAATTTTGCAACCGATTTAAAAATAGATATAAATAATCATACAAAATATGGATTCAAATAAGGTTAGACAAGCATTCTTAGACTTCTTCGCATCGAAGGGTCACGAGATCGTTCCATCGGCTCCTATGGTCGTAAAGAATGATCCTACATTGATGTTTACAAATGCGGGTATGAACCAGTTCAAGGATATCTTCTTGGGCAACGCTCCCCGCAAGTTCCCTCGTGTGGCAGATACTCAGAAGTGTCTTCGTGTGTCGGGTAAGCACAACGACTTGGAGGAGGTAGGTCACGATACCTATCACCACACAATGTTCGAGATGCTCGGCAACTGGTCGTATGGCGACTATTTCAAGAAGGAGGCAATCGAGTGGGCATGGGAGCTTCTCACTGAGGTGTACAAACTCGACAAGAGCCGTATGTATGCTACAGTGTTCGAGGGTAGCCAGGAGGATGGTGTAGCCTTCGACCAGGAGGCTTACGACTACTGGAAGCAGTTCTTGCCCGAGGACCACATCATCCGTGGTAACAAGAAGGATAACTTCTGGGAGATGGGCGAGACAGGTCCTTGCGGTCCATGTAGCGAGATCCACTTCGACTTGCGTGACGCGGAGGAGGTAGCTAAGATCCCTGGTCGTGAGATGGTCAACATGAGCCACCCACAGGTTATCGAGATCTGGAACCTTGTATTCATGCAGTACAACCGCAAGGCTAATGGTTCGCTCGAGCCACTTCCAGCAAAGAACGTAGATACAGGTATGGGCTTTGAGCGTCTTTGCATGATTTTGCAGGGTAAGAAGTCAAACTACGATACTGACGTTTTCCAGCCAACTATCGCTCGCATCGCTGCGCTTTCGGGTAAGGAGTATGGTAAGGATGAGAAGTGCGACGTGGCTATGCGTGTTATTGCTGACCACTTGCGTGCAATCTCATTCTCTATTGCCGATGGTCAGCTTCCTGCAAATGCTAAGGCAGGTTATGTTATCCGTCGTATCTTGCGCCGTGCAGTACGCTACGGCTACACATACCTCGGCTTCAACGAGCCATTTATCTGCAAGCTCGTAGACGGCCTTGTTAAGCAGATGGGTCACCAGTTCCCAGAGCTCGTTGCTCAGCAGACACTCATCGAGCGTGTTATCGAGGAGGAGGAGGCATCATTCCTCCGCACACTCGCAACAGGTATCAACTTGCTTGAGGGTGTGATTAAGAAGTCTGCTAACGGCAAGATCTCAGGTAAGGATGCTTTCGTGTTGTACGACACTTATGGCTTCCCTATCGACCTTACCGAGCTTATCGCTAAGGAGCAGGGTGTTGAGGTAGATATCGAGGAGTTCGAGAAGGAGCTTCAGGTGCAGAAGGAGCGTTCACGTAATGCTGCTCAGCAGGATATCGACGACTGGCAGGAGATTATGACAATCGCCGAGAGCGAGTTTATCGGCTACGACAACCTCGAGGCAGATATTCGCATTGCTCGCTACCGCCGTGTTAAGAGCAAGAACAATGTGACATACCAGCTTGTATTCGACCACACTCCATTCTATGGTAACTCTGGTGGTCAGATTGGTGATATTGGTTATATCGAGAACGCTAACGAGAAGATTGAGATCATCGCTACTGAGAAGGAGAATGGTCTTATCATCCATATCGCTAAGCAGCTCCCTGAGAACCCTGCAGCTGAGTTCCGTGCTGTTGTAAATGCTGATGCACGCCAGAAGGCTGCAAACAACCATACTGCAACCCACCTTGTAGACTATGCATTGCGCACAGTCCTTGGTACTCACGTTGAGCAGAAGGGTTCTATGGTGACACCTCAGGGCTTGCGTTTCGACTTCTCACACTTCCAGAAGGTAACGCCTGAGGAGATTCGTGAGGTTGAGCGCCTTGTGAACAAGCTTATCCGTACTAACTACCCACTCGTCGAGAACCGTGAGGCTACAATGGCCGAGGCTGAGGCAGCTGGCGCAATCATGCTCTTTGGTGAGAAGTATGGTGACAAGGTACGTATCGTGAACTTCGGTCCTTCGACTGAGCTTTGTGGTGGTACCCATACATCTGCAACAGGTACTATCGGTTTGTTCAAGATTGTATCTGAGAGCGCTATCTCTGCTGGTGTACGTCGTATCGAGGCTGTTACAGGCGAGGCTGCTGAGAGCATGGTTTATGCTGCACAGGATGTTATCGGCTCTGTTGAGCAGATTATCCGTAGCCCAAAGATTGTTCAGGCTATCGAGAAGATGGTTGAGAGCAACGCAGCTCTTGGTCGTGAGATCGAGGAGATGCGTAAGGAGAAGGTTACATCACTTGCTGAGCACATCGCATCAACAGTACAGCCAAAGGATGGCATCATGCTTATCTCTCGACTTACAAAGTTCCAGCCTGAGGTTATGAAGGATTTGGCATTTGCTTTGCGTCAGCGTGTATCAGAGCGTCTTGTGATGATTGTTGGTAACCTCTCTGATGGCAAGCCAACACTCAACATCATGCTCTCGGATGATATCGTAGCTCTCGGTGTAGATGCAGGTGCTACTGTTCGTGAGGCTGCTAAGTTGATGAATGGTGGTGGCGGTGGTCAGAAGCACTATGCTACTGCTGGTGGTAAGAATCCTGATGGCTTGCAGGCAGCTGTTGATAAGGCTGTAGAGCTTATCATGGAGAAAGTTAAGTAAGAAATTAGGTTAGAACTGTTAATATTATGAGCAATAAAGTTTTATTGATGATTTTGGATGGTTGGGGCAATGGCGACCACACTAAGTCGGACGTTATCTACTCAACCAACCCTGAGTATATCAATCAAATGACTGCTGCATACCCCCATGCTGAGCTCAAAACTGACGGCGAGAACGTAGGTTTGCCTGAGGGTCAGATGGGTAATTCTGAGGTGGGTCACCTCAATATTGGTGCTGGTCGTGTTGTATACCAGGATTTGGTGAAGATTAATCGTGCATGCCGTGATAACTCTATCCTTGAGAACAAGGAGATTGTTGCTGCCTTTGAGTATGCCAAGGCAAATGGTGTGAATGTTCACTTCATGGGTCTTGTATCTGATGGTGGTGTTCACTCATCACTCGACCACCTCTTCAAACTATGTGATATCTCTAAGCACTACGGTATCGAGAATACCTATGTACACTGCTTCATGGATGGTCGTGATACTGACCCACGTAGCGGTAAGGGCTTTATCGCAGCTCTTGAGGAGCACATGGCTAAGTCGACAGGTAAGATTGCTTCGATCATCGGTCGCTACTATGCTATGGATCGTGATAAGCGTTGGGAGCGTGTTAAGATTGCTTACGACCAGCTTGTAAATGGCGTAGGTGAGAAGTCGACAGATATGGTTGCAGCTATGCAGAAGTCGTACGACGAGGGTGTTACCGACGAGTTTGTTAATCCTATCATTAATGTTGACGCCGAGGGCAATGCTATCGGCACTATCAAGCCTAACGACGTAGTTATCTTCTTCAACTACCGTAACGATCGTGCCAAGGAGCTTACTATCGTGCTTACTCAGCAGGATATGCCTGAGGAGGGTATGCACACCATGCCTTTGTACTACTGCTGTATGACTCCATACGATGCTAAGTTCCAGGGCTTGCACATCCTCTTCGATAAGGAGAATGTTGCAAATACCATCGGTGAGTATGTTGCAGCGCAGGGCTTGAAGCAGTTGCGTATTGCCGAGACCGAGAAGTATGCACACGTTACATTCTTCCTTAACGGTGGCCGTGAGGAGGAGTTTGCCAATGAGGAGCGTATCTTGGTAGCTTCGCCAAAGGTTGCTACATACGACCTTCAGCCAGAGATGTCAGCTTACGAGGTTAAGGATAAGTTGGTCGAGGCTCTCGGTGAGCAGAAGTACGACTTCATCTGCTTGAACTTTGCTAATGGCGACATGGTGGGTCATACAGGTGTGTACGAGGCTATCGAGAAGGCTGTTAAGGCTGTCGACGAGTGTGTTAAGGATGTTGTTGAGGCTGCTAAGGCTAATGGCTACGAGGTTGTTCAGATTGCCGACCATGGTAATGCTGACAACGCCGTAAATGCTGATGGCACACCTAACACTGCGCACTCGCTCAACCCAGTGCCTATTGTTGTAGTGTCGGATCGTGTTGCAAAGGTTAAGGATGGTATCCTTGCCGATGTTGCTCCTACGGTTCTCGATCTCATGGGTCTTGCAAAGCCTGCTGAGATGACTGGTGAGTCACTCGTAGAGTACAAGTAGTCGTCGAGCTACATATAATAAATATCCCGCCTGAACTGCTCAGGCGGGATATTTTTGTATCATTAGTCGGAATACTACTGATCAGTTGGCTTGAAAGCCTCTGACATGAAGACTGTAGTTGTAGGACCATTGTCGAAGCCCCATACAACAATCTTGTACTCGTAGAAGCCGCTAACAGAGTTGTTGAGCTGTGAGTTAGAAATAGACTTTGTGCCAGTAAACAGACGCTGCTCGATCTGGTTGTCGTAGTCAGGGATAAGGTACTCGATAAGGTCGTCGTAAGAGTTTGCCTGATCTGGGCCATAAGATCCCAATACCGATGTACGCTGAACAGTCACGTAGTACTGAGCATTAGGGTCAGAAGGTGTAACTGTGAAGTTTACAGATGACTTTGTCATCGAGTCGATAGAGATATCAAATGTGCAGTCAGATGCCTCAGGTGTAGCAGTTTTGAACTCCTTTGTTGCCATCTGTGACACGGCATTACCCTCTGCATCCAAAGCGATGCAGTAGAATACGTAGTCTGTAGCCCAACGAAGCTTCTGGATATCATCCTTTGCGTAGAGAGTCTTGTTGCCGTACTTCATATCATAACCCATGAAGTCAGTCCAAGCGCTGCCGTATGATGCTGCATAGTCCTCCCAAATAGAGCGGCGCTTTGCAAGGATATCCTCAGGTGTGGTAGCTGCGAACTCCTCAGTAGTGTAGATGCCGAAGATGTAGCCATCGTTGAGCTCTGTAGCAACAGAGATCACAGCATCACGCCAAGTGATGTCGGTAACGGCGATGGTGAAGAGACCGTCAGATGGTGTAGGCATTGTGCGTACATACTCATACTCAAGGAATGTAGTAGCCTCGCCAAGCTCTGCATTGTAACCAAATGCTACAACATAGTAGTCCGACTCAGGGTTAAGACCCTCGAACGTGAGAGTCTGTGAGCCAGTGTAGAGCTCAGGCACGTTTGCCAAAACCTCGTAGAAGTATGTTGAGCCGTAGTCGTCGCCAAACTGCTCGGCAGTGATGCATGCAGCGTAGTATGTAGCATCGTCGACATTTGTCTCAACTGAGCAAGTCACACTCTGGTGTGTAACCTCGTCGATCTGCAACCAAAGGTTAACCTCGACAACCTCAGCCTCTGGCTTGAATACATCAGAGATATAAACCTCGGTAGTAGGACCCTCGTTGAAGCCCCATACAAGAATCTGGTACTCGTTGAGTTTGTTAAGGCTCTTGTTGATAGACTCGTTTGTGAGCTCCTGGGTGCCGTTGAAGATGTTTGCTGCAATCTGGTCGTCAGTCTTGCTGAATGTGAGATCCCAGATCATATCCTCCCATGACTCCTGCTTACCCTCGCCAAAACGCTCTACATAGCGCTTATCCTGGATAGATACGAAGTATGGATCGTTGTTAGATGCGTTAACAGTGAATGCTACTGCGCCCTCTGATACCTGGTCAAGTGTGATAGATATTGAGTTAGACGAAGCCTCAGGTGTTGTTGTTGAGAACTCAACAATAATAACATCAGTAGTCTGGTAACCCTCGTCGTTCATGCCGAATGCATACATTACATAGTCGCTGCTCCAACGTAGATTGTAGTAGTCGCTGGCGTAGAGAGTCTGAGCACCGCTCTGCTGGTAGAGCTGCATGTACTTCTGCCATGTGTCGAGGTCAGGGTAGATCTCCAAGCCATACTCGAGGTCGAGCTCCCAAAGACGGATGCGCTCAGTTACGATTGATGCAGGGTCTGCTGCGTAGAGCTCATCCCACTCTGCACGCTCCATGATACCCACGATGTACTCCATAGAGTTGTCCGATGGAGTGATGCTAACCTGTGCATCACGCCATGTAGCGCTCTCGGCAACATACTCAGCCTCGAGGCTCTCGTTGATCTCGAAATCTGCGGTCTTGATAGCCTCGCTCACGAAGAACTCTGTTGTGTAGGTCTTAGCCTCGGCGTCGTAGCCAAAGTAGAGGGCTTTGTACTCGCTCTCTGCATCGAGCTCCTCGGTGAGGATAGTCTGCTTGCCTGTGTACGACTGCTCCATAGTGAGGAGTGCCGCCTCGACAGCGATATCACGCTCAGAGCCGAGCTTGGCAGCAGGGTAGAGTGCAGCATAGTATGTTGCATCGTCGATGTTTGGTGTGATTGTAAATGCGATAGATGACGATGTCACCTCGCCAGCGCTAAATGCCAACTCGAGCTTAGTCTCTGGTTTTGGCTCTGGTTCTGGTTCGGGGGTGTCGTTGCAGGCTGTGGTGAAGAGCGCAGCTGCAAGCAATACCCACATTGAATGAGTTAAAAATCTTTTCATGGTGTTTTAGTATTTTTAGGTTAGTATATTACTGAGGCATAGAGCCAGTTGTGAATGGATATACATTGAGGCTTGTTGTTGCGCCATTGTCGTCCATACCGAATATGAATACTGCATACTCGCGATCTGGCTTGAGCAATATCTCACGCTCGGTGAAGCAGTCAAACTCGATATCGCCACTCTTGAACATCGTTGGAAGCTCCGAAGATGGCTTCTGTGCGTTGTAGAGAATCTGGTTCATGATATAGTCATCATCGCTACGACCGTCGTTATCCTCGGTGAAATACCAGTCGTACCAGTTCTTATTGGTGATTGTGGCGAAATATCTCTCCTCCTTGTTCGATGGGATGATTGTTGCCTTAGCTCTCCAACCACGAAGAGGACCCTCTGCAGTCTCCTCCTCGTACCATGTTACGTCGATGTTTGGTACCTCAAATGTCATGTCTGAAGGCACGGGAGCCGCAGTCTTGAATGTGCGACGAGTGATGTTGGTTGTCACCTCGCCCGATGTTGTTACACCGTAAGCCCATACGAGATACTCGGTATCCCACTCGGCTACGAGCAAGAAATCGTCGGTGCTATATGTTTTTGTACCCTTGTTGGTGTCGAACTCAATCATCTCCTCGAGAGTGATGCCATACATCTGCGATGCGTATGCCCAGTATGAGTAGTCGTAGCTGAGCAACTCATAATCGCTTGAGTGCTGATAGCGCTCGTAGTTGTCCATTGTGTACACCCATACAAAGTAGCGTAGATCCTCTGTTGGAGGTGTCACAGAGATCTTTGCCGACATGCCCTTGATGTCTGAAATCTCGAGGTCAATCTCCTCTGGAGCGTCGGGAGTAGCTATGCGGTCAGAGTAGTGGATGCTACCCACCTTGTTGCCTGTCGCCTCATCGAACTCGAAGTAGACAACACGGTAGTATGAGTGACCTATAAGACCCTGAAACTTGAGTGTCTGCTCACCCGAGGTGAGGAAGTCCTCAAAGTAGTCAGACCAGCGAAGGTCAACGTAGATCTCAACCTCTTCACGTCCCATGAACTCCTCGGTGTCGGGGTGAAGGAATGCGTAGTAGGTTACGTCGTCCGACTTTGGAGTGATGGTCACCTCTACAGAGTCGTATTCAAGACTCTCAACTTTAAATTCTACATCGCTCTGCACAGGCGTAGGATTTGGCTCGTCCTGTGGTCCGTCGTTGCTACAACCACCAATCACGAGTAGTGATAGTGCAGCAAAGAGAATGGATTCACTTTTGAAAATTTTGTTCATCTTTTTAGGATAGTTATTAAAAGTTTATAAGGTTTAGTTCTTATATATTAAATATGTATACACCAATTATCTCGCAAACATAGTTCAAAGATATATCGAAGTTTTTAGATCAATTCGTTATGTCGCATATAAGTTATTAACATTATATGATAAAAAGTACAAAATAAACAAAAAAATCGCCATTAGATACATATTTATACTAATGGCGATTTGGTTTGATTCGATCTATTATAATCTAATCCTCTATGTTGTTATCTATCTCACTGAGATTATCGGTAAATTGTGCCTTAGACTCCTTGCGCTGATCCATGATCGAGTCTGCGTTGCTAAGCATAGTTTCACGCTTTAGTCGTCGTAGTGGACGCAGGGCGTGACCCACAGGTAGTGGGCTCTCCTCACGGTAGAGATCTATTGTGCGGTTCAAAAAGTCGATAAAAGGTTTACACTCCTTGAATACCTCGGCAGTGCGCTCGCACCAATCCTCCTGCTCGAACCATGATATATCCACTCGGCGTATTAGGAGCATGTGTCGCATGAAGATGTATGGCTCAAAACGTGGGTCTGCATTAAAGCCTCCAGGAACACGCAGCAATGCATCTTTGAGATATAGCTCAAACCCTGTGCTCTTGACCATCTGGTCGAACTCCTCGGGCATCTTGGTGATCTCTCGGCGTATGTAATCCATGAGCTCCTTGTTGGGGCGGTAGATGCCCACAGCCAGAAACGATCCTCCGCTGCTCGAAGGCTCGGGCGATATCTGGTAGTAGTAGCTGGCATAGCCGCTATGCTTGCCACCACGTGTGAAGCTGCCGCTGAAAAAGTCGTTAAACTCACGGTCGTCGAGCTTTATGCGTTGATCACGCATGAGGCTGAAACTGCACTGATAGAGCTTGAGGCGTGAGATCGAAGGGTCGAACTCACCGATAAGCCTAATGAGCTTCTCGATGTACTTAGCATTGCGGTCGAACGCTTCGACGTATCTCTGGGAGTTTGCAAGATACCACTTATTGTTGTCGTTGTTGTGGATATCTCGCAAGAATGGTAGGATTAGATCCATTTATCGTTAATTTAACGAGGCTGCCTAATTTCAGCAATAGGCAGCCTCGAAGTTAATTCCTTAAGGTAAGTCTGATTACCAAGCGAACAATGGGTACTCGTTCATCAAGGCATTTACATCCTTGCGAACTGCTGCGATATTCTCCTCGTTCTCAGGATCTGAGAGTACGCGGTCGATAAGCTCAGCAATGTAGTCCATCTTATCCTCCTTCAAACCACGTGTGGTAATTGCAGGAGTACCGAAACGCAAACCAGATGTTGTAAAAGGTGTGCGTGAGTCGAATGGTACCATGTTCTTGTTAGTTGTGATGTCGGCTGCCACCAAGCACTTCTCCGCAAGCTTACCAGTGAGCTCTGGGAACTTAGTGCGGAGGTCTACCAACATGAGGTGGTTGTCTGTACCGCCTGATACGATCTTGTAACCACGCTTTGTAAGAGCCTCGGCCAATGCCTGAGAGTTCTTAACAACCTGCTTCTGGTACTCTACATACTCTGGGGTGAGTGCCTCGCCGAATGCTACAGCCTTAGCTGCGATTACGTGCTCGAGTGGACCACCCTGGATGCCTGGGAATACTGCAGAGTTCAAGATCTGCGACATCTTCTTAACTACGCCCTTAGGAGTTGTGTAGCCCCATGGGTTGTCGAAATCCTTGCCCATAAGGATGATACCACCACGTGGACCACGGAGAGTCTTGTGTGTTGTAGATGTTACGATGTGAGCGTGCTCAACAGGGTTGTTCAACAAACCTGCAGCGATAAGACCTGCTGTGTGGGCCATATCAACGAGCAACAAAGCACCTACCTTGTCAGCGATCTCACGCATACGCTTGTAGTCCCACTCACGAGAGAATGCCGAAGCACCACCGATGATGAGCTTTGGCTTGTGCTCGAGTGCAAGGCGCTCCATCTCGTCGTAGTCGATATTGCCAGTCTCCTCAGAGAGCTTGTAGCCTACGGCGTTGAAGTACATACCTGACATGTTAACTGGCGAACCGTGTGAGAGGTGACCGCCGTGTGAGAGGTCAAGACCCATGAATGTGTCGCCTGGCTTGAGGCAAGCAAAGAATACTGCCATATTTGCCTGTGCGCCTGAGTGAGGCTGAACGTTGGCATACTCAGCGCCATAGAGCTTGCAGATGCGCTCGATAGCGAGATTTTCAATCTTGTCAACTACCTCGCAACCGCCATAGTAGCGAGCAGCAGGGTAGCCCTCAGCATATTTATTTGTGCATACTGAACCCATAGCTGCCATTACCTGGTCGCTAACGAAGTTCTCAGATGCGATAAGCTCGATGCCTTTAGTTTGACGTGAACGCTCCTCGGCGATCAAATCAAAAATCATTGTGTCTTTGTTCATTTTATGGTTATGTTTTAGTTTATATTTCTTATATATTGTAGCACGCTGTGCAGCTTGCTATCGTACAAAGTTAGTAAAAAAAAATAATCTTCCAAAAAATATTTTCATCCTCTATCCGATAAACGTAGCTTTTTGTCTAAAAGTATTTTGTTGGTGTGGCTTTTTCTTTTCCAGGTGCTCGTTGTTACCACTTTTTTTGTATCTTTGCACGAATGATTGATAGAGATACCATAGACCGAATATTTGCAGCTGCCAATATCGTTGATATTGTTGGCGACTACGTCACGCTCAAGCGCCGTGGTGCCAACTATCAGGCGTGCTGCCCATTCCACCAGGAGAAGACCCCATCGTTTGTGGTCTCGCCTGCTCGTGGTATATACAAGTGTTTCGGTTGTGGTAAGGCGGGTAATGCCGTTAACTTTATCATGGAGAGCGAGAGCGTGACCTATCCTGAGGCGCTCAAGATGCTCGCCAAACGCTACGGTATCGAGGTGCGTGAGGAGGCTATGAGCGAGGAGGATATTGCTCGTAACAATAATCGAGAGAGTATGTTTGCACTCAATCAGTGGGCTGCGGACTACTTCCAGCGATATATGTACAATGAGGATGAGGGACGTGCTGTTGCGCTCACCTATTTCTCGTCGCTGCGTGGCTTTAGCGACGCAACTATCCGCAAATTCGGCCTTGGATTCTGCCCCTCTCGAGGCAATCGCTTCTCGAACGATGCTCGTTCGGCAGGCTACAAGGAGGAGTTCTTGCTCAGCACAGGCCTTAGCCTCAAGCGTGAGGGTGACTCTGAACTGCGTGATAGGTTCTACGACAGAGTGATATTCCCTGTGCATAATGTCTCGGGACGTGTTGTTGCATTTGGTGGTCGTACGCTGCGTACAGATAAAAAGGTGGCCAAGTACCAGAATTCACCTGAGAGCGAGATATACTCAAAGAGCCGTGAGCTCTACGGCCTCTTCTTTGCTAAGAAGGCTATCCAGCAGGAGAACCTTGTGATCATGGTCGAGGGCTATGCCGATGTTATCTCTATGCATCAGGCAGGCGTGGAGAATGTTGTTGCCTCGTCTGGCACATCGCTCACGGAGGAGCAGATTCGCCTTGTTGGTCGCTTCACGAAGAATATCACGCTTATGTACGATGGCGATCCTGCGGGTGTCAAGGCGGCATTGCGTGGTGTGGACCTTATCCTCAAGGAGGGTATGAACGTGCGTATTGTGCTACTTCCTGAGGAGCACGACCCCGATACCTTTGCTCGTGCGCACACTTCGGATGAGTTGCGTGACTACGTCTCACGTGAGGCCCAAGACTTCCTTGCATTCAAGGCACGCCTTCTGCTTGGCGATGCACGTGATCCGCAGCAGCGCACCGAGGCGATACGTGCCATGATTGAGAGCATTGCCCTTATCCCCGACAATATCAAGCGTCAGGAGTATGTTAAGTACTGCGCCGAGATTATGGATGTGTCGGCTGATAATCTTAGCTCCGAGGTGTCGCTTGCACGCACAGGTGCACGTGCTGGCCGTGAGGGTCAGGAGTTTGTGCGCCGTCATCAGAGCCTTGAGCGTCAGCGAGAGCAGATGGAGAGTATTCCACTAACACCACGACCCAACGATAGCCGACTGCCACAAGATACATCTATCGGCACGTCGATGCAGACTCTTGAGCGTGAGATTGTTAAGTATCTGCTTAAGTATGGTCACATGAACTTTGCTGTGCTCGATGACCAGACCAAGCAGTTCTACGACTACAATGTTGCCGACCATATCTTTGGCGAGCTCGATACCGATGGCTTGCGTCTCAGCTATCCAGTATATAGCGAGATCTACGACGAGTATCACAAGGAGTTTGATCGTCTTGGAGTAGGCGTGGAGGTCGATGTTACTAGGTTTGTTAACCACTATAACCCCGAGGTTTCACGCATGGCTGTTGATCTGCTCACCTCGGATGATAACTATGTGATAAGTCGCATCTGGGAGCAGAAGGATGTGCATACGGAGAGTGTTCAGGAGCAGCTGGCCGATGGTGTACCCTCGGTTGTGGCACTCTTCAAATGGCGCACGGTTGATCAGCGTATCGGCGAGTTGCGCAAGCAGCTGCACACCCCTGGACTTAGCGACGAGCAGCTATCGAGTATCATGGCTGCGCTCACCAAGTTCCTTGCTGTGCGCCACGCCCTTGCTAATGTTACAAATAGACTGATTTAGCTCTCTAAAAAGAGGGTGCTCGGCCCCACGTATCACTACGCAGGCGGTGTGCAAACAGAAAATAAACTAAAGATGTGTAAAACATATCAAAGATAAAAGAATTAGTTACCTTTGCCGAACACCCACTCTCTCTTTGGCAAAATATGTGCCGAGAGGTGTGTGAGATGAGATAAATATTGATATGGCAGATTATAAAAATGTAAATATACGAAACAAGCGAGCTACCTTCGACTACGAGATTATCGAGGAGTATATCGCTGGTATTGTGCTTGTTGGCACCGAGATCAAGTCGTTGCGCTTGGGCAAGGCTTCGCTTGTTGACTCATATTGCTATTTTGAGCGCAATGAGCTCTGGATTCGTAATGTGAACATCGCTGAGTACACATGGGGCACGTGCAACAACCATGTGCCTAAGCGTGACCGCAAGTTGCTACTCAATCGCAAGGAGCTTAACAAGCTGCAGCGCTCGTTGCAGGATCGTGGTCTTACGGTTGTTGGCCTACGCCTATTCCTCAATGACCGAGGCCTGGCAAAGGTTGCTATCGGCCTTGCACGTGGTCGTAAGGCTTACGACAAGCGTGAGTATATTAAGGAGAATGATGCCAAGCGTGAGATGGATAAGGCATTGAAGATTAATCGCAGATAACCAATTATTTATGGCACTTATATTATCTATTGAAACAGGTACTGACATCTGTTCTGTAGCCCTTGCTAACGATGGCGAGCTCATGGCACTTCGTGAGAGCGATGAGGGTCGTGATCATGCCAAGAAGGTAGCACTTTTTGTCGATGAACTATTGCGTGAAACGGGTGTTCAGCCTGCCGACCTCGATGCTATTGCCGTGGGTAAGGGTCCTGGCTCCTACACCGGCTTGCGCATTGGAGTATCGTTTGCTAAGGGTATGTGCTATGCTCTAAATATTCCTCTTATCGCCGTGGGCTCGCTCGACGCTCTCTCGGAGGTTGCTCGTGAGGATTTCGATGCAGGTATCCTCGATATTGATGATGAGGAGTGGGCAAATGGCTATCTATGTCCTATGGTCGACGCTCGACGCATGGAGGTATATGCCCAGATCTTTGGTAACGAGTGCAATCCACTCTCCGAGGTTGTTGCCGAGGTTGTTACTGAGGATAGTTTCAAGCAGTGGCGTGACAAGGGTAAGCTCATCATCTTTGGCAATGGTGCCGAGAAGTGTACCGAGGTGTTGAGCGATGCAATATGTGTAGGCGTGTCGCCCTCGGCACGTGGTATTGTGCGTCTTGCCGAGGAGTCGTTCAAGGCCGAAAAGTTCGAGGATCTTGCCTACTTCGAGCCCTTTTACCTCAAGGAGTTTTTGGTAATTCCATCAAAGAAGAAGTTATTATAATATAGATACGCAAAACTATTGTTAACAAAAAAGTATTGCCTATAGACGATAATATTTTGAAACATAGTATGCCTTAATTACTGGCATGCAATTACATACATAAGCGTTAGCTTTATTTCCTCGCTTTCTGAAAATCTGGTAAATTTTTTGAACAACTGTGGAGTAAAGTTTGACGCTCACGTCGTTTGGCGTGGGCTTCATTCTCTATTGGGTTGTTCAGGTTTACCAGAGCCTCAGAAAGCAGTAGATGAGTTTTGTCCCACGCTTTTTTGTGTCTATTATTAATAATTAACTAACATCGTGTTGGGACGCACGGAACCTAATCTTACAATGAAAAAAATTATCTATTCTGCACTAATCTTCTGTGCAATGTCGCTAACATCATGTGCGACAGTATTCTGTGGAGCAAAGGCAAAGATTACGTTTGATAGCAATATCAACACGACTGCTGACTTAACTATCGATGGTCGCAAGCATAGCGATGTCACCTTCCCTTATACTACAAAGATTGATCGAGGCTTTGACGAGACCATAGTCAAGGCTGAAGCTGTTGGTTACAAGCCTCTTATGTTGTATATTGATAAGAAATTCAACGCTGTTTCTGTGATTAACCTCTGCGATGTTCTTGGATGGGCTATAGATGCAGCTACAGGTGCTATCACTAAGCCAGAGTTTAAGGTCTACGAGCTTGAGTTTGAGAGTGCCGAGTAGTGCTCCTTGCTCTTTAGTGATAGTTGCTAAATAAAAATCCTCTTGGGGTTAGCCCAAGAGGATTTTTGCTTGCTTGCGTGCTGCTTCGGTAATCTCGCTGCCCGAGAGCATCTTTGCAATCTCGTCGCGTCGCTCCTTCTCGCTAAGACGCTGTATATTTGTTCGACCCTCGCTCTTGTACACCACAAAGTGAGCACCTCGCTTTGAGGCAACCTGCGGAAGGTGCGTGATGTCGATAACCTGCATACCCTCGGCCATCGATGATATGATATGGCCCATGGCGTCGGCAATGCGGCCCGAAACACCTGTGTCAATCTCGTCGAAGATGACAGTTGGGAGCTTAATCTTCTCAACGAGCATAGCCTTGAGCGCAAGCATTACACGTGATAGCTCACCACCCGAGGCGATACGCTCGATAGGTGCTGGGCGAGTTGTGCGGTTTGCCGTGAAGAGGTAGGCAACGCTGTCGCAACCCGTAGGTGTGAATGTATCCGTAGGTGTGATCTCGACAACAAATTGCGCATCCTCCATTCCGAGCTGGCGGAGCATTGTGACAATATGCTCCTCGAACCTCTTGCATACACCCTTGCGTGACTCACGAAGCTCCTCAGCAATCTTGCGGCACTCGTTTTCAGCCTCCACGATGCGTTCACGAAGCTCACGAAGCTCTGTGTCGCTATTGTCAATCGACGCCAGGCGACTCTCGAACTCGGCAGCCTTTGCAAGGAGGTCATCGTAGCTCTCGGCACGATGTTTCATCTCGAGCGAGTAGATTGTGTTGAGTCTGTCGCTAAGTCGCTGAAGTTGCTCAGGGTCAGCCTCGATACGCTCTGACTCGTCGCTGGCTGTGCTGCTAATATCCTTAAGCTCAGCTAATACCGACTTTAGACGCTCGGCGATATTTGCACCCTCGGGGTAGTTCTCACCAATAGACTCGAACTCTCGCTGTGAGCGTGTGAGCGTAGTGAGCGCTCCGAGCTCCTCGTCATCGAGAGTATTGCGAAGTGCGGTGAGAGCCTCGCCTATGCGATCTGCGCTCTCGAGTATTGCGAGCTTCTGCTCCGTTTCGGCTTGCTCATTCTCCTTGAGCTTTGCGGCACGAAGCTCCTCGACAATATGGCGCAGCCACTCCTCATCCTTGCGTGCTGCACTATACTCAGCCTCGAGCTCTCGGTATTTAGTGTTGAGAGCATTGCGCTTGGCAAGTAGGGTAGTGTATTGCTCTTTTGTGGCTCTATTCTCGGCCAACGTGTCGAGCGTAGATATACGGAAATCCTCAGACGAGAGTATGAGGTTTTGGTGTTGCGAGTGGATATCCACGAGGTGCGAGCCAAGCTCCTTGAGCGTGGTGAGTGGCACCGGCATATCACCTACGAACGAACGACTCTTGCCCGCAGGGGTGATTATACGACGTATGGTGATCTCACTCTCGTAGTCCAGGTCGTTATCCTCGAATACCTGCTCAAGATTGTATCCCTCGATAGAGAATGTTGCCTCGATGACACAATTCTTTGTGAGGTCTTTGGTAGCCTGACCCTCGTTCTTGGCACCAAGCAACATGCCGAGTGCACCAAGTAGAATAGACTTACCAGCACCCGTCTCACCAGTGATGATGTTCAGGTGCTCGTTCCACTCCACGTGTAGCGACTCGATAAGTGCGTAGTTCTCTATGGTAAGGCTCTTGAGCATAGCGTGTTATCGTGTTACTCGTTCAATCTTATCGACAATAACCTTTGCTGTGTCGTGCTTAGACATCAGCGGATGCTCCTCGCGGCTATTGTTGTCGATAATGGTAATCTTGTTAGTGTCGCCACCAAAGCCTGCACCCTTATCACGCAATGAGTTGAGCACAACAAAGTCGAGGTTTTTGCGCTGGAGCTTACCCTCGGCATTTGCCCTCTCATTGTCGGTCTCGAGCGCAAAGCCCACCAAGGTGCGGTTGCCCTTATTCGAGCCAAGCTCCTTGGCAATATCCTTTGTGCGACATAGCTCAATCGTGAGATCATCATCCGACTTCTTGAGCTTGTGGTCGGCAACACTCTTAGGTGTGTAGTCGGCAACAGCGGCACACATAACTGCGCCATCGGCCAACTCCCACTCCTTAACTGTAGCGTTATACATATCCTCGGCCGAGAGTACGTCGATACGCTCCACACCCTGAGGTGTTGGTAGCGCTGTGCGGCCAGTGATAAGCTTCACCTCTGCGCCACGACGTGCCAACTCCTCTGCAATGGCATAACCCATCTTGCCAGTAGAGTGGTTTGTGATGTAACGCACGGGGTCGATAGGCTCAATGGTTGCGCCAGCAGTGACGATATATCGCTTTCCCGATAGCGTTCTCTTGCACTCTGCTGCAAATATTGCCTTTACCTGCTCGATAATCTCCTCAGGCTCTGCCATGCGACCCTTGCCCACGAGTCCACTTGCGAGCTCGCCTGCACCTGGCTCGATGATAGCCACGCCACGCTCAGCAAGAGTCTTGAGATTTTGCTGCGTAGTGACATGGGCATACATGTCGAGATCCATAGCTGGAGCAATAGCCACCTTCGAACGTGCCGAGAGATAGGTCGTAAGTAGCAAGTTGTCGGCAATGCCTGTTGTCATCTTAGCCATGGTGTTTGCCGTTGCAGGGGCAATGAGCAACATATCGGCCCACTCACCCAGCGACACGTGCGAATTCCACTCGCCATTCTCGGGGTTGAAGAACTCTACGAGAATAGGGTGCTTTGAGAGTGTTGCCATGGTAAGTGGCGTGATGAACTGCTTTGCCAGAGGTGTCATGATGACACGAACCTCGGCACCCTCCTTGACTAAAAGACGGCACAGCATAGCTGCCTTGTAAGCTGCTATGCTGCCAGTTATGCCGAGTATGATGTGTTTTCCGTTGAGCATAATACGCTTCGTTGAACTATCCTTCGGTTGTGGATAGCTGGTTGGTACTATTTCTCGTTGCCGTGACGGAAGCCTACCTCACCATCAAGGAACTCCTCAGTAGCGATGATTGCTGGCTTTGGAAGACGCTCGTAGTAGCGAGAGATCTCGATCTGCTCACGGTTCTCGAATGTCTCCTCTACAGAGTTGTCGTTTGGTGTTGAGAAGTCAGCGAGCTTGCGGTTGATCTCAGCCTTGAGCTCTGTAGCAATCTGGTTGGCACGGCGAGCGATGATGTTAATGCTCTTGTAGATGTTGCCTGTAGGCTCGTCAAGATCCACGAGCTTGCGTGTGATTGTGTTGCTGGGAATGTTCTTCTTAATCTCCATAGCGTTATATGTTGTTTATTATTTTTGCTTCGGTTTAGTTACTATCCTCTACTTTGTCTCTCGACTCTTGTCGATAAAGTCACGTGAGTTCTCTTCGATATTTTTTAGCTCCTTGCAGCGCTTCGACTCTGGGAACTCGGCGATGAACGAATAGTAGTAGTCCAGAGTTGCGAGATAGCGATCCATCTGCTTTGATTCGATAGAGTTCTCAGCAAGTCGGTAGGCAGCTACTGTTGTGTAGTACATTATATCCTCCTTGCGTGGGCTATCGGGATACTGCTTGAGAGAGTTCTTGAATGCCACGATTGCCGACTTGTAGCGACCAATCTTGAAGTAGGTGTAGGCATTGAGGTAGCTCTTCTCCATGAGTCGCTCGGTGAGTGTTTTGAGCATCTCCTCAAACTCTGGGCACTTGTCCGACTCGGGGTAGCGTGACATGAACTCTGTGATGGCGATGATGGCCTGTGTTGTTACTGTCTGGTCACGCTCTGGGTCTGGCGACATGTAGTAGTGGCATAGTGCGTACATACCCTCGGCATCCTCGAGAAAACCACTGCGTAGAAACTTGTGGCGGTAATCATCGAGCATTCTCGATGCCTCGTCGTAGTTGCGCTCCTTGAATTTGCAGTGTGCATTGTAGAACGAGAGCGAGTCCTCGCGTGGTGAGCCAACATAGATGTGACGGCATGCAGTAAATAGATCTGAAGCCTGGCTCCACTTACCCTGAGAGTAGTACTCGAGCGCCTTCTCGTAAGCATACTGTGGGTCGTTGGTCTTGAGAGCCTTGTTGACTCCGTCGCATGACACTATTGTTGATGCTACTGCCACGATGGCTACTATGTATCCAATAAAACGCTTCATTTTTAGTCTCTTGTTCTTGCGCTTATATATAAGCGCACAAAGTTACACAATATTTTTGAATAAACGAGCGCCTGAATTAAATTATTATTGCACCTCGAAGCAAAAATAGCTCATTGTGCTAAAACAAAGAACCCCGAGGTTATCCTCGGGGTCTTGTGTTATAGTTTGAATCTCGTGCGAGATCCTCTATAATCGATAATTACTCAGCTACAACAGCGAACTTGATAGTAGCCTTAACCTCGCGGTGAAGCTTAGCAGTAGCCTCGAACTCACCAAGAGTCTTAACTGAGTCTACAGTGATGTTCTTGCGATCAACCTCGATACCCTTCTCCTGAAGTGCAGCAGCAAGGTCAGCAGCTGTTACAGCACCGAAAATCTTCTCCTCCTCAGCCTTAGCTGTGATAGTGAGGTGAAGGTTGTTGATAGTCTCAGCCAAAGCCTGAGCGTCAGCAAGGATCTTAGCGTCCTTGTGAGCGCGCTGACGAAGGTTCTCAGCGAGTACCTTCTTTGCAGAAGCTGTTGCAGACTTAGCGAAACCCTGAGGAATCAAGTAGTTGTTGGCATAGCCAGGACGTACGTTAACGATGTCGTTTGCGTAGCCCAAGTTCTCTACGTCTTTGATAAGAATTACTTCCATAGTCTATCCTCCTCTTTATTATTTCATACAATCTGTTACGAATGGAAGGATTGCGAGGTGACGAGCACGCTTAACTGCCTGAGCAACCTTCTTCTGGAACTTCTGAGAAGTACCCGTGAGACGACGAGGCAAAATCTTACCCTGCTCGTTGAGGAACTTCTTCAAGAACTCACCATCCTTATAATCTACGTACTTGATACCGAGCTTCTTAAAGCGGCAGTACTTCTTCTTCTTAACGTCTACTGATACTGGGTTGAGATAGCGGATCTCTGATGCACCCTGCTGTGTGTTCTCTGCCATGATTACTCCTGAGTTTTGTTAGCAAGCTTAGCACGACGCTTCTGAGAGTACTCAACAGCGAACTTGTCCTGCTTGAAAGTTAAGAAACGAATGATACGCTCGTCGCGACGATACTGAGTCTCGAGAGTGTTGATGATTGAGCCCTCACCAGTGAACTCTACAAGGAAGTAGAAGCCGGTAGTCTTCTTCTGAATAGGATAAGCGAGCTTCTTGAGGCCCCAGTTCTCCACATTCACAATCTGACCGCCGTTCTCGGTGATTACGCCCTGGAATTTGTCAGCAACCTCCTGCACCTGTGCGTCAGAGAGGACGGGAGTGACAATGAAAACGGTTTCGTAATTGTTCATAATTGTTTAATTAATTAAAGTTTTGTGCATAAAGCGTGGCAAAGATAGTAATAATTTTTTATTTTGCAACTACTTACGCCTATTTTTTATCTTTTATTTCAACTCTTTTACTGCATTGTGGGCTATCCTCACTGGTTGGATAGCCCTCAATTGCGATTACTCTTGCTCGAATACATCTTTTCCCAGTCCGCAGAGAGGACAGGTCCAGTCGTAGGGTAGTTCGTCGAATGGTGTTCCTGGAGCTATGCCATTGTCGGGATCGCCCTTCTCAGGATCGTAGACGTAGTGGCACACGGTGCAAACATATTTTTTCATATCTCATAACTATTAATATAATATAGGTATATGATAGTGTGCAACGATTGTGCCGTGTTAACAAAAAAAATGTCCAACCATGATAGTTGGACATTTTAAGCGTTGATCAGCTTCTGATTACTCAGCAGGTGTCTCAGCTGGAGCCTCAGTTGTCTGCTCAGCTGCTGCAGCCTCCTCGCCCTCAGCCTTTGCCTCAGCCTCTACAGCTGCGCCGTCAGCAGGGATCTCGAGAGTAGCAGTCTCCTCAACCTCAGTAGTAGCCTTAGACTCCTCGATTGGGTTGAAAGCCTTCTGCTCAACCTCCTTGCTAGGAGTTGCTGTTACTGAAAGGAGTGTGAACAATACGATAGCAGCCACCATTGCCCATGTGAACTTCTCGAGGAAGTCAGATGTCTGGCGAACACCCATTGTCTGGTTTGCAGCACCGAAGTTAGCAGCCATACCGCTCTTAGGAGCCTGAACCAATACAGCAAGTATCAAGAGGACACTTGCGATAGCGATCATGATAATGCAAAATGTATACATAGTTTATGAATTTAATTATTCTATGTTAGTTGTTAACTTTTTTCTCTTCAATTTTTGCAATTAGTCCCGCAAAGTAAATACTTTTTTCTGAATTTAGCAAACTTAATCGACGATAAGTGTCGATTGCTTCGTCATATAACCCCTGATTTAGGTATATTTCTGCCAATTCTTCGCTCACCATCTCCTCTTCGTCGTCGATTTTTACCTCGGAGATATCCTCTGCATCACCATCTTCGGCAACAATGCGGTAGTTGTCACGGTGTAGGAATTTATCTATACGGTCGTCGGCCGTGAGGAATGTTAGCTTCTGGATATCTACACTCTCCCTGCCTATTGCACCAAGAGGGTGGAGTGATGCAATGAGACGTGTGCGTGCATCGCTCTTCTCGCCCTTTGTGCGATATAAGCGTAGGCGTGCTGCGCTCCACCATGGGTAGCGGGCCACGATCTGCTCGATGTCGTTGCTGCTTGCCTGGGTATTCTTATATATAATATCGTAAAGTGTTGCCATACTACCAGTTGCCGGCTGCGGCCATATAAATATCGTTTACTAAGTCCTCAACAATATCCTCGATCAGCTGATCCTGAACGTCGATAAGAAGCTGCGATGAGTCGTAGTCGGCATAGGCCGAGAATGTCTTGTTGCTGAACGACAGGGTCTGATCAACAGCATTCTGGAAGCTAACCTTCACGGTAATTGTGAGTCGGTTTTGGAGCGCATAGTCGCCACTTGATACGGAGGCTGTTGTCGAAGTGTAGTTCGAGATCTCACCCTCGAAGGCAAAGTCGCCACCCTCCTCAACCTGCTGAAGGCGTGTCTGACGTGAGAATTTGTCACGCAAACCCTCGGTGAGCACGTTGCTAAGTGTAGGTGCAACCATCGGTGCATTGTTAGGGAAGTATGCCACCGAGAAGGTCTTGGCCTCGGGAGGGATAGAACCACCCGAGAGGTTGTAAGTCACCTTATAGCCACAGCTTGCTGCCAATATGGCAATAGCTGTTGCTACCAATATCATCAATACTCTGTTATAAAGTCGCTTCATCATCGTCTATTTTATATCATCGTCAATTCCAAGTGCTTTCATGCGTCGATATAGCGTGCGCTCCGAGATAAAGAGTTCTCGTGCAGCATCCTTACGTCGATAGCCATTGTTGCGTAGTGCCTTGAGAATCTGCTCACGTTGCATATCATCCTTGGTAAACTCTCTTGCTGGCTCATCGAACACCTCCACTACCTCGCTCTCGGCGTAGCGCTGTGGTAGGGTGTGGTGTGGCTCAGGGAGTAGGCCTGCAACATCGTGGCGCACGGGTGTCGCCTCATGGTGGTCTGTGCGTCCCATCATCGCCTCGGTCATCATGCGCTTAAGATCGTTGATGTCGTTGCGCATGTCGAACAATATCTTGTATAGCAGCTCTCGCTCGTTAAGGTTGTTATACTGCTCCGAGGCGTTGCTATTTACGGGGTGAATATTGTAACCCTCGTCGGGGAGGTATCTGCGAAGTACATCGGCGCTGATATCACGACGCTGCTCGATGGCAGAAATCTGCTCGGCAACATTCTTCAACTGACGGATGTTGCCACGCCAGTGGTAGTTCTCCAGGAGTGCTCGTGCACTCTCATCGAGTGTGATTGCTGGCATGCGATACTGTGTGGCTACATCGCTTGCAAACTTGCGGAAAAGTAGGTAGATATCGCCCTTGCGCTCTCTGAGTGCTGGTACGCTGATAGGCACAGTATTTAGACGGTAGTACAGATCCTCACGGAAGCGTCCCTCGGCTATTGACTGCAATAGGTTGTTGTTTGTTGCAGCAACAACACGAACATCGGTCTTCTGCACCTTTGCCGAGCCTACACGCATAAACTCCCCAGTCTGCAGCACACGCAAGAGTCGTACCTGGGTAGATAGTGGGAGCTCGCCAACCTCGTCAAGGAATATTGTTCCGCCATCAGCCTCCTCGAAGTATCCTTTGCGGCTCTCGATAGCGCCGGTAAATGAGCCCTTCTCGTGGCCAAAAAGCTCCGAATCGATAGTGCCCTCGGGGATCGCACCACAGTTTACTGCGATATACTTCTTGTGCTTGCGTGAAGAGTAGGCATGAATCACCTGTGGGAAGAACTCTTTACCCACGCCGCTCTCGCCCGTAACCAACACCGAGAGGTCGGTGGGGGCTACACGCATGGCTATCTCCAGGGCATTGTTGAGTGCCTCGGAGTTGCCAATGATGCCAAAACGTTGCTTGGCTGTAAGTAGTTCGTTTGATGTCATGTGCCTAATTGCTTAGCTCTATATCTTTGCTGCCGCTGTTGCTGGCTGCTGTGTTGTTATCGTTGTGGGCAAGAGGGGAGTGACCACTGAGGGCGTCATTGCCGGAAGTGATGTGGGCAGAATAGGCTCTACTAATGTCGTTGTAGCCGGTGCCTGCTCTGGCGCTGTGCTGTTGAGTGAGTCTGCGGGCTCTACAACCTCCTGCTCTGTTGTTACACTCTCAACCTCGGGAGTGGTGTTATTCTGCTCGGTCCATCGCCATATAAACCATCCGCCAACGCCGAGAATTATCGCTACTATGAGTAGGAATACTGCGTTGCTTCCACCCAGGCGCTTTGGGCGATCGCCGCCAAAACGCTCGTCGTCGTTGTTGCGGTTCTTGCGATTCTCGTACTTCAGGCCACGCAGATACTTGTCGGGCTTGCCGAGCTCCATGTCGTCATCGTTGTTGTGACGATGATTGTTTGTTGATATTGCCTGTGAGCTCTTGAGCTTGCGATGTGTGCTGTGTCCTGTGAGATTTTCGCTCTGCTGCTGACGTATGCGCTGTATACGCTGATGCTTGAGCTTCTCCTCGGTAAGACGATCGATTGGTGGCTTGATTGTGCCACCATAGACCTTTGGCTCACGCTTGTGCTTGAAATGTATGGTGTTGTTCTCTCCGCTCGAGAACTCGCCAAAGTCAGCGATTGTGTAGGTCTCGCCTAAGGATATCTTGTGACGAATCTCGAACGAGAAACGGTCAATCATGCCATTTGCTGCGAGCTCGTTGCATCCGTAGGCCACGAGTAGGGAGCGAAGCACACCATCATCGTTGCGCATAAGCTCCGAGAAGATGATTGTGCCTCCGGGCTGCTTTACGATAAATGCACCAAGTTTGGGCACAACAAGACGCTTGTTGTGCTTAAGGTATCCGGTGATTATGTTTGTAAGTAGCTCCATGCGTTATATAAATATAACGTGCAAAGATACGAATAAAATTTGCAATACAAAATCAAATGTGGGTAAATATTTGATTGTCGTGCCAAAATGTCGACTTATGAGGGAGTTTTTGGTGCTATGTAACAACAAAAAAAGTTGCCGACACTCTTGTGCCGACAACTGCTATTTTTGAGCCAAACGACTCCTTATAGAAGACGATTTGTGCGCTCGTCAGGGAATACCACCTTAGGCTGGAAGGTCTTAGCCTCCTCGAAATCCATGAAGCCGTAGCCCATGATGATTACGATGTCGCCAACAGCAGTCTTGCGTGCTGCTGCACCATTAAGACAGATACAGCCGCTACCACGCTCGCCCTTGATTACATAGGTCTCGATACGCTCGCCATTGTTGTTGTTCACGATCTGCACCTTCTCGCCCTCGATAAGGCCTGCGGCATCCATCAAATCCTCGTCGATGGTGATGCTACCCACATAGTTAAGATTCGCCTCTGTCACACGTACACGGTGAATCTTTGATTTCATTCTCTCAATATACATAGTTGGGTCTGAGTTACTTAATCTTGATATTGTCGATAAGACGTATCTCGCCGGCCTGAATAGCGCAGCAACCCTGAATACGCTCTGAATCCTCCCAGCGCTCCACCTTCTGCATTGTGCGTGCATCGACAGCCTCGAAATAGATTGTCTTGAGCAGTGGGTTAGAGTCGATAGTCGATATTACCCACTCGGTGAGCTCCTGTGAAGTCATTGTTGTCATCTTCTCGGCACACTGCTTGATAGTTGCGTAGATGTGTGGTGCTGCCTGGCGGTGCTCAGGAGTGAGAAGCTCGTTGCGTGACGATAGTGCCAAACCATCCTCAGCACGAACGATAGGACACTCAACGATGTTGACATCGATGTTGAGCTGCTCGACCATTGCCTTGATAACTGCAATCTGCTGGAAGTCTTTCTCGCCGAAGTATGCACGCTCAGGCTTTACGATGTCGAATAGACGGCTTACAACCTGTGCAACACCATTGAAGTGGCCAGGACGTGTAGCGCCCTCCATAACCTTGTCCACGAGACCGAAGTCGAACTCGCGAGTGTCAGGCTCTGGATAGATATCCTCGACTGTTGGCATAAAGACTATATCTGCACCTGCAGCCTCCAAGATAGCGCAGTCGGCCTCAGGAGTGCGAGGGTAGTTCTTTAGGTCGTTCTTGTCATTAAATTGTGTTGGGTTGACAAAGACACTCACCACAACAGTGTCGTTCTCACGACGTGCACGCTCAACGAGCGAACGGTGGCCTGCGTGGAGTGCTCCCATTGTAGGCACAAAGCCAACACCCTGCTTCTCAAGGTTTGCAAGTGCCGCATTTAGTTCAGATACTCTGTTTACTACAATCATATTCTTATGATAAATGATGCGGCAAAGTTACAAACTAAAATGAAGATAGCAAGTAAACAAGGAGAAAAATGTGGTAATAGGGTAGTAGAATACCCCTATTTTATTTGGTTCTGCTGATTTCGCAGTGCGGAAAGTGGTTTATTGGCGTGTAGTTCTCGCCCTCTTTCATGTAGCAGTATGTCTCTATGCCGTTTGTCATGACTATATATTTGCACCTTAGCACCGAGTTGTAGCGCACTACCTGGTCAAGCACTTGGCGGTCAATTTTTACATTGGGCTCTTTGCACTCCACCACCATGTGGGGCTTGGCGTCAGCACCTATAACTACAATGTCGGCACGCTGCGCCATGCCATTGAGCGGTATGGGGTGCTCCTCGACGATGAGCTGTGGAGCATAGCCACACTCTGTGCGCAGATACTCAACCACGTGACGTCGTACCCACTCCTCGGGCGTGAGCACTAGCCAACGACCACGCACCGAGTCGAATACCTCGGTACGACCATTTACACCACGTCGAGCACGAAGATGTATGGGTGGAAAGTTGAGCTTGGCCAATTGCGACATATCTAAAAAAGTGCTATATTTGTGGCAAAGATACTTAAATAATATGGAAAAGCAACTATATATAAATGTTGATGAGCGTGTAGAACGTGCTCAGAACTACTTCAAGTCGGGATATAATTGTGCACAAGCTGTGGTGATGGCCTTTGACGATGTTATGCAGATGTCGCCCGAGATGTTGGCTCGCCTTGCAGCACCCTTTGGTGGTGGTATGGGACGTATGCGTGAGGTGTGTGGTACTGTGAGTGGCATGGCCTTCGTGGCTGGTGCCATTGCCCCCTCTGCCGATCCATCAAACCTCGAGGAGCGTAAGCAGAATTACGCTCTTGTTCAGCAGTTTGCCGACGCATTTCGTTCGGAGAATGGCGATATCGTCTGTCGCCGTTTGCTTGGCCTCGAGCCTATGGTCGAGCGTGCCGAGACTCCAATGCCCTCGGAGCGTACGCCTGAGTACTACAAGAAACGCCCATGCGTGGAGTATGTTGCTTGTGCTGCCCGTATCGTCGCCGAGCACCTGGCTAAGATGTAGCTTGGTAGATTCTCTTTTCGTGCATTGATGGTGGAGACACTACAAAGTGTCCCCACCGCACCGAGTATGCACAAGCATACGATGCGGGTGGTTTTAGTCATAAAATGTAAATTTCGATTTTCTTATGGACACCTATACGAGCATTCCTGTGTAGGTGCAATATAAAAAGGTGTCTACCAATCCCATCTATCGCAATATACAATACGATTATCTTTGATAATTATGCGAATAAGAGTTTCGCATACATCGGTAGTTTTGCCAAAATTTCTAATCATCTTTTGATCATCCCAGCAATTATATCTTAACATCTCCCAATCGTATGTAAGTGGTAGTGCGTCAAGATCAGGGTAGTTCTTTTTTCTAATCTCTTCATAGAGCGCACGATTTTTCTCATTCACATACTCTTCATCAAAATGTTTTGGTTGCAATTTATAGTCAACCAATTCATAGAGGCCTTTGCGACACTTAAGGTCTAAATGATAATTCGAATATGGACTATTATATACATCACCAACAATCCATTCAGACCAAAAATCATATATTTGTATGGTGTCGCATTGGTAGTTTACTAAATTCAATTCATCAACAGTCTGAGCAAGTTTAGCATAATGATTTCGTACAACTTCTGACTTTTTATTTATAGGTTTACTATATGCAATACTGACACTTTCATCATAATCTATATCTGTGATTCGATACGATGTATTGCTGATATGCTGCACTACATCATGGAAATTGTAAACTTTTGGTGAAGGTGTAATCTCGTTAAAACTATTAATTTTATGTTCTGCCATCGAGAAGTCAGATGGACATTTTGACGCATCTCTATCTGCTGCAAATGCATTGCTGTTAAGCAAACATAAAAAGAAGCACATTATTAAACACTTTTTCATGTTAAAAACCCTCCATTCATAAGATTTATCATTTCATAGTATAACCTATCTATCTTTCTTTGCAGTTCTGTTTCTAAATCTAATATAAACTTAGTACCTTTTTCAGATGTATATGACATTATCATTCCAAGTATGGCTGCTTCGGGTCTAGTACAACTTATTATATCTATTGCTGAGTCTAATATATGTTCTGGTTTCTTATAGTAGTCTGCAAAACTATTTTGTGTTGTTTTGTGGTAGATTTACATCATATTTTGGCGGTACATAGTAAATCCTATGTAACAAGAAAATGAGTGTAAGGATGCCGTAAAGAACACAATAGAGTAAAGCCGCACAAGTGTAGCCGACTTCCAACACTTTGTGCCATCAGCAAAGTAGGTGTACTTTCTGTTTTGCCGTCCACGGCAGTAATTTGCTTCGGCAAGTTATAAAGATTATACGACATTTGCAAACCAACCTCCATATTTACCACCCACAAACTCACGGGTTACATTTTTGTAACCCATACCAGCAAATATCCTCTGATATACTCTCTAAAACAATCACGGGTTACAAAAATGTAACCCACGAATAAAGTGGCCAGCAAACATCCTCTGCCACTCTATAAAAGAATCACGGGTTACAAAAATGTAACCCGTGACCACGGTGGACAATAATCCCGTTTCGGACTCTCATTCACCCATTCACGGGTTACAAAATGTAACCCGTGAACGTAGTGTGTTCTAAGTAATTTGTAGATAGTTTATTGATCCTTAGTTGGTTATATCGTGTAGCTCGAGAATGTAGTGAGCACCTTAACCATATCCTCGGGGATGTATTCGAGAGCTTTGCGGGCAATATCATCAGGTACGCCATAGTAAGCGGCTGCGATACCGCCAGTTATTGCGCCGAGGGTGTCTGCATCGCCACCCAGTGATACTGACAGGCGGATGGCATCCTCAAAGTCGGTGCTATCCAGAAAGGCAATTATAGCCTCGGGGCATGTGCCCTGACAGGTCTCGTCGAAATCATAGTTGGGGCGTATGCTGTCGCACGTGCGATCCATGTCGTAGCCAAACTGACGAGCGATGTACTCACGTATACTCTCCTTGGGCGTATGCTGACGAGCGAGGAATATCGCCGAGGCGACAGCCTGTGCGCCCTTGATACCCTCGGGGTGGTTGTGCGACACCTCGGCCGAGAGTTTAGCGAGATGCAACGCCTCGTCGAGCGACTGAGCAAAGAAACCGCATGCACTTACTCGCATTCCTGATCCATTGCCGAAGGAGTTGTATGGTTGCTGATCTCTCTCATAGTCCGACACAAGCCAACGATGGAACATGCCTCCGTAGCCACGCCACAGATATTTTCTGCCCCAGCTACGCATAATGGCAGGTAGTGTGACATTGCTTATAGGCTGAGGCGTGGACATGAGCCAATCGGCCACTGCAATAGTCATCACCGTATCATCAGTGAAGTCGTTAGCATCAGTAAAGAGCTCAAAGTTGTACTCCTTGTTTCGTTTGAATTCGTGTACAGAGCCTACAATATCGCCAATGATGGCTCCTAGTATGCCTCGATGCACCTGCTTCAAGATATCGCCATTATATTTATATGGCTCGTGGTTAAATAGTCGTTTCATGGTTAGTTTTATGTTTTAATTAAAATATTCCTTGATAAGTTGCTGGTAGGCCTTGGTGTGGCGTCGAGGTCGTTGTTCTCAATAATACTCTAATGCCCTGTTGTAATTATCTCAACAAACTCTCTGGGTAGGATTATGTTCTCTATATCTACCGCATCGGCGAAGAGTGGTGCTATGTCCCTCACTTTGAAGCCAGCAATGCCACAGCCAATCTTTGTTACATAAAAGCGTAGATCGCTGTGCTCCTTTGCAAACTCCAAAAACTCATTGATATATGGTTGAATGGTATCTACGCCACCCTGCATAGTGGGTATGGCGTAGCTGTTACCATGCAGTCCGACTCCCTTACCCATCACGGCACCAAAACTCTTAAGCGCAAGGCGAGCGGCACCCCCTCCGTGTATGCCCTCAAGGTTTGATCCAAAGACAAAAATCTCATTCTCGGCAAGAGCTGTAATATGCTCTGGTGTATACTCTCTATTGTACATAGCTGCAATCTATATTTAATGTTATTATTATAATTTCAGTTTGAAAACTCCATCCTTTAACTCTGCATGCTTCGCTGTATTGAAAAGGTACTTGCTTAGCGCTCGGTAAGTCGTTCAATACGCAATGCCTCGATAGTATCTCGCAGTATGCGGTCACTGATGAACGTAGCCATATTTTTTATTAATTACTTTTTAATGCGTTAATTTTACGCAAAGGTAGATAGTTTTCTTGATATTTGCAAGTTTTCTGCGTTGATTTTACGCAATAATTGGAAATTTTTATGATTCATCCTCTTTTGTGGTATCCTTACAATATTCAATATTATTGCCCATGCGGCTTTAATGCGTATCAATAATGTGTGAGTATTAAATTTTTCTTGATTTGATTATCAGTCATTTAGCTATGTATCTAAGGTCTTAATTACAGATTTTTTTGAAATTTTTTGAATGGTTCAATGTGTTAATATCTAATAATATTTAGGGATATAAATGTGTAAACTTTAAAACGTTTTAAAGTAATATTGTCCGTTTTAGTTTCAGCTCTTAATCATAGATGAGTTGTGTATTAAGTTCATTTATAGCTACTGCTCGATGCTTTCAAGTAAGTAAAAATCTGTAAAAACAGTTTTTAAAAATAATGACAATGTTCATTTGTAAAACAGTTGAGGGTAAAATGTTAAAAAATAATTAGGACATAATAGTGTCTATTTAGAATATTTATATTAAATTTACATAAAATTTCGGGGTTCTTTTATAGAGCTCATAAGTTTTATGCCCAATTTACAATGAACAAGGTAGAAGTTGAGGGCGGTATACGCAATAACAAAAACTCGCTTGTCAATGTGACAAACGACCGCGAAGCGTACCCCAAACGCTGGGTTGCGGCTCTTGTTCATACTAATTGTGAAAAGAAAGTTGCGACAAAACTAGACAAACTTGGAATAGAAAATTATGTGGCGATCCAAACGGAAGAACACCAGTGGAGTGACCGCAAGAAAAAGATAGATAGGATTGTAATACCTATGGTTGTTTTTGTTCGTCTCGCTAAAGATGAAGAAGATGAATTTCGTCGATTGCCGTTCATAATGAAATTTTTAACCTATCCTGGGACTAATGAATTGGCAACTCCAATTCCAGATGAACAGATCGAGCAGATAAAATTTCTATTAAGGCATTCTGAATCTCCTGTTGCTTTTAGTGCACACATTGAGATTGGTGATGCGGTCAGGATTGTGAAAGGTCCCCTTAAAGGCTTCATTGGGTATTGTTGTGGTGTGAGAAATTCAGATATTGCCATACATTTAGACTTATTAGGTTATGCAACTACGCATCTTTCTAAAGATTGTATTGAGAATGTTATGATGTAAAAAGATGGCAAATACAAATCAATATTATGTAGCTCTTGATAATCAAGTTTTTGGGCCTTATTCTCTTGATGAAGTCTCAAATCTCGGGCTGTTACCAGATACATTGGTAAGTCGTGCAGATTCAGATTGGACAAATGCTGCTGAAATGCCCGAATTGAGATATTTGTTTAATTCAACTAATCAACATACTAACATTCAAGTACGTCAACCGTTATATGATAATCGACGATTAATATATAAGCAAAAAAGGAAAGCCGCTTTAATCGGGGTATTAACTTTAGGTCTTGCAGGATTAGCTATTATCGGAGTTGGAGAGACGTGGCGGAGTAACATATTTGCGGGAACTTCTTTTGATCGAGGAGGAATGGGCTTTGTGATGAAAATTATTTCATTTATGATTGTTTCTGTAATTGTTGCTATTCCATTCTTTATAATTTCACTAATACAACTAATATATTACAGCATTAAACTATCATCAACGAACTAATATTATGCCAACATTCATAGCAAGTCGTGTGTCATCAGATCAGAATGCATTATATCCCGATATGCTAGAAATAGATGATTATAATGTCATTTATTACAAAGGTTATGTACTTGGTTATACGACAATAGTTATTGCTAGGCATAATGTTGCAAGTGTTTCATTAAGTAGCGGCTTATTTTTCGCCGATGTTCTTATTTCTAGTAAAGGTGGAGAATGGATTAGAGCTAGAGGTTTCAGTAAAAGTAAAGCAAAAGAAATATTAAGAATTTTAGCATAAGTAATTATGAATACGCACTATTTTGTTGAGCTAGATGGACAACATTTCGGTCCATACGAATTGGAGCAAATGAAAACATTTGGGTTAATGCCGAATGCCCAAGTTTACTCTACATTATCAGAAGAATGGGCTCCCGTAGAATCATATTCAGAGTTAGTTGATTTTATTGCCCATGACGATAATTCTAATGGTGATGTTGATATTTATAATGCAATATATTATCTAAGGTTGGGTGAGGATAATTATGGTCCATATTCATTGCCCGAACTCTCCTTTTTAGATATAGAAGCGAACTCTTTGTTGAGCATAGACAATATGAATAGTTGGTTACATGCCAGCGAAATTAAAGGGCTGTTATCAGCTATAGATTTATTATCGGAGGAAGACAATAAGGTTGATACTCCTATAGTTGAAATACCAAACACAGACGAACTTGAAGAAATTATTGAAGAACAAGAGGCAGAAATTGTACAACTGAAAGACCAATTGGTAAGATTACAAAATAAACTGGATGATGCCATCGATGTTGAGCCTGATACCCCTGTGTATGATATGGCTATTGATAGCGTGTCAAAATATAGTGAGCTTAGCAATGAGTTGTGTGTATTAATTAAGAATACTATTCAAGCAGCAGATGGTCAAAAGATAGTATACCAAAAAGTATTCCCTACTGTTGAGTTAGAAAAACAATATTACATAGAAGAATACTCAAAATTCATTAATTCTTTAAAACAAGTACTGGGTATTGTAGCCGAAAAGACACTTCGAATTCAGTCTTCTTTCGAGAATGATATAATGTTGTTAGATAACAGTGCTCAAGCGACTCATAGAACATGTGTTAAAGAGTCAAATGAGGAAGAACGTGCTTTAATTGAGACTATAAATCAGCAAATAGAATCTATTAAGAACTCTAAAAATGTAGACATTGCAATAGCTTCCCTTAAAGCAACTTTAAGTACACGTCGTGCCGAAATAATTGCAAAATACAAGAAGATACAAGCTGAAGAATTAGAAAAAAATGCTGTTAAGAAACGCGAAGTTAAACAGGCCTATGAGAGTTTGCAAAGAGACATATTGGTAGCGATTAAAAATGTTTATAGTAGCGGGCAATCCTATTATGAGGCATATTTCAACCATCTATATGAGACATCAAAGGCCGATATGTCTCTATGGGATAGTATTGATGACAAGGGAACTATGCCATCATCATTAGTAATGGTTGGAAAGAAAGAACACAGATTTGCAATACTTGGAGAAAATATAACCATAAGCGAAAATTGCTATGTTGAATTATTGAATAACCAAAATTTAATAATCCGACATAACAATATCACCAAACAGAAAGCTCATCAAATTGTAAATTCATTAGTAGGTCGCTTAATGGCATCATCATCCCCTGGCAAACTAAATGTTGCCATGATTGATGCTGAAGAAATGGATGGAACTTGTGATGTGTTTAAGTTTCTAAACAGGAATATTTTCCAGATTTTAGCAAGGCCTGAAGATATCCGAAAATACTTGGATGAGAAAGAAAGACACATAGGCAATATAATCCAGAACCTTTTATTAGGCTCTATTAAATCATTGTATGATTATAACCAAGCTAAAGAGAATAAGGAACCGTATCATGTGATTGTCATAAAGGACTTTCCAATAGGGTTTAATAGTGAATCCATCTCTCTATTGCAAAAAATATTGAAGAATGGTATTCGGGCTGGTGTAAATGTTGTAATGTTAGTTAATGAAGATAAGATTGATTGTTCTGAAGATACACGCAAAATATACAACAGTAGCAATATTGGACAGCTTGAGCGTGTTTGCTTCGTCTATGATTTGACAAAAAATAATGAGCAAATAGACTTTGATTCATTTGCGGAAGAACATTTACGCAAGATAGTTCAGTATGTCAATTCGGGCGTCGAAATCCGCAAAGAAGAGGCTATATTGTTTGCTGACTATATGACTAACCAATCTGAGTGGTGGCAAAGAAAAAGTGCTAAGTATATTGAAATACCATTTGGAATGTCAGAGGATAGGCAAATCCAAAAATTAAAAATCACTCAAGAAAGTGGTCAGAATTCAGCTGTAGTAATAGGTATTCCAGGTTCTGGTAAGAGCGTATTCCTCCATGCTCTAATTTGTAATGCCGCTATCAATTACTCTCCTGATGAGTTAAATATGTATTTAATAGACTTTTCAGGCGTTGAGTTTAATTCGTATGCACTTCATAATTTGCCACATGCACGTGTGATTGCTCCAGAAGCAGAGCGAGAATTCGGTCTCAGCATATTAAATGAGTTGGTAGAGGAAGGTGCGAGACGAATGGAACTCTGTAGAAGCAACGATGTTAGCAACATTGTAGATTTGAAGGCGAAGAACCCGTCTCTACACATTCCTAGACTGTTGGTTGTTATTGACGAGTTCCAAAAGATATTTGAAATTGAGAACGATTTGATAAGCCGAGAAGCTAACGCCAAGATTCATACTATTATTCAAGAGTTCAGAAAATTTGGAATTAATTTGGTTTTGGCTACTCAGAAACTTCCATCTTCGTCGATTTTACCAAAAGATCTAATTGCTAATAGAGTTGTCTTTAAGAGTTCTCCTGTGGATTTTTCATCTCTAATCACATTGCCAATTAGCGGAAAGGTTCCTCAGTTGCATACAGGAGAATGTATATATAATTCTGAATCTGGCTCACCTTATGATAATCATAAGGTCCAGGGCTTCTTAGTTACAAAGATAGATATTGATAAATTGTTAAATCAGATATCAGAGTTTGCAGATAATTCACATTATCAGAGGAAACACGATATGGTCGTATTCCGAGGTAATGATTTGCCAGAGTTTAAAAATAGAAGAGTGGCTAGATGCCATCAGATTCCTTCAAGCATGCCAGAGTCCGTCGGAATATATTTAGGAGAGTCAATATCTATTCACGAAACAGACATATGTGCAATATTACGCAAAGAATCTGCCAATAACATCTTGATATTGGGAGGAGAACCACATGTTGCACAAAGAATCGCTTATTACGCAACAATTTCAGCATCTACAGCTCATACTGATCAAAGTGCAACATTTGTAACTTTGAACTTTATGCGTCGCGATGATACATTGAATGAAGAACTGCAAAGTGTATTTGAATCGCTACCATTCAGTTCTCAGATAGTTTCAAAAACAACCGAGATTATAGAGTCTCTCACTGCTATTAAAGAAGAAATTGATGAACGTCGAAAGGATGAAGAGTGTCTACAAAATCACATATACTTATCAATATATGCGTTTCAATTAGCAAGAATGTTTGATAAAGGCGGGCGACGAGGTGATGATGTATCGGAAAGCGGAATGTTACTTGATTATATCTTAAAAAATGGTCCAGCCGTAGGTGTATTTACTATCATGCAGTGTGATAATTGGGATAACCTTTCACGAATAGGTAACCCTCTATCAAGCTTTACATACCGTGTAGCATTGCAAATGACAGAAAATGACTCTAACAAGATTGTAGGCTCTTCAATTGCTAGCAAACTCTTTGTTTTCAATCGCCCAAGTTCTGTGTTTAGAGCATATTTCAGGGATAACAACAGAAATATCAATATCAAGTTTAAACCATACAAATAAAATAAGATTATGGCTAGTGTTATAACTAACTCCACTTCACTGAAGAAATTTCGAAACGAGTTATTAGATACAGTAGAGGATTTGAGGGAACAGTTGAGAGCTACAGAAAATGCGATTGACGAAGTTTCTCAGGAATGGAAAGATCCTCAATTCAAGAAGTATTACGATGAATTTAGCAAAGATAAAGAACAAATAGAGCCCTTATGCAAAAAGATAGAGGAGTATGAAGATGATGTTCTAAGAGGCCTTTATGATATAGTATATGAATACGAAAATTTGTAATTAATAAATCACAATAATTATGGACAGCTTTGCACATGTTAGTTCAAAATCTCTTATAGATCTTCAATCTAATTTAAGAAAACTATCTGAAAAGTTGAATGAAACATATGAAACATTAAAAAATAACGAGGCTAATTTGGGTGAGTCTTGGTTGGATGATAAATTTTCGGAGTTTGAAGATGATTTTAAATCAAGTAGAGAACTCATAAGTGAACTTTCCGAAAAATATCTGAATTGGGCTAATAATTATCTTCCACCATATATTGAACTAGCCCTTAAATATGAGGCCGCCAAAGCAGGATTGGGTCGTTGATTTAACTTACTAAAAGATTATGAGTGAACCATCAGCACATATTCGCGATCACCAATCGCTTATAGAACTAAATAACACCTTGGAGTATAGTGCCGACTCTATCCTTAAAATATTAGAGCAAGTAGACGCCTATTTAAAAGGGGTTATTGAAGCATTAAAAAATCAAATGAAGGTGCTTGAGGAGGAACTGCGTGAGGCTGAAGAAGCATTGGCAGAAGCGGAGAGAGCTCATAGTTCCTGTGTTGCATCACAACGCTGGGTTGATGAATACGAGGATGAAGATGGTAATACACATGGTGGATACTATACACCGTCTTGCGATAGTGAGGCTTCTATAGTAGAACGATGTCGAGAAAGACGCAATAGATGCCAAGAAAAGTATGAAAAGGCGAAGTGTATATGTGATGGCTGTGAGCATGAAATAGATGAATATAAAAAGGTTCCAGGCTTCATAATTCCTCCTGGAGGTGAGAAATTAATGGAAGCCTTAGCAAAGGACCACACGGATAAAGCAACTTCTAAGATGCGAGATATTCTTGCTGTAGTTGAGAAATATCTTCGATATAATATGTCTACGCAGGCTTCATGTTTTTCAGCAACTCCTACTGACATCGATGTGACTAACGGCTCGAGCCAAACACTAAGTCCTGAAGAGAAAAAAGAACGATTTAATAACGCCGTTCAAAAAGTAATTGAGCGTCAACAAAACGAAAACTATGGTAGCCGTCAGATTGCTGATGCCAATAGAGTTATAAGATGTCCTCGATGTGGAAGACCTCCAATCGCATGTATTTGCAATAATACAAGAGAAAGAGAGTATACAAGAGCGGATATACAAATTATCAGAAACGATTTTTCGCGATGAGTAATATACCAGATTTTGCAATGCAGGTGCAAGAGGTGCAGAGGCAAATCGAAGTACAAAGTGATGTGACAGCACAAGATTGGAAAGATGCTGTGCAGCAACGATATTATGATAATTATATGAATGCCTATAAAGAGAAGATGGAACTTTATATACATGGTGGTTCAGGAATATCTGGAAAAGGCATAAATGATTTGTTGGTATTTCTTGATGAGCAGATGCAAAAAATGGAGCAACTTACTGGAATACCAGCAGATTTGACATTTATGTGTGCTGCGGGTGCATCATATACTGGAAGTGTGAGAGATAAATATGGAGTAAGCATACCCGTTGAGGCATTTAAGGAAATCCAAGAAAGAGATGGCGTAGTACATAATGAAAAAAGAGAGCGTGATTATTGGAGAGAAGAAGGAACTTTCTTTGAACCGGATAATGGTACGCGTCCGGGACAATACTCAAATGAAGAGATTAAACAGATAATGGATTATCGTAGTCAAGATGATTATTATAAGGATTTTAAGTTCTGATCGTTATGGACGAGATTAGAGAAGAAGTTTTAAAATTAAAAAGAGAGGAACTTAAAGCACGGTTAAAAGGTGTACCATTCATTCCTACAGATAAAGAGAAAAGTCTCTTAGAAAAATGGGAAGCAAAGATATCTAAATCGACATATGACACCCAATAATCATTCCCCTGCTGGCAAATTGGCGACGGAGTGTATAAGTAATGATGCGCAAGAGAGTTTTTTAGATACAACAGAGGAAACTATTGTGCTTCCTTCTCCAGATATGATGATGAAGAAAAGAGATGAGTTGAGGCAAAAAGGAATTTTTGATTACCGGAGTAAACAAATTACGATACCACAATGAAATCTTATCAATACAACTGTCTGGGAGCAATGGATTTTGAATGAAACTGTCAATGCCCTATTTGACAATGAATCTTTGATGAAAGTATATCAGAGTGTCAATATCCCTAACGAAGCAGGTCAAAATATGGATGATTTTGATAGTAGACTTAAGCAAAAACAGGAAGAACTAAAAAGAGTTTACTTTCTTCTGGATGGATTATCGAATAACTTTCAAGTAAAAGAGGAATAAATTAGTTTAACAGCTACTTGATGATGGAAAGCAAGAATATTAAGACCTACCCAATATTTGCCATTAATAGACATCGTATATTACGTGATGGAGATGGAATTACAACTTTAGTTGGCTTTGGATATGTCTGGGGATTTGTTGGTTATTGGCCAACGAATAGAGTCTATTGAAAATGACCTTCATACAGAATCAAATGACGATATTAAGAGTTTATTGGATGCTATTAGGAATATTTCAGCAAGGATTCTTGATTATGAAAGTAGTTCGCTACAAGAGTATAGGAGATTAATAGATAAATTTATAACGACTGGTGTTATAGTAGAAAGTGAATAAACTTTTAAAAACATAAACTTATGGAAAAGAATATTTCTATTCCTGCCACTAAGATGGCTGGCGATGATTCTTTAAGGCAAAAGCAAGAGGAGTTAAAGAGAAAACTTCAAAGTTCGCAATACAATAACAATAGTAACCCAGATAAGAAAAAGGTAAAATGGGGACAATTGTTTTTAGGTATTATAGGCTTGATAGCAGGCGCTTTCCTTATGGCCCGTTTTAATGGTGCTGGGGCCGCATTGATTATGGTAATTGCGTTGATCGTATTCTTTGCAATTTATGCAGCAATTAAAAATAAATAACTATTAAAAATATAAACTTATGGAAAAGATGATTTCTATTCCTGCCACTAAGATGGCAGCTGATGATGCAACATTGAAAGCAAAGCGTGAAGAACTCAAGAAGAAATTGCTTGAAGGAAAGAAAGTAACAATTGCTCCTGACGGTAATGTAACTAAGGGCGATGACTCATCGTCTATCGTAATTCCGAAAGGAAAGTTGGCAGCCGATGATGATATTTTGAAGAAAAAGCGTGAGGAACTCAAGAAGAAGTTGCTCGAGGGTAAAAAAGTTACAATTGCCCCTGATGGCAATGTTACTAAGGGAGATGACTCATCTTCAATTGTGATTCCCAAAGGCAAATTGGCAGTAGCTCAGTGGTATGAGAAGGATCCGGGACTCCTTATGGCAGAAAAGGCTGCAATGAATCACGCATTCCCAGGATTCACTTTGGATAAATTAGATGATGGCCGTTTGGCTTGGGTTGGTTCTCTTAACATTGGTATCCTCGGTGATAACGAGTGGCATATTATGGCTGTATACAATAATAACCACCCTCAGCAGGTTATGGGTAGTTCTGTTCGCGTATACCTAATTCAGCCGGATATTGATGAACTAATTAAAGATCTTGGTTGGAGACCTTTGCATCTGCTTATGGATAGCAATAACCAACTTTACTTGTGTACTGCGGAAGCTGGTAATATTAAAACTGGTAAAGAAACAACATCTGCGGCATCTGTAATTGCATGGGCAGTTAAGTGGCTCATGTCATTTGAGTTGGTACTGACAGGTGATTTATCACAAGAGCAGTTCAATACTCACGGTGTTCTTTAATGTAGACGTGTATGGGTAAATATTGTCAAATTGTAATATTCTCAGATAAGGCCTATAACGCCATTATCGATGAGACTTTCCGTAAAGACCCTATTGAAACAGGTGGTATTTTATTAGGCCATGTGTTAGACAATGGATTTTGGGTCGTTATGGAAGTGATACCTCCTGGTATAGATTCTGTTCATCAATATGCATATTTTGAATATGATGAAAAGTTTGTTAATTACCTTGCAGAATCTGTTGCCTCAAAATATGAAAATAAACTGGAACTGCTTGGTTTGTGGCACAGACACCCAGGTAGTATGGATACTTTCTCAGGGACTGATGATGGAACAAATCGTATTTTTGCTGGTTTAAGGTCTTGTGGTGCTATTTCAGGATTGGTTAATGTAGATCCAAACTTTAGATTGACTATGCGTCATGTATCCAACCCTTTGCATTACGAAATTGTCGATGTTGAGGTTGGAGATGACTTGATTCCTGAAGATTATTTCAAATTGAGACATTTCCCCGAGAAGGGACTTAATCCTGCTCCTTATCCTGAAAAAAAAAACGATTGGACGAATATCGGGAGTATGTCAGAGCAAAAGTCAAACTCAACCAGCGAGACTTCAATAGCGATTCAACCGAAAAAGAGTGATGTAAAATATCTAAAATCAGCCGTACTTATCCTGTTGTCTACACTCTTCTTGTTGTTTTTTGTAGTCATACAAACAAGCCAAAATATTGTTGGTGATAGTGCAAGTAAGCAGAGTACCCTTTTTGAACTTGTATACAACTCTACCGATTCAAAAGGCGTTTGTGTAAGAGAAGCTACAGAGGTAATAACGGAGATAGACAAAAAAACAGAAAAAGAGATAATTAAACAGAAAGCTAGGGCAGCAGTATATATCAAACAGCATACTTTAATTGATGTTGTTAAATATGGTTTTATTGCAATTAGTGCATTGGTGATAAGCCTGATATTTATTCCATTATGTCGTAAAGAGTATGTTTACTGCGGAATAGGAAGTTTTGCTCTGGCTTTTCTTATCCTCTTACTATCGCCAATAAAATTATCATTAGCATTTATTGCTTTGATAATACTTCTTGGTTTGTTGTTGAGTTTGATAAGTATTGGAGTATTAAATCTAATTGAGTTTATCAAAGCGTATCAGAATATGCCTTGGTATCAGAAACGAAAGGATTTATTCTACGATGAGGATACTGCAATACGTAATGCGGAGACAAATGCTGAATGTAGTTTTGAAGAAGGTAAGCTTGTTTACACAGTCATCACTGATAGACATATTACCCGTCAAGAACACACCTTGGCTTATCAGATGATCTATTCTACAAATTACATCAATGATGGCTCAATTCGAATATATTTTATCATGCCGGAGCTGGCAGAAATGTTTACATCTGAGAATGGACTCAAATCATCTTATATAAAGACTGATGATAATGGGGATATGTATCTTGAATTTGCCAGCAAAGATAAACGTATGAATGGTGCTGAAACAATCAAACATCTCTATAAGTGGGTAGATTCTTATAATCGTCACAGAGCGGGAGATGTGTCTTTTAAATCAGAAAATTTATAACGACTATGATTACTTTAGGAAAACGAAAGATTAAGCCTACTGTATATTTCCCTCTTGAATTAGAAAAGGATAAATATGTAGGTAAGATATATGGTTTACATATTGAAAACAGTAACCATTATAACATTGTTACAACGAAAAGCGATAGTAGCTACTCTAACCTTATTGAATTAGGTGAAGTTGTAGAAAACAAGCCTACTAATAATCCAAACAAAGGACTTATTGGATATTTTGAAAATGATTGCATTCAGTTTATTGATTGCGAGGGCGTTGTATGTAAAAAAGAGCCTTATTCGCTCAAGTTAGATATTTTCTCACGTAATGTCGGCATCTTGGAATCAGATATGATGCTGAAAACAGGTGCAATGTTAGTTGGCTGCGGCTCTGTTGGAAGTTTAGTTGCGTTAGAACTTGCGAAAGCCGGTGTCGGTAGATTCTTGTTAATAGACAACGACATTCTCGGATATCATAATATTTGCCGTCACCAGTGTGGAATTTTGGATGTAGGTAAATATAAAACCGATGCAGTAAAAGAACGTATTCTGCAGATTAACCCTTCAGCACATGTGGTTACTCAGAATATGACAGTTCAAGAAGTTCCTCTTAATGTGTTTGATGAGTTCTGCGATGAGAATACAATTGTAATAGGCGGTGCAGATAATCGAGAAGGTGATTTGTATGCAAATAAGATTGCAAAGGAGGTTGGTATGCCTCTTATGTCAATTGGATGCTGGGAGAGAGCCTTTGCTGGCGAGATTTTCTATTGCCTGCCTGATGGAATGCCCGATTATGAGGATTTCATGTATGCGTTAGGTGATACATCTGGGCGTGTAAATCAAAATAGAAAATTCTATACCAATGAGGAAGAGTTGGAAAAGGCAATTTTTGAACCTGGCATTTCAGTAGATATTGATTTTGTTACGGTTATTGCAATTAAGTTGGCTCTTGACATTTTGAATAGGAATAATCCTAACTACACTACTCGCTTGCTGGGCCATCTTACCCAATATACTCTAATTTGCAACACAAATAATCCTAAAATTGGTGGAGATAATGCAGAAATCTTCTCGTACCCTTTACAGGTTACGACAAGTATAGAGGTGCCTTATGCTCCTAAAGAAGAATAATTATTTGATTATTAACACCATATTATTATGGGACAAATAAATTATACGATTAACGAATACGGCGAAATAATTAGAGAGGACTATTTCTTCTCTCAAGTAAAAGGAACCACTCCACAGGTGCTACCTACAAATCGTAAAGTGTGGAAGATATGGCTACTATCTTTCCTTACATTAGGCATATATGGAGTAGTTGTTATGTTTGCAATGGCAAAAGAAACTAACATCTCTTGTGCAGAAGATGGCAAGCATACAAGAGGGTTTTGGGGTGCGATATTTCTCTCCATTATTACGCTAGGTATCTATGGGTTCGTTTGGTATTACAAATGGGCAAATAGAGAGTATGAGTATCTAACTAGAAACAGAAGCCAAGGCGGAATACTAAGTGGTGGTAGTTTGGTGTTTCTAATGTTAATCACATTTATATTATCATTTGCATCACGATACGCATCAACGATTGCAATGATACTTTATGTTGCTCAAATTATATGGGGAATATTCGTAATGTCTCGCTATGTAAAGCAACATAACACAGTCAATAAAATATATAATCTTAACACATTCGGCCAAAAGGCGTAATTATCGATTATGGGATTCTTTAAACGCCTCTTTGGCAGTAAAAAGAAGATGGAGACTACTGGATCAGGAGATGTCTTTTCATCTCCTGACCTGCAGTTTTATGTGAATTTCGAAGAAACGGTCTTTGGCCCCTTTTCCTTGTCTGAGATTAAGGAATATCCTTTACTTGAAGATACATTGATTACTACTAACACGCTTAATGACGAGTGGTATGAGGCGAAGTATTTTGAATGCTTCGATGAGAAGTTTAATCCTCATTTGGGATTCCGCATTGCTGAAGACGGAACAATAATAAGAAAATAGTAGATAAAAGATAACTAATTCCTTAAATTAGAAGTGGGAGCAGATTTTAAGATTAATGAGTATGGCGAGATTATCAGAGCTGATGATACTGCCAGAAATAAAAAGCCGCAGAAGAAAAATAAAATTTTTTTGTACTTCATTATCTTGCTTGTTTTGGTTATTATGGGATTTTTGTTGAGTAATAACTTAAGTAGCTACATGCTAAGCAAAAACCAAAACAATTATAATTGTAATCCACCAGCAAGTATACAGAATGGCTATGAAGTCTATCTTAATGGTATTATTGGAAGTTCATTAACTGTTAAAATGTACTTAAAATATGAAGGGAACAGTATTTATTCAGGCTGGTATTACTATCTTAAAAATGGGGCCAACAATAAGCTAACTTTACACGGAACCGTAGTAAATGACATCCTGAGGCTAGATGAATATAATGCTTCTGGCGAAAAGACTGGTACTTTTGAAGGCGTATTTGATGGTAGTTCTTATAGAGGAAATCTATATGTCTATCATTCTAATAAGAATTTTAATTTTACATTATATGATTTATAATTATTATGGGAATGAATAGTAATATTAACGGGAATTACGCAATTGCAGAAGATGGAACAATAAAGCGTCCATATAATGAGTTGGATACTGCAATGTTAAACATCATACGAGTCGGAGCTAGTAAAGATGATATCTTAGCGGCATATAAAGCTCGTAAGAAATGTTATCAACTTTGCAAAGAAAGTGCAAAACGACCAGATTATAAAGAGTATGTTGAGACTCTGCAATTAGACAATTTCCCTTGTGAGTTAAAGAAAGCCGATTATGGCTGGCGATATGTGAAACTACTACGGAGTTTGGCACTCACTATCGTTTTGAGCGTATGTAGTTTTATTTATGGCTGTATGCGAATAGACCGAGGAGTAACAAAGCATTGGGATGGATGCGGGAATTACACTACTGAAATATATTGGAGAAGTATGATTGTTGGTATAATATCCATAGTCATTACTATTGCTATTTGCTTCTTTATTAAATATCTATTCAATAAGCTATCTAACATATCCCACACCATTAAAAGTATGAAATAGATATAATTTTTAATTACTAATAGTACGTAGCTATATGGGAATGGATTTTAAGGTTAATGAGTATGGCGAAATAATCCGAGAAGATAACGACCTATTCTCTCTCGAACATAAGTATTTGAAAGGTATACCGCTTAATATTGAGGATAGAAAACGCTTGGCGAAAGAATCACAAAATTTACAAGTGTTGGAGTTATGTTTAAAAGATAAAGCCATAACTGTAAGAAGACTTGTTTGGAAAAATCCTCATTTATCTCCAGAGATGCGCATGGAAGTAACTAGACAGAGACTTCTTGACAAAAGTTCTGTTGTACGACCAAAGAAACCGGTTAATCCAGTAGCTGTTAATCCTACAAAAATAAGAAATAGCGAACCAAAACCTTCAAATATTATTGCTCCACCAAGTTCATCTTCACATCAATGTGGGCAAGTTATGGTACATGGATACACAGAGAGTTTTGCTGTTAACCCAAATGTAGACATATATATCAATGATAATATAGTTGCGAGTGTTGCGAGAAATTCAATGTTGCCAGTATATATATCTAATCCGTGCGAGCTAACGTTCAAATTCGGTTTCCGTACAACTCAATGTTTCGCTCATCCAGGTGATGTTATAGTGTTATCATTCAATAGAATGTCTGGTAAACTATTAGCAACTGTTACATCACAAAATCATTATGCAAATGTGATTCAGTCCAAACAAAATGAAGATTCTAAAAACTCCATTTGGCTGTTTATCTTTATTGCTTTGTGCTTGCTTATAGCATTAATTGCTGCAAATATCCATTAATGTGCTAATAATAATTGGATCTAAATTATGGGAATAGGTGGCAATTACAAGATTAATGAGTATGGTGAAATTATTAAGGATTCAGAGATACCTAACGATTTAGCCGGATATGAAAATGCTTTATTACGTGGAGAAAGACTTAAAGCCAATATTCGAAGGAAAGTAGCTAAAGAGACTCATAATGAAAAGGTCCTATGGATATGTATTAGAGATACTGCGATAACGGTAGTTGCAGCAGCCAAAGAGAATCCTACATTGACTCCTGAAATGAAAATAGCAATTTCCAAAAAAGAAAATGAGTGTGAGCAACTCAAGCAGTATAAAACTCAGGAAGAAATGAAAAAGCTTGAGGAAATTGAAAAGAGTAGTAAAGGTGATAGTGAAAATAAAGGCTGTTTGTGGTTTATTATTATTACATGTGCTCTTGGTGCTCTAATTTCATATCTTTCTGGGGAAATGTGGTTTCCCTTTTAATAATTTATAAAATTAAAATATGGGATATGAATTTATAATTAACGATTGCGGGGAATAATCCGAGACAAACAGCCAAGAAACTCAATATCATATTCAGACTATTATTGGAATGATAGTATCGGCGTGTATAATTGTGTCATTTCCCTTTATCATAGGAATGAAAAGGTGTGGCGAAGGTATCCCTGGAGATTATTATGAATATCGTATTTTGGTATGATATAATGGTAAAAGGTAATATATCGACAAATTAGGTTACGAGGCAATATCTATAAGATACGATGCTATAGATTATTTTTCGGATTATAATCAAATGATAGTATACGAAAACGGTAAATGGGGTCTATTAGATTATGATATCAATGTTATAATTCCTATTGCGTATGAGACGAAATTGTTTCACTTTTGAATCGTAATTATTGTGTTGCTATTAAAAATGGAGAGGCTGGCGTCATTGATAAACACAACAATGAGATAGTATCATTTGCTCATAATCCAAAAACACTTCGTTATCATGAAGAATTGGGTATAATTGTTTGTAACCAAGAGTGGCGAATAGATGCTTTTAACTTTAATAAAAGACAATCATTCCTTTTATATATAACAGATATAATCGTCTAATAATATTGGTAAAGCGATCGCTATTAAAAAATAGTAAATACGGAATTATCGACAATATTGGCAATGTTGTTTTTTAGATTTTCTATTTGATGGAATGGATGACTATGAACAATGCTATATTGGTGAAAATAGATTAATTTCTATGCGAAAGAATAATTGTTGTGGTTTTAATAATGATAATGGTAACGAGATCATATCTCCTATGTATGAAGAAGTAAGATGTTTTTGTAGGAATTGGTAACCTGTAAAAAGAAAAGATGGTAAGTGGGGCTTTATTGATGAAAAGGGTGACGTAATAGTAGATTTAATTTGCGATGATTTGTTAAGTTATAGTGAATATTCTGCTACTGTATCTAAGATATGTAAAGAAATCGAAGTTAATAGGCCATAAGTTAATTTGAATTTTTAAAACAACGATATGCTAACCGTCAGTATCAAGCAGATTCCATTGGCAAGTTTTGCCATGGCTGTAAATAATGTTGCTATGATTAGTAGCATTACCGTTAGAAATAATACTCCTAATAATTATGAAAGGTTAAAGGTCAAAATCACCTTTGATCATGAATTTGCTGATACTGTGGTAGAACATATTGTCAGTCTGCCAGCTCACGAGAGTTGGAAGAAGCCCGATATTCAGCCGTCGATAAACACATCGTATCTTTGCAATCTTACAGAAAAGACCAAGGCAATGACTACAGTTCAGGTCTTATCAAAGGATGGAGAGGTTCTTGCCGAAGCAAAGAAGGAATTAGAGGTACTTGATTACTGTCAATATTGGGGGAACTCTTTCATGTCGCAGTATTTGGCAGCGTTTGTTACGCCTCACCATATTGCCCTTGATCCGATTATTAAGCGAGCTTCGGAATTGCTTAACAAGTGGACTGGTAGCAGCTCGTTAAGCGCATATACTCACGATGTTCCTAATCGTCCAAAGATGATTATTGGTGCGTTGTACGAGGCTATCTCGGAACAGAATATCACCTATTGTTATCCTACATCCACTCTTGCAAAACATGGTCAAAAGATTCGTACTTGCGAGGAATTGTTGAGTGAAGACCGTGGCAAACGAGGTTGCTGCTTGGATATGGCGATATTGATGTGTTCGTGTCTTGAAGCAGTCGGCATGCACCCTTTGTTGATTTTACAAGATGATCACGCCTTTGCTGGGTGCTGGCTAGTAAATGACATGTTCGCAGATAGTGTCAATGATGACCCGTCTGTAATTACTAAGCGCATTGCCGAAGGAATTAATGAGATTCTCCTGGTAGAGACTACCTGTGCAAATGAAGGTAATAAAGTTCCATTTGAACAAGCTATAATCATAGCGAATGATAATATCAAGAATACTGAGAAGTTCTCATTTGTGCTTGATGTTGCCCGAGCCAGATTGGCCGGTGTTCAGCCTATACCTCAACGAATATACAATGGTAACGAGTATGAGGTTATAAACCCGGAGCCAGATGAGCGCTCGCACTCTTCTCCGGAGAGCGTAAGCGAAACTTTCACTTTCCAAAAGGATGAGAATGAGTTTAGTCGCTTCGATTTGTGGGAGCGCAGACTACTTGACTTGAGTATACGCAATAATTTGCTTAATATACGATTCTCCAAGAATACACTCCGCTTTATGGTCTCATCTCTTACGGAGATGGTGCAACTGCTCTACAAAAATCGCAAGATACTTATCGTAGACCGCCCCGATGATTGGGAAACTCCTGCCGATAGCAAAGACTTGGGTGAACGCATCAATCTCAATGACTCTATAATGGATTTGTTGCGTAAGGAGTTGGAGAAAGACACATTGAGGTCGTACCAAGACCCAAAGACACTTACCAAAACCTTGACAAGTCTATATCGTTCGGCTCGTTTCTCTATTGAGGAGAGCGGAGCCAATACGCTATATATTGCTCTTGGTTTTTTGAAATGGTTTGAGCCAGGCAAGTCATTCCCTCACTTTGCCCCTATTGTCCTTTATCCGATACGATTGGAGCGTAAATCGGCGAACAAGGGCTACTATATGGTCAGCCGTGGCGAGGACCCATTGCTCAATGAAACGCTTTTCGAGTTCCTAAAACAGAATTACAGCATAGAGATACCCGATGTTACAGCCGCTATTCAGAACGAAAAAGGGCTTGACATCAAGTATATCCTTGCCGCTGTTCGCAAGGCTGTTATGGAGCAAGATAAGTGGGATGTTATTGAGGAGTCGATTATCAGTATATTTGACTTCAACCGCTTTGTGATTTGGAACGATATCCGCACCAATCGCGAGTCGATGTCCCAACACCCGCTGATTGATAGTCTTGTATCGGGTAAGTTAAGCGAAGATATGGTAGAAGAAGCGGATATTGTAGTGGAGATGCCATCAGAAGATGTCGCATTGCCAATCAGTGCCGACTCATCGCAGTTAGCAGCAATCAACGAGGCTGCATCGGGCAAGAGTTTTGTTTTGCACGGCCCTCCGGGAACGGGAAAGTCGCAAACTATTACCAATATCATCTCCAACGCCCTCTTCCACGGCAAACGAGTACTGCTTGTTGCTGAGAAGATGGCTGCATTGGAGGTTGTACAAAAACGCCTTACTGCTATTGGCCTTGATCCATTCTGTTTGGAGTTGCACTCCAACAAAACTAAGAAGAGCTTGGTGATGGACCAGCTTCGCAAGACTTCAGAGGTTGTGCAACAGATGGGTGATGATGCTTTTGCAAAAGAGGCTTCACATCTTGATGAACTCAAACGAGAGCTAAATGCACACGTTGAGCGACTCCACAAGGTTTATCCTTGCGGATTGTCTATCTATGACTGTTTTGCGCAATATTCGGCAATAGATGTTCCCGAAAATAGCACAATTAAAATCTCGGATGAATACATTGACGCCCTAACGCCGGAGTTATTGTGTGACCATACTGAACTGCTTGAGGATTTCCAATCGGCAGCAAGCGTAGTCTATGAATACAACAACTCATTGCAAGAGATTGGTATGTTGGTCTATTCGCCCGATATCAGGGAGCAGATTCAGAGCCTTGTCGGTGAGATTTCCGGCAAGGTAAATAACCTGCATACTCTTGCCAGGTCTGTTGCGTCATTGATAGAATACAATGCCGACAAATTGTCAAAGGAACAGTATGAGGCACTGGTGCTTGTTGCAGAGTTTATTCTCGGAGAGAAGTTGCCTTCAACTCTCATTTCTTCGCTGGGTGATAATCTGCTGAAGACCTTAAAAGAGGTTGCCGAATTACAGGGCAAACTCGAGGCTCAACAGTCAGAACTGTTTGCCCAGTATAATGAGCATATCCTTGATGTGAACTACACCGCATTGCGCCAGCGTTGGATGGAGGCAGAGCAGAAGTGGTTCTTGGCAAAATATCTTGACCGTCGTGCAGTTGCGAACACTCTCTCCTCATACTCAAAAAGCGGAGCGCGAGTGAGCGACAACGAGGTTACAGCATTGTGCGACAAAATCAGTGCAATACATAAATTGCAGGGCGAGGTCAATGATATTATCGATTATCTCGGCAGTACCTATAATATCAAACGAGAGCTGAGGAACCTGAACGCATCAACATTCCAATTATACTACGAGAGATTAGGTGAGCTGCAATCAGCTTTGTGTGCATTGCAGTTGAATGACAGCGATATGTTGGCTCATATAGCTAGTGGATGCTGTCAATTCAGGGAGCAGAATAGTAAACAGCTGAACGATTATATTACCTCATATAAGGATTTCTCTGCAAATGTTTCTGCGCTTGAGGAGTTGGCTGTTGCATCAGTGAAACAGGATGGTGTGGATTGGCTTGATGGTATTGCTAAAACCATCAAACGATGGAGCAAAGACCTTGTTAATTTGCGTAGTAAGGTGGCGTATAACGTTGTTCGTAAGCAGGTGTACGATAATGGACTTGTGACAGTCGTTGAGGCATTTGAGAGAGGTCTGTTTGCTCACTTCGACATTGTCAATGTTTATCGAAAGAGCCTATACAAGCAGTGCGCAAACCACTATATATCCCAGGACAAGGAGTTGAGTTTCTTCCAGTCAATACTGTTTGAGGATAAGATTAAGCGTTTTCGCAAACTATGCAAGGAGTTTGAGGAGTTGACTCGCCGAGAGTTGGTCGTTAGGTTGTCGGCAATGTTGTCTGCGCTTCGTAAGGAGGCCTCACAGAGTTCCGATGTAGGCTTCTTGCAGAAGTGTATCAGAAATGGTTGTCGTGGAGTATCTATCCGCAAGCTCTTTGAGACAATTCCAGACCTTATATCGAGAATGTGTCCTGCAATGCTGATGAGTCCGCTTTCAGTATCGCAATATCTTGGAGCGAATTGGCCACAGTTTGACTTGGTTATCTTTGATGAGGCTTCGCAAATGCCTACTTGCGAGGCGGTGACTGCTATATTGAGAGGCAAGAGCGTAGTGATTGTGGGCGACGAGCATCAGTTACCGCCTACCAGCTTCTTTATGACTGATAATTTCAGCGAGCAACACTCCGAGAGTGAGGATTTGGAGAGTATTCTCGAAGATTGCTTGGCCCTCTCAATGTCGCAGAAATACCTATTGTGGCACTATCGTAGCAAACACGAGAGTCTGATTACATTCAGCAATCGACACTTCTACAAGAACTCACTGATGACCTTCCCATCAAATGATGATATGGCAACAAAGGTGTCGTTTGAGTATGTTAAGGGCATCTACGAGCGTGGTGCAGGTCGTAATAATAAGGAGGAGGCAAAGGCTGTAGTTAATGAGATTCAGAAACGACTATCCGACCCGCAAACGGCATCACAAAGTATAGGCGTTGTAACATTTAATGTCAATCAGCAGTCATTAATTGAGGATTTGCTGAACGATATGCTTCACATGAACTCCGACTTGGAGGTCGTAGCAGCGCAAATGCACGAACCGATTTTCATCAAGAACTTGGAGAATGTGCAGGGCGACGAGCGCGATGTGATTATCTTCTCGGTAGGCTACGGTCGTGATAAGTTCGGCAAGGTGGCTATGAACTTCGGTCCGCTCAACCGTGATGGTGGAGAGCGCCGTTTGAATGTTGCAGTATCGCGTGCAAGATACGAGATGAAGGTATTCTCATCACTCAAAGCCGAGGATATTGACCTCTACCGCTCAAATGCAAAGGGAGTGCAGTACCTCAAATCGTTCCTTGAATATGCCGAGCGAGGTAAGGTTGCGCTGATGCATATGGATTATGGAGTGAAGACAAAGGCAAAAGACGCCTTTGTGGAGTCCGTTGCAAAGGCACTGCAAGCAAAAGGCTATGCCGTGAATACAAATATCGGCTCATCGGAATATCGTGTTGATATCGGTATTATCGACCCTGAAAATCCTGACCACTACTTGTTGGGGTTGCTCTGCGATGGATATAACTATGTGGCCTCGCACACTGCCCACGACCGTGATGTAACTACACCTGCTGTACTTGCATTACTCGGTTGGAATACATATAACATCTGGTCGGTTGAGTGGTGGGACACTCCGGAACACGTGTTTAATGGTATTATCAGAGAGATTGAACGAGTAAAACAAAAAGAGTGTGTGATATAATCTGCTGTACCTAGGCTATAGTGAATTAAACTCGTAGTTATATTTGCCTACCCAAATCGTGAGTATCAACTGTTCGCTTTGTGAGTTCTTAATTTTTGCCGGAATTTTTAGGTTGATATAGTAGGTGGCAACTATCGTTTGTAGGAGAAGAGAAAAAGTTCTGGCTTTTTCTCTTCTTGTTTTATCTATATGCCTTGTTAAATTTGCTTATTATGCCCCTAGGATAATAAAATATCAAGCTATTAAAGTTTTGCATTAGATTTTTTACTACCTTTACTACAAAATTTCAACTACTATGGCTAAACTCAATACAGCAGATATCGGTTTTGAAGATCAGATTTGGAAGGCGGCGGACAAGATGCGCGGCAACCTCGACGCCTCGGAGTATAAATCCGTGGTGCTTGGTCTTATCTTTTTGAAGTATATTTCGGATAAGTTCGAGGCTCGCTACCAAGCACTTGTCGATGAGGACGAGGGCTTCGAGGAGGACAAAGACGAGTACACTGCCGAGAATATCTTCTATGTTCCCACCGAGGCTCGCTGGTCGGTCATCGCTGCGGCGGCTCATACCCCCGAGATTGGCACTACTATCGACAACGCTATGCGTGCTATCGAGAAAGAGAACCGTCGACTCAAAGATATTCTGCCGAAGAACTTTGCTCGCCCAGAACTCGACAAACGCCGCTTGGGCGATGTGGTCGATCTGTTCACCAATATTAAGATGCACGAGCACGGCGACTCGAAGGATATCCTCGGTCGTGCCTACGAATATTGCCTCTCGAAGTTTGCCGAGGCTGAGGGTAAGCTGGCGGGCGAATTCTACACCCCTGCTTGCATCGTGAAAACCCTTGTTAATGTCTTGGAGCCCTACCGAGGTCGTGTCTATGACCCTTGCTGTGGCTCGGGCGGTATGTTTGTGCAGTCGGCAAAGTTTATCGAGAGCCACGCCGGCAACATCAACCAAATCTCGGTCTATGGTCAGGACTCTAACCCCACTACTTGGAAGATGGCGCAGATGAACTTGGCTATTCGTGGTATTGAGGCGGACCTCGGACAGTATAACGCCGATACCTTCTTTGGCGATTGCCACCCGACCTTGAAAGCTGATTTTGTCTTGGCAAATCCTCCTTTCAACCTCTCCGATTGGGGCGCAGACAAGCTCGCTGACGATGTGCGCTGGAAGTTTGGCACACCACCTAATGGCAATGCTAACTTTGCGTGGATTCAGCATATTATCCACCACCTCGCACCTGCGGGCCGTGCGGGCGTTGTGCTTGCTAACGGCTCGCTGTCGAGCCAAAGCGGTGGCGAGGGCGATATTCGCCGTCGATTGGTCGAGGCTGACTTGGTCGATTGCATCGTGGCTATGCCGTCGCAGTTGTTCTACACTACGCAGATACCCGTTTCGATTTGGTTTTTCAATAAGGCGAAGAAGCAGAAGGGCAAGACCCTGTTTATCGATGCCCGCAACCTCGGCACAATGGTTACACGCAAACTGCGTGAGCTGACCGATGGCGCTCAGGGCGATATTATGCGCATTGCCGACACCTATAAGCAGTTCACCGAGGGCACTCTCGCCGATGAAAAGGGCTTCTGCGCTGTGGTCGATATCGCCAAGATTAAAGAGCAGGACTTTATCCTTACTCCTGGTCGCTACGTAGGCATTGCCGAGCAGGAGCAGGACGCCGAGCCATTTGAGGAGAAGATGGCCCGCCTTACGGGCGAACTCGCCACCCTCTTTGAGCAGTCGCACACCCTCGAAGCCGAAATCAAAAAACAACTCGAAAGTATTGGGTATAAATTGTAACCCATATTTCATAAAAGCAGTAAAAAATTATAAACTACATAACCCAATATGAATATCGTATATATTTTGGGAAATGGACTTGACAAAGCCCAAGGCTTGGCAACAGGTTATCCTGATTTCTACAATTACTTACTAAGTGATTCTACAGAATGTTCCCGTTTGCTAAAAATAATGAAAGAATACATATCCGATGATAATGAATTATGGTCGGATATGGAAGAAGCTTTGGGTAATTTTACAGAAATGTCAAAAGATTCAGTAGAGTTTGAGCAATTCTATTACGAACTGAGTGATTATCTGCAAAATTATTTAAATCAAGAGGAGGCGAAATTTACATCATCAAAAGAATTGAAAGATAAATTTGAGATAGATCTTGCCGCTCCCAATAGACACTTAGGGGAAATAGATAAGCAACGATTTAGTTCTTATACTCGCAAATATACTCAAAATAAAGACATATCTATAATAACGCTAAATTATACCAACACTATCGAAACGATTTTGTCAATGACGGACTTTAAAGAAAAGTCAATTATTAATAGTAGTATAGTTTTGCGCAGCCTATATCACCTACATGGAAGATTGGGCGATTCAATAATTATTGGTGTCGACAATGATGCTCAAATCGCAAATCTGAGTTTTAGAGAAAACGAGGATATTAAAGACCTTTTATTAAAGGAGCAATCTAATCGTGCAATGCAAAATATTGGACAATATAAATGTGAACAGATAATAAATAATGCTCAAGTGATAGTATTGTTTGGCGTTTCTCTCGGTGAAACCGATGCTCGTTGGTGGCAATTAATAGGCGAGAATCTTATGCGAAGAAATGATTTAGTTGTTATAGAGCATCTTTACCTACCAGATGCTGTCCGCTCTACTCGCAGACAGAAACTCGGTTCTTTGGACCGATCTGCCACACGCCGCCTATTAAGGAAAATGAATATTACTGATATCGGAAGAATAGAAGATATTGCTAATCGCCTATTTTTCGTATTTAACTCAGATGCATTTAGATTATAATTTATGACTTCGTGGAACACATATAAGATTGGGGATTTGTGTAAAATTTCCAGTAGCAAGCGAATCTTTGCCAAAGAATACAAAGATTCTGGCATTCCATTTTATAGGGGTAAAGAAATCATAGAAAAGCAAAAAGGTAACAAGATTTCTACTGAACTATATATTAGTCAAGAACGCTATGATGAAATAAAGGCAAAACACGGTGTCCCTATAAAGGGTGATATGTTACTTACATCTGTTGGCACACTGGGTATCCCATATATTGTTCAAGATGAAGTATTCTATTTCAAAGACGGTAATTTGACTTGGTTCTATAACTTTGAAGGTATTGATAGTCGCTATCTTTACTATTGGTTTTTATCTCCAATCGGCAAGATGAATATAGATAGTAAGGCAATTGGCTCTACACAAAAAGCTCTTACAATAGAAACATTATCTAAATTTGAAATTTCGTTGCCGTCGTTGGCGGAGCAGAGGAGGATTGCGGGGATATTGGTTGCGATAGATGATAAAATCGAGAATAATCGCCGTATAAACACCAACCTCGAACTCCAAGCCCAAGCTCTCTATAAACAGTGGTTTGTCGATTTTGACTTCCCAAATGAGGACGGTAAATCCTACAAATCATCAGGTGGCAAAATGGTTGATTCCGAACTCGGTCAGATCCCCGAAGGGTGGAGTGTGGGAGATATATACAAATATATAAAAGTTATATATGGGGCTCCGTATAAATCATCTCTTTTTAATGAAAAGAAAGAAGGTAATCCTCTAATTAGAATTAGAGATTTAAAAACATTTGCCCCACAATATTATACTAAAGAAATTCTCTCAAATACAGAGTTTATAAATGCAGGAGATGTTGTTGCAGGAATGGATGCAGAGTTTGAACCTTGTTTGTGGTTGGGCGAAAGAGGTGTGCTAAATCAGCGTTGTTGTAAATTTGTTGGCAAACAAGATAGCATTAGTAATTACTATGTAATGTTTCTTGTAAAGCCCGAGTTGGAGTTTGTGCAAAGTTATAAAACTGGCACAACGGTAAGCCATTTAGGTAAGGCTGATATTGATAAGTTTGTAGTTGTGCAACCACCATTTGCCGTTATAGAAAAATTCTCTAAAATAGCAGATGCATTACTGAACAATAAAATAAAATTGGCGAAAGAAAACATTACCCTCGCCACGCTCCGTGATACCTTATTGCCAAAATTGATGAATGGAGAGATAAAATTGTAGAAAAATGGATAGTAAAACTGTTACATTATATATAGCTCAATTGCAGAAATTGTCTTCTACTCTGTCTTTAGGTGAAATTATCATATTGCAAAATGAGGTAGTAGAACTATTACAAAAAGAGAAATTAAGCGATCAGGCATATTTAGTAAGTAAAATAAAGTTTAGACCTGAGCCCGAAACCGCAAGCGCAGATGTATATCAATTACAAATGAGGTCTATAGCTATTAAAAATGGAGTCAGTGAATTTATAAATATTCTCAGGGATATTCTCAATGACAAAAACGAAAAGACTAATAATTGTAGATTCTGGTGGTCATTTGGAATAGCTATAGTATCTATTGTACTTACCTTAATTTTTGGCATATATAGTTTGAAATAAATGGACTACGCAAAGCAAATACATAGATTAGATGATGCGATAACTCAGGTAAGTGTATATTTGAGTTATACATCATCGTATAGTGATATGTCAAAGACCGGTGAGGAAGCAAAGAGAATCGTAATCGCCATACTTAATAAGATAAGTGCATCTCAATCAGCGATAAATGCTATTCAGAGTGTATCCTTCGGTTCCTCTCAACAAGATTTCTTTTTTGGACGGAACTATAATACCGCTGATGTAAGGGATGAAAGCAGATGTAATGCCTATCGCCAAAGTATTAATGCGATAATCAACATACTCAAGCAAGAGCGTGAACGATTAGTCAAAGAACAAGCCGATGAGGAACAAAAGAGAAGTAAGCAAATGGTTAAATGGACATTGATTTTCTCGGCCATTGCTGCTATTTGTGCGATAATATCTGTGGCATTAGCAATATTTTAACTACCTTTGTAAAAACTAACCGTCAAATACTATGCACTTTACCGAGGCACATTTTGAGAATGCGATATTGGAGTTGATGCGTGATACGCTGGGCTACGAATACGTCTATGGCCCAAGCGTAGAGCGCGAATACACCGAGCCGTTGCACATAGACCTTGTGCAGCAGTCGCTCTATGCCATAAACCCAACTCTTCCGAGTGAGGCGATAGAAGAGGCTATCTCGAAGATTCGCAACATCGAGAGTGGCTCGCTTGTGCAGCGCAACGAGGTGTTTCACGACTATCTGCAAAATGGTGTCGAGGTAAACTATTTCGACGGTAAGGAGCAGTGTTCAACGCGCGTAAAGCTCATAGACTACGGCACGCCCCTACGCAACAACTTCACCGTTGCCAACCAATGGACCGTAGAGGAGCGTTCGGTGCGCAGGGCCGATATTGTGGTATTTGTAAATGGTTTGCCGTTGGTAGTTGTGGAGCTGAAATCGCCCTCGCGCGAGAATACCGATGTGTCGGAGGCATACGCCCAGCTGCGCAACTATATGATTGAGATACCGTCGCTCTTTGTCTATAACGCATTCTGCGTAATGAGCGATATGGCGACCTCGAAGGCAGGCACGATAACCGCCGGCGAGGACCGCTTTATGGAGTGGAAAACCGTTGACGGAACAAGCGAGATAAACCGCTACGCAGCGTTCGATGTGTTGTTCTCGGGAATGTTCGACAAGGCGCGCCTGATAGAGATTTTGCGAGGTTTCATCTGCTTCTCGAAAGATGAAAAGCAGAGCGCAAAGATTCTCGCTGGTTATCATCAGTTCTTCGCGGTGCGCAAGGCTGTAAACTCGGTAGCCGAGGCGACACAAACCGATGGCAAGGGCGGAGTGTTTTGGCACACGCAGGGCTCGGGCAAGTCGCTCTCGATGGTATTCTTCGCCAAGCGGTTGCAGGAGGCGGTATCGTCGCCCACAATCGTCATCCTCACCGACCGCAACGACCTCGATGGACAGTTGTACCGTCAGTTTGCCAAGTGTGCCGACTTCCTACGCCAAACGCCCGTACAGGCCGAGAGCAGAAAGCACCTCGGCGACCTGCTGCGTGAGCGCGAGGCAAACGGCATATTCTTTACCACGATGCAGAAGTTCGAGGAGAGCGAAGAGCCTCTCTCGACACGCCGAAATATCGTGGTCATAGCCGACGAGGCACACCGCAGCCAGTACGGTCTGACCGAGAAAATCGACAGTGAGGGTAGAGTAAAGGTGGGTGCAGCACGCCGAGTGCGTAACTCGCTACCAAATGCTACCTACATTGGCTTTACGGGTACGCCCATTTCGCAGAAAGACCGCTCGACACGCGAGGTGTTCGGCGACTACATAGATGTTTACGATATGACGCAGGCGGTGGCCGATGGTGCTACACGCCCTGTGTTCTATGAGAGCCGAGTGATAAATCTGCACCTCGACGAGGCGACGCTCCGCCGCATAGATGATGAGTACGATGCAATGGCCGACGAGGCGGAGGAGTACGCAATCGAGAAGAGCAAGCGTGAGTTGGGCCGACTTGATTCGATACTTGGCGCAGACGAAACGATAGATTCGCTCGTGGGCGACATTCTCGACCACTACGAAAACTACCGCCAATATGAGCAGACGGGCAAGGCGATGATTGTTGCCTACTCACGCCCGATAGCGATGAAAATTTACCGTCGCATCTTGGAGTTGCGCCCTGCGTGGAGCGAAAAGTTGGCTGTGGTGATGACTTCGGGCAACAAAGACCCCGAGGAGTGGCGTGAGATAATCGGCAACGATGCCCACAAAAAGGAGCTCGAAAAGCGATTTAAGGATAACGACAGCACGCTGAAAGTGGTGATTGTGGTGGATATGTGGCTCACGGGATTTGATGTACCATCGCTTTCGACGATGTATGTATATAAGCCGATGTCGGGGCATAACCTGATGCAGGCTATTGCTCGTGTAAACCGTGTGTTTGGCGACAAGCAAGGCGGTTTGGTGGTCGATTATGTGGGCATAGCTTCCGCTTTGAAGCAGGCGATGAACGATTACACTATTCGTGACCGCAAGAACTATGGCGACACCGATATTTCAAAGACCGCATATCCCGAATTTCAGAAGAAGTTGGATGTGTGTCGCGACCTATTGCACGGCTTCGACTATTCGGCATTCTACGGCGAGTCGGATATGGCACGAGCTGCGGCGATTGCGGGCGGTGTCGATTTTCTGCAAGCACCCGAGCGAGAGGAAACCAAAAACTTATATATCAAAGAGGCGTTGTTGCTCCGTCAGTCGTTGTCGCTATGTCAGAGTCTCTTACAGCGTGAGGAACGATTGGAGGCAGCCTACTTTGAGGCGGTGCGCACACTGCTGACGCGTGTGGAGGGTAAGGGTAAGATCTCGTTCCGCGAGATTAACGAGCGCATCAACGAACTGCTCAAACAGAGCATTAAGAGTGAGGGCGTGATAAACCTCTTCTCGGATATCAAGGAGGAGTTTTCGATTTTCGACCCGAAATTCTTGGAGGAGATAGCGCAGATGAAGCAGAAAAACTTTGCTGTTGAGTTGTTGCGCAAACTGATAGCCGAGCAGATAAAGGTTTATCAGCGTACCAACACTGTGCGTGCAGAGAAATTTTCTGAGATTTTAGCGAATGCGATGAGTAACTACCTCAAAGGTATGCTCACCAACGAAGAGGTTATCGAAGAGCTTTTGAAGACTGCGAGAGCAATCGTCAATGGCGAGGAGGAGAGCAAAAAACTCAATCTCTCGACCGAGGAGTTGGCCTTCTACGATGCTATAACTAAGCCCGAGGCGGTGCAGGACTTCTATACAAACGAGCAACTTATCGCCATCACGCGCGAATTGACCGATGCACTACGCACCAACAAGACTATCGACTGGACGATGAAGGAGAGTGCCCGTGCTGGTATGCGTCGCATCGTGAAGCGCCTACTCAAAAAGTACAAATATCCGCCCGAGGGCCAGGAAGCTGCCCTCGAAACCATTATGACGCAGTGCGAGATGTGGAGTGAAAACGAGTTTAAAACAGTTATATTCTGAGATTTTAGTGTTTGATGTCTTCAGTCTACTGTTGATTTATACGCTGCAAACACGACATTGCGATTGAATATATGCAGATTACGATAACTGCTGCATTTGGCTGGATTCTTACTATATAACCACTAATATCCAACATGTTGAAATAAAGAGGAGCAGAGCAATCTGTTCCTCTTTTTTTTGGACTCCATTGTAGTTTGGGTGGCTATAGTCGTAGAGAGGATACATGATACTTACATATAAATACATAGGTGCTCTTATTTGTTTTGTTTAAGTTGTGTTTATATGATTATCAGTAATAAGAATTGAAAATAATTGTATTTCAGGAAAATAGGTATTTTCTTTGCAGTGTAAAATTTAATAATAACTAAAAAGAAAAGCAAATTATGAACAAATATTTCGATTTATCAGGACAGGTAGCAGTAGTAACAGGAGCATCAACAGGCCTCGGACTTCAGATGGCAAGGGCCTTTGCAAGTCAGGGTGCAAATCTCGTGTTGTTGGCACGCCGTAAGCAGCGCCTCGATGAGAATGCACAGACCCTAACTAAGGAGTTTGGAGTTGAGGTTTTAGCCATGAAGTGCGATAAAACCGTCACTGATGAGGTTAAAGGTGCGGTGGATGCTGCGCTCAAGCAATTCGGTAGGGTAGACATCCTTGTGAACAATGCTGGTACAGGAGCGATTGGCAATGCCGAGGATATCAGTGACGAGCAGTTTGTGCACGAGGTAAATGTTGACCTCTTCGGATCGTTTATCTGCGCACGAGAGTTTGGCCGTGCGATGCACAATGCAGGCTATGGTCGTATCATAAACATCGCCTCGATGTATGGCTTGGTGGGCAACATGATTGCAGGCAGTGCGCCATATCATGCGGCAAAAGGTGGAGTAGTAAATCTAACTCGTGCGTTAGCTGCCGAGTGGGGTAAACACGGTATCACAGTAAACAGCATCTGCCCAGGATACTTTTACACTGAGCTAACAGCAGCAACGCTCGACAGCGACTACTTCCAAGATATGGCTAAGCGCAGCATTCCTCTTGGTCGCTATGGCCGTGAGGGCGAGCTCGACACTTGTGCGCTATTCCTCGCCTCGCCAATGAGCACCTACGTAAATGGTCAGAACATAGCCGTAGATGGAGGCTTCACATGTGTGTAGCCTTGATGTGGTTTATTATCGGTAGTGTGGCGTTGGCGAAGTGTTGCGGTATGAGCCGATAACTAGGCCTACGCCAGCGAAGATTACAAGAGCGAATAGTAGGGTATCAAGGTGTGGCTTCTCGAGTCGCATGGCAACGGCAAGGCAGATGGCGACAATAGGTTGTATGTAGGAGTAGACACTTGTTATGGTCGGTGTTACGACCTTTAGCGAGTAGTTTAAGAGTAGGTTTGGAAGGTAGGTGGGTACTACAAGCACGAAGAGTGTGGCAAATATTATGCGGCCATCCATCGCACCAAAATCTGTGGTTACGATGTCGTCTATACCCAATGGTAGCATGACGAATGCTGATGAGCAGTATATCCATCTCAGTAGCGTGGTTATTCGATACTTGCCAATGACACGCTTAAACCACACCATATATGCTGCTGATACGCATGCCGATGTGGCGATGATGATATTTCCCAAGGCACTCGACTGCTCATGTCCCTCGTTATTGCTCGATACAATAACCGATATAGTGCCCGCAAGTCCTAGAAGTAGTCCGCATAGTCGTTGCTTGGTAAATCTATCTACGCCAGCGATGACAGAGAGTAGCAACACTATAAGAGGCGTTGTCGTGCTAATTATCGAGCCGTCTATGGCTGAGGTGTGAGAGAGGCCATACATCATACATAGCTTGCGTATAACGCCCATAAGAAGTGCTAAGCCGAGAATTTTGAGCCTATCCTTAGGCTCGATTTTCTCGGCTTTCTCCCATAGTAGGGGCACGAGAGATAGCATGGCTGCCACAGCCAAAGATGCTGAGACCATTGCTAAGGGCGATATGTATTTCCCTAATATGAGCGTGTAGAAAGGGTAGTCGCAAGCCCAGATGATGTTGCAAAATATAAGCGATATGTGCGCATATAGAGTCTTTGATATTGCCATTTCGATTTTGTTTATTTAGCCTATGTTGGGCAAATATTGTGCCTTTATATTGCCGAAAAACAGATATTTGTGATAAGTGGTATGTATGTATTGTGGGATTGGTATATATTTTGCTTATGGTGACATAAGAATATATGATTAAAGAAAATGCCTAAAAATGCTTGTATTTAATTTATTTGTTCTACTTTTGCGTCAGATAAGATTTGGTTATGGTAAATGTAAATACGATAACTAAATATTTATAATTAACTAAACAAAAATATTAACAATTAAAAGAATACAATTATGACATCTATTATTAATTCACAGCTTCCAGAGTTCAAGGTTCAGGCATATCACAATGGTAAATTCACATCGGTATCGAGCGACGATGTAAAGGGTAAGTGGGCTATATTCTTCTTCTATCCTGCCGACTTTACCTTCGTATGCCCAACAGAGTTGGTAGATCTTGCTGAGAAGTATGAGAAGCTAAAGAGCATGGGCGTGGAGGTTTACTCCGTAAGCACCGACTCACACTTTGTTCACAAGGCTTGGCACGATGCTTCTGAGAGCATTCGCAAGATTAACTATCCTATGTTGGCAGACCCAACAGGCGTGCTTAGCCGTGGCTTCGGCGTGATGATCGAGGAGGATGGTATGGCCTATCGAGGTACATTCCTCGTAAATCCAGAGGGTAAGATTAAGATTGCTGAGATTCAGGATAACAGCATCGGCCGCAATGCTGACGAGTTGGTGCGCAAGGTTGAGGCGGCGATCTTTGTGGCTAACCACCCTGGCGAGGTATGCCCCGCAAAGTGGAAGCAGGGTGCTGAGACTCTAAAGCCAAGTATCGACCTTGTTGGAAAGATCTAATATGAACACTTAGAGTGCTTTGGGGAATGTTCCTCGAAGCACTCTAAAACTAAAAACGAAAACTACTATGATTGACTCATCTATAATCCAGCAAGTAACAGATATATTCGCCAACTTAGACTCTCGATATACACTCTCTGCATATATCTCTTCGGAGCATGAGAGTGGTGCCCAGATGGCTGAGTTTCTTAGTGATTTTGCAACAACATCCTCGCATATTAGCGTTGAGCACCGCGAGGCGGCTGGCAACACCCTATATTTTGATCTTCTCAAAGAGGGTGAGCCCACAGGTATAACTTTTCGAGGTATCCCCAACGGCCATGAGTTTACCTCGTTGTTGCTAGCACTACTCAATGCTGATGGCAAGGGCAAGAACCTCCCTGACGAGGGTATTGCTCGCCGCATTAGCGCCCTGCAGGGTGATATTCGCTTGCAAACATATATCTCGTTGAGCTGTATAAACTGCCCCGACGTGGTGCAGACACTCAATATATTTGCACTGCTCAACCCAAATATCAGCCACGAGATGGTTGACGGAGCACTGTTCCAGGACGAGGTGGAGGCTAAGGGTGTTCAGGCTGTGCCAAGCGTGTTTGCTAATGGCGAGTTGCTGCATGTGGGCCGTGGTTCACTTGGCGAGCTGCTCGAGAAGCTTGAGGCGAAGTACCCATCAACGAGTGATGCTGTAACCTCTACTGGCGAGCCTCTTCGTCGTCATTATGATGTGGTGGTAGTGGGTGGTGGCCCTGCAGGTGCTTCTGCTGCCATATACTCGGCACGCAAGGGCCTCAAGGTGGCAATTGTAGCTGAGCGCATCGGAGGACAGGTTAAGGAGACTGTGGGTATCGAGAACCTTATATCTATACCTTATACCACAGGAAGCGAGCTTGCTGATAACCTACGTACGCATCTTACGCACTATCCTATAGAGTTGTTCGAGAATCGTCGTATAGAGCGCACCGAACTTGAGGGCAAGCAGAAGCTTATCAGTGTAGTTGGTGGCGAAATCTTTAGCGCTCCTGCTGTTATCATAGCTACGGGCGCTGGCTGGCGTCGCCTAAATGTCGATGGCGAAGCGGAGTATATAGGGCGTGGTGTTGCCTTTTGCCCTCATTGCGATGGCCCATTCTATGCTGGTAAGAGGGTCGCTGTGGTAGGTGGCGGAAACTCGGGCATTGAGGCTGCTATCGACCTTGCGGGTATATGCCAAAAGGTTACAGTTATTGAGTTTATGGATAGCCTCAAGGCCGACCAGGTGCTTCAGGATAAGGTTCGTAGTCTGTCAAATGTCGAGATATTGACATCGACACAAACTATAAAGGTTGAGGGTAATGGCGAGAAGCTAATAGCCCTGCACCTCAAAAATCGTCAAACCGACGAGGTGTATACACTTGAACTTGACGGAGTCTTTGTGCAGATAGGACTAAGCGCTAATAGCCAACCCTTTACTGAGCTCGAGAAGACACGTATCGGAGAGATTGTTATCGATGCCCACTGCCGAACAAATATCCCTGGAGTCTATGCCGCAGGCGACGTGTCGTCGGTCCCTTATAAGCAGATTATAATTGCTATGGGTGAGGGTGCTAAGGCCGCACTTACAGCCTTTGACGATAGAACCAGAGGAGTGATATAGCACACGTCGAATAGGGGGAGAGTGGTACTTCCACTTCGCTACATATATAGTATAAATAAGAGAGATAACCACAATGCTGTTTGATGGTTATCTCTCTTGTTTTGTCTTGTGTGTAATATCGCTCTTGTCTACTTCTTGATTTTAGTAGCAGGATATGTGTCTGAGCTAAGCTTGCTTACTACATGGCAGAAGCCTTAATGGTTAGATTATTTTAGTGACATAAGTTTATAATAAGCCCATTTATCTATGCTACGGTAGGTTGGCTTGATATTATATTATTTAATAATTCTACTATCTGTTGTTGTCTACTGGTCTTATCCAAAGGCCTAAAGATAGCACGCCTAATAACCAATGAACCTTGAAACATACGACATTGATGAAAATATTAAATAAAATTGCAAACATAAGATGTTGTATTAAAATGTTAAAGTGTTTGTAAGTTTGTTTTCACTATATAATGTAGTAACTATTAAAAGGTAACTTGTCTTTTGGAGTAGATTTGCTGTTGCGTATCGTTGACGGTTGCTAGATGCCGATAACAAACCAATTTTCGGTCAGAGCGTGTCGATCTACTACGAGAAGAAGTGTTGGCTCGATGGCGAACGCTTCCAGATCAATGTAGGCACCTGCGGTAGTCACGACCTACTCCCATAGGAGCGCGGCTACACGATGGCTGATTTCTACATCGGCATTGGTAAGCTCCACGCAAACCAGGAGCTCCTCGAAACAATCAAGGATGCGCTATTCTACTACGCAGAACGCATAGCAGACATTCAGAAAGAGATGCGTGAGTTGGATGAACTGATCAAGAATCCAACACGCGCCTAAACGACAAACCTAATCCAGGTCTTCGCTGCCTGCCATGGGAATAAGTAGCGCAGGCAGGAGCTGACTTCGCAAGAGGTCGGCTCCACTATATCACAATTAGCAGTGAGCGTATCACATCAGCCTTGATGAGTATATCCTCGTTGTGTTGCTGTTGAGCCACATTTACTGGGTGCTCCCAGATATAGATGCCGAGCTGTTCGGTGTGTATTAGCTTCATCGTCTCCGAGTGGCGTATCGCCGGACTAAAATGGAGATACAATGCCAAGCGACTTTTTCTCAGCCCTCTCCGTGGCATATTTTGCCGCCTTATCAGGACACCACTCGCAATGGCGCAGATATAGCAAGCAACCCACCACTACCGCTACGAACATCAAGAATGAGATTACTAAGCCGTTGAGGAGTCTTTTCATAGGTTGAAGGTTTCTACAAAGGTAATAAAGGTTTATTAAAAAACCAACCTACCGTAATGGGTAAGTTGGCTTTCGTTACATCCGTATGATATGGTATTACTATTTTATTATTCCAAAGCTTTTTGTGCAACTACTTGTGCTTCCTTGATAGCAGCTATTAGTTTTGGAATATCAGATATAGAACAAACTGATGCTGCCTCTGAGTAAATACATGTTGGCACTCCGTATTCATCTGTTTTAAACCATTTTTTGCGGAATATTACAGCTCCTGGTTTGCCAAATACACCTTCAACCAATTCAGTAGTGAAATAGACATCAATGCCACCATATGCAGTATAAGTTATTGTGAATGAATCCGTCTTAGCTGAATTATTATGCTCATTTATGATAGCTTCCAATGCGAGCAACATATCATCAATCTGATCCATGTCAAGATATCCTAATGGAGCAGGAACTCCTAGAGCTGCTGCTGTCTTTTGTCCAAGCATAGTAGGCCAAAACTCCAATGCCACAAGTTTGTCGCCACTTTTAAGGTCTGTGAATAATTTAGCATAAAGTTTTATGCCACTTTTCTTGTCTTCGTAGATTGTGGTCTCTTTTAAGAATTTGTTTTTTGTTTTAAACTGTTCTGCCTTGGTTATCTGAGTGGCTGCTTCCACGTCAGAACTTTGTGCATGTGCAGTAGCAAATGCAAATAAGCACGCGATGATTAAAAGAAATGTTTTTTTCATCTTAGAATGTTTTAAAAGTTATATTAATTGGTATATGATTAAGATAAAATAAAATAAGCAACAAATAAGCAATAGTAACTTCTTCATATGTTAAACAAAATGTTTGTGCCCGCCAATTCCCATATGAAAGCAGATAAAACAAAAAAGGTGTGGGAACTTATTACTTTATCCCACACTCTGGTCTTCGCATTACCACTGGAATGGATAAAACAATAGCCCACTCCAAAGGATATGTCAAAAGCCAATAAGGGCTGTACATACCAATGATGTGGTGCTACTGCCATCATCTTCATTCCAGTTTCAAAGTTGCGAAGTTTGAGTGTAGAAGATAATTTCAATAACACCTTATTAAAACATATCCTTCCGAAACACAGCTGTGCCTTGGAATTGTAACAAAGTTAATAAAAAAGTGTGATATTATCTCTATAAGATGATGTTTTTTTGAAAAATACTAAGTTGCTTAATGTTTATGAAGCAATAATTGGTGTTTTTCTTTGGATAAGAGTGCGTGGGGGATTATGTTGAGCGTATGCTTAGCATACTCTGTTTTGTAATCCTGTGAGCTTGTTCGTAAAGGATTATAAAAAAAGCAGCAGAGTAAATTTACTCTGCCGCTCTACAAAAGGTGGTGAATCCGCCGGGGTTCGAACCCGGGACCCCAACATTAAAAGTGTTGTGCTCTACCTACTGAGCTACGGATTCTCCGATTCCAAAATTTTGTTTTGGTGGTGCAAAGATAGTAATAATTTTTATTCTTCCAAAATAGTTGATGAAAATATCGTTTTTACGATGAACGTTTCTTTGCGTCGGATTACTTAAATTGCTGATTTTGTATATAAAAAGTTGACGCAAATTGTCATATTGTCAAGAATTATTTCTAACTTTACACACGTTAAAGTAATATACGACTATGGATCAACCAAAACTCGAACGAATGTTGAGGCTCATGAAGCTGATGACGGGCAATGTAAACTACACGGTTAACGATCTAGCCGAGCGTCTTGATACATCTTATCGCTCGATATATCGCTATATTGAGACGTTTAAGGATGCCGGATTTGTTGTGCAGAAACTCGATGGCGGTGTGTACAAACTCGGCAAGGAGAGCAGATATTTTAAGGAGATCTCGCAGCTCGTGCACTTTACCGACGAGGAGGCACATATCGTAAATCAGCTCATAGAGGCTCTGGATGACACCAACTCATTGAAGCAGAATCTGCGCCGAAAGCTTACGTCCGTATATAATTGTACATCAATGGCTTCGAGTATTGTGCGAGGTAAAAATGCCTCAAATGTCAATCGTCTTCTCGAGGCTATGAATGAGCGTCGTCAGGTTGTGCTTGTGGACTATGCGTCGTCGCACACGGGCGTTGTGCGTAATCGACTTGTTGAGCCATTTGGCTTCACGACCAACTATGTTCAGGCGTGGTGTTATGAACCAGAGAGTGGTATGAATAAACTCTTTAAGGTATCACGTATTGGATCGGTAGAGGTGCTTGATGTAGAGTGGCAGAGTGCCGCACAGCATGCTGAGGGATTTATTGATGTTTTCCGTATGACTGGCTTCGAGCAGCATAGAGTCAAGCTTAGACTCGGCATGTTGTCTCGCAACCTACTCATTGAGGAGTATCCTCTTGCAGAGCGAGATATAACCTCGGCTGGAGATAAGCACTGGATGCTTGATACTATGGTGTGTAACTATCTCGGTATCGGACGTTTCGTTATGGGTTTGATGGATGATATCGAGGTGGTGGATAGCCCGGAGTTTGAGCGTTATATTGCTGATAATATTGCTAGGATATCACAAAAAATAGGCTCTTGACGTAAATTGTCAAAGCGCTTGAATACTTTTGTGCCTATAATAACTTAAAATTGTGATTATGGGTGTAGTATATCAAATGAGCTGCGAGCGTTGTGGTACAAAGTTCGAGCATCAGGCCGGCACAGGTATTATATTCGTTTGTGTAGGGTGCGGAGAGTCTAACGACGAGCAATCGCCATTTTACTGTCCTGTATGTAGTAAACGCTTTGATCCTAGAAGCGAACAATTCGAGACGTCGTTATCCTCTGTCATTCATTGGGATTGACGTCTTCTTCTTCGGCGTCTTCTCGGTATCGGAATCTTTAGTTTGGAGAGTCGTGCACGCACTGCGGTCTCGCTACGGCCGAAATATCGGGCAATGCTACTCATGCTCCACCCGTCCATGGTGTAGAGCATGAGTAGTGTGTCCTCGTCGAAGCTCCATAGCTTACCTTTGTTGTCCGAGTGGCCAATCTTAGCATATCGTGGTGATTTGCCCGACATTCGCTCTCGCTCTTTCTGCGATATGCGAGGCTCGGGTGTCGATGATATCTTCGTTACAATGTATCGTCTTATCGGCGCATTATTGTCTACGTTAAACTCAAACCTCTTGTCGCCAACAAGTGCATGCGCTGCTCCATTGCGTATTCCCGAGCAGTAGTCGAATATAGGAGGTACAATCCATTCGTCGTTGAACTTGTAACCCCAGAGGCCAGCATAGCGGTGTTCCCATGCACCCTCTGGTAGTGTCGTGGGTAGAGGCATGGGAAGATAGCCAAAGAGTTTGTCTATGTTAGAAATTAGTGGGCTTGTTGATTGCAAACCTTCGGCTATGCGGTAGTGGACAATGTCGTTGTGCTCGAGAAATATGCGCATTGCATCGTTGAGCGCTCTATCATAACCCTTGATGCATAACTCTGGATCAAATAGTGTTTTATCGGGTTTCATATAAAGCTCCATTGTAGCTCTATCCAGGGCCAGTGATGCTAATGCTGTCGATATTATTGCGATAGGGTAGTCGTCGATACGCTCGTTGAAAAACTCTGCATCACGACCTGGGTGGCGGTACATTATTGTGCCCAATTCACCATTATCCTTGTAGCTGAAGCTGGGCAGCCATGTTGCATCGAGGTCGATGAGAGTCATCTTGTTTGCCTCTCCTACGATTATGTTGTCTGGCTTGATGTCACCATGAGCGTGTGGTGCATCGAGGGTGTCCTTTGCTAAGATATCAAACTCTCTGCTTAGGCTTGCATAGTCGGTGTTGCGTGCTCCAATAAAAGTGTCAAGCGGCTTGCCCTCGACCCATCGCACTACTACTACGTCGATAAATTCCAGCTTGCCGTCGATTGAGAATATACCCATCTCCTCGGGAAAGTAGCCATCGCCATAGATCGCTCTGAGGTTGGGCTTATGTCTGAAATAGCACTTCATCAGCCACTTGCCCTCACGTCCATCTATCTCACAACGTACGGTGACGGCATTATTGCCGTTTGATATTGTGTAATCGTCGATTTTGGTAATCTTGAGTGTGCGCATGTGTATGCTACTCATGCGTAGGGTGTTTATGATACCTATGACATTGGCCATGATAGTTGGGTTAATGGGTTATGCAAATATATGCATTATTGTTCAAATCTCGTTGTTTATCCTCGATAATTTGTTGTCATTTCCTCGTTAATTATTTGGTTTGCAAAAATAGTGGTGTAATTATTTAATGATTGCGCCTTTTTTTGTATATTTGCGTTATGGCATTATTGCTAACTGAGATTTGAGAAAAGTATAAATTATAAAATATAGTTGATTATGAATAGCTTTGTGTATGATATTCCTGTTAAGGTCTACTTTGGTGAGAATCAGTTGGGACATCTTGGCCAGGAGCTTAGAAAGTTCGGTCGACGTGTGTTGTTGACCTATGGCGGTGGTTCGATTAAGCGTAATGGTCTATATGATAGAGTTATCGAGGAGTTGCGTGGCGCAGAGATGGAAGTATTTGAGCTTTCTGGTATCGAGCCTAACCCACGTATCGAGTCGGTGCGTAAGGGCGCTGAGATGTGCAAGGAGCATGGTATCGATGTGCTCTTGGCCGTTGGTGGTGGCTCGACAATCGACGCTACAAAGTTTATGGCTGCGGGAGCATGTGTCGACCACGATCCATGGGAGTTTTTCGGTGCTGGTGCTAAGCCTATTGAGCGTGCTCTACCTATTGTGACTATTCTCACACTCTCGGCTACTGGCTCTGAGATGGATGCTGGTGGTGTTATCTCTAACCTCGCTACTCAGGATAAGCTCGGACGTATGGCTCCTGCTATGTTGCCTAAGGTGTCGTTCCTCGATCCTACACTTACCTACTCTGTTAGTGCTTATCAGACAGCGTGTGGTGCTGCCGATATCATGTCGCATATCATGGAGGTATACTTTAATACTAATAAGGATCTCTTCATGCTCGACTCGGTTATGGAGAGCCTGCTTAAGACTGTCGTTAAGTTCGCCCCTGTGGCTGTTGCGGAGCCTGAGAACTACGAGGCACGTGCAAATCTTATGTGGGCATCGTCGTGGGCTATCAATGGCTTTATCAATGGTGGTCGTAAGAAGGCTTGGAGCTGCCACCCTATGGAGCATGAGCTCTCTGCGGTCTATGATATTACCCATGGCCTCGGTCTTGCAATATTGACTCCTCGCTGGATGGAGTACTGCCTCGACGAGAGCAATGTTGATAGATATGTATCGTTTGGCGTCAATGTCTTTGGTATCGACTCTAAGCTTGAGCCTATGGCTATTGCACGTGAGAGCATCAAGCGTCTTTCAGAATTCTTCTTCTCTACGCTCGGCCTTAAGAGTACATTTACCGAGGTGGGTATCAAGCGTGAGGACTTTGCGCAGATGGCTCGTAAGGCGTGTCGCTATGGAGATATCAAGGGCTTCAAGACTCTTACTCCAGAGGATGTTGAGCGCATATATGAGATGTGTCTGTAATAAATTTGCTTATACATATAATAAACTAGTGAAATAGGAGTTATGACTATGAGAAGCTACCATATATTTATTCTCGGCCTTGTGGCACTCTTTGCTGTGTCATGTGGCGACCCAGTTCAGCAGCGCGTAGATACTCTTGAGAGCTATATCGAGGATGTTGAGTCTGAGTCAGAGAGTTATACTGCCGAGGAATGGGAGGCTGCCGATATGAAGATCGAGCAACTTCGTGCCGAGGTCGAGGCAAACTACGATGCTATGACCCCCGAGCAGCAGCAGGCAGCACTCAAGGCTATAGGTCGCTACTATGGTCTTGTGGCTAAGCGCGGTATTAGCGAGTTTGCTAAGGAGGCGCAGAAGGCCTTGGAGTCAGTTCCATCGTTTATTGAGGGTTTTACTGATGCGTTCAAGAGTGACGAACAGTAGGTAAATCTTCGTTTAGTATTGCGGTGGGGCTATGCTCTGCCGCATTTTTTTTGTTGCAGTGATAGAATATCGTGTGTAGCTTGCTCTATAATATTGAAAACGAATAAATGTAAACGATATGTTGATTGCACTCTCAATTCTGGCCCTTGTATATGTTATAATGGGTAAGGATATTAAGCCAATCGTGGCAAAGTTGAAGCATGTAGATCTTCGAGCTAAGATCAATGCTCTTGGTGATAAGTTGCGCCCCTGGGCCCTTAAGGCGGGTAGGGTAGCCGCTCGTCCTATGTTGCAGTTCTTCTATGTTATGAGCGATGAGCGTACATCGTTTCTGGATAAGGTGCTGATCTATGGAGCTATTGTCTATACGATAATGCCTATGGATCTTATTCCTCGCTCGGTCTTCAAGCTCCTTGGCGTACTTGATGATGGTGTCGCTGTGATGTTTGTCTACCGACGAGTCAAAGATCGCATCACTCCCGATATCAGGTCACGTGTCGAGGAGAGGCTTGACGAGTGGTTTGGTGTGGAGTACGATATTATTCAGGGTTAAGTAGTGGAGCTAAGGCACATGCCTTAGCTCTTTTGTTTGGCTTAGGTTTTGCAGGTGCTCTTGGGAACAAAATTTTGTATGATTATGAAACATTTACTCAAGGGAACTATTACGGAGGAGAATCTACTCAAGGCCTTTGCTGGTGAGAGCCAGGCACGCAATCGTTACACCTTTTTTGCCTCGAAGGCCAAGAGTGAGGGTTACGAGCAGATTGCCGCAGTCTTTGCTACTACGGCCGACCAGGAGCGTGAGCATGCTAAAAGATTTTTTAAGTATCTCGAAGGTGGCATGGCTACCATCCACAATGCCACCTTTCCTGCGGGTGTGATATCTACCACGTCGAACAATCTTCTATCTGCTGCCGAGGGTGAGCACGAGGAGTGGGAGGTGCTCTATGCCTCCTTTGCCGAGACAGCCCATGCCGAGGGCTTTGATAAAATAGCTCTCACGTTCAAGTATGTTGCTGAGGTTGAGAAGGAGCATGAGCGTCGCTATCTTAAACTGCTTAGTCGCCTTACCTCTGGTGATTTCTTCAGGCGTGATGGCGAGATAGTGTGGCAGTGTCGCAACTGCGGATATATCGTCAAGTCGAGGGTGGCGCCAAAGCTATGCCCGTCGTGCGAGCATGAGCAGAAGTATTTTGAGCCAATGGCCGACAATTATTAATGATATAGGGCTAATACACTCGGTGTTTAGCCCTATTCTTATTCCTTTTTGAAGTGGTTGTAAATGGCTTGAGCCTTGCTCTTGCCGATGCATTCGCAGAGCTCCTCGAGCGATGCACGGCGAATGTTGGCTACGCTCTTGAATTTGCGTATGAGCTCATCTCGGCTTTTTTGACCTATGCCCTTTATTCCGTCGAGCTCGCTTATGAGGAAGTTGTTGCTGCGCTTCTGTCTATGGAATGTTATTCCGAAGCGGTGTGCCTCGTCACGAATGTGACATACTACTTTTAGCGGTTCTCCTGTGCGACTTAGGTTGTATGGCGTTGGGTCGCCTGGGAAGAATATCTCCTCAATTCTCTTTGCAAGGCCCACGATAGGCACCTGCTTCTCTATTCCCAGCTCCTTAAGTACTCCGTAGGCACTCGATAGCTGTCCCTTGCCACCGTCGATAATAATCAGGTCGGGTAGCTCGCCACCCTCGGCGATAATGCGTGAGTAGCGTCGATATACGATCTCTCGCATCGAGGCAAAGTCATCAGGACCCTCTACGGTCTTGACGTTGAAGTGTCGGTACTCGCTGCGTGCAGGTTTACCATTTCTAAATACTACGCAGGCGGCAACGGGGTTTGTGCCCTGGAGATTTGAGTTGTCGAAACACTCTATATGGCGTGGTTGGCGCTCCAGGTGTAACTCCTTGCGCATTGATTCCATGAGCCTGTCGGTGTGGCGCTCAGGATTCTTGAGCTCCATATTCTTAATTATCTCGGCGCGATATAGTCGGGCACTACGCTTTGAGAACTCTATGAGTTGTAGTTTGTCACCACGCTTCGGGCAGGTGATTGTCACTCTGTCTAATACGGGCGCTGCGGTAGGCATGTACTCGACAATGATCTCACGTGATAGCGTGCCAATGATATTATCTGCAATATATTGAATAGCCTTGGATAGTAGCTCCTCGGGCTCGTTGTCGATACCAACACTTAGGCGCACTGTCTGCACGGCCGTAATCGAACCATTCTCAATTCGTAGATAGTTGCAGTATGCTATGTCGTCGTCGAGCAGTAGGGTAAATACGTCGCAGTTCTCGATCTTTGAGCTTACTACTACCGACTTTGCCTGATACTTCTCCAGCGAGGCAAGACACTGCTTGTACTTCTCTGCTCGCTCAAAGCGTAGCTCCTCGGCCTCACGGTGCATCTCTGTCGTCAGCCACTGACGCACGGGACGTAGGTCACCCTTGAGTATTGAGCGTACAAGATCTATGTGTTTGTCGTACTCCTCGGCACTCTCCTGACCTATACATGCACCCTTGCAGTTGCCTATGTGATACTGTAGACAAGTACTATATTTACCTGAAGCTATGCCTTGGGTGCTGAGTGCTAACTTGCATATTCGCAGTGGGATAACCTCACGAATGAACGATAGTATCGAGCGTTGTACAGATATTGATCCGTAAGGGCCATAATACTCCGATCCGTCACGTTTCAGTTCACGTGTTGACTCCACTCGTGGGAATGGCTCTCGGCGAATAACTATCCAGGGATATGTCTTGTCATCCTTGAGTAGAATGTTGTAGCGTGGCTGTAGCTTCTTGATTAGTGAGTTCTCGAGTAGTAGGGCATCTTGCTCGCTGTCAACAACAATATGTCGTATATCCACGATCTGTCGCACCATGACTCTCAGTTTTGCCGAGTGGTCACGGCTCTCAACGAAGTACGACGATACTCTGCGCTTGAGCGATTTGGCCTTACCTACATATATAATAGTGCCGCTGCTATCGACAAACTGATATACGCCTGGCGATAATGGCAACGAGGCAACCTGCGCTCGTATATGTTCCCTAATCGTTGAGTTCATATAGCAAAGATACTATATTTTTTGAAAAAATGTCGTATAAAATTTGGATGATTGAAAATTATCACTACCTTTGCAGTGTATTACTAAACTAATACACCAAACAAAATCGAAATTCATAACCAATAATCGATACAATTATGATTACGACAAACTCACTCTCGTTTGGATACTCGTCGTCGCACAAAGTGCTGACGAATATCTCATTGTCGCTTGAGAATGGCCATATCCATGGCTTGCTCGGTTGCAATGGTATTGGTAAGACAACGCTCCTTAAGTTGATTTGTGGAATCATGCGCCCACAGCATGGCGAGGTGCGTGTGTGTTCTGTGGATCCATTTAAGCGCAATGCTGAGATGATGCGTGAGCTTATGATAATTCCTGAGGAGTTCGACTTACCCAATATCTCATTGGAGCGATATGCCGATGTAACTTCGCCATTCTACCCTCGTTTTAATAAGGGTGCTATGTTGGAATATTGCCAGGAGTTTCATGTAAACCCTGCCGAGCGCCTACACTCGATGTCTATGGGTCAGCGAAAGAAGGCTTATATTGCATTTGCTCTGGCGTGCAACGTGAAGATATTGTTGCTCGATGAGCCAACCAATGGCCTCGATATTCCATCAAAGAGCACGTTCCGTCGCCTCCTGGCTGGATATGTCAACGATGATCGTATGGTTGTGATATCTACTCACCAGGTTGCTGATGTTGAGCAACTACTTGATAATATCATTATCCTCGATGAGCAGGGTGTGGCTCTCAATGCTACCACCTCGGAGATTTGTCGCAAGCTTAAGTTTGGACGTGCAAACGAGGGTGATAAAGTTATATACTCGGAGCGTACTATCCAGGGAGATATGGCTGTGGTATATAATGAGAATGACGATGACGAGACGCCGCTGAGCATTGAGCTTCTGTTTAATGCCGCTAATGCCAATCGTCACGCTATTGCCGCAATCTTTAACAAGTAATGAGTATGAGAAGCTTTTCTTTAGGTAGAGTATTGCAATATACTCGTTATCACTATACTGTGCAGCAGAGCAAGTATATGACTCGACTGCTAATATTGGCTGGTCTGCCACTACTTATCGGTGTGCTTGACTCAAGTGTTATGGGCGCTGTTGAGCTAATGTCGTTTCTCTATTTCTTTGCCTCATTTGGCTTTGCATCGCTTAGTGTTTATCCTATGCGTGATAGAGGCTTGCGAGTTCTTGATATGGCTGTTCCGGTATCGAATTGTGAACGCATGACCTTCTTCTTGTTCAACTTGGGTGTTATCTATCCGCTTGTTGTTCATGTTTTGGGTATCGTTGTGGCCCTGTTTATCTCGTTGCTTGATTCGGACGTATCTTCTCTTGTGCAGACTATGGCCATGGTCTTCGATAATGGCTTTGGCGATTGGTGGTTGTATGTCACTTGCCAGTTGTTTGCTTCGGGAGCGTTGCTTATCAATCTTCTGGCACGTCGAAATCTGTTTGTGGCGTACCTTATCGCCTTCTTTAGCTTCATTGCGCTATTCTCGTGCGTGGGTTGGGCGCTTGGAACAATGAGCGAGATGGGTATTATTCACGATAATATGATCTATATCAGCCCACAAATGTTTGAGGATGTTATCGAGCCAATCATTAAGTGGGTCTACTCTCTCTTGCCAGCAACAATCTATGCTGTATGTTATGCAGTTCTTCGTAAACGTCAATTAAAGTGGTAGTTATGAGGGGTTATTTAATAGATTTGTTTAATTTGTTTCGCAAGCATTATGCCGAGAACGTTAAGTTCTACTCATTCCTTGCGTTGCAGATTTTCGCAGTGCCTTTGTTGCTTGCAACGCTGAGTCGTTCGGCTGTAAATGCGGTGACCGTAAGCATGGCTCTTGCCTCGATATCGGTGCTTCTTGCCGTGCATTTCTCTGTTAAGGGTCTGCGTAGTAGATATACATTTGCTATCGAGAATACATTGCCAGTATCAACAGGTGTGCGTTATGGATTTATCCTTATCAACTCAACCATTGTTGTGCTCCTCGGCTTTGCCGTGTTGTATCTCCCATCGTTGTGGCTCTCGTGCAAGCTCTTTCCTATCGACGAGAGCTTCGAGTGGGTGCTTGATAATGTCTTGTTGTTCAACTTCCAGGCGCTTGTAAATATTCTTAGTATTCATGCTCTTATTCTTGTCGTGAATATTTTAGTGCGTAAACGCCCGCTTGTTGGCTATGCTTGTGCTGCTCTCTTTATGTTGGCAGTGAGCCATTTTGTGAGAACAAATGTGGCTGTGGAGAGTCGTGATGCGGCTATGATGATTGTCAATTTTGTGATTATCGCCTCATCGTGGATTGGTAGTTACTTTTTGCTTCGTAAATTTCAATATAAGGGGTAGATTATGATGCAGTTTTCGGATGATAAGCCTATTTGGCGACAGATATATGAGCTCATAGCTATGCGTGTACTATCGGGCGAGTGGCTCGAGGGCGAGCGTATTGTCTCGGTGCGTGAGCTCGCTCAGGAGGTGGGTGTAAACCCTAATACGGTTATGCGTAGCTACGAGAAGTTGGAGGGCGACGGCATTATCTTCAACCGTCGTGGTATTGGTTTCTTTGTCTCTGAGGGAGCTAAGGAGCATATCAAACAACTCGAGCGCCAGAAGTTTATGGACGAGGAGTTGCCAAAGCTTCGTGAGCGCCTCTCGTTGCTCGATATTACTATTGAAGTAAAGTAGAATATAACTTAAATAAAACTCAGATTATGAAAAAGATAGTGTTTGTGCTTTTGGGTACTATGATCCTTGCCACTTCATGTGTAAGTATTGTTGTTAATAGTGTGCGTGGTGAGGGTGAGGTTGTTGTTGAAAATAAAACTTTCGATCCTTCGAGTGTTCAGGCGCTTGGTGTGTCATCTGGCTTCGATGTTGTGTTGGATAGCAGCGTTGAGCCAGGCGTTGTGGAGATTACCACTTGTAAGAATATTATGGAGTATGTCGAGGTGGAGGTTGCTAATGGATCGCTTGAGATTGGCATGCGCAGAGGTAATTCCTACGATGTTGAGCGACTTGAGGCTCGTCTTTCGCCTGTGGGTTTGAGTACGTTTGCTGTGTCGGGAGGCGTTGATATGATCTGCTCCGAGCCATTGAATATCGAGGGCACTATGGTTATGGCTGTATCTGGAGGTGCCGATGTTGACTTTGCTGAGGTTGTCGCAGCTAAGGCTGTTGTTGCGGTGTCGGGCGGCGCAGATGTGGAGCTCAGAGGAGGTTGTCGTGAGCTCGAGGTGGCAGTATCGGGTGGTGCTGATGTAGATCTTGGCGAGTTCTGCGCAGAGAGTGTTAAGGCTGAGGCATCGGGAGGTGCCGATTTGGATATCTATGCCACAGTTTCGTATGTTATCGATGCCTCGGGTGCAGCTGATGTGGAGTATCGCAATAGTGGTGCTACAACTGATATTGAGTCGTCTGGAGCTGCCGAGGTTACATCTATGAATTAGAGCTCTACGAGTGTAAAATATGTTGTAAAGTGAAGGGCTGTTTGTGCCTTTCACTTTTTTTTATTATCTTTACGCCCTACACACATATAAAGAAAGTATGAAGACAGGAGAAATACAGACTCTCACAGTAGAGCGAATTTCAGATTATGGCCTCTATCTTGGCGATGGCGAGGGTGGCGAGGTGTTGCTTCCTAACCGCTTTACGAAGCTCGATATGAAGCCAGGCGACGAGGTTAGCGTATTTGTTTATCACGACTCTGAGGATCGCCTCGTGGCATCTACCGAGACTCCACTTATCAAGGTGGGTGAGGTTGCAGCCCTCGAGGTTGTGGATAAGAGCATCCATGGCGCATTCCTCGATTGGGGACTATCGGGCAAGCATCTCTTCTTGCCTAATCGTAACCAGCAGGGTGCTGTGTCGGCAGGTCATAAGACTGTGGTCTATATGTATGTCGATGATCGCACGGGTCGTTGTGTTGCAACAAACAAGATTAAGCCATTTATCCATAACGAGGAGCCACTCACTGTTGCTGTGGGCGACGAGGTCGATGTACTTGTAGCCTTTGAGACTCCTATCGGTTTCCGTGTTGTTATCGACAACCGCCACTGGGGTATGATCTATAAGAATCAGCTCTTCCGACCTATCCGTGTTGGCGACCGTTCGCGCGGCTGGGTGCGTAAGATCACCGAAGATATGCGTATCGATGTGAGCTTGCAGCAGACCGGTCTTGCTGAGGTTGAGACCTCGGTTGTGAAGCTCGAGGCTATGCTTCGTGAACACGGAGGTGTACTTGCAGTAAATGACAAGAGCGATCCTCAGGATGTAGCTCGCCTTACGGGTATGAGCAAGAAGGTCTTCAAGCGTGCTTTGGGTATGTTGCTCAAGGCGGGTAAGGTTGAGCAGACCGAGAACGGTATCAAGTCTAAGAAGTAGTCTATGGCTCAGGGTACGGCAGAGAGAGTATCGTTGGAGATAAGCGATAACTTTGTATATCAGCGCTCACGCCTTGCCTATGTCGAGGCGGCAGAGCTTGTCCGTGGACGTGTGCTCGAAATAGGCACAGGTACGGGCTACGGTGTCGATATTATAGCTCCATGTGCTGAAGAGTTTGTTACGCTCGATAAGTATCGCTCTGAGCGTGTTGAGTCCTTACCTAGGAATGTTAGTTTTGTCGAGGCTGCCGTGCCACCACTACCTTTCGAGGATGAGTCGTTCGATTTCGTGGTGTCGTTCCAGGTTATTGAACATATCAAGCGTGATAAGGATTTTGTTCGTGAGGTGATGCGTGTGCTGCGCCCTGGTGGAAAGTTTATTGTGAGTACGCCTAATAAGCCTATGTCGCTTACCCGAAACCCCTGGCATGTGCGAGAGTATAGTGCCGAGGAGTTGCGAGCGTTGCTCTCGTGCTTCGGGGCTGTTAAGCAGCTTGGTGTCGCTGGTAATGAGCGTGTGTGGGAGTACTATCGCCACAATGCTGAGTCGGTGCGCCGTATTATGCGTTTCGATATTTTGCGTATGCAGTGGTGGCTGCCAGCATGGGTGCTGAGAATCCCGTACGATATTATGAATCGTATTAATCGCCGCAAGCTACATAGCAATAATAGAGCACTTACTGAGTCAATACAGATGAATGACTATTTCTTGAAAGATGTTGACGCTCAGTGTTTTGATTTGTTTTATATAGCAACTAAGTAGAGATGACGCAGCGTGTAGCTATAGTTCAACGAGATATCGTATGGAGCGATGTCGATGCTAATCTTAAGGCCTTAGAGTCGGAGCTTATGACCATTAAGGCCGATGTCGTTGTGCTTAGCGAGATGTTTCAAACGGGCTTTGTTACCGACCCTCGTGGCATGGTGGATGATGGCCGCACACTCGAGTGGATGCAACGTATGGCTCGAACTATCGATGCTGCAGTCGTGGGTTCATGCACGGTGAGAGTGGGTGATGAGTATCGTAATCGTCTCTACTTTGTAACCCCCACGGGCGAGGTTGAACACTACGACAAGTGGCACCTCTTCTCTGTCGGTGGCGAGGCTGAGCACTATTCACGTGGCAATGTGCGAAAGGTTGTCGAGTGGCGAGGTGTGAGATATCTGCTTGCTATATGCTACGACTTGCGTTTCCCTGTGTGGAGTCGTCAGCGAGGCGATTATGATGCAATAATATACTCTGCTCTATGGCCTTCGCCTCGACGTGCCGTGTGGCAGACACTGCTAAGAGCTCGTGCAATCGAGAACCAGGCCTATGTCGTGGGAGTTAACCGCATAGGCAACGAGCCAACGCTGAGCTACTCGGGTGATTCGGCGGTGATTGATTATCGTGGTGTGGCGGTTGCGGAGTGTGAGAGTAGAGAGTGTGTTGCTTATGCAGAGCTTGATGTAGATGCGCTTAATCGCTTTAGAGTCAAGTTTAATGTGTCGGCAGATGCGGATGATTTTGAGTTGAGATAAAATTACTAGTATGAACTGGAACGAAATAATATTACTACTAGCCTCGGGTGTCCTCGTAGGTGTAATTAATACCCTTGGTGGAGGTGGCTCTGTGATTACGATGTCGCTATTTATGGCCATGGGAATGCCTATCGGTCTTGCCAACGGCACAAATCGTATTGCTGTGTTGTTGCAGAATTTCTCGGCAACAGTGGCCTTCTTGCGTAAGGGCATGCTCCATATACGCAGTGGAGTGCTACTCTCGCTACCAGCCATATTGGGTAATATATTCGGAGCAATGGTGGCCACTAAAGTTGATGAATCGGTGTTCAAGATATGCCTTAGTGTTGTGCTTGCCATCATTCTTATCTATCTGCTTTTAGGTAAAGATAATGAGCAGGTGACAGGTGGCCATGGCCTGAAAATCAGGTGGTGGCACTACATCGTATTCTTTATCGTGGGATTTTACGGCGGATATATCTATATCGGCCTTGGCTTCTTGATCTTGGCTGTTGCTATCTGGACCATGAAGCTCGATATTATCACGGCCAATGTTATCAAGGGCTTTGTGATATTCCTATCTACGCCATTTGCCCTTGCGGTGTTTATCTATAATGGTCAGGTGGAGTGGATGGCAGGTCTGCTTCATGGTGTGGGTAATATCGTTGGTGCGCTTCTTGCATCGCACTGGGCAATGAGTTGGGGTGTTAAATTCGTACGTTGGTTTACGCTCTTTATCATTGTGGTATTCTTTGTTGACCTCATGGGTTGGATATCTCTTCAGGAACTATTGTCGGGTTTGTTGTAATCTTGTGTCATGCAGAACAAAAAGATTGAGATAACTGGTGCCAGAGTCCACAACCTCAAGAATGTAGACCTTACGATACCTCGTGACTCTCTTGTTGTAATCACTGGACTATCTGGCTCGGGTAAGTCGTCGTTGGCATTTGATACTATCTATGCCGAGGGTCAGCGTCGCTATATGGAGACACTCTCGGCTTACGCACGCCAGTTTGTGGGTAATATGGAGCGCCCCGATGTCGATAAGATTACGGGCCTAAGCCCCGTTGTGGCAATCGAGCAAAAGACCACAAACAAGAACCCTCGCTCCACGGTGGGAACTGTTACCGAGATCAACGACTTCCTGAGATTGATGTATGCCCGTGCCTCACGTGCCTACTCGCCAATCACGGGTGAGCCAATGGTGCGCTATACAGATGATCAGATTATCGACCTTATGATTGAGGGTTTTGATGGTCGTCGTGTGGCATTTCTTGCCCCTGTTGTCAAGGGCCGTAAGGGTCACTACCGTGAGCTCTTTGAGCAGATGGCCAAGAAGGGTTATATTTATGCTCGTATTGATGGCGAGATCCGTGAGTTCTCTCCAGGCATGAAGCTCGATAGATATAAGATACATACTATCGATATGGTTATCGATCGCCTTGTTGTTGGCGAGCCTCATCGTGAGCGTATGATGAAGTCGCTCTCCGAGGCTATGCGACAGGGTAAAGGTACGATAATTCTCTATGACTATGCTACCGAGGGTACTCGTTTCTACTCTCGACATCTCATGTGTCCAACTACTGGCGAGGCCTTTGAGGAGCCTGCGCCACACACCTTCTCGTTTAACTCGCCCAAGGGTGCTTGTCCTGAGTGTAATGGTCTGGGCGAGAAGGCTGTCTTTGATTTGAGTAAGATTGTTCCCGATGCATCGCTCTCGGTGCGTGATGGTGGTATCGAGCCACTGGGAAAATATCATAACAATATGCTCTTCGCCATGCTCGAGATGATATCTCGACGCTATGATTTCTCGCTCGATGATCCTATCGAGACAATCCCAGAGGAGGGCTTTAACGCTATATTGTACGGTGACCCCGAGCCACTTACAATTCACATGAACGAGTTCTCATCCTCGGGAGGTAATCAGCTTACGCAGTGGATGGGCCTCTCGGAGTGGATGATGCGCAATATCGACGAGGAGACAAAGCGTGGTGAGAAGTGGCGTGAGCAGTTTCTTGTCATGCAGATCTGCCCACGTTGCCATGGCTCACGCCTAAAGGACGAGGCGCTGAACTTTAAGATTGGCGGTCGTAATATCGCCGAGGTGTCGGCAATGTCTATTCTTGAGTTTAGAGATTGGATGTCGACAATCGAGGAGCAGATGTCATCCAAGGAGCAGGCTATTGCTCGTGATATCATCAAGGAGATACGTGAGCGTGTAGGCTTCCTTGTCGATGTGGGCTTGGGATACCTCTCACTCTCTCGCTCGTCACGCACAATATCGGGTGGTGAGTCGCAGCGTATTCGCCTTGCTACGCAGATTGGTTCTAAGCTCGTAAATGTGCTCTATATTCTCGATGAGCCAAGCATTGGTCTGCACCAGAGGGATAATCGTAGACTGATTGATAGCCTCAAGAGTTTGCGTGATGCTGGCAACTCTGTTATCGTTGTGGAGCACGACGAAGATATGATGCGCTCGGCCGATTATATCGTCGACGTAGGCCCTATGGCGGGTCGCCGTGGCGGTAAGATTGTTGCCTCGGGTACGTTCGAGGATATATGTAATAGCCAGAGTATTACGGCCGATTATCTCACCGGTCGCAGGAGTATATCTATCCCTGAGAAACTGCGAGAGGGTAGTGGCGAGTGGCTGAGGATTTACGGCGCACGAGGCAATAATCTTCGTGGTGTTGATCTATCCCTTCCGCTTGGTAAATTTGTCTGCATCACTGGCGTTTCGGGCTCGGGTAAGTCGTCGCTTATCAATGGTACGCTGCGACCTATACTCTCTAAGCATCTATATCGCTCCTACGATCAGCCGCTTCCATACGATAGGATTGAGGGCATGGAGCATATCGATAAATTGGTGGTTGTCGACCAGTCGCCTATTGGCCGTACACCACGAAGCAACCCAGCGACATATTCAAATGTCTTCTCGGATATCCGTAAGCTATTCTCCGAGACTCCCGATGCGCTTATTCGAGGATATAAGGCTGGCCGCTTCTCGTTTAATGTCAAGGGTGGTCGCTGCGAGGAGTGTCGTGGTGCGGGCCATGAGACTATCGAGATGAATTTCCTGCCAGATGTATATGTCAAGTGTCGCAGCTGCGGTGGTAACCGCTATAACCGAGAGACGCTCGAGGTGAAGTATAAGGGTAAGAGCATTAACGATGTGCTGAATATGACCATTAACATGGCAGTTGAGTTCTTCGAGCATATCCCATCTATATATACTAAACTGCGTGCTATTCAGGAGGTTGGTCTTGGTTACCTCACGTTGGGTCAGCCATGTACTACGCTCTCAGGTGGCGAGTCGCAACGCATAAAGCTCGCCACGGAGCTTGCTAAGCGTGAGACTGGTAGCACGCTCTATATCCTAGATGAGCCTACCACGGGTCTGCACTTTGAGGATATTCGTCAGCTGCTTGACGTTATCAACCGTCTTGTTGACTGCGGTAATACGGCTGTTGTCATTGAACATAACCTCGATGTTATTAAGGTTGCTGACTGGATTGTTGATATGGGCCCTGAGGGTGGTCGTGACGGAGGTATGGTTGTTGCCCAGGGTACTCCATCTGATATCGCCAAGTGCAAAGATAGCTACACTGGCCACTACCTTAAGGATATATGTAAGTAGCGCAACGTCATCTCTTTGTTTGCTCCTTTCCTTTTAGATAGGAGTTTATGACGATTGCCGTGCTTAGATATATTGCCGTAAGTAGCAGAAGTGTTGCAATTTCGGTTAGGACATCGCCAAGCGATGCACCACGCGAAGCAATAGCTATAAAGCCATCAACGCCGCTGCTGCTTGGTAGTAGCCGGCCAAGGTCATAGAGCCACGAGCCGTATGCCTCACGTGGGTACGACACACCAGCAAGGAGTAGTATGGGAACTGAGGTGCTGAGTAGAAATAGGAGTGGTGTCTCACGGCGCTTAAAGAGCTGTGCTAAGCACATGCCCATGGCCAAGGATGCCACGATATATAGCGCAACAAAGATCGCAACATCGAGAGTGTTCCCCATGTACTGAAATCCAAATATAGGCCATACGGCACCTAATATTATAGTTAAGTTAATACCGTATATTGTTAGATATACCAATATCTTAGCTATGATAGAGTGTGCACTGATGATCTCTACTCCAAGAGCCCTGCTTCGTCTCCGTGTGGCAATCATCGCAAGGCCAATTACGAGTGTCTGCTGGATTATCACCATCACCACCGAGGGCATTACGAACGAACCGTAGCCGAGCGATCTGTTGTATAGATGGTGCGTATTGAGGGCTATGGGCTCTATTGTAGCCATCGCCGCTGGCTCGCTAACTCCGCTATTTATAAGATTCATCAGTTCTACGTTTGCACCCTGGGTGAGTGCATCCGATGTCACCTGTTTGAGCACCTGGCTATATAGTAGCAGGTGGCTACCATCGAGTATCAGACCAATGTTTGCTCCTCTGTTGCCGAATAGGTTGCGCTCGTAGCCTCGTGGGATGTATACAATGCCAAATATCTCGTCGTTGAAGTATAGCTCCTTGGCCTCGAGCATGCTCTGTGGCTCGTAGCGTATTGTGGTGTTTGGCCCATTGCTAATTCCGTTTATAAGCTCTCGGCTTGAGGTGGTCTTGTCTTGATCCACGACGGCAATTGCCACACTTCGCACCACCTCGCTTCCGTATGCCGTGGAGTAGATAATCGTGTACAGAGGCAGGGCGACAATGATTAGAAGTAGTGCTCCGCTATCGTGAAATATAGCGCTTAGCTCTCCTCTAATATCGCTCTTAATATTGCTGAAAAATGCTGATATAGTGTGTTGTATGCCGTTCATGTCAATCTTTGCTCCAATATGTCGGTGTTAGGCTTATTCGTCGAAGTCGCTTGATGATCGGTAGTGGGATGAGTGTGAATATAGCTAGTGCAAGGAGAGGTTTTAGGGTGTATATTAGTGGTGCACCGCGCATGGCCTGATCGATGAAGATCTCGCTGAACCACCTGAGTGGAAACATATTTGACAGCAGTCTCATGACCCCGAACATGGCTGAGGTTGGGAATGTAATGCCTGAGAAGGTGAAGGCCATTACGGCATAGCCTCCGCCTAGTGATAGTGCTAAGCGTATATTTGAAGTAATGGTCGTGATAAATACTGCAACTGATTGATATGCAAGTATGAATATAATGCTGCCAATAGTTAGTGTAAGGTAGCTTCCTAAACACTCCATGCCCATTAGGACGAATAGTACGAAGTAGATCAGTTGCGAGAATGTGACCATTATCACTGTTGTTGGTAGTAGCTTGCCTATAGTGGCGGCAACGATGTTGTTCTCTGTCGAGGCGAGCCATCTGGGTGCTGTGGCGTAGTATAACTCTCGTCCAAAGGAGTATGTCGTGGTCAGTGTGGTGAATATGGCCAAGGTCATGAACATGAATATTGGTGCCAGGTAATATCCGTAGTTTATATATGGATTTGATATGGTGTGTACCAATATATTAATAGGCATTACCTCTTGCATTACCTTATGTTGGTTTACCCCTTGTGCTTTGAGCTTCTCTATCTCGATGCCTGCTGCAAAACTCCGTGTGCAGCTCTCTATCTCTCGCTCGATAATCCCGCTTGCCGAGAGATTTGTTCCCGATATGTAACACTCGATATCTGTCGGCTTCGAGCCATAAATGTTGCGCTCCAGCCCCTCGGGGATGAGTAGTAGGGCGTAGGCATCACCACGTCGTAGTATCTCTTCTGCCTCGAGCGATGAGCTTGCATAATCAGCTATCTCAACACCTCGTGTGGCGCTAATCATGCTTAGCAGCTGATTGGAGGATGTCGTGTGGTCGTTGTCCGTGACAATTATGGGTAGATCTTCGATGGTGCCACAGTAGAACATGGTGCCAAAGAAGATGATTGTTACAAGTGGCAAACCGAGTAGAGTAGTGCGATATGTGGAGCTTTTTGCAATCTCAACTATTTCGTACTTGAACGCTGATATTATATTGTATATTAGTGACATCTATCTATTTATATCTCGTGAATTATAATACTCATTCCAGGGAGTATCTTGAGGCTGTGGTCAATCGGCTTTACCCTTATCTCGAATGTGCGAATGTCAAATCCTCCTCGTGCACGTGTGGCTGTCCAGGTGGCGAAGTCTGCCTCGGATGCTATGTAATAGACCTCGAACTCAGCCCATTTGTCGATAGCGGGAATGTAGCCATACACACGACTGCCGTACGATATTTTGCTCATCTCATTCTCACGAATGTTGAATGTCGCCCAGCATTCGTCTACGCCAAGTATTGTGACTACGGGAAATCCTGTGCCTATCAGCTCGCCCTCGTTTGAGGTGATTGTCGATACTATGCCACTTGCAGGAGCATATACTCTGCCGTCGCTGATGTAGAGATTTACCTGGTCGACTGCCGCTGTGGCCTCGTTGACTTTTGATGCCACTATCTCCTTTTGCTCGCTTGTTGCTCCAGCCTTAGCAAGGCTGTATTCTGCCTTGGATGCCTGATAATTGGCACTCATAACCTCGAGATTTGCTTTAGCTTCGTCATACTGCTGGCGTGGCACAACCCCTTTGTTGTATAGTCGCTCCACTCTCTCGAATGTTGCCTGTGCAAGGCTTGTTGCTGCCTCAGCCTTCTTGACCATGTTATATGCTGCCTCTATCTGCTGTTTGCGAGCTCCCTTGTCAACCTCTCTGTTTAGTGCCTTGGCCTCGTTACGAAGTGCTTCGACTTGTCTGAGCTCGTTGTTGAGCTCTGGGGTTGATAAGGTATAGAGTAGTGTGCCACGTTCAACTCTGTCGCCCTCACTCACGAAGATGGAGTCTATTCGACCCGCTATCTTCGATGATGCAATGTGGGTTTTGCACTCCACCATACCCTGAATAACTGGCTGATTTACATCTGTGAAATGCTTTGTTATGATTACTAATATCGCTAAAATTATAACTGATAAAATAGTGTATATAAATATCTTTTTACTATTCGTTTTCATGCTAGTATGGCTATCTATTTATGTTAAATTATATCATAAGAATATGGCCTTTGCTTTGTACTCCTCAAAGGTGCTACTTAGTCCTGCTGCCTCGAGTAGACGCGCTAGAGATTTGCAAAACTCAAATGCCGAGGCGAGCCGCTTAAGCTCTGCTGCGCTGAGTTCGAGTTCTGCGTCGATAAGCTCTGAGGCGGGCGTAATACCCTCGTTAAAGCCTTCTCGCTTGGCCTCGAGATAGGAGCGTGCAAAGGTTATACTACTCTCAAGTTTACCTGTGTTAGTTATTGAGTTAATCGTGTTATAATACTCTTGCTCAGTGAGTAATATTATATTGCTATCTATGCTCTCTGCTATAGTGAACGAGGTGTCGTTTCGCCTTTGTGCCGCTATCAGCTGCTGCTCTTTTCTTAGTCCGTCGAATAGCCTTAGCCGTAGAGCTATTCCGATACTCCAACGGGGTATAAGGTCGCTCAGGTTGTGGCTTGCCACTACGCCTCCGCCCATGGATACAATCTCGGGAAGTAGCGCTGCTCTGGCTATCTTGACACCCTGCTCCGATAGTGCTATATTGCCTCTTGCTGATAGCGTAATTGGGTTTATGTTAGATGCACTTTCTCTATAGTAATCAATATCATATATTGAGTTAACAATAAAAATTCTATCTGTAAGAATTTCGCTACACTCTCTATTTAAAATCTTCGATAAAGCCTCACGTGCAAGCTTGAGTCTGCTCTCTGCTGCATACAATTCTCGCTCGGCCTCGGAGAGTTTGTACTTAATGTATAGCACCTCGCTATGGGCAATTATTCCCTCCAGCTCTAGCGCCTCTGCATCGTAAAGGTGTCTCTCAATGCCCTTAACCACCTTTTGGCTCAATTCCAAGGCGCACTCTGCCAGTATAACGCCGTAATAGTACTCCACAAGCTCAGTTGTTAGGGCGTTTGTGAGTGCTTGGAGTTGGTACTCTGAGCTATGTTTCGCTATCTCGGCAGCTCTTATGGCTGCGTTGATGCTACCACCCATGTATAGTGGTTGGGTGAGTGTCATCGCGCCAAGTATCACCGAGCGTTTCTGGAGTGTGTAGCCCCAATCAGCTGCGAGTAGAGGCGATAGCTGAGAACCGATTAATTCTGCTATATTTGGTGTTAAGAAACCTATACTAATACCTTTGTCTATAATATTTTGTGTGGCGTTAGCTAAACTATTTTTCGCACCACCTAAATCTATTTTTAAGTCACGTTGCATAAGTGTGTATCCACCAACGAAATCGATGTTAGGGTATCGCAGACCTTGTGCTGCTCGAAGCTCATTATGTGCTATCTCCACACCCTCACGTGCTGCTCTGAGGTCGAGGTTGTTCTCTATCATCTCGTTGTATGCCATCTCGAAGCTCAGACCCTGGGCTGTTGCGTTGATAGTTGCAAGTAGTAAGAGTATCGTGCTTAAATATCTCATAACATCGTTTTTTGTCCCTCATACTCAAATATCGAGCAAAATGTGGGTTGTCGGGGTTCTGTGAGCGATATTTCTTTGGCATATAAGTTGTTTGTCTTGAGGTGAATTTTGTTTAACCAAAAAGAGAACAACTATGAAACTTTTCAAACACTCAATTCTCCTTGTTGCGCTCCTCGCACTCGCCGAAAACCAGTCGTGGGCGCAGTCCTATCACGATGAGGGCGACTATACCCCTTCGGTCTATACCTCTGCGTCAGGTGGCGACCATCATCGAGGTGATACTAAAGCACATAAGCATGCCATGCATGACTTTATGGAGACGCACCGCTCGGGCTTCCAGCAGCCTATGACTCCGCAGTTTATCTTCACCACGCCAGATAGTCGTTTCTCGTTGGCTCTGGGTGGTGTTGTAACTCTACGTACAAGCTACGACTTTGGAGGCGCAGTTGATAATATCGACTTCGTGCCCTACGACATCCCTATGAGTAGTGGCTATCAGTCAAAGCAGCGTGTTATGATGGATGCCTCGACCTCACGCCTCTATATGAAGGCGGTGATTAACTCCTCGTTCCTGGGTCGTGTGGTTGTGTATACCGATATGGACTTCCGTGGCGGCGATGAGTTCTCGTACGTGCCACGCCTTAGGTCGGCTTACGTGCAGTTTAAGGGGCTTACGATAGGTCGTGATGTTACCACATTCTGTGATTTAGGTGCCGCACCTCAAACCGTAGATTTTCAGGGTCCTAACGCCTATAACTTCGCCTTCAATGAGATGATACGTTACGACTATAATACCCGCAGTGGCTTTGGTTTTGGTGTGGCAGCTGAGCGCCCAAGTGTTAGTGCTACCTATGGCGAGAATTTCTCGGCAGTGATGCAGCGTGTGCCCGACGGAATAGCCTATGTGCAGTATAAGTTCGGTCGTGACCGCCAGAGTCATCTTCGTCTTACTGGTGTGGTGCGTGATATGTACTTCCATGACAACCTTCAGGGTAAGAATACAACGAGAGTGGGCTGGGGTGTTCAGCTCAGTGGCCATATCGAGGTTACACGTTGGGTGGATCTCTATATGAATGGTACCTATGGCGAGGGTATCACGCCATATATTCAGGACCTCGCAGGCTCGGCATACGATATTGTCTACAATCCCGAGAATAGAGCTCAGGCTCAGACACTTCCGATGTGGGGCTGGCAGGCTGCGGCGCAGGTTAACATCCTTCCAGATGTGTTCTGGGTGGCTGCTGGATACTCCGAGGTGGGTCTTGGGGAGCGAAATGGCTACCTCTTGGATAGTCAGTACCGCCGTGGTAACTATGTGTTCGCCAACGCCTTCTACAATATCACTCCACGCCTCACGCTCGCTCTGGAGTATCTCTACGGCTCACGCAAGGATATGAACGATATTAGCAATTCGGCAAATAGGATAAATATCATGGCTCAGTATAACTTCTAAAACTTATATAATATATAGAGTACGGCATCCACTTCGGTGGGTGCTATTTTTTTTCTATCTTTGTTGGTGTTATGTATATGGCGTAAAAAAAAAACGTGCCTCGATGTTACAAAACGTGAGGTTGTGCGTTATATAGGCAAAAGATAGCAGATAGATGATAACCCAAAAGGACGAAAGAGAGTATATAGAGCTTGTCGAGGGACTCCGTGACACGCTTTATCGCCTGGCTCGAAGCATTGTGCTTGACGATGCGGAGGTCGACGATGTGTTGCAGGATCTATACGAGAGGGCGTGGAGGGCTCGTGACAGAGTGCTTAATAGTCAGTATCCTCGTGCCTTTCTATGTCGCATGGCTCGCAATATAGCCATAGACAGGTGGCGACAACGATCTCGACATCGTGATGATATGGCACTGGGGAGTGTTACTTCGCTCTTTGATGGCGACAAGGGTGTGGATATGAGCGATATGGCGTCGATAACACGAAGGCTCATTGCACAACTTCCCGAGCGACAACGTCTATCTTTGCAGATGCGAGATGTGGAGGGTTATGAGATTGAGGAGATTGCTCTTGTTCTGGAGTGCGATGAGTCGAGTGTAAGGATGAATCTGTCGAGGGCACGAAAGAGCATACGTGAACAACTTATTACTTATATGAATTATGGAGTTAAGTGAGGTGAAAATATTGGTTGATAGGTATTTGAGTGGCGAGGCTACCTTGGACGAGGAGCGAACTTTGGCTGAGTATCTTGCCTCGTGCAAAGAGCTTGACGATGAGCTTCGACCTATAAAGTTGATGTTCGACGCATTTGCCCTGGAGCGTGATGTTGTCGCCCCTGCAAATACTCCTCATAAGAGGTCTATGGGTCGCACACTATGGCTTGGTATGAGGCGTGCTGCATCGATTGCTGCTGTTGCGTGTGTTGCTGTCGTGGCTCTGGGTGTTGCTTACAGCTATGTTGGTGACCATGAGGTCGATGATGGGTCGCTGGTCTGCTACGTTGATGGTGTGATGGTCGATGACCAGGCTCAGGCGCTGAAGGAGAGTGAGAGGGTAGTCGGAGCAGTATTTGATGATGTAAACAAGGCTCTGCTGGCTATAAATAGCATAACAAGCGGAGTATCAAAATAGTGAGTTGTATAATCTAAACTAAAAGTGTAACTATATGAAGAGAGTATATTTGGTCGTCGCGATGCTTGTTGCATCGGTTGTTTGTGTCGTGGCGCAGGAGGCGAATGGTGAGGCTGACAAGCCAGTTGTATATATTGGTAGCAATAGCAACAATCTTGTATCGTCGAACAATGGTCGTCTTGCCATATCGCTCAATGGCTCTACGTTCGAGATTGGTCGCCAGCAGAGTGAGCAGCCCCAGGCGGCGGATAGTGGCTCGACTATCTCCACATCCGAGGCTTACGGCATTATTGCCGATGCGGTGAACAATGAGCCTTTGAGTAATAAACACAGGGTCTATTTCGGCTTTATGGGTATTGGTGCACCTAATTTCAACCATTTTGCAGCCTTCGAGTTCGGTACAAATACCCTTGTGGGACTCGACTACTCGGCCTACACCCCTGAGGAGGCTAGCCAGATGATGTTTAACGATGCCAAAGCCTTTAACTTAGTCTGTAACATGGCGACAATCAATGTGGCGCTGAATAAGAGTCGTTCGCTTGCCTTCTCCATGGCCATAGGTATGATGGAGGATAGATATAGCTTCATGGATATGTATACGCTCGAGTATCGTGACGCTATGATGCGCCCCGTGGCTCTGGGTAAGGGGTATAGCAAGTCGCAGTTGCGTGCATCGTATGTCCATATCCCTATGGTGCTCGATTGGACCATTGGTCGTGATGCATTTGTTGCTGCGGGTGTTAATCTCGATATCCTCTGCGGTACTCAAATCTTCTATAAGAAGCCTAGGACTACGATTAGCGATACTGTTACCTTAAATCCTGTGCAGGTAGGTGCAACACTGCGTGTAGGTTGGAAGCGTCTGTATGGCTATGCTAACTACTCGTTTGTCGATATGTTCAAGCGTGGCACAGGTCCTGGGGGTAAGCGACTCTCTGCGGGTGTGGGCATTTGGTTCTAACTAATAAACTGGTTGATATGAAACGTCTTATAATATTGTTAATAACTTTGTTGCCAATGTCGGCAATGGCTCAGGATGTAACGCTTGATAAGTTGATGACGGAGTACTCGGCAAAGTCGCATTGCACGACAATAGACCTCTCAAGTGGCATGTTGCGCACTATGGGTGTGGAGATGGGTGCCGATAGTCTTAAGGCAATATCGGTGGGCGATGCGGGGCTCATTGCTCGCTTTAGACAGCAGATAGCTCAGCTCGTGGCTGGATTTGAGATGGTGATGTCGGTGAGCTCTAATGGCAGCAGTGTAGATATCTATCAGCGCTCGGATGGCTCAGGTGGTATTACGGACCTTGTGATTGTTACGGCCGAGGGTGGCGAGTGTGTTATGACCTATATTCGAGGCAAAAACCTGGAGTTGAGTGCTGTAAATGCATATAGCGGTGCGAAGGGAGCTATCTCCTCGCTAGGTAATGATAAGTAATGCTGCGGTTTAGGGGTGTTGCTATGTTGGGAACCATACCCTATGAGAGATTGGAGAACTGTCAAAGCTTAGTACTCTAAGCAAAAGGTAGTATATTATTAACATAAATAATAGTAGATATGAAACGATTTATTGCAATGATTATAATGCTGTTGCCGTTTAGTGCTATGGCATCGCTTCCGGAGTTGAATGAGCTTGCTAATAAGTACTCTTCAGTAGATGATGTTACAGTCGTAAACCTTACAGGTGAGATGTTCTCGATGGTAGGGGTATCTAGCGAGATCGATCTGAGTGCGATTAATGATATTGTTGTTATCCAGACTGAGAGTGCCAAATACGCTAAGGATATTAGCAAACGTTTTAACAAAATCGCAAAGAGCAGTGAGTTTGCATCTCTTGCCAATATTGACAATGAGGGCACAAAGGTCCGTATGTATCAGAAGACCACTGGCGAACTGATAGAATTTATAGTCTTTGTGTCGGAGGGCGATAAGATCGCTATACTCGACATTTGCGGCAAATTCAATGAGGAGAGTATTGCTACTATTCTTGATGCAATCGGCAATATCTAACCATAAACACTATTTGTAGAAAAGGCCTATACACTGTATGGGTCTTTTTTATTAATATATTGCATAAATAGTTAAATTTTGCGATATTTGTAATATGAAATGGATTGTATATAAAATCTTTGCATTGTTACTACTTGTTTCTGTGTCAACATCGTGTTGTGAAAGTAGGGCAATTGCCTTTGATCTTCAACCCGAACCACAGGTGCGTATTGATACGGTGCACCTGGTGTTTGGTGGCGATTTGATGCAACATATACCACAAGTTAGATCAGCATATCGAGGAGATGGTATATATGACTATTCTATATCATTCGAGTATGTTGCGCCCATATTTCGTAATGCTGATGTTGCTGTGCTAAACCTTGAAACCACGCTTACCACACGTGGTGACTATAGTGGTTATCCCAGTTTTGCTTCACCCGTACAGCTTGCAGATGCAATGGCAGATATGGGTGTTGATATTGCTCTATTGGCAAATAACCATTGTTGCGACAGAGGTGCTCGAGGAGTAAATACAACTATAGAGCAGCTTGCCAGGTGCAATATTGATCATACGGGAGCTTTTTTATCTAAGGAGGATTACGACGCCAACAAGGTGCTATATTTCACATCTAAGGGAGTGAGGTTTGCCTTGGTGAATTATACCTATAGCATAAATGGTTATCCTGTGCCTAAAGGTATGTTTGTTAATATTATTGACAAAGAGCGCATTAGACGTGATATATCAACTATTAATAGAGATAGTGTTGATTGTGTTGTAGCCTGCATGCATTGGGGTATCGAGTATCAAAGAGTGCCAAACCAAGAGCAGAAGAGTATGGTGAGATTTCTTAAATCACTTGGCGTTGATATAATCATCGGCAGTCATCCTCACGTTGTGCAGACCTACGAAGTATCGTCTGATGGTGTGGTGTTCTACTCGTTGGGCAACTTTGTCTCTAATCAACGTAAGCGATATACCAATGGTGGATTAATTGCTGAGGTGAACATTATTCGCTGCGACACACTCTCTAGACTTAGCTACAGCGCCAATGCTCACCCCATACATGTTCTACTGCCTGGCTATCGTATTCTTCCTCGCTCGGTGGGCGACACGTTGAAGATGTCGAACGATTCACGTCTGCTATATAATATATTCATGACAGATACAGAGCGTCTGCTTAAACGTTAGGCGTACTAAATTCCGAGAATATTTCCAGTATATTGTACGCTGTTGTAGAATGGCGAGGATAGTGTGAGTGTGGCACCGCCATATTTCGAGTATATCTCGAGAGTGAAGGTGTAGTCGGACGATGAGTACATCGTGGAGTGGAATGTTATGTGCCAACCCTCGCTGCTCTTCACGGCATTATAGCCCTGAACTGACGTAAGTACATAGTTAAATACCACGGGATAATAGGGTGGTGTATATCCCTTTAGGAATGGAAGACATACATCCACCTCTGAGCCTAAGACAGTGAGCTCGAACGTGGGGTTTGTGAGGTTGCGCATCATGCCTGCGGGGAGCTGCTGCATGGTCTGGGGCATGAAGCGGAAGTTGCGTGACTGGACTATCGAGTCTATGTGGCGCTCATACTCTGCGAGTCGTCGTGCTCGTTGCTCACGTCGAGCCTCCTGCTTTCTTAGGCGCTCCTCCTGTTTCTCGGCCGATTTGTCGCTTTGTGCGTCGCTGCTTATGGCAAAGCCCAGCAGGGCTATGGTTGCCAGTGTTAGGATGATGTAGATTGAACGTTTCATAAGGCGTAAAGGTTTACGCCCTATGATCTGCAACTATTGAGCCAGACGGCTACTCGCTGAGCTCGAGCCAGCGCATCTCCTTCTCGTCAATGAGAGCTATAATCTGCTCTATGCGCTGCGATATCTCCGTTAGACGACCATAGTCTGCCTCTCCTGCCGATAGCTCAGCTTCGAGTGCGGTGCGCTCCTTGCCCAGTGAGGCAAGATCACGCTCAATCTCCTCGAGCTCACGCTGCTCCTTGAACGATAGCTTACGCTTCGAGGTGTCGTGGGTGCGCTGCTGCTGTGGCTTGGGCGCTGCATTTGTGCGCTGTGTGGCACGCTCGGCCTCCTCACGCTCCTTCATGTACTCACGATACTCGCTATACTGGCCCACGAAGTCCTTGATGCGGCCATTCTCCTCGAATACGAAGAGGTGATCAACGCTCTTGTCGAGGAAGTAGCGGTCATGTGATACAATGATTAGCGAACCCTTGAACTCACGCAGATACTCCTCTAACACGTTGAGTGTCATGATGTCAAGGTCGTTGGTTGGCTCATCGAGGATAAGCATATTGGGGTTGCGCATCAGTACCGTTAGCAGATATAGACGGCGCTGCTCGCCACCGCTGAGTATCTCTATGCGCTTGTTGAATGTCTCGTGTGGGAAGAGAAAACGATTAAGGAGTGTTGTGGCCGATACGATGTGTCCATCCGAGGCCTTAACCACCTCGGCAATATCCTGCACACACTCGAGCACGGTCTGTCCCTTCTTGAAGCTCATGCCACGCTGCGAGTAGTAGCCTATGCGTAGTGTCTCGCCACGCTCCACAGTGCCTGAGTCAGGCTCTAAATTACCTGAGATAAGGTTAAGGAATGTGGTCTTACCCACGCCATTACGTCCTACGATACCTATGCGCTCTCCACGTGTGAACTTATACGAAAAACCATCGAGCATCGTGCGCTCGCCAAACTTGAGTGTTACATCCTCGCAGTCGATAATCTTGCGTCCTAGGCGTGATGTAGCGACATCAATCTCGACGTTGTCGGTGCGTAGGCTTACCGAGGCCTTGTCCTTGAGGTCGTAGAAGGCGTTTATGCGGTAGCGAGCCTTGCCCGTGCGTGCCTGGGGTGTGCTACGTATCCACTCGAGCTCACGGCGCAGCAAGTTGCGTGACTTATCGATCTCGGCCTGCATATTCTCGTAGCGCTCCTCACGCTTCTCGAGATACTCGGTGTAGTTGCCACGGTAGGTGTATAGCTTGCCACGGTCAATCTCCATGATTGTGTTGCAGACACGGTCCAGGAAGTAGCGGTCGTGCGTAACCATGAGTAGGGTGCATCGTGAGCGTTGCAGGTAGCTCTCGAGATACTCAATGATGTCGATGTCGAGGTGGTTTGTGGGCTCATCCATGATGAGGAACTCGGCATTCTGAAGCATCATGCACGCCAGCGCCACACGCTTAGCCTCGCCACCCGATAGCTCACCCATGGGCTGGTCGAGTCGCTCTATCTTGAGTGATGATAGTATCTGTCTGATATTCTGCTCAATACTCCAGCTACCTGAAGCATCCATTGCAGCAATGGCAAGCTCCAGGCGTTTGCTGTCGCCACTTGCGAGTGCGGCCTCATACTCGCCAATCTCGGGCGAGAGGTCGCCCATCTGATGGTATACCTCCTCGAATACTGTGCGCTTGGGGTCGAAGGTCATGTTCTGGTCGAGGAATGCCACACGGATATCCTTCATGAACTTAACCTCGCCGCCACGATCCGAGTGCTCTATGCCAGCAAGTATCTTTAGTAGCGACGACTTACCTGTGCCGTTAGGAGCTACAAGTGCTATCTTGTCGCCTTCGTTGATATTGAAACTGATGTCACGAAATAGGGTGCGGTCACCGTATGATTTCGATATGTTCTCTACTTGAAGATAACTTGCCATTTATCAATAAATTATAGCTTATCACTTGATGTTAAATCGAGCTCGTAGGCCACTCGTTCGCCACTTGTGTAGTGTATCGTGCCCACCTCTCTGAAGTTGAGCTTTTGGAGCAGTGCGAGCATGCGTATGTTGCCTCGATGCGTATCTATTCTAAAGGCGTTGTGGGAGATGCTACGTCCTATCTTCGCTGCATGGCTCATAAGCTCGAGTGCCACGCCCTTGCGGCGCTGATTGCCGTCCACGCATATACGGTGTACCACGACATAGTCACTGCCGTATAGCCACTCATTGTCGAGCTGTTGGTATGCCGGCTCTCCACTCTCGATTATTGCTGCATAGCCCACAACCTCGCTACCAGCGCAAGCCACATATCCCACGCCCTCAGCAATGTCGTTGTCGATAGACTCGGGTGTAGGGTAGCCATCTTGCCACTGGTCGATGCCGAGCTCACGTAGTGCTTGCTGTGCGCTACGTATTATGCTCATAATCTTTGACTTATCCTCGGGTGTCGCTCTGCGGATCATTGCATGCGTGATATTTGTGCTATTTTGCGACGGATGATTGTCATGTTGAAGAGTATGATGCCAACCATGAGTACGAAGCCCGATATTATTGTGAGTGTCATGCCACCGCTAATCTCACGTCCTGCAGCCTCGCTAAGGTAGTCGATGTAGAGCACACGCACGTGCGAGAGTAGCCATATACTGAGCGCCATGATAGATACGCTGAGTATGATGGTAATTAGATTGTATGGCGCAGCAACGGTTGTTGGCCTGTAGCCAATATCTATGAGTGTGCGTAGCTTGTCAATATTCTTCTGCAGTAGGAGGTAGATGCTCAGCGTGAGAATAATGAGCGATAATAGGCTGAATAGTACGCCGATACCTATAATAACCGCAACACCTACTCTAAGTAAGAATAGTGCCTTGTTGCTCTCTGCAGGCTTGTCCTCAGCCACGTAGCCATGCTTCTTGAAGTAGCTCAAGAGCTTTGGGTCACTGGGGTTCTCAACCTCGAGAATGAGGCGTGAGATCTCGATATTCTCGCCCTTGGCATAGCGCTTGTTCGACCACTCGATAAAGCTCTGAGGTACAAGTATGGTGTTTAGTCGGTCAGTGAAGCCAACTACCTTACCTACAAGCTTATCCTTGTGATTACCTCCTGAGAGTGTGAGCTCGAGTTCGAGGTCTTTCATCATGCTCTCGGTGATCTGTGGTAGCTGTGTAGATGTCTGGCTGAATCCGAAGTTGTAGAGGTTAAGATAGTTGCGAGGGATGATGATGGGCACCTTGCGCTTACCTTTGCTAAACTTCCACTCCTTGCTCTTGACGTCGACAAAATCGTCGGGTATACCCTCGAAGAACATATATGTCGAGAAGCCTTGGCCGCCGATGTTTATGCCGCCAAATATCTGATATTGAGCAGGCGTGAACTCGCCAAGACGGAGCACGAAATCTTGAATTTTGAGCTCCTCGATCTCCTCTGCCGAGAATACGCTCTTGCTGTTGAGTCGCTTGACAGGCTTAGAGATAACGACATAGTCGTTGCCAACAAGAGCATTGTCGCCCGCAACGAGTGGCTTGAGGTCGCTGTATATCTGTATGCCGCCCAGGATCACCACCATGCCAATGAGGTTGGCGACGAAGAAGACGGACAACTCGAATAGGCTAATGTGCTTTCTTAGAAGCTTCCATATAAGTCTCATAAGCTAAGGCATTTATCGTATTCAATGTTCATGTGCTTGCCAATCGATGTGGCGATGAGTGTGGCGCCCTGGCGCTCCACCTCAGTGAGTATGATATCGCGCATGATGTCGGAGTTGCGGTCGTCGAGGTGCGATATTGGCTCGTCGAGCAACAGGAACTCGAATGGCTGGCAGAGGGCTCTGATTAGTGCCACTCGCTGCTGCTGTCCGTAGGACATGTGGTCGATGCGTGTGTTGCGCTTGTCGGCGATGCCGAGAGCCTCGAACCATGCCTCGATAACTCGCTTGTTGTGGATCTTATGTAGGCGGTGCTTGATCTGGATATTCTCGTAGGCCGTAAGCTCGCCAAAGAGTCTGAGGTCCTGGAAGAGTATGCTAATTGATGTTTGGCGTATGTCGCACCACTTGGATGTCGAGAACTTGCTGATATCCTGGTCGTTGAGCTTTATGGTGCCACGGTAGTCACCACGCAGACCGTAGATAAAGCTGCATAGCGACGACTTGCCTGTGCCCGAGTCGGCCTCGATAAGATACTTCTTGCCCTGCTCGAAGCTAACATCCTGGAGCCAGATGTCGGACTTGAGGTCCTGGCGCTCGGCAAAGATCTCAGGAACGGTGTTGATTAACTGTATGTTGCTCACTATGTTAACGTTTATTAGTTAATGCTTGGTTGAAATAGTTCTGTTATCTGCTTCAGGGCGTTCTTTTGGCCCTTGCGTAGTGTCAGTGTGCACTCAGTGTGGATGGTGTCGCCCTGGCCATTTGAGAGTATGTAGAACTTGTCGATATTGCTTGTTATGAGCTTGATGATATCTCGCTCATCGCTGCTCGATGCGTTGCTGTAAATTGTTGATAGTGCGGCGTGTCCGAAGCTTGTGCTAAATAACTGCTTGAAGTCGACCATGGCATAGGCATAGCTGCCCATCACGTTGTTCGACCACTCCTGATCGGCTGCCGAGTTACGCTTCTTGTCGGCCGAGTTGTTGACACCCACGTAGAACATATTATCCTGCTGGCCGATGCTCAGTTTGTTGCCAAAGGCCTCGAGGGAGTAGCTCTGCGTGCCGCTCTTTCTGAGGAAAGGCCCTGCGTAGGTCTTAATATTTTCCATGATGTAGTCATCCTTGACGTCGGCCGTGAAGAGGGCATTTGCCTTGGTGAATACCAGGCGGCTACCATCTATAACGTCGTCGATGAGCTTGCCGTCGGCCTCGGAGAGCGCAAACATCAGGTTGCCATCTATCGAGCTGATGATGCCAAGGCCTATGTTTTTGTATATGCTAATCTCGTTGCTCATGCTGGCAAAATCCTCGTTGCTGGCTGCTGCATCCATGGCGTTGTCGATGATGTCTGCCATAGCCTCGCCATTAATTCCGAGGTTAAGTATTGCGATAGGTGATGCGTTTAATAGCTTGAGGTGGTTAGGGTTGGCCTGCTTGAGTTGTGCGGTGATGTTGTCGCTCACGCCCTCGAGTTCTGAACTCAGAAGTATCGTGCCACTCTCGAAGCTGAGGCCGAGCGAAGCACCTGCCTGCTCCTTGAAGTACTGGTTGTACATCTCACAGAACATGCTCTTTATCTCCTCCAACTCCTCGGGTGTGATCTCCTCCTCTTGGCTTGCTGCGAGCATAGTGTTTAGCTGGTGCTCTGCTGCCTTGTCGATGTCTAGGTAGAGCGCTATGTCGAGGCCGCTGAAGCGTGACATGTCGGCTGGCGAGTAGTCGAGCTTGGTGCTGAGCTCCTCGATTAGGCTGAGCTCCTCGGAGGGGTTGGTGTTGTGGATAAGTACCAGGCGCTCGTTGTTGTAGCCTACGACGGTGGTGGCGTTGAGTGTAATCAGGCGCTTTTGGCCCTCGAGCGATACTGACTCGGTGGCAATACTCTCATTAAGACCCTTGAGGAGTGTGTCGAGTTTTGTGGCGTCGCTGAGCTCGAACGAAGCTACAATGTTTGTTGGACTATACTCCTCATCGTACTCTCTAATAGCTACGTATAGTGGTTTATCTAAAGCGATACCCGAGTTGTCTGGATCGGTGATTATGCTAAGAGCGATGTCGGTTGTGGCGCTCTGCTGGTCGAATATATCCTCGATAATCTGCTCTACGTCGAGAGCAAATATATCGCCCTTGGCGTTTAGGCTGCCAAGGTTGGTGTAGAGCACTGCCGATGACTCCTCCCATATTGGGTCGGGGTTCGATGAGTCGCCACTCTCTGAGCTACAAGCGAGCGAGAGGAGGGTTATGACTGTGGCGAGTGCTATTTTTAGGTAGTGTTGTTTCATAAATCTATCTTGTTCATTGTATAACTCCACAAATGTACTAATTATTTTTCAAAAAGCGATAACTTCGCTCTTATTTAATATAGTAAGTGGTTATGCTTACTCGTGTTTGGAAAAATATTCGTATATTTGCGTGATAATAGCTTTTGGAAGATAAACTAAAAAGTATATATGGATAATTTTAACCCAACAAACTACTCTTTGACCTGTGTAGCTACGGGTCGTGAGTTTGAAGACGCTGGTTGGACTCTCGACGATGTGGAGTGTAAGACTCCCTCGTTGGTCCGCACTAAGTATGCTAAGCGACAGCTTGAGCTTCGTGATGATAGCCTTGGATTATATAAGTTTGCCGACTGGCTTCCTGTGGAGCGTATGCTCGAGGGTTCGTCGGCACCTGTGACCTATCGTAGCGAGGCCCTGGCACGTCATCTGGGTCTTAGCAACCTCTGGATTACGCTCAATGGCTACGCACCTAAGCATGGTGTGAAGATGCGCACCTGCTCGTTCAAGGAGACCGAGGCGTATAGCGTATGTGCACGTCGCCGTGCTAGTGGCGATGATCGTGTTCTTGTTGTTGCTTCGGCAGGTAATACAGCTCGAGCTTTTGCTCAGGTGTGCTCTGCTAACAACATCAAACTCTTGCTTGTAGTGCCTACGGACAACCTCTCGGCATTGTGGTTCACAGAGCCGCTCAACGACTGCGTGAAGCTTATTGCTGTTGACAAGGGTGGCGACTACTACGACGCTATCCATCTCTCGAATATGGTGCTTAAGTCGTCGAAGTTCTACGCTGAGGGTGGTGCTAAGAATGTGGCACGTCGTGACGGTATGGGTACTACGGTGCTCTCGGCCGTTACCACCATTGGCCGTATTCCTGACTACTACTTCCAGGCTGTGGGTAGTGGTACGGGTGCTATCGCTGCATGGGAGGCTAATATGCGCCTTGTGGAGGATGGTCGCTATGGCGATAACCTCATGCGCCTTATCGTGTCGCAGAACGCCCCATTTGTCCCTATCTTCGACGCTTGGCGTGCTGACTCACGTGAGATGTTGCCCTACGACATGAAGAAGGGTCGTCGTGATGCGGAGCTTATCAACGCCAAGGTATTGTCAAATCGTCGTCCGCCATACTCTGTTGCTGGTGGCTTGTACGATGCGCTCAAGGCTACAAATGGCGATGTTCAGGTGGCTACAAATGCTCAGGCGGCACGTGCGTGCAAGCTCTTTAAGGAGTTGGAGGGTGTAGATATTCACCCTGCACCAGGTGTGGCCCTTGCCTCGCTTATTAAGATGGTCGAGGCGGGAAGTATCGACAAGGATGCCTGCATCATGCTCAATATCACGGGTGCTGGCGAGGAGGCGTCAAAAATGGGCCGTGAGCTCTGGTATTTGAAGCCTCAGAAGAGCTTCTCGGTGATGGCTGAACTTGGTGAAGTAATACAGTATGTAGAAACACTCTTTTAATTGAAATACAATGTTATATCCTATAAAGTTTAAGCCCCGTGTCAAGGAGCGCATCTGGGGTGGTAAGGCAATCTTGGAGCGCAAGGGTAAGGCCGTAAGCCGCCTTGCTAAGGATAAGCTCTATGGTGAGAGCTGGGACCTGTCGTCAGTAAAGGGCGATGTGTCGGTTGTGGCTAATGGCATGCTCAAGGGCAACAATCTCGAGGAGATCATCGAGGTATATATGGGCGAGCTCGTTGGTGAGCAGAACTTCGAGCGCTATGGCTTGGAGTTCCCTCTGCTTATCAAGTATCTCGACTGCAACGACCGACTCTCGGTTCAGGTGCACCCTGACGATGCACTCGCTATGGAGCGCCATGATAGCTATGGCAAGACCGAGGCGTGGTATATTGCTGAGTGTAAGGAGGGTGCTGCTATCTACCTCGGCTTCAAGGATTTGAACACTACACGTGAGGAGTATATCGCTGCGGTGTCGGAGTCACGTCTGGAGTCAATGCTTAATCGTGTGGAGGTGAAGAAGGGCGATATCTTCTTCATCCCTGCAGGTACGGTGCATGCGCTCGGTGCTGGTATCGAGGTTGTCGAGGTGCAGCAGACATCGGATATTACCTATCGTATCTACGACTGGGATCGTGTGGATGCCGAGGGTAAGGGTCGTGAGTTGCATACGGCACTCGCTGTTGATGCTATCGACTTCGAGGCTGACGCAGAGTTGCTCCATAAGCAGTATGATGTTAAGCGTGGTGGTGAGGCGAAGGTTATCGAGTCGCCATACTTTACGATGGCTATCCAGGATGTCGATGGACACAAACTTCTCGATCGTTCGGCTCTCGACTCGTTCGTGGTATATATCTGCCTTGAGGGTAGTGCTACAATCTCGGCTGACGGAGCTAAGGAGAGTCTTGCTGCTGGCGAGCTCGTGTTGGTGCCTGCTGAGTGCTGCGAGGTGGAGTTCGAGGGCGAGGCTCGACTGATGGAGGTGTATATAAAGTAAAGAGTTAGATGATGCGACCACAGATGGTGATAATCATGCGTAATACGCTGGGTGCTATGGCCCTGCGTTCTATGCTTATGGATATCGCCAAGGGTGTCGAGGTGGTGTGCTACTCGTCGCTCGAGGAGTTTGAGAGTGCGCAGCATGAGAATGTGCCACACCTCTTTGTTTCGGCCGATGTGGTCTTTCGCTCGCCAGGCTTCTTCCGTGAGCTGGTGCGTCGTACTATAGTGGTTACGGAGGGTGAGGCGCAGAGCTTTGTGCAGTCGGGGTTTAGGACTATCGACGCCACGGCTTCGGAGCAGGCTGTAGCACGCCAGATACTCAGCATACATAGCGCTGGCCACCCTGCGGGTCATGGTGCGGCTGCTCATGTGTCTGGTGCGGGTAGTCGTGAGGGTGTCGAGAGTGCACTGCTCTCACAGCGTGAGCAGGATGTGCTCAGACTCATGGTCAAGGGCCATATAAACAAGGAGATTGCGCAGCTATTGAACATCTCGCTTACCACGGTGATATTTCATCGCAACAACATATCCGAGAAGCTGCAGACACGCTCTATTGGTCGACTCACGATATATGCCGTGCTGAACAATATCGTTTCGCTATCAGAGATTTAGACTCGGTTATATAAATAAGAATGGGAGGGTGCTTGGCCCTCCCATTTCTATTTGTGTGTCTACGTTGGTTAGTAGATTCCGCCACTGGCTGAACGCATATCTTTCATGTCGTAGTCGCCTGCGTAGGTCACGATGTAGATCTTGTTCTCATCCTCGAACGTAAGCTCGAGCTTCATGTTGTTGCCCTCGACGGTGAGTGCGCCAGTTTTGTATTTCTTCTCGCCGACCTCAAAGCCGTTGATGTCATACTCCTTGTAGATGCTGAACGACTCGAGGAAGGTGCCTGCCTCGCCATCGTTGCGTGGGTTGAAGGTGTAGACGCCATCGGGCACACGGATGTTGTTGTAGTCCGCAGCACGCTCGGTAGAGTAGATGTCGAGGAAGTATTTGTAGCCCGCAGCCTGGAAACCGCCTGTAGAGTCGTAGTTAGACTCTGAGAATACGAGGTAGTAGTTGTAGTTGCCGTTGTTGGCGTAGTCGCCATAGTAGTGACCAAGCAAGTATGGTGCCTCGATATTGACCTCCTCGGGGCGCTCCATGCCCTTCTGTGTGAAGTTGATTATGAGCGAGTCGCTGCCGTAAGAGAGTGTCACTACGGCCTCACGTGGCTCGTAGGTAGGGTTGGCGTCGACCTTGTAGCCAATCTTACCCATCTGGCTGTAGTCGAATGAGTTAATCCACTCTACGTTAGCCTCGGCTTTAACTTCGTAGCCAGCCACGGGGTAGTTGATAGTGTAGGTGATAATGCCCATAGTAGAGCCGCTGTTGATCTTTACGTCACTATTCGATGTCAGTGTGATGGATGATGGTACCTCCTCAGATACGGGCTCGCAGGCAGCAAATACCGCAAGGCACACGAGGAGCATGGCGAAGAGTTTTTTCATGATTTAGTAGCTTATTTATTCATAATTTTGTGACAAAGTTACATCTTTTTCGCATAAAATAGCTCTATTCACGTTAGTTTTTTGTACATTTGCATTAATGTTTAATAAATAACTATCTAACTAAAATAATATGCGCAGAGTTATTATGTTTGCTTTGGCAGTGGTTGTGGGCGTTGTGGCGCTACAGGCACAGAAGCCAAAGGTCGATTTCGATGCTAAGATGCGAGAGTATAATCTCGTGGATATCATGTCGTTGGAGGGTGCTGAGGATATCATCGTCAGCTTGAAGTACTCGACAACCGACAATTTCGTGGGCAAGGATATGTATGGCGACCTCGAGGTGGCATACTTCACCCCAAGTTTTGCACGCAAGGTGGTACGTGCTCAGCAGATACTCAAGAAGCGTAACCCTAACCTCACGCTCCTGATCTACGATGCAGCACGCCCAATCAGTGTGCAGCGCTATATGCGTAGCCTGGTCGAGGGTACGTCGTTGCAGGAGTTTGTGGCTGATGGCACCAAGGGTGGTCGTCACAACTTTGGCGTGGCCGTAGACCTTACAATCGCTACCAACGCAGGTGTCCCACTCGATATGGGTGCTGGCTTCGATGACTTCACCGACAAGGCGGCCGTGAAGGGTACCTCTGATACTAACGACGCAGCAAACCGCAACCTCAAGGTATATACTGCCTACATCAATGGCCTTGTTAAGCGTGGTCTGATATCTGTCGAGGCGGCAAAGAACCGTATCATGCTCGTGGAGGTGATGCTCGAGGCGGGGTTGTTCCCATACCGTCGTGAGTGGTGGCACTACGAGGAACTCGCTCCAATGTCGGAGGTGAGATCAAAAAATAAGCTGCTCAGCTTCTAAAGATAACATATAAAGAGTAAGGGCGCATGCGGGATAGACCTACATGCGCCCTTTATTGTGTTTGTGCGTTGTCGCTTAGTCGATATCTACGACGATTGTGTACTCGCTGTTAGGCTCGAACTCGGCGTTGTAGACAAGGATGAAGTTCTCGTCGAGGGCTACATCCCACTGCTCGCCCTCAGCAAGGCGAGGGTTCGCAAGGCGTGTTGGGAAGATGTAGCTCATAGGCAGGTCGAGGACATGCTCCTGCTTGAAGCCGTTGCCACGCATCTGCTCGAGCGAGAAGTTAGCGCCAGTCTTAACCGTCACGATGCACTGTGAGCCACGGATCTCGCTCTGGATGGTGTAGTCCTCCTCGCCCTCTACGCTCTGGAGCTTAACACTCCACTTAGGGTCGCCATAGTAGACCACAACATCACGGTCGTGCCAGAAGCCGATGAGGTCCCAATCCTTGGCGTCGTCGAGGTTAATCTCACGGCCAAGAGCCTTAGAGGCACGCTCCGAGGCGTTGTTGAGCTCTGCCCAGAAGTCGTCGGGGTAGTCGTAGCGCTCCGCAAGAAGCTCGGGGCTCCAGGCGTTGTGCTGGTGCATGAGGTCCTGCTGGTTGAGAAAGAGTGACTCGTTGAGAGTGTAGCGTGAGGGGTTTGTAACCCAGTACTTGAGTGCTCCCCAGCCGTTGCGGCCATGCCATGTGGTGACGACATATCCGAGCATAGATGTGGCATTCGAGCCGTTGAGCCATGCTGCGGCCATGCTGTTTGCGGTGTTGTTCATGTCGCCAATGAGGCAGTTGCCCACGGCAGCATATACCTTGCGCTTGCCGCTATCCTCCAAGTCCCACTCCTTGCCCGTGAACCTATCCTCGGCATAGAGGCGGCCCTCACGTGGCTTGAGGTTGCCCAAAGAGTAGGGCATCTCGAGGTTCTTCTGTGTGGCGTGGGCGGCGGTGACTACGAGGTCGGGGTTAAACTCTTTATATAGGTCGGTGAACTTGCGGAGCACCTGCTCGGGAGCCACGGTGTCGGTGATGATCTCGGCATTGCGGCCTCGCTTGGTGCCCCAAAGACCCTTGGTGTGGTCGTCGATCCAGGCGTAGTTGTCGAACCATTTTGCCGAGTTGAGCTCCATGATTGTGGCAACAGCATCCTTTATGACGAGTGGCTGTGTGCTATTCTCGACCATGCGCATGGCTGAGTCGGCGTTGTAACCCGTGATGATGCCCCAGAAGAAGTCGGCATAGATATCATCGTCGAGGGTGCGGCTCGCCTGGTGGAAGTTCATAACGTAGTCACGGCCGATGTTCTCGGGACGCTCCACGATAGCCACGTAGCGGGGCTCAAGCTGACGTAGGGTGTCGACAAGCTCGGTAGGCGAGGCTGTGTAGCTCAATATATCTGCCGAGTGAATGAGGCTGAGGCGCTCGGCTACGGCCATCCACTCCTGGTCGGTGGTGACATCTTCGGACACGAGGACAACATATCGCTCGGTCGGTGTTGTGGTTGTGCAGGCTGCCAGCATGAGGAGTGCAGCCACGAGTGTTAGGTATCGTTTCATGGTGTTAGAGTATGTCGCAAATAATTTAGAGTATGTCGCTAATAATATAGTATATCAGCACGAAGCCGACAATCAGTTTGAAGAGTGTGCCCACGAGGAAGGAGAGCATGGAGCCGAAGCCCACTTTAAGAGCCTCGCGGAACTCGAGCTGCTCGTGGAGCATCTCACCCACAACAGCACCCACAAAGGGGCCGAGGATGATGCCCACGGGACCGAACAAGAGCCCTAAGAGTGTGCCTATGGTAGCACCCCAGCTGCCCCACTTAGTACCGCCAAAGCGCTTGCTGAGAAAGGCGGGGAGGATGTAGTCTAAGACGATGACTACGACGGAGATAACGCCCCACACCACAAGCTTTGCTACACCTATATCCGAGCCCTCGGTGAACGACACCACGAGGAGTCCTGCGTAGGAGATGAGCGTGCCAGGGATGATGGGCACAACGGCGCCAATGAGGCCTACGATGCCCGAGGCGATGGCGATGATGATGAGTGCTGTGTTCATTAGTCGTTAACGATGAGTGAGCGGATGTTCTCGATTATCATACCCACGGCAACGGAGTTGAAGCCACCCTCGGGGATGATGACGTCGGCATACTTCTTCGAGGGCTCGACAAACTCCTCGTGCATAGGCTTGACGGTGGTGGTGTACTGGTCGATGACACTCTGCATCGAACGACCACGCTCCGATACATCACGCAGGATGCGGCGGGCAAGGCGTATGTCGGCGTCGGTGTCTACGAATACTTTGATGTCCATGAGCTCACGAAGCTCCTTATTCTCAAAGATTAAGATGCCGTCAACTATAATAACCCTTGAGGGCTTGACCGTAACACGCTCCTCGGTGCGGTTATGCTCCACGAAGGAGTAGACAGGGTGCTCGATCGGGACATTCGACTTGAGCGCACGGATATGCTCCACGAGCATGTCGGTGTCGAAGGCTGCGGGGTGGTCGTAGTTGAGTGTGGTGCGCTCCTCATGTGTGAGCTCGGGGTGAGCCTTGTAGTAGTAGTCGTGGCAGAGGGTGGCTACGTTGTCGCCAAAGGCCTCTTGGAGGCGCTTGACAAGGGTAGACTTGCCCGAGCCTGTGCCACCAGCTACGCCGATAACTGTTACCTTCATAGTGATATCTGGTTGATAGTGTGAATAAAAGGGGCTTTGCCTTCGCGGCCCAGCCCCTTGTTCTCTTATGCGTCGATGTTGGCGTAGTGAGCGTTCTTCTCGATAAACTCCCTACGTGGTGGCACCTCGTCGCCCATGAGCATTGAGAAGATGCGGTCGGCCTCGGCGGCATTCTCGACTGTTACCTGGCGAAGGATACGTGTTTCGGGGTTCATCGTAGTGTCCCACAACTGCTCGTCGTTCATCTCACCAAGACCCTTGTAGCGCTGGATGTGAACACCCTTGGTGCCGAACTCAGCAACGATCTCGTCACGCTCCTTGTCGGTCCAGCAGTAGCGCTCCATCTTGCCCTTCTTAACGAGGTACAACGGTGGGGTAGCGATGTAGATATGTCCGTTCTCGATGAGCGCCTTCATCTTGCGGAAGAAGAAGGTGAGCATGAGTGTGGCGATATGTGAGCCGTCGACATCGGCATCGGTCATGATGATGATCTTGTCGTAGCGGAGCTTCTCGAGGTTTAGTGCCTTGCTATCCTCGGCAGTGCCGATAGTGACACCGAGGGCTGTAAACATATTCTTGATCTCCTCGTTCTCCCACATGCGGTGCTCCTGGGCCTTCTCGACATTGAGGATCTTACCACGCAGAGGCATGATAGCCTGGAAGTGGCGGTCACGGCCCTGCTTAGCAGTACCACCCGCAGAGTCACCCTCGACGAAGAAGATCTCGGCGATAGAGCGGTCACGGCTGGTGCAGTCGGCGAGCTTACCAGGCAAACCAGCACCCGACAACACGGTCTTGCGCTGCACGGCCTCACGAGCATTGCGTGCGGCATGGCGAGCCTGGGCGGCAAGGATCACCTTCTGAACGATAGCCTTAGCATCCTTGGGGTTATCCTCGAGGTAGAGGCTAAGTGCGGCAGACATGGCACGGTTCACTGCGCCAGCGATCTCGTCGTTACCCAGCTTGGTCTTGGTCTGACCCTCGAACTGAGGCTCGGCAACCTTGACCGACACAACGGCTGTAAGACCCTCACGGAAGTCATCGCCCGAGATGTCGAACTTCAACTTTGCCAGCATGCCACTCTCCTCGGCATACTTCTTCAGCGTACGTGTGAGCGCCGAGCGGAAGCCCGTAAGGTGGGTACCACCCTCGATAGTGTTGATATTATTAACGTATGAGTGTACGTTCTCCGAGTATGAGTCGTTGTACTGCATAGCGACCTCAACGGGCACGCCACTCTCCTCGGTGTCGAGGTAGATGATCTTCTCGATAATCTTCTGGCCACGTGTGGCGTCGAGGTACTCCACAAACTCCGACAAGCCATGCTCCGAGTAGAAGTGGTCGCTCAGTGACTCTCCCTCCTCGTTCTTCACACGGTGGTCGGTGAGTGTGAGGTGGATACCCTTGTTAAGGAACGCAAGCTCACGAAGGCGGTTAGCCAGGATCTCGTATTTATACTCTGTGGTGAGTGTGAAGATCTCGCCATCGGGCTTGAAGGTGATTGTCGTACCACGATCCTCGCAGTCGCCCACGATCTCTACCTTTGAGGTAGGTGTACCCTTAGAGTATGTCTGTTTGTAGATTTTGCCACCACGGTGGATCTCTGCGACGAGGAGTGTTGAGAGTGCATTCACGCACGACACACCCACACCGTGAAGACCTCCCGACACCTTGTAGCTACCCTTGTCGAACTTACCACCAGCATGGAGCACGGTGAGCACAACCTCGAGAGCCGACTTGCCCTCCTTCTCGTGGAAGTCGGTAGGGATACCACGGCCGTTATCCTTTACCGAAATTGAGTTATCCTCGTTGATAGTCACGTAGATGTCGGTGCAGTAGCCAGCCAAGGCTTCGTCGATAGAGTTGTCCACAACCTCGTAAACAAGGTGGTGCAGACCCTTCTCGCCGATGTCGCCGATGTACATTGCGGGGCGCTTACGGACAGCCTCAAGACCTTCGAGGACCTGGATATTCGACGCCGAATACTCCTCCTCGTGTTTCATCACTTTTTCCTGATCGGTACTCATATAATTGATATTATTTATATATTCTATATAAAACGCACAAAGATAACAATAAAATCCGAAAGTGCAAACTCTTCGAAACATCATTTTTACATAAAGTGTGGAAAATATCCCCTTTTTAATGTTGTATATTTGCACCGTGGTTCAGTTCTTGAACGCACACACAACTACATTTATTCAAATACTAAACCCTTTAATACTATGAACGATAATTTGATTACGCAGTTGCGTGAGGATACTATGCGCTTGTGCGATGAGTTGCGCCGAGAGCAAGAAGTTGAAAACCAGACCTTTCGCAAGTATCTTGTCAACGGTTACGAGATGTTGATTAGCCCCACCGAGGAGCTGGAGTGTCTGCTCGAGCCTATACTTCCCAGGGTGGGTGTCACGGCGCTTGTGGGCACGTCGGACTCGGGCAAGTCGACCCTCCTCAGAGGTCTTGCCATGGCCGTGGCCTCGGGTGCTGGACACTACCTCGACTTCAAACTCAACCCCCGACATGGGCGTGCTATCTATGTTTCTACCGAAGATGATGTAAACGCCGTTAGTTCGCTGATGCGCAAGCAGATAGCCGAGCTCGGAACACCTCACGATGCATACTCCACACTCGACTTTATCTTCGACACCGAGAACCTCGTAGATACCCTCGACAAGAGCCTCGAGGAGCGCCCTGCCGACCTTGTCGTTATCGACGCCTTTGCCGACCTATACACGGGTCCGCTGAACGAGAACAACCGTGTGCGCTCCTACCTCAACGTCTTCTCGCAGTTGGCCCAGCGCCACTCCACGCTCATCATCTTCTTGCACCACACGGGTAAGCGTACCGAGGTGCTCTCGCCCTCGAAGCATAATGCCATTGGCTCTCAGGGCTTTGAGGCCAAGATGCGTGTGATGTTTGAGCTAAGACACGACCCCGTAAATCACGACCTACGCCACCTCTGCGTCGTGAAGGGCAACTACCTACCCAAGGAGTTTAAGCACGAGTCGTTTGTGCTGATGTTCACCCCTGGGCTTAACTTCATCGCTACTGGAGATAGAGTGCCCTTTGGTGCTCTAAAAGAGCGAGATGCGGATGTAGATGACCGTCTTGCTCAGGCCCGTGCTCTGCGTGACCAGGGCATGACCCTCCAGCAGATTGCCGATGCGCTGGGGTATAAGAGTCCGACGACGGTATGGAATATGCTTAATTAGTTTTTCATTTTTTCAAAAACCCTATGTTTTGAAAAAAAAAAAACAAGCGAAAATCTCAGTGGGAGATAATGAGTATCTATGAGTTTCGATGGGTTAATATAGAAACCCATTCTAACTCATAGTAACACATAGTAACATATCAGTGATATTATTATTGATAGCATCCCACCCCGACCTACCTACTCTCCCTGATACTTACTTTTTTTCATTTTTTCAATGCATGGGGTTTTTGAATGAATGAAAAAAAGAAAAACCCCTAAACCTATGCACCGATTTACCCTTGAACGCTACCATGGCCCAGGGAGCCGTTATGTCTGCCCCCGATGTGGCCGCAAGCGTGTCTTCAGCCGTTATGTCGACACGCACAACAACAATGCACACCTAAGCCCCGATGTGGGCAAGTGCTCACGCCTGGATAAGTGTGGCTACCACTACACCCCACGTCAATACTTTGAGGATAACCCCTGGCTCAAAGAGCACAACACAACACACTCGTACACACCACCTAAACCTACGCCACCTCAACCACCACCCAAGCCTAAATCCCCCTCGCTACTCCCCGACACGCTCCTGCTTAGGACACAATACAAGGAGTCGCCACACACCGAGTGGCTCATGGCGCACTATGGTCGTGCCGACACGCTACGCATCATGCGCCTATACCACATCGGAGCCTCGGACGACTGGACAATCTTCTGGCAGATAGACCGCCTTGGGCGTATCCGCACGGGTAAGTGCATGCGCTACGACGCCACCACGGGTAAGCGCCTCAAAGAGCCAGGGTCGATAGACTGGATACACGCCCTCATGCGCCGTGAGGGGGCACTGCCCGAGGGGTGGGAGCTCACGCAGTGCCTCTATGGCGAGCACCTCTTAGCCGAGTCGCCACATGCTCCCGTGGCCGTTGTCGAGGCCTACAAAACTGCTCACGTTGGCGCTATCCTAATGCCTGAGTATGTGTGGGTTGCCGTTGACTCCATGTCGGGGCTCACTGCCGAGCGTTTAGCACCCCTCAAGGGGCGTAGTGTGATACTCTTTCCCGACGAGGGGCGAGGCTTCGAGGAGTGGACGAGGCGCATAGAGCCGATTGCCCGTGAGGTGGGCTTCAAATGGCGTGTGTCGCACTTTATGGAGGGTAGAGAGAGAGGGAGTGACATCGCCGACCTGGTGTAGCCAACCACTCGTCGCCCCGATAGCGCCACTCAGCAAAAAAATAGCCACTATTTTTGCATATTTGGTCGATTATGACTATATTTGTAGTATTATGTGTAGATATCGAAATATAGTCTTTGACCTTGGTGGAGTGCTCTTTGCTCGTGACCCCCGTAAGTTCGAGCGTGAGTTTGTGGAGTTCTTCTCCTACATCTACCTACCCCAAATGCCCAAGTTCTGGGAGGATTACGACCGTGGCGTGGTGTCGTACGACGAGGTGCTCACATCGCTCTCGGAGTATAACTCGTGTAGCAGAGATTTGGCAGACACAAACCTCCGCCGCTCTATCATCACCCAGGAGGCGATACCCTCTACCGTAGAGCTCATCGAGGAGCTCAAACGTGCTCAACTACGACTTTATGTACTCTCGAATATGTCGCTGGAGTTCATAGAGTTCCTGCGTCAGCAACCCGTCTACCGCCACTTCGATGGCGAGGTGGTGTCGTGCGAGGAGCATGTCGTAAAGCCCGAGGCAGAGATATACGCTCGTCTGGAGAGCCGCTACTCTCTCATTCCCCACGAAACACTCTTCATAGATGACCGCCGTGCCAATGTCGAGGCGGCACGTGAGCGTGGCTGGCATGGATACCATTTCGATGCGCATAACCCCGAGCAGAGTTGCGCCGAACTTAAGTCGCTTATCCTCGGCACCGAATAAGATAATTACTAACAACTAAATATAATAATGTATGGTTTTAGACCTTAGATTGGAGTATAACACTGCGTATGGCCAGGATCTATATGTGGTTGTTGGTGCACCCGTGGCTAAGGCGTACCCTATGACCTATGTAGGCAACGCCCAGTGGGTAGCACAGCTTAAGCTGAATGGTATCTCGGAGCTCTCGTACCACTACGAGGTGCGCCATTGCGACACGCTCCTACGCCGTGAGTGGGGTGGCGAGCACACACTATCTATCGACAAGAAGGCTACTAATATCCGCATCCAGGACCGCTGGAATGATATGCCCCATGACCGCTCGTTCCACTCGTCAATGTTCACCGACGGAGTATTCGCACGCCCAGCACGCAAGAAGGCTCAGGGTGTGGCAGATGGATATGTCACACTCCGTGCCGACATCGCTACGGTGCGCACAAACGAGAGCGTGGTACTTGTGGGCGACGGCAAGGCCCTCGGTAACTGGGATGTGGCTAAGGGCATCAAGCTTAACGATGCCCAGGCACCTATCTGGAGCGCACGCTTCAAAGCCCCCAAGACACCTTTTGCCTATAAGTTCGTCATCGTCGACACAGAGTCGGGCAATGTCGTAGCATGGCAGTCGGGCGAGAACTACTACTTCAACGACACGGTGAATAGCGACGAGGCACTCGTGGTGGAGGGTCTACGTCCACGCTTCGACTCCAAGCCTTGGCGTGGCGCAGGTGTCGCCATCCCCGTATTCTCTCTGCGCTCTGAGAGTAGCTTCGGTGTGGGTGAGTTCAACGACCTACGCCTCATGGTCGACTGGGCTAAGGCTACGGGTCAGTCTATCATCCAGATTCTGCCTATCAACGACACCACAATGACGGGTACTTGGCAGGACTCATACCCCTACAACGCCAACTCTACATTCGCACTCCACCCTCAGTTCCTCCACCTCCCTTTGGTGGGTACACTCAAGGATGACAAGGCTCAGGAGCGCTTCGAGGCCCTGGGCAAGGAGCTCAACGCACTGCCTAACGTAGACTACGAGCGTGTGAACAACGCCAAGAACGAATACCTCCACCTCATCTTCGCCGAGTCGGGTAAGAAGACCCTTGCCTCAAAGGAGTTCAAGGCCTTCCTCGAGGCTAATGAGGAGTGGTTGCGCCCCTACGCTATCTTCTGCGCCCTGCGTGACGCTAAGGGTACGCCTAACTTCCAGGAGTGGGGCACTATGGCTAAGTACACCAAGGCTAAGGCCACAAAATATGAGAAGGAGAACGCCGAGGCTGTGTCGTACCACTACTTCGTGCAGTACCACCTCGCAAAGCAGTTGCGCGAGGTGCGTGACTATGCTCATGCCAATGGCGTGGTGCTCAAGGGCGATATCCCTATCGGTATCTCACGCACAAGTGTCGACGCATGGGTATACCCCGAGCTCTTCAACATGGACTCTTCGGCAGGTGCTCCACCCGATGACTTCTCGGTTATGGGCCAGAACTGGGGCTTCCCAACATACAACTGGGCTAAGATGGCCGAGGATGGCTATGCCTGGTGGCGTGCTCGCTTCGTGAAGATGGCCGAGTACTTCGACGCCTACCGCATCGACCATATCCTGGGCTTCTTCCGCATCTGGGAGATACCTCTCGACGCCGTGAACGCCCTGCTTGGTCGCTTCAACCCAGCACTCCCATATAGCGTGGAGGAGATTCGTAGCTACGGCTTTAACTTCGAGCACTGGCATGTGGGCAACATCGCTGAAACTGACAACGTGCTCTTTGTCGAGGATAAGATTAAACCAGGCCACTACCACCCACGCATCACTGCCTACAACACCGACTGCTACCGCTGGCTTTCGGACGAGCAGAAGGAGGCTTACAACCGCTTATATGACGACTTCTTCTACCGCCGCCACAACGACTTCTGGCAGTGGGAGGCTATGAAGAAGCTACCACCACTCACCGAGGCTACACGTATGCTCGTATGTGGCGAGGACCTCGGCATGATCCCCGACTGCGTGCCTTCGGTAATGGCACGAGAGCAGATACTCTCGCTCGAGATCCAGCGCATGCCTAAGGACCCTAAGGTCGAGTTCGGCTCAACTAACGACTACCCATACCTCTCTATCTGCACTACGGGTACGCACGACATGAACCCTCTGCGTGCATGGTGGGAGGAGGATCGAGGTGTTACCCAGCGCTTCTACAACCAGGTCCTTGGCGCCTGGGGCGATGCACCATACTTCTGCGAGCCATGGATTGCCGAGCAGGTCATTGCCCAGCACCTCAAGTCGCCCGCAATGCTCACCGTGCTACCACTCCAGGACTGGATGGCCATGGACGGCACCCTGCGCCGAGAGAACCCACACGACGAGCGTATCAACGTGCCTGCTAACTCACGCCACTACTGGCGCTACCGCATGCACCTCACACTCGAGGAGCTCCTCAAGGCCGACAACCTCAATAAGATGATCCGCCACGCCATCGCCGAGTCCGGCCGATAAGCTGACACATCTCATACACCCAAAGGCTACCATTTGTTGGTAGCCTTTAGTGTTTGCACGGCTGTGGCTCAACGTGACCCTAAGCTACGAGATAAGCCCACCCTCGCCGATATCAGTAACACGATTAACACCAATAACACCCATGTTAGTGTGTTAATCTGTTACTGCCGTGCCCCTTGCCGTCTATTCTCGCCAGTTCCTCCCTCTATTTGTATCTCCTTTCCCCATATCCCCACTCCCTGCCACCTCACCCTCCCCCTTCCCCTCCCCACACTATCACGGGTTACGTTTTTGTAACCCGTGTAGTCTGAGAGATTTAATAGGTAGTTTGTAACTTAATCCTCAAATACGTGCGACAACCCCACGTTGATGCGGGTTACATTTTCGTAACCCATGTATTTGGTGGTTACTGCCTAACCCGTACGAGTGTCTTCTGATATCACGGGTTACGTTTTTGTAACCCATGCAGTCTGGGAGAGTAAATCTTGTTGTCATACACCCACATATTATCACGGGTTACGTTTTTGTAACCCACGTGTTTGGTTGTTACTGCCTGATCCGTAGGAGTGCTCTCTGATATCACGGGTTACGTTTTTGTAACCCATGTTTTATTTGGCCACTACCAATACACCTGAGTCCCCTTCGATATCACGGGTTACGTTTTTGTAACCCATGTGTTTGAGCATTATCTCCCGATACTCTGGTGTGCCCATCACTAAACTCCTTAATCTCCCTAATCTCCCTCCCCACAGAATACTACCACTCCACACAATCACGGGTTACTTTTTTGTTACCCATTGGTGTTCCCTGACCTCTTCCCAAATCCCCAAACCAACCTAACCAGAATAGCACACCCCATAAACAACCACGGGTTACAAAAACGAACCCATGTGTCTGTGAAGCTTGTGGTACCTCTTACACTCGTCTTCTACCATGCACTATTCTCCCTAACCTCCCTAAAACATCCCACCCGAATGATATACCCTCACAACCAACACGGGTTACTTTTTTGTAACCCATGTATTTCTTGGAAATACCTCTGCCGTTAGGGTAGTAGCGCCCCTTTGTCACGGGTTACGTTTTTGTAACCCACGTTTTGGTTGCTACTGCCTAACCTGTAGGAGTGCCCTATGATATCATGGGTTACGTTTTTGTAACCCATGAGTTTGAGGTGTACTACCTTATCCGTAGGAGTGCTCTCTGATATCACGGGTTACGTTTTTGTAACCCATGTGTTTTGGGGTTGCTGTATTATCCGTAGGAGTGCCCCTTGGTGTTACGGGTTACGTTTTTGTTACCCATGTTTTCAGTGTTATCCCCACATGTGATTGAGTCCTTCCTGATATCTCGAGTTACGTTTTTGTAACCCATGTTTTCAGTGTTATCCCTACATGTGATTGAGTCCTTCCTGATATTGCGGGTTACGTTTTTGTAACCCACGTGTTTGGTTGTTACTGCCTGATCCGAAGGAGTGCCCTCTGATATCACGGGTTACTTTTTTGTAACCCACCTCGTTGAAAAGTTGCACGGGTGAGAAATAATTTGTAACTTGCAGAAAAATTATTTTTATGGAAAATATCACAACTTACGACAATGTTATAGAGGTTCTATTCGAGAGGTTTCCCGAACTCAATGTTACGCAGGTGGCCAAGGGCATGAACATCAATCCGGTGCTCATGCGTCAGTATGTTAGCGGCAAAAAGCGCCCCTCGTTTGAGCGTCTGATGGATATCGAGAACTATCTACACAAGCTTGGCGAAGAGCTTCAAAAGGTGCGTTTGTAGCATCGTAGTTCGAGCCATATAGTCTGAAACACAATAACTTGAAGATATGAGAGCAATCAAGGTTTTGGCCCTGGGCGTGGTGGCGCTTATGGCCGTGGCTATCAATCCAACATCTGCGCAGTCGCTATCTTGTACCACGTCGTGGCACTGGGATGGTGGCACTATCGTCGTAGATACCCCCGAGCGTGCCGAGGGTCAGGAGCATGTCGTGGGGCTCAGCGTGGCACCTATACGCAACGTGCGTGTGGCGTTTGTGGGCCTTGGTATGCGTGGCCCATGGGCCGTGTGGCGCTTCAGTTGCATCCCTGGTGTCGAGGTTGTCGCCCTGTGTGACTACGAGAGGGAGCGTGCCGAGGCATGCCAGAAATTCCTCAGAAACGAGTCTTTGATGCCTGCCGACATCTACTGGGGCGAGCGTGGCTACGAGGCTATATGTAGCCGTGAGGATGTCGACCTTGTATATATCGCCACCGACTGGAACCACCACTTCCCCGTTGCTGAGTGTGCCATGGAGCACGGCAAGCACACGGCTATCGAGGTACCTTCGGCCATGAATCTCGAGCAGTGCTGGAGGCTTATCGACCTTGCCGAGCAACGACGTCTGCACTGCTTCATCCTCGAGAACTGCTGCTACGACTATTTCGAGATGACAGCGCTCAACATGGCCCAGCAGGGAGTCTTTGGCGAGATAGTACGTGCCGAGGGTGCTTATATCCACACTCTCGACGAGTTCTGGGACTCATACTGGCTTGACCCAGAGGATGATGATGTCGACGAGCTACACTGGCGCTTGAAGTATAACAAGGAGAATCGTGGCGACCTCTATGCCACACATGGCCTCGGTCCTGTTGCCCAGTGCATGGATATACACCGTGGCGACCGCTTCACCACACTCGTGGCCATGGATACCGAGAGCTTCGTGGGTAAGGAGCTTGTCGAGAGCCGCATGGGCGAGGAGTGCACCGACTTCCGCAATGGTGACCACACCACAACGCTCATGCGCACGGCACGTGGCAAGGTGGTTGAGATTCAGCACAATGTCATGACCCCGCAGCCCTACAACCGCCTGTTCAAGCTCACAGGCACCAGGGGCTATGCTACCAAGTACCCAACGGCAGAGCTCGCACTCTCTGGCGAGTCGCTCAAGCGTGATGATGCACCGCAGATGGACAACCTCTCGGCACATAGCTTCCTTAGCCACGAGCAGCGCAACGCCGTGCTCGATGCCTACTACCACCCTATATTGGCAAAGTTTGGCGAGAGAGGTCGTGAGATGGGCCATGGTGGCATGGACTACATTATGGATGCACGCCTTGTCTACTGCCTCCAGAATGGCCTTCCGCTCGATATGGATGTCTACGACATGGCTGAGTGGTGCTCACTTGCCGAGCTTGGTGCGCTCTCTATGGACAACAACTGCGCCTCGGTAGCCTTCCCCGACTTCACCCGTGGCTACTGGAATATTGTCGATGGCTACAATCATGCCTATGCCGACAATGAGGCCGATACCGAGGCTATCGCCGAGGCTTATACCCAGGCACAGCGCCGTGCCACCGAGCAGTATGCACTATGGACACTCTACGACGCCGTTGCTGCTGCCCGCAATTCGGGAGATACCGCTGCCGAGGCCAAGGCTCTCAAACGCCTCAATACCGCCAAGACCAAGGCTCGCAACGCCATGTATAGCGAGGTGCAACGCAATATAAACAGATAGATTAGGTAAAACCTTATAACTTGGTAATTATGAATATGGTAAATCAGCCACTGCCTCCAAATTTACAGCACCCAACCAACCGAGGTTTGTTTAAGACTCTTATCTTTGGCATGCTCACTTTCGGTATCTATCCGATTGTTGTCTATTCTCGTATTTCGAGCGAGATCAATGTTGTGGCGAGTCGTCATGATGGCAAGAGCACCATGCACTTCTGCCTGATATGCTTCATCTTCTCGTGGCTCACGTTTGGTATCGCCTCATTTGTCTGGTGCCACAGAATCTCTAACCGCATGGGCGCTGAGCTTAGACGCAGATCTATCAGTTACTCGTTCGATGCCTTGGACTTCTGGTTGTGGGGCATCCTCGGCTCTTGTATCGTCGTGGGCCCATATATCTACGTCCATAAGTTTCTCAAGGCTATGAATCTTATCAACGCCGACTACAACACCCGAGGCTAACCGAGCTGCCGTGTTCATACCCACGCTCATGTCCGTGTTTATGTTCACGCCCACACCTTCTCAAAGTCTATACTAAAACAGAAACACGGGTTACAAAAACGTTACCCATGTTTTCAGTGTTATCCCCACATGTGATTGAGTCCTTTCTGATATCACGGGTTACTTTTTTGTAACCCGTGTTTTATTTGGTTACAACCAATATGCCTGAGCCTCCTATGATGTCATGGGTTACTTTTTTGTAACCCGTGATTTATTTAGTCACTGCCAATACGCTTGAGCCTCCTCTGATGTCATGGGTTACTTTTTTGTAACCCGTGATTTATTTGGTCACTGCCAATACGCTTGAGCCTCCTCTGATGTCATGGGTTACGTTTTTGTAACCCATGAGTTTGAGGTGTATTACCTTATCCGTAGGAGTGCCCTCCGATGTTGCGGGTTACTTTTTTGTAACCCACGTGTTTGGTTGTTACTGCCCAACCCGTAGAAGTGTCCTCTAATATCATGAGTTACGTTTTTGTTACCTGTGTAGTCCGGGAGATTACATTATGTTGTTATATACCCACATATTATCGTGGGTTACGTTTTTGTTACCCATGTATTTCTGGAAAATACCTCTGCTGTTAGGGTAGTAACGCCCCTTTTGTCACGGGTTACATTTTTGTAACCCATGAAGTTGGATGGGCGTTTGTTTGAGGGTTGGTAGTACCCCGTGCCAAAATTATAGTTCTTGGTAACTGAGATGTTCTTATTCTACCGTGCTTTAACCTACTTAATCTCTCTAAAACACCCCAACCAGAATAGCACACCTCTATAAACAAACACGGGTTACAAAAACGTACCCCGTGTTTTATTTGATCACTACCAATACGCCTGAGTTCTCCTTGATGTCATGGGTTACAAAAACGTAACCCTTGTGTCTGTGGAGCTTGTGGCAACCGTAACACTCGTCTTCTGCCATGCACTATTCTCTCTAACCTCCATAAAACATCTCAATAAGAATAACTCACCCCATAAACAAACACGGGTTACAAAAACGTAACCCGTGTTTGTTTTGGCCACTACCAATATGCCTGAGCCTCCTCTGATGTCATGGGTTACAAAAACGTAACCCGTGTTTCATTTGACCACTACCAATACATCTGAGTTCTCCTTGATGTCATGGGTTACAAAAACGTAACCCGTGTTGGTTGTTATGTGAGTATTTGTTGTGTTGTAGTGCTTGATGTAATCGTGCTAAATGACTGACATCCACTAAAGAGCGGGGTAGATAGGCAGGTTGTTCCAGGGGTCGTATGGGTCGGTATAGAAGAGGTAGGAGCCTACGGGAACCAGCACGCCGCCTACACGATCTGGCTGCATGAGTATCGAGTCGATAATATGTGGTGGGTCGATGGCGTAGCAGCAGATAATTCCCACGTTGTTCAGATACCAGTGTCTTATCTCCATGAGCGTTTCGGGCAGAATCATGAATGAGAGTGCAGGGTTGAAGGTGTTCTTGCCGCCCTCGATGATGCTCATGCCCTCCTTGAATACCACGGTGAAAATGTAGGGGGTGTTGAAGGCATCGTCCATGATGCTTATAAAGCCGGTGTTTGTGCCTATGATGACTGAGCCTCCAATCTGCGTGCCAGCAAAGGCGTTCATGCCCACGTACTCCACATGGGGTGGAATTCTAAGGTTGACATTACGCAGCTCGGAGTTCATGAAGGCGTTGTCGCCAATCGACTGCAGGTAATGGGGCAGGGTGATGTAGTGTATCGACCTATTACCCATGAAGGCACCCACCGGAATCTCTATCATGTCGGCATGGTAGAGGTCCAGCTCCTTGAGGTTGGTGAGGCTGTTGTTGATAAAGTCGTAGTTCGAGTCGATATGTGTGCTATTACCCAGGTTGCCCCTAACATCCAGATACTCAATATCATCGTAGCTGATATTTTTCTCCTCGACATACTCGTCGATGAGCTCCTTGAGATTATATCCAGCATTGAGATTTACTCTCACACCCACGGGATACTTATCGGCGTAGTATCTATTTTGCAGTATCGACACCATGTAGCATACGCCCTGAATGGTATTGATCATGTCGTCGACATTGATGTCTGTAACACGTGTAGAGTCATAGACACTCTTGTTGCGAATCTCCACTCTCACCAGGCGGTTGTCGGGGGTGTTGTTGGGCTCCATTCTAAGCGTTACGCTATGCTTACCCGCCTCGCCCGATGTCTTGTCGGCCGATATCCACTCTGTCGACTCGTTGTTGTAGCTTGCGAAGGTGAGCACCCATGGGGTATCTACCTCAAACTCGATAGTGGTATACTCGGTGTTGGGCTCTACCTCGTGGATGTTGCCATAGCTTGTCGAGCCTGTAAACTCAATCACAGGAGTCTCCTGCTTTGGTGGCTCTATTGTTGTGTCGTCCTCGCCACTCAGCCCACCATTGTTGCAGCTAATAGTTAGCAGAGCAAGGAGTGTAAATAGACTAAATCTATTCATCGTATCTCAGGTTATTGATTAGTATAGTTGCTCGAGTATCGCTGCCAGGCGCAGACCACCCTTGAGCAGCTGGAGCTCGATGACTGGGGCGTAGCGTGCCACGTAGTCGTACGATAGGTTTTGGTTTGTGGGGCTGTTGTTGTATATATCCTCCACCAGCGCAACACTCTCCTCTATCCACTCACTTGGCGTGCCTTGCTGAATCTCACGCTCCTGCTTGCGACCCACTCTATCTATCTGCTCAGCCCACTCGCTGTAGCTCCAGCGGTGTGCCGACTCCACAATGTCGCTATCCCAGAGCGTGTGCAGACTCTTCTGCTGACCAAAATATCGCACCTTGGTGCTGTTGCCACCTCTGTCGCTCTTGTGCCCAGCGTGCATAGGGCAGTGCATGTCGCCTACAAGGTGTATGAGCATCATCAGCTCGATGCGCTCCTCCTCCTTGCTCAGCTCGCCACTCTTTATGCGCTCTATGATTGAGTCTATCGCCACCACAACATCGCCCTTAGGCTCCTTCTCTGAGTCGTAGTAACTCCCCTCGCTGGGCTCCACGTTGACATAGTGCCACGTCTTGGTATGCTCATACTCTGGTGTGTGGCTTGCGTTGTCCATCCAGTTTGCCACGTAGACCATCGACTGACCCTGGAGCAATGTTGTGATACGCTTCTCGGCCCTTTTTGATAGGTTTCGCTGTGCTATACACGCCACAACGTCATGTCCCTTAGCGCCCCATGCAAAGGCGCTAAAGGTCACAAAGAGGGCTGTTATGAGTGTTATAAGATACCTCATGGCCACTACTGATTCATCGTTGCCAAGAAGTCGTTGTTGTCACGTGTGAGGTTAAACTGCTTCTGGATGAACTCCATAGCCTCGACCGTAGTCATATCCGAGAGGTGCTTGCGGAGTATCCACGTGCGCTGCATAACGCTCTGTGGTAGAAGCAAATCCTCACGACGAGTACCAGAGGCCACAACGTCGACAGCAGGGTAGATACGCTTGTTTGCGAGCTTGCGGTCAAGCTGGAGCTCCATGTTACCCGTACCCTTGAACTCCTCGAAGATAACCTCGTCCATCTTCGAGCCAGTGTCGATGAGTGCTGTTGCGATGATTGTGAGCGATCCCTTCTCCTCGGTGTTACGTGCAGCACCAAAGAAGCGCTTAGGCTTGTGTAGCGCATTTGCGTCGACACCGCCCGAGAGCACCTTGCCCGATGCTGGCTGTACGGAGTTATATGCACGTGCAAGACGAGTGATAGAGTCAAGGAAGATGACCACGTCATGACCACTCTCAACCATGCGCTTAGCCTTCTCGAGCACCATCTCTGCAACCTTCACGTGGCGTGATGCCTGCTCGTCGAATGTCGAGGCCACAACCTCGGCCTTCACGTGGCGAGCCATCTCGGTAACCTCCTCAGGGCGCTCGTCGATGAGCAACACAATCATATATACCTCGGGGTGGTTGTCGGCAATAGCGTTGGCGATAGACTGCAGAAGCATAGTCTTACCCGTCTTAGGCTGTGCCACAATCATAGCACGCTGACCCTTGCCAATAGGGGCAAAGAGGTCGATTATGCGGTTCGACACGCTGTTGTGTCCGTTGCCAGTGATGTTGAACTTCTCGGATGGGAAGAGTGGTGTGAGGTACTCAAACTGCTGACGGTCACGCACATGCTCAGGCTTGAGGCCGTTGATGCGCTCCACGTGCACGAGAGGAAAATACTTCTCGCCAACCTTTGGTGGACGAATAGATCCAGCTACGGTGTCACCCGCCTTGAGTCCAAAGAGTTTGATCTGCGATGGCGACACGTAGATGTCATCGGGTGAGTTGAGATAGTTGTAGTCTGCCGAGCGCAAGAAGCCGAAGCCGTCGGGCATAATTTCGAGAACACCCTCGCCCTCGATGATTGCCGTGAAGTCATCCTTGGTAATCTCGCTCTCATGCACCTCGTGCTCTATCTCCTCGCTGATGAACTCATCCTCGTCCGACTCACGGATGAAGCTGGCAAGGTCGCTCACCACCTCCTCGCTGCTCTGCTCCGCAGGTGCTTGAGCCTCGTAGCTTGTCTGCTCCTCAGGCGTTACCTCGTCACGTTTTGACTCTACGCTCTCCAGAGCTTTGTTCTCCTCGTGTCGCTGGTTGCCACCCTTGGGTCTACGTCCTCGGCGCTTGGGCTGTCGCTGCTCGTGGCTCTCCTCGGCAGGTGTCGCTGCCTCCTGCTCAGGTGCAGTGGTTGGCTCAGCCACAGGCTCTTGCATAGGCTTCTCTGCGGGTATCTCTGTTGCTACCTCACGCTGGGTGTTGCTATTGCCCCCAACCTTCACGCCACTCACTCTTGGGCGGCGACCACGGCGTGCTGGCTCGCTACTCTGTGACTCTATTTCGTTGTTTGTGTTGCTTGTATCCTCGCCTTTGGTGCTGCTCTGAGTTGCGATCTCCACGATGCGACTTATGAGTTCTCCCTTTTTCATTGTCGATGGGGTTATGCCAAAGACTCGTGCAATTTCACGTAGCTCGTGAATATTTTTGCCCTCCAATGTTGACAAATCGTGCATACAAATATTTATAAAGATTATGTGGTGCTCACGCTACTAAGGTCGTAGGCGAGCTAAAGACTTATCAATGATGATGCAAATATAGTGCTTTTTTTGTAATCAACAAACCACTATTATATATTTATTTTAACCCAGAGTGGCTAAACTTCACCTTTTAGCACCCAAACGGAGAATATCTTACGTGATAGGGGTGCTAATAAACGCAAAATTTTGGCGCCGTAGCATCGTCGTTTGATAAATTATTGTTACTTTTGTATCAATATAAACACTTTGTACAATGAATATCGTTTTCAAATATCGCATGCTCAGCGACGAGAGCGACAACTTCGTTCGCGACTTCGAGGTATATCCCGACATGACTCTTGGCGAGTTTCATCGCTTCATCCTGAGTGCTCTGGGCTATGACGACTGCATGGTCTCTATCTTTAAGTCTAATGCCGAGTGGCAGCCTGTCGAGGAGTTTTCGGAGATTGATATGGGCGAGGATATCCCAGGTGTTCCTCGCTGCATGGAGAATGTCCGCCTCATGGAGGTGAACAACGAGTTCCACGACCGCCTCATCTACACCTTCGATATGCTCAACAACCGCTCGTACTACCTCGAGTTGCTCGATATGCAGCGCCCACAGGCCGACCTCGAGTACCCACGTGTAGCGTTCGAGCATGCTCCCGTGCCCGACCAGTACGACCCCGATGCAACGGAGGATTCGGGCTCAATATTCGAGGAGATGATGAGCGACTACAACGAGTTTGATGGCGACGATGGCTACGATGATGAGTTCTAAACGAGGCACACTCATCGTCGTTGTAGGCCCTACGGGTTCGGGTAAGAGTGCCCTTGCCGTAGAGCTTGCGCAGCACTTCTCTGCCCCTATTATCTCGACTGACTCACGCCAGGTTTATCGTGGCATGGCTATCGGCACAGCGCAGCCCACACCCCAGGAGCAGGCTGCTGCCAAGCACTACTTCATTGCCGACAGAGATATCCACGATGAGTTCAATTCAGGACGCTTCGAGCAGGAGGCCCTTGCACGCCTTGATGAGCTCTTCAAGACGCATGAGTATGTCGTAGCCGTAGGTGGCTCGGGACTCTATGTCCAGGCTCTGTGTGACGGTATGGACGACCTTCCCGAGGCCGATGAGAAACTTCGCTCGGAGCTTAAGCAACGACTTGAGAGAGAGGGTGTAGAGTCGCTTGTAGCGGAGCTTCGTGAGCTCGACCCAGAGTATGCCTCGCAGATGGATATATCTAACCCTCAGCGTGTTGTGCGTGCTCTCGAGGTGTGTCTACTTACGGGCAAGCGTTACTCAGAGCTGCGTAGTGGCAGGAGCACAGAGCGTGATTTCAATATTGTGAAGATAGGCACTGATATGCCTCGTGATATCCTCTACGACCGCATCAACCGACGTGTCGATATGATGGTCACCGATGGCCTTGTCGACGAGGTCAGGGCACTACTACCTTACCGAGAGCTCAACTCTCTGCAGACTGTGGGCTACCGTGAGCTATTCGACTACTTCGATGGCAACTCTACGCTTGAGGAGGCTATCGAACTTATCAAGCGCAACTCACGCCGCTATGCCAAGCGCCAGCTCACGTGGTTTCGTCGTGATTCGTCCATTGGCTGGTTTGCGCCTACCGACCTTGACGCAATACTCAGCTTCATAGACGCAGCAACAAAGCAAGAATAGATAGAGGTAGATATAAAAGATAAGAGCCTATCCCACAAGGGGTAGGCTCTTTTGATTTAACGTGTGGCTTCAGCTTACTTAGCCTCCCACTCGCAGTATACGCAGCGCACCACGTCGTCGCACTTCTCAAAGCGTCGACGCACAGGCTCAAGGTTAGAGATACAGAGTGGGTTAGGGCACTTGCAACCAAGAGCTTCGCCACCATGGTCAAACTTGCGGCTCTCATCATCCTTCCACTCGAGGAGCTTGAGGATGAGTGCCATGCGTACAAACTTGCCATTCTCCACCTGGCGGAAGTATGCTGCACGAGGGTCGCTATCAACGTCGATAGCAATCTCGTTAACACGTGGCAGTGGATGAAGCACGGCCATGCGCTCCTTGGCACCACGCATCTTAGCTGCATCGAGAACGAAGCAATCCTTAACACGCTCATACTCCTCGAGGTCTGTGAAACGCTCCTGCTGAACACGTGTCATATAGAGGATATCGACATCGCCGATAACCGACTCGATGTCGGCAGACTCACGATACTCCACACCATAGCGGTCCAATACCTCGCTCTTGATATAGTCAGGCAGAGCCAACTCTGGAGGCGAGATAAGCACAAACTTGGTGTTCTCGTAGCGTGTCATAGCCTTGATAAGCGAGTGTACCGTACGACCATACTTAAGGTCGCCCACAAGACCGATAGTGAGGTTGTTGAGAGTGCCGAGCTCACGATGGATAGTAAGCAGGTCGGTCATGGTCTGCGTAGGGTGGCTGTGTGAGCCATCACCAGCATTGATGATAGGTGTCGACGTAACATCGGTAGCGGCAAGGGGAGCACCCTCGACCTTGTGGCGCATGGCGATGATGTCGGCAAAGCAGTTGATAACCCTCACCGTATCCTGAACAGTCTCACCCTTGGATACCGACGATGATTTCGCATCGGCAAAGCCCAATACGTTGCCACCAAGCTCCATCATGGCTGCGGTGAAGCTCAGTCGTGTGCGTGTACTTGGCTCATAGAAGAGTGTGGCAAGTTTCTTGCCTCGGCATACCTCGCTATACTTCTCTCGATTAGCGATGATATCCTGGGCTAAGGCGATAATCTCGGCAATCTCATTTACCGACAGGTCGGTAGGATCAATCAAATGCTTCATATCAAAATCTATAATATTCTGTGTAGTAATTACTTAATCCAAGACTCGTCAGATGGGTTGTTGCGGAACTTAAGGATACGCTCCTTGTCCTCTGCCTTGATATAACCCTCCTCGGCAGCAACCTCAACAAGAGCGTCGAGGTTTGAGAGTGAATAGTTCTTAGCCTCGGCAGCAGCCAAACGATCCAAGCCCTTCTGCATGCCATAAGTAAAGATGCTCACGATACCCAAAACATCTGCACCAGCACCACGCAAAGCCTCGACAACCTCGATGCAGCTGCCAGCTGTTGAGATAAGGTCCTCGACAACAACAACCTTCTGGCCCTTCTCCAACTTACCCTCGATCTGGTTGCCACGGCCGTGGTCCTTAGAGCCAGAACGAACATAACCCATAGGGAGGTTAAGGATAGTTGCTGTGATAGCTGCGTGAGCGATACCTGCAGTCGATGTACCCATCAATACCTCTACCTCAGGGTAGTTCTTGCGGATAAGCTCAGCAAGGCCCTCCTCAACATGGTTACGTACCTCAGGAGCTGTGAGTGTGAGGCGGTTGTCGCAGTAGATAGGGCTCTTGATACCACTTGCCCATGTAAATGGCTGCTCAGGGCGCAAGAATACAGCGCCGATAGACAAAAGGTCTTTTGCAATCTTCTTCTCCATAGTATATTTTTATTTTTAATTCGTTCGGTTAATTATGTTAAGTTTATGCCTCGGCAAACTCACGCATGCAACGCTCGTAGGCTGCAACAGGATCGTCGGCAGCAGTGATAGGACGACCCACAACGATAAAGTCTGAGCCGATCTCACGAGCACGCTCAGGAGTAGTAACACGCACCTGGTCGCCAACATCGCCATCAGCAAAGCGCACGCCAGGAGTTACGGTCATAAACTCCTTGCCGCAAGCCTCCTTAACCATAGCTGCCTCGAGTGGTGAGCAAACTACACCATCAAGACCTGCAGCCTTAGCATTCTCGGCATACTTAACGATAGTGTCGTTGATCGAAGCGCCGATCAACAACTCACGCTGCATACGCTCCTCAGATGTAGAGGTGAGCTGAGTCACAGCGATAAGAAGTGGGCGAGTGCCATTCTCACGTGTAAGACCCTCGATAGCAGCCTTCATCATGTCGACAGTACCTGCTGCGTGTACGTTGGTCATATCTACGTCGAGGTTGCGAAGAACAGACATAGCTTTCTTCACAGTGTTTGGAATATCGTGGAGCTTGAGGTCGAGGAAAATACGGTGACCACGCTCCTTGATTGTGCGTACAATCTCAGGACCCTCAGCATAGAAGAGCTCCATGCCAATCTTCACAAATGGCTTGCGGCCTGTGAACTTATCCAAAAAGTTAAGTGTCTGCTCCTTGCTGCTAAAATCGCAAGCAATAATTACATCACGCTTACTCATAATAATTTATAATATTCTGTTATTCACTATTTTACAATACCAATAATGTCGCTAAGGCGCTCAATGCCAAGACGCTCCATCTCCTTAGGAAGAGCCTCGATAATCTCCTTAGCAGCGTATGGATTCTTGAGGTTTGCTGCACCCACCTGAACTGCCGTAGCACCAGCCATCATCATCTCGATAACGTCCGAAGCAGAGCTCACACCACCACAACCCATAACTGGAATGTTACAAGCGTTAGCCACCTGGTATACCATGCGAACGGCTACAGGGAAGATAGCATCGCCCGAGAAACCACCCATCTTATTTGCAATAACTGGCTTACGGCGCATAGTGTCGATACGCATGCCGAGCAGTGTGTTAATCAAGCAGATACCATCAGCACCAGCCTCCTCGCAGGCACGTGCGATAGACACGATGTCTGTAACATTAGGGCTGAGCTTGATGAATACTGGCTTAGTAGTCACTGCCTTAACACGACGAGTAACCTCGGCAGCAGACTCTGGCTGTGTACCGAAGCTCATACCGCCATTGTGCACGTTAGGGCACGATACATTAACCTCGATGATCTCCACCTGATCCTCCTTGTCAATCTTTGCGCAGCACTCCTCGTACTCCTCGAGCGAGAAGCCGCTGATGTTGGCAACGATAGGGTTGTGGAAGATCTCACGAAGGTGAGGAAGCTCCTCGGCGATAACCTTGTCGATACCTGGATTCTGCAAGCCTACTGAGTTGATAAGACCTGCCGAACACTCGGCAATACGTGGTGTAGGATTACCAAAGCGTGCATCACGAGTAGTACCCTTGAACGATATTGCACCGAGGCAGTCGAGATCGTAGTACTCTGCGAACTCACGACCAAAACCAAATGTTCCTGATGCGGGAATAACAGGGTTGATGAGCTTCACGCCGCAAAGCTCAACCGATGTATCAAAGTGCTTTACCATACAATCTCATCACGTTTTAATACTGGACCATCCTTGCAAATACGCTTGTTGCCATACTTGGTCTTGCAGGTGCAACCCATGCAGGCGCCAAAGCCGCAACCCATTCGCTCCTCGAAGCTATACTCACCATCAACCTCGGTTGCAGCGTACAACGCCTTGAGCATTGGCAGAGGACCGCAGGTGTAGAGGTAGTCGAACTCAACACTATTCTCACGAATAGCGTCGGTAACAAAACCCTTAGTACCTACCGAGCCATCAGCCGTAGAGCAGTATACATCTACGCCCAATGCCTTGAACTCATCGAAGTAGAAGAGCTCGCTCTCGGTGTTAAAGCCGAGAATTACGCTTGGCTTCTTACCCTCGCTGATGAGTCGCTTGCAGAGGTTGTAGAGCGGAGGTACACCCACGCCACCACCTACAAGAAGTGGACGCTGGGCGTTGTTGTCTGTTGAAAAACCATTGCCCAAGCCGGTGAGGATGTCGAGCTTCTTGCCAGGCTGCATCTCGCGCATCTGCTCAGTGCCGCTACCCACTACCTTATATATAATTGTAATAGTAGTGTCGTTGTAGTCCGAAACAGAGATAGGACGGCGCAAGAACTTGCCCTCGAGCTCAATGTTGATAAACTGTCCCGAGCGGGTGATATACTGGGTATCGCCCTCCAACACCATGCGGTAGACCGCAGGTGTTAGAGGTTCGTTACTCAAGATTGTGTATATATCCTTTTTATACATTATTCAGCGTCGATTGTCGATACACCAAGTGTGATCTCCTCCAATACGTCGAGAAGCACGTTTACGGTCTCGAGTGCAGTGAAGATTGTAACGTTGTTCTCAACGGCGCAACGACGAATGTCGTAGCCATCGAGACGAGCGCTGTGCTGGTTGATATCGATGGTGTTGATTACATAGTTAACATGGCCCTTGCGGATAGAGTCGAAGATCTCGGTTGAACCCTCTGAGAGCTTCTTGAGCATACGTGTGCGGATGCCGTTCTCACGCAAGTAGGTTGCAGTACCGCTTGTAGCCTCGATGTTGAAACCGAGCTCGTAGAAGCGACGAATCATAGGCAGAGCACGTGGCTTGTCAGCGTCGGCGATAGATACGAAGATTGTACCGTAGTTAGCGATAGTCATGCCTGAAGACTGCAATGACTTGTACAACGCACGGCGCAATGATGTGTCGTAGCCGATAGCCTCGCCAGTAGACTTCATCTCAGGTGAGAGGTATGAGTCTACGCCACGAATCTTAGCAAATGAGAAGGCTGGAGTCTTAACATACCAACGCTTCTTCTCCTCAGGTACAACGACATTGATGCCCTGCTCCTTGAGGCTCTTGCCGAGCATTACGTTTGTGGCGATGTTTGCCATAGGTGTGCCTGTAGCCTTTGAGAGGAATGGCACAGTACGAGATGAACGTGGGTTAACCTCGATTACATATACCATGTCGTTATCGTCGGCGATGAACTGGATGTTGTACAAACCGATGATACCGATCTCCTTACCAAGGCGGATGGTGTAGTCAACGATAGTATCCTTAACCTTCTGGCTCACGCTGAATGTTGGGTATACGCTGATTGAGTCACCAGAGTGGATACCTGTGCGCTCAACGTGCTCCATGATACCTGGGATAAATACGTCGGTGCCGTCGCAGATAGCGTCAACCTCGAGCTCCTTACCCATGATATACTTATCAACCAATACTGGCTGATCCTCGTTAACCTCAACGGCAGTTTTGAGGTAGTGGCGCAAAGCCTCCTCGTTAGATACGATCTGCATTGCACGACCACCAAGAACGTAGCTTGGACGTACAAGCACTGGGTAGCCGATACGCTCTGCAGCAGCAACACCACGCTCAATGTCGGTGATAGCCTCAGCGTCAGGCTGTGGAATGCCTGCACGACGCATGATAGCCTCGAAACACTTGCGGTCCTCAGCGTTGTTGATAGCCTCGATACCTGTACCAATGATCTGAACACCGAGGTCTGCCAAAGGCTTAGCAAGGTTGATAGCAGTCTGACCACCCAACGATACTACTACGCCAGTAGGCTTCTCGAGGTCGATAACATTCATAACATCCTCGACAGTGAGAGGCTCGAAGTAGAGCTTATCGCTTGTAGTGTAGTCAGTAGATACGGTCTCAGGGTTATTGTTGATGATGATAGCCTCGTAGCCCGCCTCACGGATAGCCCAGATAGCATGAACAGTAGAGTAGTCGAACTCTACACCCTGGCCGATACGGATAGGACCCGAACCGAGCACGATGATCTTCTTGCGGTCAGATACGACAGACTCGTTCTCCTGCTCGTATGTAGAATAGAGGTATGGAACCTTCGAGTCGAACTCTGCAGCGCAGGTATCAATCATCTTGTATACTGGGAAGATGTTGTTCTGCTTACGCATGAGGAATACCTCGCTCTGAGTCATGCCCCAAAGCTGGCCGATAAACTTATCGCTGATACCCATACGCTTTGCATCACGCAACACCTCGACATCCTTGACATTCTCCTTGATCTGGCGCTCCATCTCAACGATATTCTTGAGCTTCTCGAGGAAGAAGAGGTCGATCTTGGTGTTGTCGTAGACGTGCAACAAATCTACACCACGGCGGATAAGCTCAGCAATAGCATAAAGACGATCGTCAGTGCCCTTGCGGATATATGCCAAGATACCGTCGATTGACATAGAGTCGAACTTCTTGTGGTAGATGTGGCACACACCAGTCTCGAGAGAGCGAACAGCCTTCAAAAGACCCTCCTCAAAAGTACGGCCTACAGACATAACCTCACCAGTTGCCTTCATCTGAGTGCCAAGCTCGTTCGATGCATCGCTAAACTTGTCGAATGGGAAACGAGCAACCTTAGTTACGATGTAGTCCAGCGTAGGCTCGAAGCTGGCTGGAGTGTTGGCAATACGGATCTCGTCGAGAGTAAGACCCACAGCAACCTTAGCCGTTACACGTGCAATAGGGTAGCCACTTGCCTTAGATGCAAGAGCTGATGAGCGGCTCACACGTGGGTTAACCTCGATGATATAGTACTTGAATGAGAGTGGGTCAAGTGCAAACTGAACGTTGCAACCACCCTCGATCTTGAGTGCACGAATAAGCTTCAAGGCGCTTGAACGCAACATCTGGTACTCCTTAGCTGCCAAAGTCTGGCTTGGAGCAACAACGATAGAGTCACCTGTGTGGATACCTACAGGGTCAACATTCTCCATCGAGCATATAGCGATAGCTGTGTCGTTGCTATCACGCATAACCTCGAACTCAATCTCCTTGTAGCCCTTGATACTCTTCTCCACGAGTACCTGGTGGATAGGCGAGAGTGCCAAGGCGTTACGCATAACATCGCGCAACTCGTCCTCGTTGTCTGCAAAACCACCACCTGTACCACCGAGTGTAAATGCAGGACGGAGAACTACGGGGTAGCCAATCTCCTTTGCTGCCTCGATACCCTCCTCGATAGAGTTTGTGATGTGCGATGGGATAACTGGCTCGCCAATACGTAAGCAGAGCTCCTTGAACAACTCACGGTCCTCAGCCTCCTCGATAGAGGTAAACGATGTACCAAGAATCTCAACACCACACTCCTCGAGAATACCCTTCTTAGCGAGCTGTACTGCAAGGTTAAGACCTGTCTGACCACCAAGGCCTGGCACGATAGCATCAGGACGCTCGTAGCGGATGATCTTAGCTACATACTCGAGTGTGAGTGGCTCCATATATACCTTGTCGGCAATATGGGTATCTGTCATAATAGTTGCTGGGTTGGAGTTAACGAGGATAACCTGATAACCCTCCTCCTTGAGTGCAAGACACGCCTGAGTACCTGCGTAGTCAAACTCTGCAGCCTGGCCAATCACGATAGGGCCAGAGCCGATAACCATTACTTTCTTAATATCTGTTCTTTTAGGCATTTTTCTGGTCCTCCATCAATTTAATGAATTTATCGAAAAGATATGTGCTGCTTGCCTCAGGCGAGCAGTCTGGCTGGTACTGTACTGAGAACACCTTGTCGGTGAGCGACTCGACGCCCGCTACTGTGTTATCGAGAAGGTTGCGGTGAGTTACATTGAGGCCTGTGCCTGCCAATGACTCCTCGTTAACCACGAAGTTGTGATTCTGCGACACAATCTCGAGCTTGTTGTTCTCAAGGCACTTTACAGGGTGGTTAGCACCGTGGTGGCCAAACTTCAGACGCTCGTTCTTAGCACCATAGGTAGTTGCAATAATCTGGTGACCGAGGTCAACACCGAAGATAGGCAACTTACCACGCAGAGCCTCGATAGCCTTGCATACGCTTGGTACGTCGGCAGGGTCACCTGGGCCGTTAGATACAAAGATACCATCTGGGTTGAATGCCATAATCTCCTCGGCAGTAGTGTCGAAAGGCACGATAGTCACGTTGCAACCCTTGGTGTTGAGCTGGCGAATGAAGCTGTACTTTATACCGCAGTCGATAGCCACTACATCCCACTTATGGTTAGGCGTACGTGAGAACCAGCGCTTCTTGCAGCTGATCTTCTCCACCTGGTTGTGGCGAGGCTCGCTGGTGCGGATAAGCTCCAAAGCCTCCTCGGTAGTTGTGTTGATGTCGACAATCACAGCCTTCTGAGTACCCTCGTTGCGGATGATGCGTGTGATCATACGTGTGTCTACGCCGTAGATGCCTGGGATATCGAGCTCCTCGAAGGTCTCGTTCATGGTCTTGGTGTAGCGGAAGTTGCTTGGTGCCTCGCACAACTCACGAACAACCATACCGCCCATGGTTGGGAACTTGCTCTCGAAGTCCTCATCCATAAAGCCATAGTTGCCCATAAGTGGGTAGGTCATAACTACAATCTGGTCGGTGTACGTTGGGTCGGAAACAATCTCCTGATAGCCCACCATTGAGGTGTTGAATACAATCTCGCATACCGTTACACGGTTCGAGCCGAATCCATAGCCCGGAAACTCCTTGCCGTTCTCAAGTACAAGTTTCTTGGTAAAAGGTTTCATCTACTCTTGATTTTTATTATTTGTTGTTACTTTTTGTATACTACTTCGCCACGATGTATTGTCATAGCTACATCGCCCACCATCTCACGGCCGTCGAACATTGTGATCTTGCCCTGTGAGAAGAATTTGTTGCTGTCAACACGCCACTGGCACTCTGTGTCGAGCAACACGATGTCGGCACGATCGCCAACATTGATACCACCCTCGATGCGGAACACCTTGCGTGGGTTTATACACATTAACTTTATAAGGTGCTCGAGCGAGATAACACCACTCTTAACAAGGTGTGTGTTCATCGCTGCAAAGGCTGTCTCAAGACCTACAATGCCCATAGCACTATCCTTCAGGCCACGTGACTTCTCCTCAATGCTGTGAGGTGCATGGTCGGTAGCAATCATGTCGATTGTGCCATCCTTGATACCCTCAACGAGCGCTGCACGATCCTCGGCTGAGCGGATAGGTGGATTCATCTTCCAGCGTGCATCCTCCTGGAGATCCATGTCGGTGAAGATGAGGTAGTGAGGACCTGTCTCGCAGGTAACCTTTACACCACGTGCCTTAGCCTGACGTATGAGCTCCACAGTCTCCTTTGTAGAGATGTGACATACGTGGTAGCGGCAACCAAGACGCTCTGCAAGCTCAATATCACGACGCACCTGCTCCCACTCGCTCTTCGAGCAGATACCCTTGTGGCCATGCTGACGAGCATACTCGCCGTCGTGGATATAACCGCCAAACAGTAGGTCCTCGACTTCGCAGTGTGCTGCGATAATCTGGTCGTGCTTTACGGCTTCGGTCATTGCACGCTCCATCATGGCGTCGTGCTGCACGCCACTGCCATCATCCGAGAAGGCGCATACCTTGCCTACGAGCGAAGCCATGTCAACGAGCTCCTCGCCCTTGCGACCAAGTGTGATAGCCGCATAGGGTAGTACCTCAATCTTTGCATCGTTGTCGATGATATCCTGCTGCACTTTGAGGTTCTCCACAGAGTCTGGTACAGGGTTGAGATTAGGCATTGAGCATACTGTGGTGTAGCCACCACGAGCTGCTGCCATCGTGCCTGTTGCAATGCGCTCCTTATAGCCAAAACCTGGCTCTCGAAGGTGCACGTGTACATCGACAAATGCTGGTGCTACATGAAGTCCTGAGGCGTCGATTATACGATCGCACACTCCTGCCTCAATTTTATCAGCCACCTCGGCTATATGTCCGTCGATAATCGCAATCTCTTTATAACCAGCTCCTACGACGAAACCATTCTTGATGATAGTTCTTGTGTTGCCCATATTATAAAAAACAAGCGGCCCAAAGGAGCCGCTAATATCAATGAAAAACAGTGATGTTAAATGAGTTAAGACGTCGACGACAATTGCTCGACTGCTCATTGCTGAGATAGTAATTAGAGTTATTGTCGTTAGTGCGTCTCATAGTTCTATATAAATTTGCGCAAAGTTAAGTATTTTTTGTGAGCCTTGCAACTATTTTGAGTCGATATTTTAATAAATTTTATCATATTTCATCATTCTCGCTGTTTATCTCCCAGTCGAGATGTGAGCTCTGATGATTTTGATTGTACACAATCTTCTCGATATTTGAGATAATCGTTGCTAATTATGTTCTTGGTGTTATGTCGAGAAATTTCTTAAAACATTAAAATATTTAATTTGCCGTATAGTTCTCTTAGATGATTTTTTCATCAGTTAATAATTGGTAAATTCTACCTTTGCAACTACCTAAAGTCAAAGATTAATAAATGTGTGATAAAATATCAATATACAATAATATAAAACAATGTTATAGCAACTCTATTTGAGCATAATTCTGGTTAGATTATTTATTGTCTATTTGGGTTTTGCATGTAAGGTAATAGTTAAAATATTTTATTGCCTTTAATCTGTCGTTATACTTCGATAAGAGTTGGTTTCACGGGGTGTTGCACTGTTCTAAATTTGTTAGTCATGCCAGAGAGATTTTTATTCTGTTTTGCAAATCGATTTTTATATCCTTTAACTTTGTTAACAAAAAGTTGAAAAAAGTCATTTTGCCTCTTTTGAGTTCGAGAAAATTTACATATCTTTGTAGCATGAATAATTCACAAGGACAATATATAATCACAAGCCAACTCTTCGAGCTATGCCGAGCTACTATGGAGATTGGAGAGGCTGTGGAGAGAGGTGTGGTTGATTGTCTGGGTGAAATAACGATGTATAATGTTAATACTGAGGCCATTGTGGGCTCAAAGTGTGACAATGTATAGAGTAAGACCGTCGGGATGTTGTGTGCCGACGGTCGTTTGTTTTTAGAAAAATATTAATTCAAAACACAGATATTATGAAAGTTGCAGTTATTATGGGTTCTACCAGCGACTGGGATATTATGAAGGCCGCAGTCGAGACATTGGAGGAGTTGGGTATTGAGTATGAGAAGCGAGTTATCTCAGCACACCGCACTCCACATCTTATGGTTGAGTACGCTGAGTCGGCTCGTGAGCGTGGTATCGGTGCTATCATCGCAGGTGCTGGTGGTGCTGCTCACGTTGCAGGTGTTACAGCAGCATTGACCACAGTTCCAGTTATTGGTGTGCCAATCAAGACATCGGCTCTTGGTGGCATGGATTCTTTGCTCTCAATCGTTCAGATGCCAGGTGGTATTCCAGTATCAACTACTGCTATCAACGGTGCTAAGAATGCAGCTCTTATCGCAGCATCGATTTTTGCTCTTACCGACAAGGCTCTCGAGGAGCGTTTGATTGCGTTCCGTAAGGCTCAGACCGAGAAGGTACTTGCAGCAGAGTTATAATCAATTTAACTACAAACCCCATTTATGAGAAATCGAAGAATATTTGTTGAGAAGTATCCTCAATTCCAGGTGGAGGCCGATACTTTGCGCCGTGAGCTTAATGCTAACCTCGGTCTAAATATCGAGAACCTTCGCTATATCAATGTTTACGATCTCTTTGGCTTCAGCGATGAGCTCGTTGAGAAGAGTCGTTATAGTGTCTTTGGCGAGGTGGTTACTGACCTTGTTTCGGATGAGTGCAATTACGATGGCTATCCACACCTCGCTGTTGAGTTCTTGCCAGGTCAGTTTGATCAGCGTGCAGCCTCAGCAGTAGACTGTGTGCACCTTATCGAGCCTAATGCTGAGGTTAAGATCAAGTCTTCACGTCTGCTCATCTTCGATAAGGGCGTATCTGAGGCGGATATGGCTCATATCGAGAAGTATTATATCAACGCTGTCGAGTCACGCAAGAAGAATCTTGAGGTGTTGAGCGATGCTGAGAGCGCAGAGATTAAGCCTGTGCCAGTTTTGGAGGGCTTCCGTGATATGAAGGAGGAGGAGCTTGCTCCTTACTGCAAGGCTAATGGATTGGCTATGAATGCCGACGACTTGCGTGAGGTTGTTAGATACTTCCGTGAGGAGGGTCGTGATCCAATGGAGACCGAGCTCAGAATTCTCGATACATATTGGAGTGACCACTGCCGTCACACAACATTTACTACCGAGATTGAGGATATCACCCTCGACGAGTCGTTCATGAAGCAGGAGATGGAGGAGTCTTTGGAGCTTATGCGCCGCATCCGCAAGGAGCTTGGTCGTGAGCAGAAGAGCCTCTGCCTTATGGAGCTTGCAACAATCGGTGCTCGCTATCTTCGCAAGATTGGTAAGCTCGACGATATGGAGCAGAGCGAGGAGAACAACGCATGCTCTATCTTCGTTAACGTAGATGTTGACGGCGAGATGCAGCGTTGGTTGCTTCAGTTCAAGAACGAGACTCACAACCACCCAACAGAGATCGAGCCATTTGGTGGTGCTTCGACATGTCTTGGTGGTGCTATTCGTGACCCATTGTCAGGCCGTAGCTACGTATATCAGGCTTTGCGTGTTACTGGTGCTGGCGATATCTATAAGCCAGTTGATGAGACTTTGGAGGGTAAGCTTCCACAGCGTATCATCACAACAAAGGCTGCTGCAGGATACTCAAGCTATGGTAACCAGATTGGTCTTGCCACAACACACGTGCGTGAGGTTTATCACCCAGACTATGTAGCTAAGCGTTTGGAGGTAGGTGCTGTTGTTGGTGCTGTTAAGGCTGACAATGTGCGCCGTGAGAGCCCTGCTGCGGGCGATGTCGTACTCTTGCTCGGTGGCCGTACAGGTCGTGATGGCGTAGGTGGTGCAACAGGTTCGTCAAAGGAGCATACACTCAGCTCATTGGAGGAGTGTAGCTCTGAGGTACAGAAGGGTAATGCTCCTGAGGAGCGCAAGCTCTCTCGCTTGTTCCGCCGTGGTGATGTAACTCGCCTTATTAAGAAGTCTAACGACTTTGGTGCTGGTGGTGTGAGCGTTGCTATTGGTGAGCTTACTGATGGCTTGGATATCTACCTCGACCGTGTGCCTACAAAGTACAATGGTCTTAACTCTACTGAGCTTGCTATTAGCGAGTCACAGGAGCGTATGTCGGTAGTTATCGAGCGCAAGGATATGGAGCAGTTCATGGCGTTGTGCCACGAAGAGAATGTCGAGGTTACTCACGTAGCAGATGTTACCGACACTCGTCGCATGCGCATGTTCTCAGATGGCAAGATTGTCGTTGACCTCTCACGTGAGTTTATCGACTCGGCAGGTGCTAAGCACTACACAAAGATTAATATCGGAGGTGTGGAGAATGTTGACCCATTCGTTCGCCAGGTCGAGGGTGTGACAACAACAAAGCGTATGAAGAACAACCTCTCGGACGACAACGTTCTCTCGCAGAAGGGTCTTATCGAGATGTTCGACTCAACAATCGGTGCTTCTACAGTCCTCATGCCTTATGGTGGTAAGACTCAGTGCACCGAGACTCAGGTATCAGTGCAGAAGTTGCCAGTAGGTGGCGGTTTCACAAATACGGCAAGTATCATGGCCTATGGCTACAACCCATTTATCGCTAAGTGGAGCCCATACCATGGTGCTGCTTATGCAGTTGTCGATGCTTGTGCTAAGGTTGTTGCCGCAGGTGCTCGCTACGACAAGATGCGTTTCTCTTATCAGGAGTACTTCGAGCGCATGACCGATGCTACATCATGGGGTAAGCCTATGGCAGCATTGCTCGGTGCTTTGAAGATGCAGGTAGAGCTCGGCCTTCCATCAATCGGTGGTAAGGACTCTATGAGCGGTACTTTCCGTGATATCAACGTTCCACCAATGCTTATGGCCTTTGGTATCACTACTGTCGATGCTCGCAATGTTATCAGCCCTGAGTTCAAGAGCGCAGGTAACAATATTTATATTATACGTCACACTCCTGAGGCTAACTACATGCCAAACGTTGAGCAGCTCAAGAGCAACTTCGACTTTGTTTCGAGCAAGATTGAGCAGGGCGATATCGTAGCTGCATGGGCAGTAGGCTTTGGTGGTGTTGCCGAGGCTATCTCTAAGATGGCGTTTGGTAACAAGATCGGTGCTAGCATTGACTGCGACGAGCAGATGTTGTACAACTACTCTTATGGCTCAATCGTTGTTGAGAGCCGTCGCACAATCAACCACCCATCGGCTGAGCTTATCGGTAAGACTATCGCCGAGGAGGCTATCTTTATCAACGGCACTCGTCTTCCTTTGGAGGAGTTGCTTGCAGCAAATACCGAGAAGTATGCTACTGTTTACGCCGATAAGGGTAAGGCAGGTGAGCCTACACGTGTAAGCGATGGTAAGGGCTTTGTCAAGAAGTACGAGGGCGAGATGGTAGATAAGGTTAAGGTATATATCCCTGTATTCCCAGGTACTAACTGCGACTACGATACTGCCCGTGCGTTTGAGCGTGCTGGTGCCGAGGTTGAGATGACAGTATTCAAGAACCTCACAGGCGAGGATGTATTTGCATCTATTCGTGAGATGGTTGAGCATATCTCTAAGTGCCATATCATGGCTCTTAGTGGTGGTTTCTCAGCAGGTGACGAGCCAGATGGTAGCGGTAAGTTCATCGCAAACGTTCTTAACAACAAGGATGTTGCCGACGCTATCCACGCTTTGTTGGATCGTGGTGGCTTGATGCTTGGTATCTGCAACGGTTTCCAGGCATTGGTTAAGTCAGGCTTGCTCCCTTATGGTCGTCTTGGCATGGTAACCAACGAGTCACCAACTCTCTTCCGCAACGATATCAACCGCCATATCTCTCAGATTGTATCAACACGTGTGGGCACTAAGGCTTCACCATGGTTGCAGTCGTTCGAGGTAGGCGATATTCACTCTATCGCTGTCAGCCACGGCGAGGGTAAGTTCGTCGTTAGCGAGCAGTTCGCCGAGCAGCTCTTCCGCAATGGTCAGGTGGCATTCCAGTATGTAGACGCCGAGAATCGTCCTACTACAGATTCGCCATACAACCCTAACGGCTCAAGCTATGCTATCGAGGGTATTATCGATCCATCGGGTCAGATCCTTGGTAAGATGGGCCACACAGAGCGTTATGAGCGTGACCTTATGAAGAATATCCACGGCGAGAAGATCCAGGATATCTTCTCTAATGCTGTTAACTACTTCACTAAGCGATAGTCTATGAGAGAGTTAGAACTTATCTACGAAGGTAAGAGTAAGCAGATATTTAAGACCGATAGCTCGGACAGAGTAGTTATCCGTTTTAAGGATGATACATCTGCTTTCTACAACATTAAGCGTGCAACCATTGCAAACAAGGGTCGACTTACGTGCGATATCTCGTCAATGGTGCTCGAGTATCTCAACTGCCACAACATCAACACGCACTTCATTGAGCGTGTTGGTGATGATGGCCAGCTGTGCCGTGTTGTGGAGCATGTTCCAGTCGAGGTTATCGTTCGCAATGTTGTCGCTGGCTCTATGGCTAAGCGTCTGGGCATGGATGAGGGTATTGTCCCTAAGAACACTATCTTTGATCTTGTGTTGCGTCGCAGCGACCTTGGCGATCCACTCATCAACGACCACCACGCAGTAGCTATGGGCTTGCTCAGCTACGACGAGCTAGCAAAGATGTACGAGATGTCGGCTGCAATCAACAAGCACCTTGTTGAGTTGTTCGACAAGGCTGGTATCACCGTTGTCGACTTCAAGATTGAGTTTGGTCGTGCTGCCGATGGTACGTTGGTTCTTGCCGACGAGTTGTCGCCCGATACTTGTCGCCTCTGGGATAAAGCCACAGGCGAGCGTATGGACAAAGATCGCTTCCGTCGCGACTTGGGTCGTGTGCGTGAGACCTACGAGGAGGTTGCTGAGCGATTGCACAATGCATTAAAATAAATATAGGTATGCTTAAGGATTCTTTAGATATATATGGCGACGATCTGCATGAGGAGTGCGGTGTGTTTGGTATTTTTGGCGTAGACGATGCCCCAAATCTCGCATACTATGGTCTGCACGCACTGCAGCACCGTGGTCAGGAGGCATGTGGTATCTCGGCCTTCGATGGCGACAAGCTCAATACCGTTAAGGGCGAGGGTCTTGTTACCGAGGTATTCAACCAGCAGAAGCTCTCTAAGCTCAAGGGTCGTATAGCTATCGGCCACGTGCGCTACGCAACAACAGGTGGCGGTGGAGCACAGAATGTTCAGCCATTCTCGTTTAATCATCATACTGGTGATTTTGCGCTTGCACATAATGGTAACTTGGTAAACTCTCGTGAGTTGGCAGAGTACCTCGAGGTGCGTGGTAGCCTCTTCCACTCAACTTCAGATAGCGAGCTCTTGGCTCACCTTGTGAAGAAGGATAACTCGGAGAATAAGCGTATTGATAACATCATCGAGGCGTTGAACATGATCGAGGGTGCTTTCGCATTCCTTATCATGACCAAGAACCGTATCTATGCTTGCCGTGATAAGCATGGCTTGCGTCCATTGGCTATTGGTAAACTCGGCGATGGCTACGTTATTAGCTCTGAGACATGTGCCTTGGATATTGTCGGTGCGGAGTATATTCGAGATGTTGAGCCAGGCGAGGTTATCACTATCGACCACCATGGCATCCGCTCTAACAAATACTCGTTGTATCAGCGTCACTTGATGTGCGCAATGGAGTACATCTACTTCGCACGTCCAGATAGCGATATCGAGGGTTGTAACGTACACTCATTCCGTAAGCTCTCAGGTCGCTTGCTCTATGAGCAGTGCCCAACCGAGGCTGATGTGGTTATCGGCGTGCCTGATTCAAGTATCAGTGCTGCTATCGGTTACTCTGAGGCCAGCGGTATTCCATACGAGATGGGACTTATCAAGAATAAGTATATTGCACGAACATTCATCCAGCCTTCGCAGGAGATGCGTGAGAAGGGTGTTCGCATGAAACTCTCGGCAGTACGCTCGCTTGTAAAGGATAAGTCAGTGGTGTTGATTGATGACTCTATTGTGCGTGGTACTACCTCGCTTCGCATCGTTCGCCTGTTGAAGGAGGCTGGTGCTAAGCAGGTTCATGTGCGTATTGCCAGCCCTGCAATTACTAATCCATGCTTCTATGGTATCGACATGTCGACACGTCAGGAGTTGCTCTGCGCTCGAATGTCAAAGGAGGAGGCTTGCAAGGCTATCGAGGCTGACTCGTTGGAGTTCCTCAGCGAGGAGTCATTGCTCAAGGCGGGTAATCGTTCTGAGTTGTGTATGGCATGCTTCAATGGCTGCTACCCAACATCGTTGTATCAAAATAAGTTGTAGAAATAAATAATAAATATAGTATAAATTATGGCAAAAAGTTACGAAGCAGCCGGTGTAAATCTTGAGGCTGGTTACGAGGTAGTTCGACGTATTAAGTCACACGTATCATCTACCAAGCGAGTAGGTTCGATGGGTAACATCGGTGCCTTTGGTGGTATGTTTGACCTTGCAGCTCTTAACATCAAGGAGCCTGTGTTGGTTAGTGGTACTGATGGTGTAGGTACAAAGCTTAAGTTGGCTTTCGAGATGGACAAGCACGATACTATCGGTATCGACGCTGTTGCTATGTGTGTTAACGATGTGTTGGCGCAGGGTGCTGAGCCACTCGTATTCCTTGACTATGTTGCAGTAGGTCACAATGAGCCTGCTAAGGTCGAGGCTATCGTTGCTGGTGTAGCTGAGGGTTGCCGTCAGGCTGGTTGTGCATTGGTAGGTGGCGAGACTGCCGAGATGCCAGGTATGTACCAGGATGGTGAGTATGATATCGCTGGTTTTACAGTAGGTGTTGTTGAGCGTTCTAAGCTCATCGATGCTGGTGAGCGTGTTAAGGTTGGTGACGTGTTGGTAGGTATCGCTTCGAGCGGTGTTCACTCTAACGGTTTCAGCCTCGTGCGTAAGGTTGTTGCTGACAATGCTCTTAAGCTCAACGAGACTTATCCTGAGATCGAGGGTCGCACTCTCGGCCAGGCACTTTTGGAGCCTACACGCATCTACGTTAAGCAGGTGTTGAAGGTTATCGCTGAGTGCGATGTTCACGGTATTAGCCACATCACAGGTGGTGGTTTCGACGAGAATATCCCACGTATCTTGAAGGATGGCCAGGGTGTCGAGGTTAAGGAGGGTAGCTGGGAGATTTTGCCAGTGTTCCGTCTTTTGGAGAAGTACGGCAAGGTTGGTCACCGTGAGATGTTCAACATCTTCAACATGGGTATCGGTATGGTTATCGCATTGCCTGAGGAGGATGCGGCTAAGGCTATTGCTATCCTTGAGGAGTGTGGTGAGCGTGCTTCGGTTATCGGCCGTGTTATCGAGGGTGAGGGTGTAACTATCATCTAATTTTAGCTATGAAGAGAGTTCGTTTAGCGGTCTTTGCCAGTGGCAGTGGTAGCAATTACGAGGCTATCGCCGAGGCTTGTGCCGATGGTCGTATCGATGCCGAGATCGTATTGCTCGTCTGCGATAAACCAGGTGCTAAAGTCTTGGAGCGAGCCAAGCGCTTTGGTACCGAGAGCTTTGCCTTCAACCCTAAGGACTATGAGTCGAAGGCTGCCTACGAGACACTTCTCGTTCACATGCTTCAGGAGCGCAACGTAGACTATATCTGCTTGGCTGGATATATGCGCATCGTTGGTCCAACGCTTCTTGGTGCCTTCGAGCAGCGCATTGTCAACATTCATCCATCGTTGCTCCCATCGTTTAAGGGTGCTCACGCTATCCAGGATGCTGTTGACTATGGTGTCAAGATCTTTGGCGTAACCACCCACTTTGTCGATGAGACTTTGGACGGTGGTCGCATCATTGACCAGGGTGCTGTTGTCTACGAGGGTAACGACATCGAGGAGCTCACAAACCTCATCCACAACATCGAGCATAAGCTCTATGTAAAGACTATTAATAAATTGATAAATAACAAATATTAAGATATGCGAGCATTAGTAAGTGTAAGCGACAAGTGTGGCGTTGTTGAGTTCTGCGAGAACCTTCGACGTCTTGGTTGGGAGATTATCGCTACGGGAGGTACTCAGAAGCTTCTCGAGGATAGCGGTGTTAAGACTATCGGCATTAGCGATGTTACAGGCTTCCCTGAGATCTGCGATGGCCGTGTCAAGACTCTTCACCCAAAGGTTCACGGTGGACTTTTGGCACGTCGTGATGACGAGAGCCACCTTCAGGCACTCCGTGAGAACTCTATCGAGTTCATCGACATGGTATGTGTCAACCTCTACCCATTCCGCCAGACTATCTCTAAGCCTGATGTGAAGATGGAGGATGCTATCGAGAATATCGATATCGGTGGCCCATCAATGTTGCGCTCTGCAGCAAAGAACTATCGTGATGTAACTGTTGTGAGCGATCCTCAGGACTACGCTCGTATTATCGCTGAGATTGAGCAGGGTGGTAACACTACTCTTGCAACACGTCTTGAGCTCTCGGCAAAGGCATATACACACACTGCTGAGTACGATATGTGCATTGCTACATATATGCGCAAGCAGGCTGAGCTCAGCGAGAAGCTCTTTGCTTCGTTCGACCTCGTTCAGTCATTGCGTTATGGCGAGAACCCACACCAGTCAGCTAAGTTCTACGCTTCGGCCGATGTTGTTCCATTCTCATTGGCTACAGCTAAGCAGCTTAACGGCAAGGAGATGTCGTACAACAACATCCAGGATGCAAATGCTGCATTGAACATCGTTCGTGAGTTCAAGGAGCCATTTGCCGTAGGTCTTAAGCACATGAACCCATGTGGTGCAGCCATTGGTAAGGATATCAAGGAGGCTTGGGAGAAGGCATACGCTGCTGATACAGTAAGTATCTTTGGTGGCATTGTTGCCGTTAACCGTGAGATTACTAAGGAGGTAGCAGAGCTCATGAAGCCTATCTTCCTCGAGATCATCATGGCTCCATCGTTCAGCGACGAGGCCCTCGAGATTCTTTCTACTAAGAAGAACTTGCGTCTCTTGCAGGTTGACATGTCGTCAAGCGACATGGAGCAGATGCAGTATGTTACTGTAAATGGCGGTCTTTTGGTTCAGAAGCTCGATACCGATACTAAGGAGGTTGTTGCCGATATGTGCGTTACTGATCGTAAGCCATCGGCTGCTGAGATCGAGGATATGAACTTCGGCTGGCGTATTGTTAAGCACGTTAAGTCTAACGCTATCGTAGTTGTTAAGGATGGTCACACTGTAGGTGTTGGTGCTGGTCAGATGAACCGTGTAGGCTCGGCTGAGATCGCCTTGAAGCAGGCTCAGGCAGCAGGCTTTACTGAGGGTCTTGTGCTCGCATCAGATGGTTTCTTCCCATTCGACGACACAGTAACCCTTGCTGAGAAGTTTGGTGTTACAGCACTTGTTCAGCCAGGTGGTAGCGTTCGTGACGAGGACTCTGTTAAGAAGGCTAACGAGTTTGGTATGACAATGCTTGTAACAGGCATGCGTCACTTCAAGCATTAATCTAAAGAGCTACGTGGTAATCTACGTTCAACAGATGTGATACGACTCATTGGGTTGTACGCCCATGTACAACCCAGTGGCGTGTCGGTCGAGATATAAGTAGGGTAGATAGTACCACCTATTTGTAGTATATTGGTGTTTTATAAATTGTAAAACAGAGAGTTATGAAAGTAATGGTTATTGGTTCGGGCGGTCGTGAGCATGCTATTGTCGAGGCTTTGTCACGCTCACCAAAGACATCAAAAATATATGCTGCACCAGGTAACGCTGGTATCGCAGCGTTGGCCGAGTGCGTAGCAATCAAGGATACAGATGTCGAGGGCCTTGTGGAGTTTGCCAAGAGTAATGGCGTGGAGCTTACGGTTGTAGGCCCTGAGGCGTCGTTGGCAGTAGGTATTGTAGACCGTTTCCGTGAGGAGGGCCTTAAGATATTTGGCCCAACAAAGGCTGCTGCAGAGATCGAGGCAAGCAAGGATTTCGCTAAGCGTCTTATGTTCAAGTACGACGTACCAACAGCTGCTTATGCAACGTTCACTGACTTCGACGAGGCTTTGGCCTACGTTAAGAAGGGTACGCTCCCAACAGTGTTGAAGTACGATGGTCTTGCCGCTGGTAAGGGTGTGGTTATTGCTACAACCATGGAGGAGGCTGAGTCGACACTTCGTGATATGCTTCTTGACACCAAGTTTGGCGAGGGCCGTGTTGTCATCGAGGAGTTCCTCACTGGCGAGGAGTTCTCGTTGATGTGCTTCGTGGCAGGTAACAAGGTATGCCCAATGCCAGTAGCTCAGGATCATAAGCGTGCTTACGACAACGATGAGGGTCCTAATACTGGCGGTATGGGTGCATACACAGAGCTTCCTTTCGTTACCGAGGAGGATCATAAGTATGCAATGGAGAATATCATGCAGCGTGTTGCCGATGCAATGGTTGCTGAGGGTACTCCATTTACAGGTGTGCTCTATGGTGGCTTGATGAAGACACCACAGGGCATTAAGGTTATTGAGTTTAATGCACGCTTTGGCGACCCTGAGACTGAGGTTGTTTTGCCACGCCTTAAGAGCGACGCTGTCGACGTGTTCATGGCAGTAGCTAACAATGAGGCACCCCAGGCTGAGTGGAGCGACGAGGCTACACTTGGTATCGTTCTTGCGTCTAAGGGTTATCCTGGCAGCTATGACAAGGGTTTTGCTATCGAGGGCACTGAGCGTGTTGAGTCTAAAATTTATCATATGGGTACAGCCCTCAAGGATGGTAAGTTGGTAACTGCAGGCGGTCGTGTGATGATTGTCGTTGCGTCGGCACCAACGCTCCAGGAGGCACAGCTTAAGGCACGTGAGGATATCGCAAAGATTGAGTGCTCTAATCTGTTCTACCGTACCGATATCGGTAACAAAGCGTTCAAATAAAATTAAGAAAATGAGTGAGATAATAAATGGTAAGGAGATTGCGAAATCTCTAAAGGAGGGTTTGGCGGCTAAGGTCGTTGAGCTCAACGAGAAGTATGGTCGCACGCCTAACCTTGTCGTTATACTTGTTGGCGATGATCCAGGTAGCGTATCTTATGTTACTGGTAAGGCTAAAGCTGCTAACGAGGTAGGTATTCGCAACACTACATTGCGTTTCCCAGTAACCATCTCCGAGGATGAGTTGCTTGCAAAGGTCGAGGAGCTCAATGCCGATACAGATGTTGATGGCATCCTTGTGCAGTTGCCTCTTCCTAAGCATATCGACGAGAACAAGGTTATTGCAACCATCTCTATCGATAAGGATGTAGACGCCTTCAGCCCAATGAGCGTAGCACGCCTCTGGCTCAAGCAGCCAACAATCGTTCCATGTACCCCTAACGGTATCATCAAGCTCTTGAAGAGCACAGGTATCGAGATCTCGGGTAAGGAGGCTGTGGTTATCGGCCGAAGCAACATTGTTGGCTTGCCTGTAGCAAAGCTCTTGTTGGACGAGAATGCAACAGTTACAATAGCACACTCACGCACACGCAATCTTGCTGAGGTTGCACGCCGTGCTGATATTCTTGTTGTGGCTATTGGCCGTGAGCGTCTTGTGACTGCCGACATGATCAAGCCAGGTGCTGTGGTTATCGACGTAGGTGTAAATCGTGACACTCGCAACGGCAAGCTCTGTGGCGATGTAGATTATGAGAATGCTAAGGAGGTTGCAGCATATATCACTCCTGTTCCAGGTGGTGTAGGTCCTATGACTATCGCCTGTCTGATGGAGAATACCGTAGAGAATTTTATTAAGAAAGTAGAAAAATAATACTAACCTAACTAACATTTCATTACTATGATTGAGCGATATAGTAGGGATATTATGCGTAAGGTGTGGACTGAGCAGAATAAGTTTGACGCCTACCTTCGTGTTGAGATTTTGGCATCTGAGGCTTGGAGCCAGCTTGGCGTAGTGCCTAAGGAGGATGTCGATAAGTTGTGGAAGGACGCAAAGTTTGATATCAACCGCATCTACGAGATCGAGCAGCAGACACGTCACGATATCGTGGCATTCACACGTGCCGTTAGCGAGAGCCTTGGCGAGGAGCGTAAGTGGGTACACTACGGTCTTACAAGTACCGATGTTGTTGATACTGCAAATGGCTACCTTCTCAAGCAGGCAAATGCTATTCTTTTGGACGATATCGAGAAGATGCTCGAGGTTTTGCGCCAGCGTGCTATCGAGTTTAAGTCTACTCCTTGCATTGGTCGTACTCACGGTATTCACGCCGACATCACTTGCTTTGGTTTGAAGTGGGCTTTGTGGTACGAGGAGATGAAGCGTAACCTTAACCGTTTTGTTACCGCTTCACGTGGTGTAGAGGTAGGTAAGATCTCAGGTGCTGTGGGTAACTTCGCTAACATCCCTCCATTTATCCAGGACTATGTATGCGAGAAGCTCGGTATCGAGAGCGCAAACATCTCAACTCAGGTTATCCAGCGTGATCGCCATGCATACTATATGGCAACTCTTGCAGTTATCGCTTCAAGCATCGAGCAGATGGCTATGGAGATTCGTAACTTGCAGCGTACAGAGGTTCACGAGGTGGAGGAGTCATTCGGCAAGGGTCAGAAGGGCTCGAGCGCTATGCCTCACAAGCGTAACCCAATCTCGAGCGAGAATATGTGTGGTTGTGCACGTGTGATGCGTGGTTACATGGCTGCATTCTACGAGAACGTAGCTTTGTGGCACGAGCGTGATATCTCACACTCATCAACTGAGCGTATCATCCTTCCTGATGCAACTATGCTTCTTGACTACATGCTCAACCGTTTCCGTGGTATTCTCGAGAATCTCGTAGTATTCAAGGATGTGATGATGGAGAATATCTATCGCACTCGCAAGGTTATCTTCGCTCAGCGTGTTATGAATGCTCTTATTGAGAAGGGCTTCTCACGTGAGCAGGCTTATGATACTGTTCAGCCTGTGGCTATGCGTGCTATGAGCGAGCGTGCTGACTACCAGGAGCTTCTTGCCGAGACCCCAGCCGTTATGGAGGTGCTCACACGCGAGGAACTCGACTCATGCTTCACTCTTGAGTACTACCTCAAGAATGTTGACTTTATCTTCGACCGTGTAGGTATCGAGTAGGGTATAGCTATAATAAGATAAGAGGTTGCACTTCTGTTGAGTGCAACCTCTTATTTTTGTATCAGTTAAGAACTGATGATTAGAGCAAAGCGTCGATCTTAGCCTTGAGCTGCTCCTTAGTTGCAGCACCTACGTGCTTGTCAACCTGCTTGCCATCCTTAAGGAAGACAATAGTAGGCACGTTGCGGATCATGAACTGAGCAGCAACCTCGTCGCCCTCCTCTACATCACACTTGCCAATCAAAACCTTACCATCGTACTCCTCAGAGAGCTCGTCGATGATAGGAGCTACCATACGGCAAGGACCGCACCATGTTGCCCAGAAATCAATAACTACTGGAAGGCTCTGAGCCTTAACCTCAGCAAAATTCTCGTTGTTAATCTTAAGTGCCATAACTTTAAGTTTTTAAGTGTTAAATGTTTAGAAAATAGTTAAATTCGTTATTGTCTAAGAACTCCATAAAATCGGCCGTGGGTTCCACACGATATTTCTTGGAGCTCAGTTTTATCTTTACATTGCTCGTTCTATCCACAATCGTAAACGAGAGTGTAGCCTTGCCCTTGTTGCTCTCCACCTTGTCAATAAGCATCTGGGTGAGTGTTGGACATACCTCGTTAATATCGAGCTCAATGCGTATTGAGGCAATACTCTCCGATACATCTGCTAGGTGCTGGATTGAGAGTATCTTAAACTCCAACTCCTCGGGCTCACGATATGGTCGTGGTTGTACACGTCCACGAAGGAACAAGAAGTTGTTCTGCTCAATAAGCATGCCCATGCGCTCGTAGTCCTTGCTAAATAGCGTAAACTCGTGGCTCGTGTTGTAATCCTCGAGCACGAAACGAGCATAGCGACGACCATCCTTTGTGGCAAGAGGTGTTACGCTTGTGACAATACCTGCAACCGAAATCTCGTTGCCCTTAAGCGGCGTGAGATCCTGCATAGCACTGAGGTCGGCCTGACACATACGCTTGATGATAAAACCAAAGCGGTCGAGAGGGTGCGATGATAGGTAGAGTCCAATAACCTCACGCTCCTTATTAAGAATTGTCAGGTTATTCCAATCCTCAGTAACTGGCACACGTGGTGGCTGAATATTTCCACCGCCATCGCCCGCCATGCCGAAGAGGCTCTGCTGTGCATTCTGCTTCTCCTGCTGTATACGCTGGCCATAGCGCACGAGTGAGTCGATATACTGAGCGCCCGACTGATCCTCGGCAAAGAATCGAGAGCGATTAAACTCAATGAGCGAGTCGAAGCCACCAGCCAAGGCGATATTCTCCAAACACTTGCGGTTTACTGCCGAATAGTTGGTGCGCTCCATGAAGTCGTATATATCCTTATATGGGCCATTCTGTTTGCGCTCACGAATGATAGCCTCGGAGGCTGCCTCGCCAACACCCTTGATAGCTGCAAGACCAAAGCGGATATCTCCCTTCTTGTTTGTCGAGAACTTAATCTGCGACTCGTTGACATCGGGGCCAAGAACGTCTATACCCATGTTCTTGCACTCGGTCATGTAGGCCGTTACCTGCTTGATATCGCTAAGGTTGCGGCTGAGCACTGTCGCCATATACTCAGAAGGGTAGTGCGCCTTGACATAGGCTGTCTGGTATGCCACCCACGAGTAGCACGTAGCGTGCGACTTGTTAAAGGCGTAGGATGCAAACTTCTCCCAGTCGGCCCAGATCTTCTCGAGCACCTTCTCATCGTGGCCATTCGACTTACCACCTGCAATAAACTTAGGCTTAAGCTCATCAAGCTTCGACTTGATCTTCTTACCCATAGCCTTACGCAGTGTATCTGACTCGCCACGAGTAAAGTTACCAAGCAGACGTGAGAGAAGCATGACCTGCTCCTGATATACCGTAATACCGTAGGTGTCCTTCAAGTAGCGCTCCATGATTGGAATATCATACTCGATAGGCTTACGGCCGTGCTTACGGTCGATAAAGTCAGGAATGTAGTCCATTGGGCCTGGACGATAGAGTGCGTTCATCGCAATGAGGTCCTCGAATGTCGAGGGCTGCAACTCACGCAAATATTTCTGCATACCAGGCGACTCAAACTGGAACGTTCCGATAGTTCCACCCTTGCAGTATAGGTCGTATGTCTTCTGATCGTCGATAGGAATATTGTCGATGTCGATGTGCACACCGTGGGTCTGCTCTACAGTCTCAACAGCATCCTTGATAATCGAAAGTGTCTTAAGGCCAAGGAAGTCCATCTTGATAAGACCGGTATCCTCAATCACCGAGCCCTCGTACTGCGTTACGAGCATATTCTCGCCCGTCTCCTTATCCACAGCAGTACTTACTGGCACCCAGTCGGTAATATCATCACGACAGATGATAGTTCCGCAGGCATGAACACCAGTACCTCGAACATTACCCTCGAGCATCTTTGCATACTTGATTGTATCGTGCATGATTGGATCCTCGGACTCCTCAGCAGCCTTAAGCTCCGGAACTGCCATGATAGCGTTCTTGAGGTTAATCTTGAGCTGCTTATCCTTGTCGTTAGGGTCGGTAATACGATCAGGTACCCACTTACATAGCTGGTTGGCCTGAGCAAGAGGGAGCTTCTGGACACGTGCGACATCCTTGAGGGCCATCTTTGTGGCCATGGTGCCGTAGGTGATGATGTGTGCCACCTTCTCCTTGCCATATTTCTGTGTTACCCAGTTGAGCACTCTACCACGACCATCATCATCGAAGTCGATATCAATATCGGGCAGCGAGATACGATCGGGGTTCAAGAAACGCTCGAACAGAAGGTCATATTTGATAGGGTCGATCTGTGTAATACCAAGGCAATAGGCAACAGCCGAGCCCGCAGCCGAGCCACGACCAGGACCTACCGATACATCGAGCTCCTCGCGTGCTGCACGGATGAAGTCCTGTACGATAAGGAAGTAACCAGGGAAACCCATGGTCTTCATGATGTGGAGCTCAAACTTAAGACGTGTTGTTGTCTCCTCGTCGAGCACCTCGCCATAGCGTTTGTGTGCGCCGTCCATGGCGAGCTTTGCCAGGTAGTCGGCCTCAAGTTTTATTCGATATAACTTGTCGTAACCACCGAGCTTCTCAATCTTTTTATTCGCCTCCTCCTCGGACATTACCACGTTGCCGTTCTCATCCTGAGTGAACTCGTCAAAAATATCCTTCTCGCTATATTTCTGGCGATAGCCCTCCTCGGTGCCAAACTCCTCGGGAATTGCAAAGGTTGGCATGATAGGCGAGTGGTCGATATTGAAACTCTCGATCTTGTTGCAGACCTCGACAGTGTTATCCAGTGCATCGGGAACATCCTCGAATATAGCATTCATCTCGGCCGTAGTCTTCATCCACTCCTGCTTAGAGTAGAGCATACGGCGTGGGTCGTCGAGATCTTTCGACGTACCAAGACATATCAGACGGTCGTGTGCCTCGGCATGCTCCTCGTCAACGAAGTGCACGTCGTTGGTACATACAAGCTTGACACCATGCTTGCGAGAGTAATCAATGAGATATTCGTTGACACGTGCCTGCTCAACCCAGGTCTCATGGTTGGCACGCTCAACAGTAGCCTTGTGAAGTTGCAACTCGAGGTAGTAGTCCTCGCCAAAGATGCTACGATGCCACTCGATAGCTGCGTTAGCTTCGTCAAATCTCTCACTGCGTATTAGTCGTGGAATCTCACCACCAAGACATGCTGAGCAGCAGATAAGTCCCTCGTGGTACTTCTCCAACTCAGCACGGTCGGTACGTGGACGCATGTAGAAACCCTCGGTGTAGGCCTTAGATACAATCTTGATAAGATTCTTGTATCCCTTCATGTTCTTAGCAAGAAGAATGAGGTGGTATCCACTCTGGTCATCCTTGCCCTCCTTGTTGAACAGTCGGCGGTGAGCCACATATACCTCGCAGCCAATAATACCCTTGAAGTCCACCTTGGGTGTTGCATCAAGCTCAACACGTGCCTTAGCCAAGGCAGCACCTGCATCGTCGCCCATCTCGGCCTCCGATGCTGTGCCATTCTCAAGTCGCTCAATAAGAGCCTGAAGCGTCTTAATCTTATCCTTGCGTGCAGAGTTCTTCTTCTTTACGTAGTTGAAGAACTCCTTGACGCCAAACATGTTACCATGATCCGTAAGGGCAATGCCAGGCATGCCGTCGGCAATGGCCTTGTCAACAAGCTTTGGAATGCTTGCCTGGCCATCGAGCAACGAGTACTGGCTGTGCACATGTAGGTGTACGAACTGACGCATGGTAAGGTTTTTGTTCTATAATAAATAAGTGTACAAATATAACGATTATTTTTCTTAATATTTTAGTGACGACATTGTATTTTTTTAGAAAAAAAGTGTTATATTTACAAAAAATCGTAAGATTATGGATACAACTTCAACTACTTCAACAAGTTTAGTGGTCCTTGAAGCTTTCGATTCCCCCATGCGAGCTGAGATTGCTAAGTCTATTTTGGATTGTGCAGGCATATTCTGCACTCTTCATGGCGAATATCTCTCAACGATATATTCTATCGGTGCCTTCCCAACACGCCTTATGGTACGCCCTGAGGATTTAGACGAAGCAAGGCGACTTCTCGAAGAGAGATAGCCGCCTTGTACATATCGCTTTTTGCTTTTAGTTCTGCTCCTGCTTAGGTCCTTGCCAGATATGCCACGATGCTATGGCTTGTGTCTGAAGCATGAGCATGCCTCCCATTGTGCTTGCGCCCTGCTCCTTTACTCTGCGCAGAAACTCTGTTTGTGCAGGGTTGTATACAAGATCAAAGACCTTGTGGTCAGAGCCTATGCTCTCATAGTCGAGCTGTGGCGCAGACTCAACATTTGGAAACATACCAACAGGCGTTGCATTGATAATGAGGTTATGCTCGGCGATAATCTCGGGTGTAAGCTCGGCGTATGTGATGTCGCCACGACCTGAGTCACGCGAAACGACCTTAAACTCGACACCCAACTTGCGAAGAACATATTGGGTAGCCTTTGATGCGCCTCCCGAACCAAGCACGAGAGCCTTTGTACCCTCTGCCAGGTCTAGCCAATGGAGCGAGGCCTGGATGCCTGCAGCATCGGTGTTGTGGCCAATAAGCTTACCATCACGAATCTCAACACAGTTCACCGCACCCACCTCACGTGCCGTAGTGCTTAGCTCGTGGAGCAGTGGGATGATACTCTCCTTATAGGGGATAGTCACGTTAAATCCCGAGAGCGGTGTTGTTGCGAGCAATGAGTGTATATCCTCGATTTTCTCTATCTCAAATAGTTTGTAGTCTGCCTCAATACCCTCGCTTGCAAACTTGCCGTTGAAGAATTTTGCAGAGAATGAGTGGCCAAGTTCACGGCCTATAAGTCCAAAGTGTCGCATTGTTCAGTATTAGAGTTTTCATTTAGTTTAACTGGTTCAACTTGCTCGTTATTAGCTTCTGAGCCTTCTGCCACCTCGCCACTTCCGAATATCCAAAGGCCAAGGGCTGTAAAGCCGATAAGCATAACCGCAAAGAGTGTGGCAAGTAGGTTGAAATACTTGTCTATAAAGCTCTTGATAGGTGCGCCAAACTTCCAGATAAGTCCTGCAATAAGGAAGAATCTCAGTCCTCGAGATACAATCGATGCGATGATAAACATCACAAAGTTGATATCGAACATACCACCAGCAATGGTAAATAGCTTGAATGGTAGTGGCGTGAAACCCGCTGTGAATACAATCCAGAAGTTAAATCTATCGTAGAGTGCACCAACATTTTGGAATTTCTCTATGCTGAAGATATACTCATAAAATAGCGAGGCGAGAGCCGTAGGATCGCCACTTGGAGTTATCCACATGAAATGTCCGATGAAGTAACCAAGTCCAGCACCAATGATTGAGCCAATGAGGCATATCGTAGCAAAGCGGAAAGACTTCTTGGTTGCACCCAGACAGAGGGCTATAAGCAAAATATCGGGTGGCAGAGGAAACCAGCTTGCCTCGAAGAGGGCGATAAAGAGTAGTGCTACCCATCCCCATTTACTCTCGCTCCATGAGAGTACCCAGTTATAAAGTCGTTTAATCATCTTTTTTTTAAGTTGAAATTCGGAGAGCAAAAGTACAACTTTTAGTTGAAATCAACAACTATTCCTCCGCCAATGACCAAATTGTTACGATATAATACCAATGGCTGCCCTTTGGCTGGTGCCCAAGCAGGGTCGTCGCACTCCACGATATAGCCACGCTCATGGCGAGAGATCTTAACAGGCAGCTCGGGATTTCGGCCAATACCACGAATCTTAATGGTTATGTCGGTGGCAGTTAGCAGCTCATTTTCATCAACTATATTACACTCCTTGATGTAAAGTTGCCTCTTATATAAAAGCTCATTTTTACCAACAATCAGCGTGTTAGACTCACTGTTTATACCAATAACTCTCATACCTTCAGGTATTCCTGCGCCACGCTTTTGACCTATTGTGTAGCGTGCAATACCATTATGCTCTCCAACAATCTTGCCTTCTATGTCTTTGACGCATCCACGCTCTAAATTTAGACCCTCGGAATGCAGAAAGTCGGTGTAGTGCTTGCCTGAGAGAAAGCAGATGCCCATACTCTCACTCTTGTCCTTGACATGAGCCTTTATCTCGCTCTTTATGGCGCTTGCCATAGGCGTAATTGCTCGTGAGAGAATAGAGTCGTTGAGCCCCCAGAGATAGTATGACTGATCCTTTGCGGGGTCAGCACCCTTGGCAACATAGTAGTGGCCGTTATGCTGCTCGATATTAAAGTAGTGGCCCGTAGCAATATGGCGGATATTATGCTCGTTGGCAAACTCAAGTAGCGCATGCCACTTAATCATAGGGTTGCAGCGTGTACAAGGAGCTGGTGTATATCCCTGGCGATAACTCTCGATGAAGTAGTCGATAATCTCCTTTCGAAATCTATCGGCTCTATCCACCACGTGCCACTCAACACCAAGCTCCTCGGCTCTCTGCTTTGCATGGGCAACCATCGAGCTATCGTGCATGGTGTCGATAGTGAGCGCCACCACACGATAGCCTCGCTCCATAAGCCACTTGGCTGAAGCACAGCTATCTATGCCGCCACTAAATCCTAATACTACACTGCGTTCAGTCATTACCTATATATAAATTAAAGGGCTGTTCACAGCGTAAACAGCCCAATATTTAGCTCTAAGTTCTCTACTTCTGCTCCGAAGAGAAGTAGTCTGGTTTATGCTCCTTGACATAATCCAACGTATCATCAAGTCCTGCGAGGAACTTTGTGAAATCCTCTTTGTAGAGGTGCATTTGATGGCGAGTGTAGGTTACTGAACCATCATCGTGGACACGCTTGCGTGACTCGGTGATAGCAATAAAGTACTCGTTTGCACGTGTTGCTTTCACATCAAAAAAATAGGTACGCTTGCCTGCTCTTACAGCCTTTGAATATACCTGCTCACCATTATCCTCGTGCTCATGGCGGGGGACGCTATTGTAGCTCATAGGAATATATTTTATATTAAAATTACATTTGGGGTTAAAAACGATAACGAAGGTAGTGAATATTTGCTAATTGACCAAACTTTTAGTGCTAAATTCGTTATTTATCTTCACAAAAGAGTATGCTGTTATAGATACTTGTATCTTCAGCTACCTCGAGAGCACGTTGCAGGGTGTAGTCATACTCCAGACAGTATAGGTAGTATCTAGCCCAACTCTCATATATCTGCTCAGCCATCGTGGCCTTAATCATCGTGTGAATAAACTCTCGGTCTAATGGGGTAAAATCGCTATCTACACTATCTGTGTATGAGTAGAATAACTCAAATATATCACTTTCAATCACAAACTCGGCAGCAAAATTCTCAATGGTAGGGTATTGCTTGAGTATATTTTTAGTGGACAATCTATCCCAAATCTCAATAGCAACGTGCTCGAATACACCATCGGAGTATAGCTTTGCGAGTTTTGTTGATATACCAATTTCTGGATCATTGATATAGATATCGGGGGTAATACCTCCGCCACCGTATACCTTGCGACCGAGCTTAAGCGTTGTGAACATAAGTTCTGGATTGTGAGCAATAGAGTCGGGGTGCATATATCGCGCCTTATCTTTTCGATACTCGTCGCCCTTGCCCATTTCGTATGGTCGCTGAATGGTGCGGCCTGATGGAGTCTTGGCACGTGCAATAGTGAGTATAAGCCCCGAACCATCTTTGAGGTCGTAGATTCGTTGCACGAGTGCCTTACCAAAACTGGTGCGACCAACAACAACGCCTCGATCGTGATCCTGGATAGCTCCGACAAATATCTCGCTTGCCGAGGCACTACCCTCATTTATAATGACAACGAGTGGGGTGGTTATGGTTACACGATCTTGCTTTTTGTAGTATGTGTCGCCACCTATATTGCCCTCGGTGCTCGCAATAAGATCGCCTTTGGTAAGGAACATCGATGATAGATCTATGCCAGAGGTTAGGGCGCCACCGCCATTGTCACGAAGATCAATCACAAGGCTCTTAACGTCGCCTAATGCTTTGTATGCAGAGTACACCTCCGAGCATAATGGTTTAGTGAAGGTGGAGATGGCAATATATCCTATGTCGCCAATACGATACGATGTACTTACACCTTTACTCTCGATGTAGTCACGTTTGATGTTGACGTTTAGGGGTTTGTGCTCACTACGACGAACTATCTCAACAGATAGCTTGCTGTCGGCAGCACCTTGCAGTAGCTTTTGCGCACTTTCGATATCTATGCCCACTATATTGCTGCTATCCACCGACACTATGCGGTCGTTAGGTATAATGCCAGCTCTGCTTGCTGGAGAATTAGGAATAACCGAGCGGACAACAAGCGTATCGTTGTGCATGATATAGCGAATACCTACGCCCGCAAATTCGCCCTGAAGCCTCGCTCTAAATTGCTCCATATCTTCTCGTGTGAGATATTGCGAGTGGGGATCGAGCTTCTTTAGTGTCGCTTTTATGGCCTCGTCAACCAGAGGTTCAAGCGAAACATCGTCAACATAGTGGTTGCGTATGTGCTGATACACCAAATTAAGCTTCTGTATCTGCTGTTGCTCAGTGAGCTGGGCCGATGCGCTTAAGGCAAACGTAGCAAGAGATATGAGTGTAACTAATAGATGTTTCATTGCTAAATAGTTGGTTATATATATAACGAATAGCGGAGAAAATTGTTACATTAACTCCGCTATTTAATTTATGGTCGAACTATTATAATCTCTCTACAAGCTCCTCGAAGCTAAGCTCCTGCTGCTCACCCGAACGCATATCCTTGAGTGTTGCCACTCGGCGCTCAAGTTCGTTTGAGCCAATGATAACCACATAAGGAATACCACGACGGTTAGCATACTCCATCTGCTTCTTCATCTTTGCACTCTCGTGATATATCTCGGCGGCTACACCCTTGTTGCGAAGCTCAGTAATAATACGCATAGAGGCCATCTGCTCGTTCTCGCCAAGGTTTACAAAGAATACCTTTGTTGAGCATGCAAGCTCCTCGGGGAAGAGATTGAGGCCGAGCATAACATCGTAGATGCGGTCTGCACCAAACGAGATACCTACGCCCGACATGCCTGGCATACCGAAGATGCCTGTGAGGTCATCGTAGCGACCACCACCAGATATTGAACCAATCTGGAAGTCGTTGGCCTTAACCTCGAAGATAGCACCTGTGTAGTAGTTCAAGCCACGTGCAAGTGAGAGATCAAGCTCAGGTGTAAGAGCAATGCCGAGTGCCTCGACATTACTAAATATTGTGCGCATCTCCTCGATACCGAGCATACCAGTCTCCGATGAGCCAATAACAGTGCTGAGCTGTGCGAGCTTCTCGTCGTTTGTGCCGCTAAGCTCAAGGATTGGCTGAAGTTTTGCGATAGCCTCGTCGTCGATACCACGCTCACGCAACTCGTTCTTCACATTATCAAGACCAATCTTGTCGAGTTTGTCGATAGCTACAGTAATGTCGATCATCTTGTCGGCGTGGCCAATAGACTCAGCAATGCCAAACAAGATTTTACGGTTGTTCATCTTGAGTGTTACAGAGATACCGAGCTTAGAGAATACTCGTGCCACAATGTCGACAAGCTCAACCTCGCTGAGGAGCGACTTTGAGCCGATAACATCGACATCACACTGGTAGAACTCACGGTAGCGACCCTTCTGTGGGCGGTCAGCACGCCATACTGGCTGAATCTGATAGCGCTTGAATGGGAATACAATCTCGTTCTGGTGCTGCACAACGTAGCGCGCAAAAGGTACTGTGAGATCATATCTAAGACCCTTCTCCGAGATCTTCGATGCCTGACGAAGCTCCTCCTCATTGAGCTTAGCACCATAGTCGCCCGAGTTGAGTATCTTGAACAAGAGCTTATCGCCCTCATCACCATACTTACCAAGAAGCGTAGATAGATTCTCCATCGATGGTGTCTCGAGTGGAGCGTAGCCAAAGAGGCGGAATACACTCTTGATAGTATCGAAGATATATGTTCTGCGCATCATCTCCTCTGGAGAGAAGTCGCGCGTTCCCTTTGGAATTGATGGTTTCTGTGCCATGTATACTTTGTTATATATTACTGCTCAGCCAAGAGCTTCTTGTACTTAACACGCTTAGGAGTAGTATCCTCGCCCTGAGCCTTCTTCCAAGCCTCATACTCTGAGTATGTACCCTCGTAGAATACCACCTTTGAGTCGCCCTCGAACGAGAGGATGTGAGTAGCGATACGATCCAAGAACCAACGGTCGTGCGAGATAACAACGGCACAGCCTGCAAAGTTCTCAAGACCCTCCTCCAACGCACGAAGTGTGTTAACATCAATATCGTTGGTAGGCTCATCGAGCAAAAGGACGTTGCCCTGCTCCTTGAGTGCAAGGGCAAGGTGCAAACGGTTACGCTCACCACCCGACAATACGCCGCACTTCTTCTCCTGGTCAGCACCATTGAAGTTGAAACGACCTACGTATGCACGAGCATTTACCTGGCGGTTACCAAGCTGGATGAGGTCGCTATTCTGCGAGATAACCTCGTAGACAGTCTTCTCAGGGTCGATAGACTTATGCTGCTGGTCGACGTATGCAAGCTTAACAGTAGGGCCAACACGGAAGCTACCAGAAGTAGGCTCCTCAAGACCCATGATCATACGGAAGAGGGTAGTCTTACCAGTACCGTTAGCACCGATAACACCTACGATACCTGCTGGTGGGAGTGCAAACTCGAGGTTCTCGTAAAGCACACGATCGCCGAAGGCCTTGGTTACACCCTGAGCCTCGATTACCAAGTCACCCAAACGTGGACCGTTAGGGATATAGATCTCGAGCTTCTCCTCACGCTCCTTGGTGTCGGCATTCATCAGCTTGTCGTAAGCCGAAAGACGAGCCTTAGACTTAGCATGGCGACCAGATGGTGACATACGCACCCACTCCAACTCACGCTCCAAAGTCTTGCGGCGCTTGCTCTCCTGCTTCTCCTCCATAGCCATGCGCTGAGTCTTCTGCTCCAACCAGCCAGAGTAGTTACCCTTCCATGGAATACCCTCGCCACGGTCAAGCTCAAGGATCCAGCCAGCTACATTGTCAAGGAAGTAACGGTCGTGAGTAACGGCGATAACTGTACCCTTGTACTGCTGCAAGTGCTGCTCCAACCAGTCGATACTCTCAGCATCAAGGTGGTTGGTAGGCTCATCAAGAAGCAACACGTCTGGCTGCTGCAAAAGAAGACGACACAACGCCACACGACGACGCTCACCACCCGAAAGTACATTTACAGGCTGATCACCATCAGGACAGCGCAAAGCATCCATTGCACGCTCCAACACGCTATCAAGCTCCCAACCATTTACCTGGTCAATCTTCTCGTAGAGCTCGCCCTGGCGCTCAACAAGACGTGCCATCTCGTCGTCGTCCATTGGCTCGCAGAGCTTCATGTTGATATCCTCGTACTCCTTGAGAAGTGCCACGGTCTCAGCTGCGCCCTCCTCGACAATCTCCTTTACAGTCTTTGTTGGGTCGAGCTGTGGCTCCTGCTCGAGATAGCCCACTGAGTAGCCTGGTGAGAATACCACCTCGCCCTGATAGCTCTTGTCGATACCTGCAATAATCTTCATAAGGGTTGACTTACCCGAACCGTTAAGACCGATGATACCGATCTTAGCACCATAGAAGAATGAGAGGTAGATGTTGTTCAAAATTTTCTTATTGTTGTTGAGCACCTTGCTCACTCCAACCATCGAAAATATAATTTTCTCGTCTGCCATATTTTGTGTTATTTATTGATTTTTCTTCACAATTGGGCAAATATAGGCAAAAAAAACGAGATATGGAAATTTTTACGCTAAACTCATAGTTTATCTCCCTATCTCGGTATATTTTGAGGTTTGTACCCTCCACAAATGATGTACATGAAAATAAAATGGGTCATCGCTCGGATGACCCATTTTACTAACTACTGATGCTCGGGGCGGAGGAGATCCTGAACAACCTTAACTGGAGAGAACGTCGATACAGGAACCTCGACAAAGATTGTATTCCAGTTTGCCATTGCTCCGTTCCAGAGTCCTGGAAGCTCCTGAGCACGAAGATCTCGACCACCTGCCGACTTAGACGAGATAAAGCCAGTCTTTGGGTCGGTATATTTTGTTAGGTCATACTTCGAGCCGTCGTAGCGCATCACACCACATACGAGATCTACTGGATTGAAGTGTGTTGCCTCCTTCATGAGGTGCATATCCTCCTTGCCAATCTGGCTTGACTCGGCGATCTGCAACTGCTCACGACCCTCGTCGTCACGCACCCAGAATGGGCCACCACCAGGCTCACCCTCATTCTTAACCATACCGCACACACGAATTGGACGATCAAGAGTCTTGCGCACAAGCTCGAGCGAAGCACCCTCAGGAAGCTTGCACCATAGTTCGTTGCCAAGGAACTCGATAGCTTCGTTGAGCACATCCTCGCCAGCGTCGAGTCTGCGAAGTAGCTCAAATGACTTGCGCTGCAGACGAAGCAACTCACCAGCGAGAACTCGCTTATAAGTGATAGTATCAGGCTTGCGCTCATCGGTTGTGACATTATCGATATTCTTCACGAAAATAATATCTCCGAAGAGCTTATCGAGGTTAGCGATAAGAGCACCGTGGCCCGCAGGACGGAACAAAAGTTTGCCGTCGTCGGTGCGGAATGGGGTGTTGTCAGGATTTACGGCAATAGTATCGGTTGCAGGACTCTGCTGCGAGAAGCTAACGTCGAACTTAACGCCATACTTCTGCTCATAGTAGCTCTGGCGCTCGTTGAGAAGATCCTCGAAACCCTGCTGATGCTCAGGCGATACGGTAAAGTGAATTGTTGCACGCTCGCCATTCGATGCGTACATAGCTGCCTCGACAAGATGCTCCTCGACAGGCTTACGTGCACCTTGCTTATAGGCATGGAATGTAACAAGACCCTTTGGCTTAGCACCATAAGCAAGACCGTCGATAATAATGTTGCGAACAACATCCTTATCATCAATCTGAGGCTTGAGATATTTAGCCAACTCAGCAAAGAATGCGAACTTCTCGAGATTGGTAATAAGCTTATCAATGCCTGGGGTACGTTTATCATCGTTAACATACTCAAATAGCTCCTTGAACATTCGAGTAGCAGCACCCGAAGCAGGAACAAACTTGATTGTTTTGAGCTCTCCACGTGCCTCCTCATAGAGTGCCTCCGCAGCCTTGAGCTCCTCGTCGTCAAGACGCTTGATGCCGTCGCCAATAGAGGCTGCACGAACAACTGGAAGAGCAGGGAAACCGTTGCGGAAGTTTTCGATCTGTCGTTCTACCTCAGCAAGACTCAAGCCGCGAGCCTCGATCTGAGTAATGTCGTTAGGTGTAAACATAGGTTTTAGGTATTTTGTTCGAATTTTTGCTCCTTGAAACAGTTAATATTTGTTTGAACTCTCAAATATAGCAAAAATTTTTCTAACTTTGCATTATGAAACGAATTTATTCTAATATAAATCTTGCCGACCGCAACAGTTTTGGCGTTCAGCAGCAGGCGCAAACCCTCGTTGAGTTTGAGAGTGCTGAGGATTTGCGCAACTATTTTACAGAGCAACATCCCGAGCGCTGGTATGTTCTTGGCGCAGGCAACAATACTCTTTTTACGCAGGACTACGATGGAGTGCTCTTCACTCCAGTAAATCGTAACCGCACCATACTCCTCTCGAATGATGAGTATGTCGAGGTGCGTGCCGAGGCGGCTCACGACTGGGATGAGCTTGTGGAGTGGAGCGTGAATGAGGGACTGTGGGGTATTGAGAACCTCTCGGCAATTCCAAGCTCTGTTGGTGCTGCGCCCGTGCAGAATATCGGTGCCTATGGTGCCGAGGCAAAGGATGCAATCACCATAGTTGAGTATTTCGATACTCGAACACTCGAGGTTGTGCGTCTTGCCAGTGCCGAGTGCAAGTTCGCCTATCGTGAGAGTATCTTCAAGCAGGAGCTCAAGGGTCATGTGATAATTCTTGCCGTAGAGTTCCGCCTCTCTCGTACACCACGCCCAAATCTTGGTTATGGCGATGTGATTAGCGAAGTAGAGGCACGTGGCGGTGCTACATTGCGTAATATACGTGATGCAATATGCGCTATCCGCTCACGCAAGTTGCCCGATCCTAAAGTGTTGGGAAATGCTGGCAGTTTCTTCAAAAACCCTATCGTAGATAAGAGTGTTGCTGAGTCGCTCATGGCTAAATATCCCGATATGCCACACTATGCCGTGCCAGGTGATGATAATCATGTGAAGCTCGCTGCTGGCTGGCTTATCGACCGTTCTGGTCTTAAGGGTTATCGCGATGGCTCTGTGGGTGTTCACGACCGTCAGGCCCTTGTATTGGTTAATCACGGAGGAGCAACGGGTGGCGATGTTATGCGTTTGGCATACTACGTGTGTGGCAAGGTAAAAGAGAATTTCGGTGTCGAGATTTCGCCCGAGGTAAATGTTTTGTAACAATAGTGAAAGAGGGACTATTTTTGCTCGACGAATTCGAGAAGTACGTCGTAGACAACGAACTATTTACACACGATGACAAGGTGTTGCTTACCGTGTCGGGAGGTGTTGACTCTATGGTGCTCATGTCGCTCACGGCGGCTGCAGGATACAACTTTGGCGTAGCACACTGCAACTTCCAGCTCCGAGGCAAGGAGAGCGAGGAGGACGAGATGCTCGTTGAGCGTGAGGCAAAACGTCTTGGCGTAGAGTTTTTCAACAAGCGTTTCGACACTGTTGGCGAGATGGAGCGCACGGGTGAGTCTATGGAGATGGCTGCACGACGCCTACGCTACACCTGGTTTAGAGAACTCTGCGATGAACATGGCTACACTGTGATTGCCATCGCTCACCATATCAACGACTCAATCGAGACATTCTTTATTAATATGCTTCGTGGCACGGGCCTACGAGGCCTTACTGGTATTACCAACCATGCTGGCCGCATTGTACGTCCGCTGATGTTTACCAAGCGTAAGGATATTCACGACTATGCCATAGCTCATCGCATCCCCTTTAGAGAGGATTCGTCAAATCGCTCTACGAAGTATCTGCGTAATAAGGTGCGCATCGGTCTTGTGCCTATGCTCAAGGAGATTACTCCGCAGTTTACCACCATCATGCGCCGCAATATTTCACGTCTGAGCCAAGCGCAGGATTTCATCTCTGCCTCGATGAGCATCATCAAGCGCAGTATCACTGAGCATCAGGGCGATGTGCACACAATCAAAGTGTGTAACATCAACGAGCAGTTGCCTCGCAACTTTGTGATATACGAGATTTTGAGCTCTGAATATGGTTTCAAGGGCGATGTTGTCGACGCTCTCTGCCACGCTATTGATAGCAACTCTACGGGTCGCAGGTTCTACTCTCGAGAGTGGGTTGCTGTGGTTGATCGTGGCGATATTGTTGTGTCGCCTATTACCTCGGATGATGACTGCGAGGTTGTTGTTGAGCGCAACACTATCCGCTCGTATGTCGGAGGCTCGGTGTTGTATTACCAAAATCTCGATATCGACTTTATCGACAATCTAAATCAGGGCGACAATGTTGCCATTATTGATGCCGACAAATTGAAGTATCCTCTCAAGCTCCGCCGTTGGCAGGAGGGCGACTGGTTTATTCCATTCGGCATGAGTGGACGTAAGAAACTGAGCGACTATCTCATCGACAAGAAGGTGTCGCTTGCGCAGAAAAACCGTCAGTTCGTGCTCGTCTCGGGCGATGATATCGTCTGGGTCGTGGGTCGTCGTCTGGATGACAGATACTGTGTAACCAAGAAGACGGATCGAGTACTACGAATTGTTCAGGATAATATATAATATAGAGTATTGGGTATATGGCTAAACAGATGAAATTTGCTGACTGCGTGGCGCAGTATAACTCGATGATGTCTGATATCAAGGCTCGTCGTTTTCAGCCCATATATCTACTCATGGGCGACGAGAGTTTCTTTATCGATGCGCTCTGCGATGCCCTTGCCCAGACAATTCTTACTGAGGCCGAGCGTGCCTTTAATCAGATTGTTGTCTATGGACTTGATACCGAGGCGGGTGCTGTGGTAAACCTCTGTCGTCAGCTCCCTATGATGGGCTCCTATCAAGTGGTTATTGTTCGTGAGGCGCAGCAGATGTCTAAGCTCGAAGCGCTCTCGCACTATACCACCTCGCCACAGAGTAGCACTATTCTCATTGTATGCTATAAGAATAAGGAGCAGGGACGTGGTATCGACAAGCGTCAGTCGTTATACAAGAGCTGCGCTAAAAATGGTGCCGTATTCGAGTCTATTCATCCTCGTGAGTATGAGGTTGACTCGTGGCTGTCGTCCTATGTCGCGTCACGAGGCCTAAGTATTTCGCCCAAGGCACTCGCCATGCTCAAAGAGCATGTTGGCATGGATCTTTCACGCATTGCACGTGAGGTGGATAAGCTTGCGGTGTCTATGTCGGGAAGTGGTACTACTGTAACAGATCAGCATATTGAGCAGTATATTGGTGTATCGAAGGACTTTAACTTCTTTGAGCTCAACGATGCGGTGCTAAAACGTGATGTTGCACGTGCAATGAGCATTGCTGACCATTTTGCTCAAAATCCTAAGACCCACCCAATAACGCAGACCATCACCATGATGTTTGGTCAGTTCCGTCAGCTATTTATCTACAACTATCTTCAGTGGCAGTCACGCCGTCAGGCTAAGCCCATGCCTTCGGATGGCGAGCTTATGTCGATAATTGGTATAAGCAATACATTCGCTCTCAAGGAGCTTAAGGCAAATGCCGGTCGTTGGGCTAATAGTAGGGTATTTGCAGTGTTGGGCTACTTGCGTAAGTACGACGCCAAAAGCAAGGGTGTAAATAGCGGAGGCTTGGATGCAGGTGAGCTGCTCAAAGAGTTGCTTCTCAAGATATTCTCAGAGGTATAATATGAAATTATTGGCATGGTTAGATGGTTGCGTATTCGAGGCCGAGAAGCTTCGAATAGAGCTTCCATACGTCATGCAGCGAATACATACACTTGGTGGCAAGGCATACAACGCTGAGCGACACGTCGAGGTGCTAAGACGTTCGGCCGAGGAGCTACTTGGCTTTGCTACGCTTTGCAGTGCACGTGATGTTGAGCGCATCGCTGGCCGCCTTGTCGAGCTATCTCGAGTGACCGAGGTACTTAGCGTTCCTGTGGTTATGCGTCTGGATGCCAGTGGAAGCCTATCGTTCGAGGTCGAACAACCTACGTTTGGTGCTGGAGGGTATCTGCGAGCAAGGCGAGAGTCGGGTGTTCCATACACTATGCCCGAGCCAGTGGTTATGTCGCAGACCAAGGCAAGTATTGCTATTGACGATATGGCCGACTATGCCGTGCATCATCTCGGTGGCGAGCGAGCAATATGGGTGTCGGCAGCAGGCGATCTTATAAGCCGTCCGTGGCGTCCTATATTTGTCTACTACAAACAGTGCTGGTTTACACCTAAGCGATATGAAAGTGTAGAGTTCGAGGTTGCCGAGCGAGCTATCAAAGCCGTTGGCAGCAAACTCCTGGTACGTGATATTCCGGAGTCAGCACTCGACATTGTCGACGAGGTGTTTATGTTGGATATAATGGGAATATCGTCTTTTGCAACAGTGAAAAATAATAGGCTCCTATCCTCTATGACATCACGTGTTGCCTCGAAGATGGAGCCTAAGATTTAGTTATCGATTTCGCCTCTAAATATTATCAATAGCGTAGTGGTAAGCACCCAGTGATACTGCATTGCTTGCACCAATATCCGAAATAGTTATACCCACACGTTTCTCTGGGTCGTAGACTACCTCTTTATCTGTTCCGTACACTTTGATTTTAGTTGAGCTGCCGCTTGCAAACTTCTTGAAATCAGCCTCATCGTCGAGATTATATACATTCATCTGAACACGGTTGAGCTCATCACCCGACATGGTACGAATACGTGAGCGCATCTCTGAGATTAGAGCTGGCATAAAGTACTTTGAAGCTGCAGACAGACCACCTCCAATTACAATTAAACCATCCATAAGTGTAACGGCTGTTGCCATAGCATCGCCAGCCACTCTACCAAGTGTTGCAAAGGCCTCTTTTGCTGCATTAGCATTGCCATCAAGAACACCCTCGGCTATATCAAATATATCCTTAGGCTCGAGTTCTCGATCATCGCCCGTAAGCTCTCGATATACACGTTTCACGGCTCGAATAGCAACTCCATCCTCTACAATAAACTCTGGGTGATCACGGTGCTTGAGGCAGAAGGTCTCAACGCATGAGTTATCGCCAAGATTTAGCTTGCCGTCCATCACGAAACCAAAGCCGAAGCCTGTGCCGAATGTAAAGCCGAGCATGTTGCGATAACGCTTCTGGGAGCCAGCCTCAGCAAGCTTGCGGTTAATGCGTGGAAGAGCACCGCCAATAGCCTCGCCATAGGCAAATAGGTCTGCATCGTTGTTGATGAATACTGGTATTCCGAACTTGCTCTCGAGCATAGGGCCAAGCGCCACACCATCTCGGAACGATGGGAAGTTAGGAAGATAGCCTCCGATCACACCATTGCGGTAGTCTGCAGGGCCAGGGAATGCAAAGCTGATAGCCACAGGTGGCTCAGGAAGCTCTCTAATAATCTGCTCAAAACCGCTAATGAGGGTGTTAAGACAGAGATCCAAATCGTGTGCTGAAGAGGGTAGTGTGAGGCTCTTGCCAATAGGTTTTCCCGAGCACATTGCCCCGAATACAAAGTTGGTACCACCCGCATCGAGTGTCACAACTATCTTTTGAGTGTTAGTTTGCTGTTTCATGGTAGGCAAAGGTATAAATTAAATTCGAGATAGTCAATAGCTTTGATAATTAGTTCGAATTATTGAATAAAAATGCAGAGTTTTGCCTTATACCTATTTGATAATTAAAAAAAATAACATACATTTGTGAGAATTTTTAGATATGGACCAACTAACTCTTAGCACAGAGCTTTGATCCACGACTTTTTTAACCTAGACTGTAGTCGGGTATAGCGATGAGCGAAAAAATTAAAAATATACGATAATAAAACTTAAAATTTATTCAACTATGGAGAACAACAAACTTCAGGAGCTTACTCAAAAGCTCTACAATGATGGCTTGGAGAAGGGTCGTGCCGAGGCTGAGCGTCTTGTTGCTGAGGCTAAGCAGGAGGCAGCAAAGATTCTTGCTGATGCTCGTGCCGAGGCTGATGCTATTGCAAAGGCTGCACAGGATCGTGCCGAGGATATCGCTAAGAATGCCATGACAGAGATCACATTGGCAGGTCGTCAGGCTGTATCAAAGATTAAGACCGAGATCACCGAGGCTATCATCCTCAAGTCTACTGGTGCTGCTGTTAAGGCTGCTTCAATCGACGCAACATTTGTTAAGGATATGCTCTTGGCTGTAGCTCGCAACTGGAACTCAGCTGCCGAGGTATCGCTCAAGGCGTTGCTCCCAGAGGAGAAGCGTGCTGAGTTCGACGCAGCAATGCAGAAGAGCGCTGATGAGCTTCTCAAGGCTGGCGTAGAGGTAGGCTACTCAAAGGAGGTTAAGACAGGCTTCAAGGTTGGTGAGAAGAGTGGTGGCTACTACATCTCGTTCACCGACGAGAGCTTCGATGCTCTTCTTGAGGAGTATCTGCGCGAGAAGGTTGCTAACATGCTTTATAAGTAAGCTATGTTCTCTACGGAGTATTACTATTTGGTCGCCGGTCTAGGTGAGTGGACGCTGGACTCGGATACCAAGGGCTTCGATGTTCGCGAGATCGTTGATGAGATTCTCGAGGAGCTATCGAAGAGCGATCGTGCGGCTGTAAAGCTCCTTTACGCCTACTACGATTGCGAAAATATTATCGCCCGCCGTGCAGAGCGTGAGCGACACAATGCACTCGGCTTTCTCTCAGTGAGTGAGATTGACGATATGCTCGCTACTCGCAACTACTCAATGCTTCCTACAAACGTTGCCAAGGTTGTTAAGTATTTCAACGAGGCTGACGATGAGGATCGTGATGAGGATAGTGTTATCAACGATAGCTTTGAGCGTGCATTGTTCGACGCCTACTACAAAGATTTGGCAGCGTCGAAGTGTTCATTCCTCCGTGCATGGGGTGAGTTTGATCGTAACCTCCGCAATATCTCTGCTGCGCTTGCTGCCCGTGAGGCAGGCCGCTCAGTTGCCGATGTTGTCGTAGGTGGTGGTGATGTTGTTGACTCTCTCAAGCACTCGTCTGCTGCCGACTTTGGCTTGCGTGGCGAGTTGCAGTATATCGACGCTGTTATCTCAGCCGTTAGCGATGAGCGTAACATTGTTGAGAAGGAGCGTAAGATCGACAAGGTGCGTGAGGTCTATGCTTGGGATATCGCATCGTTCGACTTCTTCAACATCAACTTCATACTCTCATATCTTGTTAGGGTTAATATCGTAGCTCGTTGGATGCTTCTCTCACCTGAGGTGGGTCGTGACATGCTCAACCGCTTGATGTCAGATCTTGACGCTAAGGATCTTGTGAAAAACAAATAAACTACAATAAACGAATGAAAACATTAGGACGTGTAAACGGTATTATCTCGAACATCGTTATCGCCAAGGTTGACGGTGCGGTGTCACAGAATGAGATATGCCACGTATATTGCGGCGATACCCGCATGATGGCTGAGGTCATCAAGGTCATAGGCGACGAGGCCTATGTACAGGTTTACGATAGTACGCGTGGTTTGAAGATTGGTGATAAGGTAGAGTTCGAGGGTCACATGCTCGAGGCTACTCTCGCACCAGGTCTTTTGTCACGTAACTACGATGGTTTGCAGAACGACTTGGAGAAGATGGACGGTTTGTTCATCAACCGTGGTTCGATCACTGACCCAATTGACTTCGACGCTAAGTGGGACTTCACTCCTCTTGCTAAGGCTGGCGACAAGGTGTCAGCAGGTTCATGGCTCGGAGAGGTTAAGGAGCAGTGGGTGATGCACAAGATCATGGTGCCTTTCGTTATGCAGGGCAACTATACAGTTAAGAGCATTGTTGCAGCAGGCACATACAAAGTAACTGACACTATCGCTGTTGTTGTTGACTCTGACAACAATGAGTATAATATCACAATGGTTCAGAAGTGGCCAGTGAAGCAGGCTATCCGTTGCTTTACTGAGAAGCCACGTCCTTCACGTGTGATGGAGACAGGTGTTCGTGCTATCGACACATTCAACCCATTGGCTGAGGGTGGTACTGGTTTTATCCCTGGTCCATTCGGTGCAGGTAAGACCGTGCTTCAGCATGCTATCTCTAAGCAGGCAGATGCCGATGTTATCATCATCGTTGCTTGTGGTGAGCGTGCAAACGAGGTTGTTGAGATCTTTGCTGAGTTCCCTGAGTTGGTTGACCCACGTACAGGCCACAAGCTCATGGAGCGTACAATCATCATTTGCAACACTTCGAACATGCCAGTTGCAGCTCGTGAGGCGTCAGTATACACAGGTATGACTATCGGTGAGTACTACCGTTCAATGGGCTTGAAGGTATTGGTAATGGCCGACTCTACATCACGTTGGGCTCAGGCATTGCGTGAGATGTCTAACCGTTTGGAGGAGCTTCCAGGTCAGGATGCCTTCCCTATGGACCTTTCGGCAGTTATCTCTAACTTCTATGCTCGTGCAGGTCTTGTTAAGCTCAACAATGGCGCTACTGGTTCAGTAACATTCCTCGGTACTGTATCACCTGCCGGTGGTAACCTTAAGGAGCCTGTGACTGAGTCTACAAAGAAGGCTGCTCGTTGCTTCTACGCATTGTCGCAGAGCCGTGCGGACTCTAAGCGTTATCCAGCTATCGATCCACTCGACTCTTACTCTAAGTATTTGGAGTATCCTGAGGTTCGTGAGTATCTCGACCAGAAGATTGAGAACAACTGGGTAGATGCAGTCTATGAGGGTAAGACTATCGTGCAGCGTGGTAAGGAGGCTAACGACCAGATCAACATCTTGGGTGATGACGGTGTGCCTGTTGAGTACCACGAGCGTTTCTGGAAGAGCGAGTTGCTCGACTCTGTAATCCTCCAGCAGGATGCATTCGACGACATCGACGCTAACTGTCCTATCGAGCGCCAGAAGCTTATGTATAATATGGTATTGGACATCTGCCGCAAGTCATTCAGCTTTGCTGACTTCGAGGAGTGCCAGAAGTTCTTCAAGGAGCTCATTTATCTCTTCCGTCAGATGAACTACTCTCAGTGGCAGTCAGAGCAGTTCCACTCGTTCAAGGAGAAGATCGAGGGCGCTGTAAACGAGAATCTTGCAAAATAAGGAGGATTAGCTATGACAACAAGAGCATTTCAGAAAGTATATACTAAGATTGATAATATCACCAAGGCTACCATCACGCTTCGTGCAACAGGTGTTGGTAACGATGAGCTCGCTACCGTAGGTGGTCGTCTTGCTCAGGTGGTAAAGATTATGGGCGACAAGGTAACACTCCAGGTGTTTGCTGGTACCGAGGGTCTTGCAACAGACTCAGAGGTAGTATTCCACGGCGAGCCACCTGTATTGCGTGTATCTGACGCCTTGGCAGGTCGTTTCTTCAACGCCTATGGTGAGCCACTCGAGGGTGGTGAGCAGATCGAGGGCGAGGCACGTGAGATTGGTGGTCCTACAGTGAACCCATTCCGTCGTTTGCAGCCATCAGAGCTTATCGCTACAGGTATCGCAGGTATCGACCTTAACAACACTATCGTATCTGGTCAGAAGATTCCATTCTTCGCCGATCCAGATCAGCCTTACAACGCCGTTATGGCAAACGTGGCACTCCGTGCTAAGGCCGACAAGATTATCTTGGGTGGTATGGGTCTTACAAACGATGACTTCTTGTACTTCAAGCAGGTATTCGAGAATGCAGGTGCGTTGGACCGTATCGTATCGTTCGTTAACACAACCGACAACCCTCCAGTAGAGCGACTCCTCGTTCCAGATATGGCGCTTACTGCTGCTGAGTACTTCGCAGTTGACAAGGGTGAGAAGGTTCTCGTGTTGCTTACCGATATGACCCTTTATGCCGATGCACTCGCTATCGTGTCTAACCGTATGGACCAGATCCCATCTAAGGACTCTATGCCAGGTTCACTCTACTCAGACCTCGCAAAGATCTACGAGAAGGCCGTGCAGTTGCCAAATGGAGGTTCAATCACTATCATCGCCGTGACTACACTCTCTGGTGGCGATATCACCCACGCTATTCCTGATAACACAGGTTATATCACCGAGGGTCAGTTGTTCTTGCGTAATGATACCGACACTGGTAAGGTTATCGTAGACCCATTCCGTCGTTTGCAGCCATCAGAGCTTATCGCTACAGGTATCGCAGGTATCGACCTTAACAACACTATCGTATC
>JAGBXX010000002.1 GCA_017629035.1 Alistipes sp. | reverse complement strand
TAGTTCATGTATGAGAACATACCCTTCTTCATCTCACCACCATACCAAGTGTTGATGATAACCTGCATCTTCTCAGTGAGGTTGAACACAACAGCAGTCTCAGAGTTGAGGCCGAGCTCAGCATAGTTCTCAACCTTAGCCTTTGAAGCGTTGAGCACTACGAAATCTGGCTCACCATAGTTAGCCAACTCCTCCTCAGTAGGACGGATGAACATGTTCTTAACGAAGTGTGCCTGCCATGCAACCTCCATGATGAAACGGATCTTGAGGCGAGTGTTCTCGTTAGCACCGCAGAAAGTATCAACAACGTAGAGCTTCTTGTTAGAGAGCTCAGCTGAAGCGATCTTCTTGAGCTCAGCCCAAGCAGCCTCTGTTACAGGCTTGTTATCGTTCTTGTACTCCTCAGAAGTCCACCAGATAGTATCCTTAGTGGTCTCGTCCATTACGAAGAACTTATCCTTAGGTGAACGGCCAGTGTATACACCAGTCATTACGTTCACTGCACCCATCTCGGTTACTACGCCCTTGTCGAAGCCAGTAAGGCCCTCCTTGGTCTCCTCCTCGAAGAGAGTCTCGTATGAAGGGTTGTAGATAACCTCCTCAACGCCGGTAATACCGTACTTTGAAAGATCAATTGTTGCCATAGTTTGTTTTTTTAATAATATTTAATACTTCTCAAATCTCACAATTCTAACTCAAGTTCTGCTCCATTCTAACGTATGGGGATAAGATTTATTTTTGATACCCTATCACAACACCCCGTCGAGCGAAACAAAATCGAGGCAAAGTTATAAAATTATTTTGGTACTGTGAAATTTTTAACAGAAAATTTTTAAATTTTTTTATAAAACAATTTTAGCCACACCTCTCAACTCAATAACAAAATATCCCGAATCGAAAAATTCGGGATAATAAAATATATGTATCTGGCTGAATTTTGATGCTAAATATTGAGTCTTAGTGCGTAAATATGCTCTCGCTCTACTTGGGCATAAGCTGCACATTGCGGGCCTCCAGACGACCATCCTGGACCTTCACGACATCGTAGCTGACAGCCCAGTTGTGCTTCAGCGTGCGATAGCCATCCGACACGATGGCAGTATAGTGTACATAGATATCAACGCCGTCGCTACCTGTAATAAAACCGTAGCCACGCTTATCGTCGAACCATTTGACACGTCCCTGCATAACTATTCACATTAAATTGCATTGTAAAGTTACAAAATTTATTTTTCAGAGCAATACTACCGAGCCATTTTTTAGCGTTTTATTTGTAGAATAGCGAAAAATCATGTACATTTGTGGAGAATGTATATAAAATTAATGTGTGAACTATGAATATTAAGTGGAAGATTGCACTACTCTCTGTGCTCGGTTTCTCAGCCGCAGCATGTAGCAGCACAAAGAAGTGCAGCAAGAGCGAGGAGGCAGATAAGGGTAATATCGAGAGCGAGACAGAGGACCCACGCATCATGCTCATGTATGGTGTTCCATTCCCTGATGGCGCTATTGCACGCCCAATCGAGGAGGATAAGCAGGTGACACCACCAGCAACAGATCCTGATGGCGTACCATTCCCTGGTGACGGCGCAGCAGCACACACTATCAGCAGTGATGAGGCTAAGAAGCTCATCGAGCAGCTCAACAACGAGCAGGAGGCAGCAGCTGGCGAGCAGGAGCCACGCATACAGCGTCCAGGTGTTCCCTTCCCCGACGGCGAGGTCTTCAAGGAGGTGAGCGAAGAGGAGGTTGAGCGTCTTACAAAGGAGGCTAAGAAGAGAAATCGCAAGTCTAAGCGAAACAAGTAGAACGGGGCTTAAATAGCCTACATATAGCACAAGACAACTCGTGAAAGGAAAACGATTAGGACTACGTAAATACTTAGGCCTCAAACTCTTCCGAGGCATACGAGAGCAAGTTGTCGAGCGTCATTCGTTGCGTACACTCTTTTGGGAGTGTACGCTTCGTTGTAATCTCCAGTGCCGACACTGCGGCAGCGACTGTCGCACAGATGCCCAGCTTAGCGACATGCCCCTCGAGGATTTTCTTCACGTCCTCGATACCGAGGTCACGCCCAACACCGATCCTAGCAGAGTGCTGATAATCTTCTCGGGTGGCGAGGTGCTCATGCGCCCCGACCTGGAGAGGGCCGGAAAGGAAGTTAGCCGCAGAGGATACAAATGGGGAATGGTGACAAATGGCATGGCACTTACTCAACAGCGCTTCGAGGCGCTGCTCAACGCAGGACTTAGCTCCATATCGGTTAGCTTCGATGGCTTCGAGACAATACACAACGACATACGCCAAAATCCACTGAGCTACGAGCGTGCCCTGTCGGCACTTCGCATGATTAGCCGCTCGGGCATTGCCTACGATGCTATTACGTGTGTCACACCCGAGCTTGTCGCAAGGCTTGAGGAGTGGAAGGAGTTGCTTATTAACCAGGGTATCAAAAACTGGCGAATATTTTCGATCTTCCCTGCAGGACGTGCCAAGCGTGACGACAAGCTACACTTATCCCCCGAGCAGTTCCGCAAAGTTATGGAGTTTATTGCCGCAACTCGCAAGGAGGGACGCATAAACCTAAGCTACGCCTGCGAGGGCTTCCTGGGTGGCTACGAGACCCTCGTGCGTGATCACTTCTATATGTGTGCTGCGGGCGTGAATGTAGCCTCGATACGTGTCAATGGCGATATCTCGGGATGCACAAGCGTGAGAGCCAACTACACACAGGGAAATATATATAGGGACAAGTTCTGGGATGTGTGGCAAAACCGCTTCGAGAAGTTCCGCAACCGTGAGTGGGCCAAGAAGGATGAGTGCAAAGATTGCAAGGTGTGGCAGTTCTGCGAGGGTGGCGGCATGCACCTTCGTGACGACGAGGGAAGGCTGATGTATTGCCACTACAAGATGCTCAAGTAGCACTACCCTACCTATATTAATAAATAGTAGGGGCTGTTGACGATCAACAGCCCCTACTATTATATCTCTACCAGACGGTTCTTGATGGCATATACCACCAGGTTAGCGGTATTTTTGCATCCTGTCTTCTCGAGGATATTGGCACGGTGCTTATCCACCGTACGCTTCGAGATAAATAGCTTATCGGCAATCTCCTGGTTCGACAGACCTCGGCACACCTCGACCAAGATCTCTATCTCGCGCTCCGAGAGTGCATCCTCGTCGGTCGATACTGTCGTTGCCAGACGACTCATATTGCGTGTAAGCGAGTCGAGCAGAGCTGTGCTAAAGTAGCTATCTCCGTTCATAACCATCTCCACGGCTGAGTATACCTCCTCGATATCCGAGTCCTTGAGCAGGAAGCCCGAAGCACCACACTCAACCATGAGCGAATAGAAGTGCTCATCACCATACATCGAGAGAGTGATGATACGCAGCTCGGGACGCTCGGCAAGGGCACGGCGAGTGGTCTCCGAACCATCAATGCCTGGCATAGAGATATCCATGAATACAACATCGGGCTCTATGTTTGGCAATATTGTAAGAAACTCCTCACCACTACCCACATCGGCAATAACCTCGAAATTAGGGTGCTGCGACAGCAGGCCCACAAGACCTGTGCGAAACAGCGTATGATCATCGACAAGTGCGATTCTAACTTTTCTCTCCATATCTCTCTTTTATCTTTAGTCTGCGCAACTGGCGCCTAGATAATTGCAGTATTGTTGAATTTGTTGATATAGTAATCTTAGCCGACATACCCTCACCCTTGGAACTCTTGAGGCGCAGCTTGCCTCCGAGCGACTGGACACGTGAGCGGATGTTCGATATACCCATGCCATGGTCGGGAATCTCGCTAAGAACAAAGCCACAACCATTGTCCGAGTAGTCGACAACAAGATCGCTACCTACGGATTTTAGCTCAATGACTATCTCAGAGCAGCCAGAGTGCTTCAACGAGTTGTTGATAAGTTCGCAGACAACACGATAGATTATAACCTCGATATTCGAATCAAAACGTTCATCACGCAGCGAGGTGCGGAAGTCGATCTTCACGTCGTGCAGCACAGTGGTGCGGTCCACAAAGTTCTTAATGCCTCGCATAAGGCCAAAGCTATTAAGAACATGTGGCGAGAGGTTGTTCGATATATCACGTAGCGAGCGTATAGCCTCGTCAATAACCTGGGCAGTACTTTTCAGCGTGGCACGATCCTTCTCGCTGAGGTCGGCACGTGAGAGTGCTGAGAGCGACATCTTGGCCGACGAAAGTAGTGGGCCGAGGCCGTCGTGAAGCTCTCGTGAGATAGAGGCACGTGAGCGCTCCTCGGTGCGAATAACGGCGGTCATGAGTCTATTCTCGAGAAGACGCCTATGGTAGGCCATGCGGTCAACATGCGTGACGAGGAGTCGTGCGCAGACAACACCCGTAGAGAAACATATTGAGACAAGGATACCCACCCAGGCATCAACCAGTGGCGAGAAGTGCATGCCGTTGAGCTCGAGCATCTGCAACACTCGCTCGGCACTGAGCGCCATAAGACCGATGATGCACGATATCCAGAGCACGCTATACTTAGTCTCACGGACAAGCATAATCGCAATGACCATCGCCACGAGCTGCATGGCAATAGCAATTATCATCAATATCTCGACGCCCGACATATACTCGTTACTTAATCACGCCATTTAGACTACGCAACATCGCATAGTCAGTCATATCAACCTGCACGGGGACAACAGCGACATACTTATGCGCCAATGCCCACTCGTCGGTATCCTCGGCCTCAGGCTCGGCATTCTGGAATGCTCCCGTGAGCCAGAAGTAGTCACGTCCGTGCGGATCTTGGCGTGCGTAGAAATCCTCACGCCAGAAGCCTCGTGTCTGACGACATAGACGTATACCCTGAATCTCCTCTCTCGCACAGCGGGGCACGTTGACATTAAGACATAGCGGGCGGGGCAACGTCTCGGCACTCTGCAACACTTGAGCGATAATCTTGCGGCCCTGCTCCACAGCACCCTCGAAGTCGGCGTCGGCATCGTGGTCATCGAGCGAGATACCTATCGAAGGGACATTGTAGAAGCTACCCTCGATAGCGGCGCCCATAGTTCCCGAGTACATGACATTGACCGCAGCATTCGAGCCGTGGTTGATACCCGAGAGTACAAGGTCCACACGCTTGTTTGCAAAGAAGTGGTCGAAGGCGATCTTGGCACAATCAACAGGAGTACCCGAAAAAGCATATATCTCCACACCCTCGCTCTGCTCCACAGTGCGCATGAAGAGTGGCTGATTGATTGTTATGGCCTGGCTCATGCCGCTCTGCACTCTATCGGGAGCAATAGCGATAACACGGCCAAACTCTTTAGCAAGGTTCACCATAGCACGAAAGCCCTTTGAGAGGTAGCTGTCGTCGTTGGTAATAAATATAAGTCGCTCGTTTTGCATAGTCATCTAAAAGTTTTAACTCAGATAGACGCTCTCGTCCTCGGTACTTGCGTCAAGACGAATAGCAATCATAATGAGTATGGTCATAGCCACAAGCGACGAGCCTCCGTAGCTCATCAGTGGCAGCGGAATACCCATGACAGGCATAAGGCCAATGGTCATACCTATGTTTACCCACACGTGGAAGAGTAGAATCGAGGCCACAGCATAGCAATATACTCTACCAAAAGGCTCCTTTATTCGTTCACCCATACGCATGAGTCTGAGAATGAGCGATATGAATAGCAGCACCACAACCGAAGTACCAACAAAGCCCCACTCCTCGCCCACTGTGCAGAAGATAAAGTCGGTATGTTTCTCAGGCAGATAGTCGTACTTGGTCTGCGTGCCCTCCATGAAGCCCTTGCCCCACATGCCTCCCGATCCAATGGCAATGAGCGACTGGTTAACATTGTAGTCAAGACCCTTAGGGTCGCTCTTGATACCTACATAGGTGAGGATACGGTTCTGCTGATGCTGCTTGAGCTTCGAGAACATAGCATCGCACGTAGGGACGAAGATCATAGCGTAGACAAACATGATGATAGGCCAGAGCAACACCATGGCACGCATCTTAATGGCCACCACGCCGAGCACCACAGCAGCAATACCACAGACAATCATCAGCGAGGCATAGCCACTAAGTGGCGTGAAAACCGCAAGAAGAAGCGTGGCAAGCATCATAGCAGCAAAGATTCGCACATGACCTATAACCTCGCCCGTCTTGAATACGCTATAGAGCATAAACAGCACGAGGAGCACAAAGAAGATAGCTCCGTGCGTGAATATAAACGAGCTAATAAAGAGCAGCACGCTGAAAATCACAGGGAAGTAGAGATACTTCGTGAGTCCCTCGCGGATAAAGACAAAGAGGAACGAGCCGAGCACAAGGGCCGATCCAGTATCGTTCTGGCTGATGATGATAATAACGGGCACAAGCAGCACCAGGCCCACCTTCATAAGGTCGCTTACGCGATTCATGCTAAAGGAGTAGTCGCTCATCACACGTGCCATCATCAGCGCCGTGGCAATCTTCACGAACTCCACAGGCTGCATACGGATACCTCCAATCTCAAACCACGCCGTGGCGCCATTAACCTCCTTACCCAGACCAGGAATAAAGAGAGCTAACAACATCAATATACCCACAACATAGGCCGGGTAGGCAAACATGTGGAAGTAGCGACGCTCCAAGAGCAGGATCACAAGGCCCACTACCGAGGCGATACCGAGCCACATGATCTGCTTCATATAGTTGTGACGAAGCGAGAATAGGTTTTCAACATCTCCGTCATACGATGCCGAGGTGATGCAGACGATACCACAAATGACAAGGGCAAAATATAGACCCAGGGCCACAAGGTCAACACGTCCGAAGAGCGAGTTTGAGTTCTGGCTTCCTGAATAGGCCGAAGAGGAGTTATATAGTGGTCCCATGGCTTCTACTTTTTAGGGTGTGCTTGGTCGTACTTACGCTGCTTGGCATCGTAGTAGCCGTAGTTAATTCTATAGTCGAGCACCTTCTTCAGAAGTTCCTGACGCTGGATAGTGTCGGTCAAGTATAGCTCCTCGATAAGGCTGGCAATAGGCACGGCGATCTCCGAGCCAAAGCCACCATGCTCGATATATACCGAGACAGCGATGCGTGGATCATCCTTTGGAGCAAACGATAGGAAGGTTGAGTGGTCTGGATATTTATTTTTATTTTCGTCACGACGGTTATGCTCTGCAGTACCTGTCTTACCACACACATCCCAACCATCGAGCTTCGCAGCCTTCGAGGTACCTCCGTCGTTTACACTCATCCACATACCATCGATAATAGGCGTAAAGTTCGAGGGCGAGATCTTGACATAGTGGCGCTCGTAGAAACGTGAGTCGATAGAGTCCTTGCCATCAATCTTCTTGATGATATGAGGGATGTAGTAGTAGCCACGGTTGGCGATGATAGCACCGAGGTTGGCCATCTGAAGAGGTGTACAAGCCATCTCACCCTGACCAATGGCGCACGACATTGCCGTACCCCAGTTCCATCTGCCGTCGTAGCCCTTGTCGTAGTACTCCACCGTGGGCACAAAGCCTCGGCTCTCGCCATAGAGGTCGCAACCGAGTTTATCTCCAAAGCCAAAGCTCTTGACATAGTCGCTCCAGCGGCGCATACCCTCCTTCACACTTCCATACTTAGGGTTGGTGATAATATTCTTGAAGACGTAGCAGAAGTATGCGTTGCACGACTCGGCAACAGCACGACGCAACGTGAGTGGCGAGTCGTGCGTGTGGCACTTCAAGGTACGCTTACCGTAGGTATAGCCATTGTTACATGGATACTTGTCGCCAGGGCTAAGCACGCCCTCCTCCAAGCCGATAAGACCCTGCACCAACTTGAATGTTGAGCCTGGGGCATAGTGCTCCTTGAGGGCACGTGTAAATTGTGGCTGGCGCATGTTACGTGTCATCTCCACAACGCTGGTATTACGCTGACGACCCACCATCATATCGGGGTTGTAGGTTGGCGAAGATACCATCACGAGAATCTCGCCCGTAGATGGCTCGATAGCCACAACAGCACCCACCTTGCCCACCATGAGCTTCTCGGCAAACTCCTGAAGACGACCATCGATAGTCGACGTGAGCTGAGTACCCTTAATAGGGAGAATATCATGTGCACCATCCTCGTACGAGCCCACGATTGCACCTCGTGTATCCTTGGCATAGTAGCTCACACCCTTCTCACCACGAAGCAATGTCTCGTAGGCCGACTCCACACCGCCAATGCCGATATAGTCGCCAACTGCGTAGTACTTCCAACGACGAATATGCGACTCGTCAACCTCGCTGACATAGCCAAGCAGGTTACCACCGACCTGACGGGGATACTCTCGGGCGGTACGGAAACGTGTATAGAAACCTCTGAAGTCGCTCTCATCGAAGATGAGCTTTGCCTCCTGCGACAAGTAGCCCACAACAAGGTGTGGGGCACGAGAGTTTGGACCTGCACGGCGAAGCTCACGACGGAGCTTCTCCATGGAGATATTTAGAATCTTTGCAAGACGCACTGAGTCAAAACCCTCCTTAGGGATATCGCGCGTTACGACCATCACATCGTAGCACACACGATTGCGAATGAGATACTCGCCACGACGGTCGAGCACCTCGCCACGCATAGGATACTCAATATCCGTACGCATGATGTTTGCCGCAGCCATAGCCTCGTAACGATCGTCGACAAGCTGAACGTAGAATAGTCGTCCAAGGATGATTATTGCAGCAGCAAGCACCGCATATTGGAGGCGATGGTATCGCTGAACACCTCTGTTTTTGGCTGCCATTATCCGATAACTTTAGAGGTGAATAGACGAACAATAGGCCACGATATGAGTATCGAGGTGAAGGTGCTAAGCAGGATTGTTGCTATAAGACGCAGCATGTTGGCCGTAGACAAGGTCTCCATAACAAAGAAGAGCGAGTGGTATAGCAGCAACGACAGCGAAATATACAACATCAGCTGGCCAAGAGGCAGACGAGCAAGCAGCTGCGACTGATCGCTCGACTCCATCGAACGGCGTGATGCTACGTAGAGCATTGTGGAGCGGAAGAGCGCCACGGGCAGCAGCGTGATGACATATATTCCCGAACCACCGAGCAACATATCGAGCACAAGGGCCATGACATAGCTCACTAAAAGCACCCAGATAGACTTCCACTCAACGGGCAAAAGCAGGATAACAAGAGGGAAGATCATGGGGCGAATCCAGACAGAGATAGATGCACCGAGGTCGATGTTATCGAGCAGAAAGACCTGCACCAATATCACCGACAAGGTTAGCCAAATATAGGGAGTGTACTTATACATCGTTTAGCTATTTTGTGCCATTAGGCGTTGACTGATTATCGATATTATCCATGAGCTCCTCAATCTCGCCATAGTGAGTATTCTCGACAATGAGGACATTATCCAGCGCCGACATATCGGCAGCGAGCTTCAGACGTGCCGAATAGGCAGTCTTGGCGGCATTAAGCTCAAACGACTCAATATGGCCCACAACAACACCCTTGCGTGGCACACGCTCCGACCAGGCCTCGACAGCCATGCCAACCTCGGGCTCGGCATAGGTCGACACATCGATGATATCGACATAGTATGGCGAATCGCCCGACCAACGTATAGAGCAGGTGTAGTTTGTCATCTGAAGGCTACCTCCCATCGTAAACTCGGTGTTGAGCACAGGCATAGCCACAGAGTAGCGCTCCGAGCACTCTATGATATAACCCACAAGGTACTTATCAGGGGTGATGACGCCCATATTTTTCTTGACGCCATCACGCTCGCCCTTATCCAGAACGATATAGTTACGCTGATGGCTGATGGTCATCGAAGCGACACGTGCAGGATAGTAGCGATAGTGCAGGTCACCCTCCTCGGTCATCTTACGCTGCCATGACTCCTCGGTGTAGTCGGCCAGTAGCTCACGCTCACGCTCGAGTGTCTGCTCCAACTCGGCGATGCGGTGAGTGAGGATATCGTTCTCGGTAGAGAGCGAGAAGAAGTGGTTCATGTTGGTTATCTTCTTGCTGAAATAACCACCCACGGCCGTCGTGCGAGAGAGAATCTTGGCCTCGGTATATGGTGTCGAGGTGGCGTACTGCCATACAGCGATACTCTCCAGAAGTATGAAGAGCAGCACCACATAGATACGCTTGATAAACTCTAAAAGCCTATTCATAATCTTTGCTGCGGGGAGATTGCACGACCAGGGTCAGCAAACCTCCATTACTTTGAAACGTGTATAACAGCAAATGCTCTTGGTTATACACGTTCCATGAAAAAATCTATTCCAAATATCTCATATCTCTCCCAGAGTAGGGAGCAGACATACGTGACTACTTGTCGCCACCCATCAAGAATGAGAAGTGGCCGATGTTCTTAAGTGCGATACCCGTACCACGAGCGATAGCGCGCAGTGGATCCTCGGCAATATGAACAGGAAGACCAGACTTCTTAGTAAGACGCTTGTCAAGACCCTTGATCAAGGCACCACCACCAGCGAGGTATACACCATTCTTCACAACATCAGAGTACAACTCTGGTGGCATCTCCTCGAGCACCTTCATAAGGGCGTTATCGAGCTTCACTAGTGACTTATCGAGAGCATAGGCAATCTCGCTATACGTGAGGGTCACGGTCTGTGGCTGCGATGTGAGCATGTTCGAACCTGTGAAGATATAGTCATCTGGCTCGTTGTCGAGCTCTGGAACTGCGGCACCAATAGCACACTTGATCTCCTCGGCAGTACGCTCACCGATCTTCACACCGTGCTGCTGACGAATATAGTTCTGGATATCGGCTGTAAAGACATCACCGGCAACGTTGATAGACTCCGAGCATACGATACCACCCAACGAGATACAAGCAATCTCCGAAGTACCACCACCGATATCGATGATAAGGTTACCCTCTGGAGCCTCGACATCAAGACCTGCACCGAGAGCTGCGGCCATAGGCTCAAATACAAGGTAGATCTCACGACCACCAGCATGCTGCGCAGAGTCACGCACGGCACGAATCTCAACGTTTGTAGAGCCCGAAGGGATACAAATCATCATCTTGAGCGAAGGTGCAAACATGCCACGAGCAGCATTCACCTTCTTGATGAAGCCACGCAACATAAGCTCTGTAGCCTCGAAATCTGCAATTACACCATCCTTAAGTGGGCGAATGGTACGAATGTTGGGGTTGGTCTTACCATCCATCAAGCGAGCCTTGTGACCAATGGCCATAAGGTTGCCTGTCTTGATATTTACCGCAACAATCGAAGGCTCGTCGACAACGACCTTGCCGTTGTGCATAATAAGAGTATTGGCCGTACCCAAGTCAATGGCCAACTCCTGCGTAAGTGAAAAAAGTCCCATATCTCTTAGTTTTATTTCTCAAAAATCATCGTAGCTCAGCCCTCGCCTTAAGCGCAATTTCACCTCTCCTCGTCTAAGGAAAATGGATAAAATTTCACCCCAAGAACTAAGCCGCTGATATACAACAACATAGGCGACTTATATCGCACACGTGCGTATATCGTTCTGCAAAGATAGAAAAAAGAAGTTGAGAATTTGCAAGATTTCGAACTTTTTTCTTAAATTTGTAAATAAATTTTCGCTTATGACACCAGACACTCAAGCCAAGTGCGCCGTCTTAGGTTACGGTAGCTGGGCAACTGCAATAGTCAAGACACTAACTACTAATCGCCACCATGTGGAGTGGCTCGTGCTCAACGACGATATTCGTCAGTCACTTATCGAGCGTGGCCGAAACCCCAAATATCTTCCATGGTGCGACATCGATCGTGAGTATATCAACCCTTCGGCCGACATCAACGAGGTGGTACGCAACGCCAACGTTGTATTCCTTGCAATGCCCTCGGCCTTTGTGGGCAAATTCCTTGAGCCACTGACCGAGTCGCTCAGCGACAAAATTGTGGTATCAGCAGTCAAGGGTATCATCCCTGGCGACTACCTCACAATCGTGGAGCACATGCACCGCTTCTACAACATCGACATGCGTAATATCGCCGTGGTAACAGGCCCTTCGCACGCCGAGGAGGTGGGACAGTGCCGATTGTCGTATCTCACTGTAGCATCGGAAGATAACGACACTGCACAGCGTGTCGAGGCACTTCTTGCCAACGACTTTTTCCGCTGCAGCCTCTCGCACGATATTCTCGGTGTCGAGGCCGCTGCGATCATGAAAAATGTATATGCCCTAGCCGTGGGTATTGCCGTAGGATTGCACTATGGTGACAACTTCCTGGCAGTGCTCATTTCGCGCTGTGCAAACGAGATGAACAACTTCCTCAGCGAGGCAGTACCCATCGAGGGTCGCAACATCAACGCTGCCGCATATATGGGCGACTTGCTCGTAACCTGCTACTCGCCTCTGAGCCGCAACCGCCGCCTTGGCACACTCCTTGGCAAGGGTTGTTCGGTAAAGAGCGCACTCAACGAGATGACCATGGTTGCCGAGGGATACTACGCAGCAGAGTGTATCCGCCGAAGCTCTATGCGCCGAAACATCGAGATGCCTATTGCCGACATGGTGTGGGAGGTGCTCTACAACAAAGCCTCTGCACGTGATGCCATGCGTGCGCTCACCAAGATACTTAAATAACAATAAATAACTTACTGATATGGAGCTAATTAAATTTAATGCCGCACATTCAGGCATAGCAGTCACAAACGAGATGCAGGCAGCAGCAGCTGCAGCAAATGCTCTTTTGCACAACGGTCAGGGCGAAGGCAACGACTTCCTCGGCTGGGTGAACCTTCCATCGTCGATTAGCAACGAGGAGCTTGCCGAGATTAAGGCGGTAGCTGAGCGACTCCGTGAGCGTGCCGAGGTAGTTATCTGCATCGGTATCGGTGGCTCGTACCTTGGCGCTAAGGCTGTGCTCGAGGCCATGAGCAACTCGTTCGAGTCATTGAAGAAGAAGCACGACAACCCTACAGTTGTATTTGCTGGCGAGAACATCTCTGAGGACTACACTTACGAGCTTATGGAGGCTGTTAAGGATTACTCTATCGCCGCTGTAGTTATCTCAAAATCAGGCACTACCACAGAGCCAGCCATCGCTTTCCGCCTTATCAAGGCTGAGATCGAGAAGCGCTATGGCAAGGCCGAGGCAGCAGAGCGCATCGTGGCTATTACAGACAAGGCTCGTGGAGCACTCAAGACCCTTGCAACACAGGAGGGCTACTCTACATTTGTAATTGAGGATAACGTGGGTGGTCGCTACTCTGTACTCTCGCCTGTGGGCCTTCTTCCACTCGCTGTGGCAGGTGTCGATGTTGACGCATTTGTTGAGGGTGCACGTGATATGGAGCGTCTTACTTCAGAGGCAACACCTATCGAGCAGAACCCTGCAGCTCAGTATGCAATCATCCGCAACGAGCTCTACAAGGCAGGCAAGAAGATCGAGATTCTCGGCTCGTATGAGCCTAAGCTTCAGTATATTGCCGAGTGGTGGAAGCAGCTCTACGGCGAGTCTGAGGGTAAGGATGGCAAGGGTATATTCCCTGCAAGTGTAACACTTACAGCCGACCTCCACTCTATGGGTCAGTATATCCAGGAGGGTGAGCGCACACTCTTCGAGACAATCATCTCAGTTAAGAACTCTAAGTACGAGGTTAAGGTTGAGAGCGACGAGGCTAACCTCGACGGCTTGAACTTCCTCACTGGCAAGCGTCTTTCGGAGATCAACAAGATGGCAGAGCTCGGTGTTCGCCTTGCACATATCGACGGTGGCGTGCCTAACCTCATTATCGAGATTGAGCGCATCGACGAGCGTACTATCGGTCAGCTCTTGTACTTCTTCGAGAAGGGTTGCGGTATCAGCGGATACATGCTCGGCGTGAACCCATTCAACCAGCCAGGTGTCGAGGCATACAAAAAGAATATGTTTGCTCTGCTCGACAAGCCAGGCTACGAGGCTGAGTCAAAGGCTATCAAGGCTCGTCTATAAAGACAAGCCACTGAGTATCAATAATAAGGGCTATCATCGTATTGATGATAGCCCTTATTGCATAAACCCTAATAAAAGACTAAATTATAGTGTCAGACCACAGACAATTTCATCCTCTTTTTTCGCCTCTCTGAGATACAAAGCTACATATACCTGACGCTCAGGAATAGCCTCTGGCTGAAGGCTTTGCACCCTTAGCTCAAAGATATCAGTATAGCCCAAATCGAGGAATTTGCTCACCATAGAGTTATTGTCACGAGGGATAAATCCGAGCTTATACTCGCCAAGATATATGGCAACAGCCTGCGGATCGTGGCCATTATCATCCTCACGCACAAGCTGCAACTCGACACCTGGACGGAGCTTATCAATGGCTAAATATCCATCCCAAAAGGTAAAACCCGCAATGTTAAAGCGGTCAATAAATCTGCTAACTTTACTCTTTTTCATAGCTGTAATGTTTTGATTTGATGCAAAATTAGTACACATTTTTGCCAACTTGCGTCAAAATATAAAACGGAGCTTGAATATTTTGAAACTAAGCAGAATTTATTGATTTTAAGGCCATAGCAGCAAGAGATTGGACCAAGTATAGCCACGACGCATACTACCACACAAAAGCGCCCTAAAGGCTAAATTAAGCCACTCTAACACTTAGTTGAGAGTCAGGACTAATATATATTATATATAGGTATAGAGCGAAAAAAAGAGGGTCTATCTGGCGACATGCCAGACAGACCCTCCAAAATATTGCTTAGCCTCGAAGACTAGTCCTTAAGCTTTGCTGCAAGGAACTCGCGGTTAAGACGAGCGATGTGAGCGATAGAGATTGACTTAGGACACTGAGCCTGGCAAGCACCTGTGTTAGTACAGTTACCGAAACCGAGCTCATCCATCTTAGCAACCATCGCCTTAGCACGACGTGCGCCCTCAACCTTACCCTGTGGCAACTTAGCGAGTGAAGATACACGAGCTGCAACGAACAACATTGCAGAACCGTTCTTACATGTTGCTGCACAAGCACCGCAACCTACGCAAGCTGCTGCGTCCATTGACTCATCAGCATCTGCCTTAGGAATTGGAATAGCGTTACCATCAGGTACAGAGTTAGTACGTACTGAGATAAAACCACCAGCCTGCAAAATCTTATCGTAAGCACCACGATCTACTACGAGGTCACGGATTACTGGGAACGCAGCTGAACGCCATGGCTCGATAGTGATTGTTGAGCCATCCTCAAACTTACGCATATACATCTGGCAAGTAGTTACGGCCTGTGATGGACCGTGAGCGTGGCCATTGATGTGCATTGAGCACATACCGCAGATACCCTCACGACAGTCGTGGTCGAAGGCTACTGGCTCCTTACCCTCGTGGATAAGGTTGTTGTTCAGGATGTCCATCATCTCGAGGAACGAGGTGTCAGACGAGATGTTCTCAACCTTGTAAGTCTCGAACGCACCCTGTGACTTAGCGTCCTTCTGACGCCATATCTTTAATGTAAAATTCATACTTTCAGTTTTTATTAAAGGTTAACGTCAAAAATTAGTCCTTGTAGTTACGCTGTGCACGGTGTACGAACTCGTAGTCGAGCTGCTCGATAGTCATCTCAGGAACGTTGTCCATACCCTTGTACTCCCAAACTGCTGCGTAAGCAAACTTGTCATCGTGACGCAATGCCTCGCCATCCTCAGTCTGGTGCTCTGAGCGGAAGTGACCACCGCAAGACTCCTCACGGTTCAAAGCGTCACGTGCCATAAGCTCACCAAGCTCGAGGAAGTCCTCAAGACGAAGAGCCTTCTCAAGCTCAACGTTGAATGACTCGTTGCAACCTACGAGCTTAAGATCCTTGTAGAACTCCTTGCGAAGTGCCTGGATCTCAACGATAGCCTTCTCCAAAGACTCCTTAGTACGTGCCATACCTACGTTGTCCCACATGATCAAGCCAAGGCGCTTGTGGATATCGTCAACAGACTGGTTACCCTTGATAGCGAACAAACGCTCGATACGTGCGCGAACGCCCTTCTCTGCCTCGTCGAATGCAGGAGTATCAGTAGATACCTTAGGAGCCTGGATCTTCTTAGCGAGGTAGTCGCCGATAGTGTAAGGCAATACGAAGTAACCATCAGCCAAGCCCTGCATAAGTGCAGATGCACCAAGACGGTTAGCACCGTGATCTGAGAAGTTAGCCTCACCGATAGCATACAAGCCAGGGATAGTTGTCATAAGGTTGTAGTCAACCCAGATACCACCCATTGTGTAGTGAACAGCTGGGAAGATCTGCATTGGCTGCTCGTATGGGTTAACGTCGGTGATCTCCTCGTACATATCGAAGAGGTTACCATAACGCTGCTTGATAGTATCCTTACCAAGACGCTCGATAGCAGTCTTGAAATCGAGGAATACTGCCAAACCTGTCTCGTTAACACCGAAACCAGCATCGCAACGCTCCTTAGCAGCACGTGATGCTACGTCACGAGGTACGAGGTTACCGAACGCTGGGTAACGACGCTCCAAGTAGTAGTCACGATCAGCCTCAGCGATGTCAGATGGCTTCTTAGTACCCTTGCGGATAGCCTCAACATCCTCCATCTTCTTAGGAACCCAGATACGACCATCGTTACGCAATGACTCAGACATAAGTGTAAGCTTAGACTGCTGAGTACCATGAACTGGGATACATGTAGGGTGAATCTGAGTGAAACATGGGTTAGCAAAACCTGCACCCTTGCGGTAGCACTGGAAAGCAGCAGAACCGTTAGATGCCATAGCGTTAGTTGAGAGGAAGAATACGTTACCGTAACCACCTGTTGCAATAACAACAGCGTGAGCACCGTGACGCTCAATCTCACCAGTTACGAGGTTACGTGCGATGATACCGCAAGCTTCGCCATTCTCAATAACAACATCCAACATCTCGTGACGTGGGTATGACTTCACTGAGCCAGCTGCGATCTCCTTGTTGAGTGCTGCGTAAGCACCGAGCAAGAGCTGCTGACCGGTCTGACCACGAGCATAGAATGTACGAGATACCTGAGCACCACCGAATGAACGGTTAGCCAACAAGCCGCCGTACTCACGTGCGAAAGGTACACCCTGAGCTACGCACTGGTCGATAATGAGGTTAGAAACCTCAGCCAAACGGTAAACGTTAGCCTCACGAGCACGGTAGTCACCACCCTTGATAGTATCGTAGAAG
>JAGBXX010000022.1 GCA_017629035.1 Alistipes sp. | reverse complement strand
TTCTGCCACTCAGGGATATCGTATGTGTGACCCTCGAATGCCTTGCCAAAGTACTTAGCATAGAGGCGACGGAGGTTTGATGCAACCCATGTTGGGAAGTGTACACCGTTAGTCACGTAGCCAATGTGGAGCTCGTTCTTGAAGTAGCCTGGCCACATGTTGCCAAGGATATCCTTCGATACCTCGCCGTGCAACCATGATACACCGTTTACCTCCTGTGAGAGGTTACATGCCAATACTGACATCGAGAACTTCTCGTTAGGGTCGTTAGGATTTGTCTTACCGAGGTTGATGAACTGATCCCAAGTGATACCGAGCACATCTGGATAGTGCGACATATACTGACGAATCATAGACTCAGGGAATGCATCGTGACCTGCTGGCACTGGGGTATGTGTTGTAAAGAGCGATGATGAGCGAACAACCTCCATAGCCTCAGAGAATGACAAGTGCTTCTTAGCAATGAGGTTGCGGATACGCTCCACGCCGATGAATGCAGCGTGACCCTCGTTGCAGTGGTAAACCTCCTGCTTAATGCCCATCTTCACGAGGGCACGGATACCACCCACGCCGAGCAAAATCTCCTGCTTCAAGCGGTTCTCCCAGTCACCACCGTAGAGGTAGTATGTCACCTGACGATCCTCCTCGAGGTTAGCCTCGTAGTCAGCGTCGAGCAAGAAGAGGTCTGTACGACCTACCTGGCACTTCCAAACACGTGCGTAGAGTGTACGACCTGGGTATGCCACCTGAGTAGTCACCCAGTTACCAAACTCGTCACGTACAGGCGAGATAGGGAGCTTGAAGAAGTTCTGAGCCTCGTATGTAGCCTCCTGAGCACCCTGAGCCGAAAGACGCTGTGTGAAGTAACCGTAGCGGTAGAGCAAGCCCACAGCAACCATAGGTACATTGCGATCTGAAGCCTCCTTGAGGTAGTCACCAGCCAAGATACCAAGACCACCAGAGTAGATCTTGAGCGATGAGTGCAAGCCGTACTCCATTGAGAAGTATGCTACCTTAGCGTGCTCAGGCGATGGCTTCTCGGCCATATACTCAGTGAACTCCTTGTATACAGCATCCATGCGCTTGAGGAAGTCCTTATCTGCGCAGAGCTCCTCGCAGCGTGCTGTAGAGAGCTTGTCAAGAAGTGCGATAGGGTTGCGGTCAACCTTTACCCAAAGCTCTGGGTCTACTGACTCGAACAAGTCACGTGCCGAAGCTGTCCAGCACCACCAGAGGTTGCGTGAGAGCTCCTCGAGTGGCTTCAAGCGCTCAGGAATACCCTTCTCAACCATGAGTCGGTGCCATGATGGGCGATTAGATATGAGCTGCTGGCGTACGAAGTTGATCTGCGATGTGCGGTCGCCACCGTCGATAACTACACGGTTAGTGCGAGAGATAGAGTTCTCCATAGCCTCCTCGTATGCTGCCATGTACTCCTTGAAGAGCTTCTTCCAGAGTGCTGTTGATGACATCTCCTGAGCAGTCTCACGAGCCTCGGCCATCTGCTTCTCATCCATGCCGAGGTAGCGCTTGATGACGTCGGTGATCTGGAGTACCACCTCACGCTCGTTGTAGTCGTCACGACGTACGATGTCTACACCCTCGTGTGATGAGTGCTTAGCAATCCAGAGGCCGAAACCAGCAAGAGTTGTTGTGACTGTAGGCACGCCGAAGGCTACTGACTCGAGTGGAGTATAGCCCCATGGCTCGTAGTACGATGCGAACACTGTGAGATCCATACCTGACAAGAGGTTGTAGTATGGCATGTTGAATACACCGTCCTCGCCATTGAGGTATGTAGGCACGAAGAGCACCTTAACACGTGATGCTGTTGTAGAGAGAATGCTGCCGTCGATAGACTGACACACCTGATCCCAAGCGTAGTTCTCGAGGTTGTGTGTGAGGTAGCGGCGCTGTGATGGGTCGATAGCCGAGCCATTCTCGAGGCGAGCCACGAGATCCTGGCGAGCACCTACCTGACCTGCAGGCACAGCGATAAGAGCGATGATGTCACGCTCGAGGTTTGATGTAGCGAGCTGCTTGAGCGACTCGAGGAATACGTCGATACCCTTGTTGCGGTACTCGTAGCGGCCACTTGTAGCCACGATAAGAGGCTCGCTCTTGAACTCGTAGTCCCATGAGGCCTCAGTAACCTTGATGATGCGCTCACGAGCCTCTGCACGCAATGTCTCGAGCTCCTTAGCCTCAGGTACGAAGTCGTTCTCAAAGCCGTTAGGAGTGATGCGTGTAACCTCGCGACCGAGCAAGTAGCGGCACTCGTTAGCTGTAATCTCACTTACGGTGAGGAAGGCGTCAGAGTGTGTTGCTGCTGACTTCTCGAGAGAGTGCTTAGCCATTACGTTGAACTGGCGTGCGAGCTCATCAGCGTTGAACTTGTGCAAGTCGTTGTAGAGAGGAAGACGGTTGCCAGCGATGCAGCGACCCATAACTGTAGCGTGTGTAGAGAATACTGTTGCTACGTATGGAGCATTGTCGTGCAAGTAGAGAGCACCAGCTGCTGCCATCCACTCGTGGAAGTGGGCAACGATCTTGTCGGTAGCTGCTGACATGTGCTCAGCAAACGATGCGATAACCACACCTGCAGCGTGACCAAAGAGCACTGGCTCGATATAGTCCCACTGACCAGAGAGAGAGTCTACGTGGTATGACTCCCAGAGCTTCTTGAGGATATCGTCCTTCTGTGAGAAGAACGACTTGAAGTCGATGAGGATAGCGATAGGCTCGCCCTTGATAGCCCAACGGCCAATGCGAACACGTACGCCCTGAGCATAGAGCGACTCGCGCCATGCAGCCATGAGGGTGTTGTCCTCCTTAAATTCTGGGTTTGCAGCGTCCTGCGAGAAGTCTGGGCCGATGGTGATATACTTATCTCCCAGCTGTCGCATTACAGTGGGTGCCTTCGAGGCGATAACGGTATGGATACCGCCCACCTTGTTGCACACCTCCCAGCTAACCTCAAAGAGGTAGTTGGGTGTAAGATTTACATTACTCATATTATAGTTTTTATTACAAAAATTACTCTATTCCTACTGAAAATAAGAATATCGCCACAACCATTGTAATTTTGGTTGCGGTGTGTTAATTGTCAATGTGCAAAGGTAATACAAATATTTAATAAGGGAAACTTTTTTTAAAGTTTTTTAATAAATGGCGTAATTAATCTGCCGAATGGGCGATTTTTTGGAGTGAACGGGGCTTAAATCTTCGCCTTTAGCATATCTCTACGTATACGTAGGGCTGTGAGCAGAGCTGCTGAGCTGAGGCCGACTATTAGGCCGATGACAAGGCCGTGGCATCCCATGTCGAAATGGAAGGCCAAAATCACTCCAATGGGGATGTTCAGAAGCAGGTAGCTGCAGAGAACTATCGGCATGATGATCTTGACATCCTGCAGACCACGAAGCATGCTTATGGAGAGTCCCTGAACGCTATCCGAGAACTGGTATATGGCAATCAGAAGCATGAGCTCCGAGGTGAGGGCTATGACCTCGACATTGTCTGTGAAAATCGCCGATATAGGGTTGCGCAACACGATGAATATCAGCGCCATGATTGTTGCCCAGAGTAGACCAAGGTGGTAGGTTGCCATGACCGTCGGACGTAGCTCTCTGAGGTTGCCACTGCCCCAGATGTGCGACACGAGAATTGTCGAGGCCGAGCCTATGGCCACAGTGATCATCCAGGCTATGTTGGCAATACTGAAGGCCACCTGCATGGAGCCCGCAGCCACCTCGCCAAAGGAGAGTGCAAGGATCGAGGTGAGAATGAATGCCGCCGACTCGAGTATCATCTGGAAGGATATAGGGAGGCCTATGCCGAGCAGCGATCGTATGTAGCTCAACTTTACCGACCTACGACCGAAAAATGCACGGTATATGCGTAGTCGTCGCCAGGTGAAGAATACCAGGACAATGGCCACCATCTGACCTATGCGCGAGAGTAGTGTAGCAAGACCAGCACCCTCGGCACCCATGGCCTCAGCGCCACACTTGCCAAAGATGAATATGTAGTTAAGCACTATGTTTGCTACGTTTCCCGCCAGGGTTATCCACATGGCAATCTTGGTGTTGCCGATACCCTCGAGAAACTGCTTCACTGCGAGGAATATCATCAGAGGCATGATGCTTATTACCAGCATGTCGTAGTAGGGTAGTGCCATCTGGGCCACCGCCTCGACACTCTGCCCAGGACTCGACATCCACCCTCCGAGCACGCCGATAAAGGGTCTTAGCAGCAGCGCCACGATTGTCGCCACAATGCCTATGCCTACGGTGTAGAGTATGCTATGCTGAAACAGACGGCCCACCTCACGACGGTCGTTGCGAGCATAGTGCTCACCTACCATTGGGGTTATGGCCAGCGCAAGGCCGAGTGCTGCGAGGTAGATAAGCAGAAAGAGTGAGCCTCCGAGCGACACGGCAGCAAGGGGTACGGGATCCTGGCCACCATAGTTACCCACCATGGCAGTGTCGGCAAACTGTGTGGTCAGCTGTCCGGCCTGTGCAATGACAACGGGCGTGGCAAGCGAGAGCAGTCGTTTGTAGTATGGTCTATATTCGGATAGTTGCATAATTCGGGGTGCAAAGATAGGAAAAAGTTGTTAGCTGTCAACACCACACAGCTATGTTAAGTAGCTATAATTGGTGATTTTGTAGCTCGAAGTTTCGTAATATAACTTTTATTGCTATCTTTGCGGCCGAAAAGTGGTTTTTTGTGCAGACGATTAAGCAGAAAATATTTAGTATAGTACTCCTTGCGCTGGTATTGTTTAATATCGGTGCTACTACGCTTTTCGTTCACCACCACCATATCGACGAGCGTGTTGTTGCCCACTCGCACCCCTTTCGTGGTAACCCTGAGGCACACGACCATAGCGCCTCTTCGCTGCTGCTGGTAGCTCGTCAGGCAATCACCGAGATGTCTGTTGCGCAGACTATGCGCATCGACCTCGTGGATGAGTATATCGAGGCAGAGCAGATGACTCATGAGGTGCTCAGCATGGACTTGTGCGACACCCGTTTTAGTGCTCTACGTGCACCCCCTGTGGCCTAATATTCCAACACACACAATCTTATCACACTTTAGCGTACCTTGAGCCTTTATGGGCTTTGCAGGGTGCAAATCTTATCAATTACTTTTTAGGTGTACTCTTCGGAGTATCAGTCACTTGTGTTGTCATAGTATGACCTCTGCCGCTATGACCAACACCAATTTTTACGGACACAGAGATGAAAAAATATATTGCATTACTACTACTTATTATATTCCCATTTGTAGCCTCGGCTACTACCCCCGACAACAACACAACAGAGATTCCCGACCAGCGCAAGGGCTCGGATGCTAACCTCGTGGGTCACATCATCGACGCAGGTACCTCGCTCCATATCCCCTATGCTACAGTAGCACTCAAGGGCACGACCATAGGTTGCGCCTCGGATGCTTCGGGACACTACAAAATCAATAACATCCCCGAGGGTGAGTATACCATTGTGGTTACGGCTCTTGGTTACGGTACTGTCGAGATGCCATTCAAGGCAGTAAGCAAGAAGACCGTGGAGTATAACTTCACGCTTATTGAGATGGCAACACTCGTCGAGGAGATCGTTGTATCGGCAACACGCAACGAGACAAACCGCCGTCAGACCTCGACAGTGGTAAACATAGCCTCGACAAAGCTATTTGAGGGTACTGCCTCGGCAAACCTCTCGGAGGCTATGAACTTCCAGTCGGGCTTGCGTGTGGAGAATACGTGCGGTAACTGTGGCGCTCCACAGCTGCGTATCAATGGTCTCGAGGGTCAGTACTCGCAGATATTGCTCGACAGCCGTGCTATCTTCTCCTCTCTTGCTGGCGTCTATGGCCTTGATCTTATGCCTGTTGCTATGGTTGAGCGTGTAGAGGTTATTCGCGGTGGTGGCTCGGCACTCTTTGGCTCAAATGCTATCGGTGGCGTGGTGAATATCATCACCAAGGACCCTGTGCGCAACACTCTCTCACTCTCGAATACCACCAACTTCCTCGAGGATGGAACACCCGATATCAACACCTCGCTTGGTGGTGCCTTCGTGTCGGACGACTATAAGTTTGGCGCCTATGTCTTTGGTCAGGTTAAGAATCGTGGTGGCTACGACCGCAACGACGATGGCTTTACCGATATCACCAAGCTCCGCTCTGAGACCATTGGCTTCCGTGCCTACTACAAGACCTCGGCACACTCACGTCTAACGGCTGAGTATCACCATATTCACGACTTCCGCCGTGGTGGCGACAACCTCGATAGCGCACCTCACATGGCAAACATCTGCGAGCAGGTGGACCACACCATCGACGGCGGTGGCTTGCGCTGGGACTACTTCCCAAATATGCGTCACCGTGCGAGCTTCTACACCTCGGCTCAGGGCATTGATCGCTCGAGCTACTTCGGTGCCGACATGAACCCTGATGCCTACGGTACTACCAAGGATATGATGTTTGTTGCCGGTGGTCAGTATACCTATAACTATAAGGCGGGACTCCCTGCTGAGCTCACGGCGGGTTTGGAGTATAACTTCAACTCGCTCAACGACTACTACATCGCTACAAACCGCACACTCGACCAGCAGACCTCGACAATAGGTCTCTTTGCCCAGAACGAGTGGAAGAGCGACAAGCTCAACTTCCTTGTGGGCTTCCGCCTCGACAAGCACAATATGATCGATAAGCCTATCTTCTCGCCACGTGCCAACGTGCGTTATAGCCCTATCGAGTCACTCGGCTTGCGCCTTAGCTACTCGAGCGGCTACCGTGCGCCTCAGGCCTACAACGAGGATCTGCATATCGACGCACTCAACCATACGGTATCTATCATCAAGCTCTCGGAGGAGTTGCGCCCTGAGTTCTCGCACTCGCTGAGTCTCTCGGCCGACTATTACCACAACTTTGGTCGTGTGCAGACAAATCTCCTTGTCGAGGGTTTTTATACCATGCTTAACGATGTATTTACGCTCGAGAAGATTGGTGTTGGCGAGGCTGGCGAGATTATCAAGGAGCGTCGCAATGGCTCGGGTGCTCGTGTGGGAGGTATCACTGCCGAGGCTAAGCTCGGTATTCCAAATATCTTCGACGTGCAGCTGGGCTACACATTCCAGAAGAGCAAGTATGTCGAGCCTGAGCAGTGGAGCGATCAGGTTGTGGCACAGCGCAATATGTTCCGCTCGCCAGACCACTACGGATATATCAACTCGAACGTGATGATTACAAAGCAGTTCAAGGCTTCGGTATTTGGTACATATACAGGCCCTATGCTCGTGCAGCACAATGCCTATACCGATATCATGGGCATCGAGCACCCCGACTCTGAGGTGCGCACAGAGTCTTTCTGGGACTTTGGCTGCAAGCTCGGCTACACGTTTGCTCTTAGCAAGCTCCTCAGCCTTGAGCTTAATGTCGGTGTGAAGAATATCTTCGATGCATACCAGAGAGATATCGACACTGGTGCAGGTCGTGACTCGGCATATATCTATGGCCCATCACTCCCTCGAACCTACTTCTTCGGTGTCAAGCTGAGCATGTAATGATAAGGGCGCTAAGATCGATCTTAGCGCCCTCTCTTTTGCCGTTTACTCTATAAGACTCTTGAGTTTAACACCCAACTCGGAGTTCTCCATTATGCCGTTTATAAGCTCACTGCCCGTGCCGTAGAGGTATATAGGCAGCATCTCGGCCGAGTGGCCATTGGTGCACCAGCGGAACTCAACGCCCTGCTCTGCGAGGGTAAAGTCGGCATTAGCACTCACAAGTGCAAGGCCTCCTGTGCCGTGGTCAGCCGTAACGACTACAAGCGTGCCAGGGTGTGTGCCAGCATACTCCACAGCAGCCTCGATAGCACCCATAAAGCTTAGCATCTCAGCCTGCTGGGCAACTGCATCGTTGGCATGGCCCATGCCGTCAATAAGTGAGCCCTCGACCATGAGCACAAAGCCCTCGTCGCCACCACGACTCTCGAGTATCTCAATGGCCTTTGTAGTAGCATTGCGCAGGTAGTCGCCACTCTCTGCCCCCACCTCCGTGTCGGCAATAAGTCCCAGGGCTCTATCTTCGGCCGTGAACTCCTCGACACTCTCCCATGAGCGTGCAAGGCTCCAGCCTGCCTCGCCAATAGCCTGTACTGCCTTACGTTTGTTGCCGTAGCGCTCCTTGAAGAACTCCATGCCGCCGCCAATAGCAAGGTCGAGGTTGCTATTAACCAGCTGTTCAGATATTGTTGCGTAGTCGTGACGGCTCGGTATATGTGCATAGAATGCCGCAGGTGTGGCGTGCTGAAGGTGGGTTGTCACCACCACTCCCGTAGCCTTACCCTTGCTCTTGGCAAGCTCTGTGAGCGACTCTACTGGTGTACCGTCGGGTAGTACGCCAAGATATGTGTTGTTTGTTTTGTGTCCTGTTGCCAGTGCTGTTCCCGAGGCTGCAGAGTCGGTGACACGGTTGTCTGCCGAGTAGCTCTTCTGCAGGGCTACATTCTCGGCCTTGTCGAATATCGTAGGCTCGTAGTTGTTCACAAGCTGCATCATCGACACCGAGGCGATGCTCATGCCGTCGCCAATGAGGAAGATGATGTTCTTCACGGGTTGCCCAGCCAGGAGCGTTGATACTCCGAGGCCAAGGGTTGCCACAAGGCAAGATAGATATCGTAGCATAGCTCTATATGTTATAGATGTTTTCGCAAATTTAGAAAATTTTGTTAACTTCGCAAAATAAATCTATCTAACACCCCACAACAGTATGGCAGATGTACGCATAGCAGAGGATTGGAAAGAGGTGCTCCAGGAGGAGTTCACAAAACCCTATTTCGATGAGCTGGTAGAGTTCGTTAAGCATGAGTATGCCTCGGGCGTGGTCTATCCCGCCGGAGCCAACATATTTCGTGCCTTCGACAAGTGTCCCTTCGACAAGCTCAAGGTCGTGATCATCGGCCAGGATCCATACCATGGCCCAGGTCAGGCTAATGGACTATGCTTCTCTGTTGCTCGAGGGGTGCAGTTTCCTCCCTCGTTGCAGAATATATTTAAGGAGGTGCAGAGCGACATCGGCACGCCTATGCCCGAGAGTGGCGAGCTCGATCGCTGGGCCGAGCAGGGTGTCTTGCTGCTAAATGCTGTGCTCACGGTGAGAGCCCACCAGGCAGCCTCGCACGCAGGTCGTGGCTGGGAGAAGTTCACTGATGCTGTGGTGCGTGCCATTGCCGAGCGTAAGAGCGAGGTGGTATATATGCTATGGGGTAGCTATGCGCAGAAGAAGGGTGCTATTGCCAACCCCGCAAATAACTTGATACTCAAGGCAGTACATCCATCGCCTCTGTCGGCCTATCGAGGCTTTTTTGGTTGTAAACACTTCTCCGAGGCTAACAAATATCTCGAGTCGGTGGGTAAAACACCCGTTGTGTGGTAAAGTAAAAGCGAGGTTATAAGCCTCGCTTTTTTACTATCCATGCTATGCCACTATACACGCCGTCGACTGCTCCTCGCAGCCATGTTGGTAGGGCGTTTATTAGGCGCAGACGTCGTAGCTGACGGCGGTTGCGCTCCGTATATCCAAATGTGGCGATAGCCCTTGCAGCATCCTCGGTGCCACCCTTGATTGATTGTGTTATCGCCTTGCCAATGCCTATACGTGCGATATACTCGTTGACGAGAGTCCCATTTGTTGAGTTGTAGAGCTCGGCTATGGAGTGCTCGCTCTGCTCGCTGCGATATATCGAGGCTGAGCGGTTTGTCGCCGTGCGTGAGTAGCGCACAAGAGTCATTGGCGAGAAGCAGAATGTTGCACCCTGCTGCATGAGTCGTACCCACACCCACTGATCCTCGCCTATGCGCATACCCTCGGGGAAGCCACCTATGCTAAGTAGCGCCTCACGACGTATCGTGGCCGTTGATGGGATCACAGGGTAGCGCCCCTCGAGAGCCTCCTTTGCAGGATTTATAATACCCTCTTGCTCAGGGGTATTGGCCTTGTAGCGTGAGTCGTTGTTCACGATATCGAAGCCCGTGGAGTAGACGTCGGCCGTAGGGTAGTAGGCCATGAGTCGGCACACCTCGGCGATATATCCTGAGAGGTAGCAGTCGTCGCCATCGAGCAGGGCTATATACTTGCTCGTGGCAAGGCTTATGCCTCGGTTGCGTGCTGCGCTAACACCACGGTTCTCCTGACGCTCCAGGCGTATGTTTGCCTCGGGATGCTCACGCATGATGCGCTCCACGATGAGGTGTGAGCCATCGGTCGAGCCATCGTCGACAACGATAATCTCTCGTGGCGCAAGGCTCTGCTCAACAACCGAGAGTAGTGCTCGCTCAATCTCCGTTGCTTTATTATATAGAGGTATCACCACGGATATCTGCTCCGACTCCTCGGATTGTAGCCTTGAGCTGAACTGTAATATCTCGGGTGCGTGGTTTAGCTGCTTCTCCTCGGGTAGCCACTTCTGTATGTCGCCATAGTGGTTGCGCAGGTAGCTCTCCAGGTCGCTTGGCGCCCACACCATACGCTCGCCGAAGCGTCGTAGCTCGGGGGCGTGGATAGCTCTACGAGCAATCATATCTCGAGGCATGCGCACGATGTTGTAGCGTGAGGCCTCGGTCATGTTGTAGCGTGTGAGCTCTCGCTGCATACGACGATATATTCGCTCCTTGCTCATGAGCTTTGTCACGCATAGTATTGCCAGGCACGATATCATGCTCTTGGGGAGTACCACGCCATTGTTTGGGCGCTTGAACCACCGCCACAGCCATACGCTCTTGGCCATGAAGCAGTTTATCCAGAAGCCCACCTTAGCTCGCTGACGTCGCTCGAGGGTTGGCGAGTCGGGGATGAGGTCGTAGGGGAAGATGTCGATATATATACCCTGAGCAATATCCAGACCTACCCACTCGCTCTCCACAAACTTGGTGTTGCGCTTTCGCACCTTGGCAAAGTAGAAGGGGGTGTTGGGCTCGGTGCTAAACTCCTGCAGGGTGTACTCTGGGCCAAGCAGTGCTGGCGCCTCACAGAGAAAACGCTCGTAGTTGTCACGTGTCATGCCCAGATCTACGTCGTCGTCCCAGGGGACAATGTCGTCGAAGAAGTGTGCGCCAATGGCCGTGCCTCCCTGAATGAAGTAGGGTATCGAGGCCTGGTCGCATACACGACATACCTCGCCGAGAATATCGTGCAGCTCGGCGTGTAGTTGACGGAGTATGTCGCTGTTGTATTTCATATTATAAAAGATTATGTACCAGTAGGTTGCAGCCACGTATATCGCTGCCTGCTATGCGTCCCTCGAGCACAAAACGACGCTCGTCGAGCTTGCGGCCAATATCCTGTGTGCGGATAAAGGCGCACGACGTGAGGTTGGCAAGGTCGATAACATCGATACCGCCACGCATGCCTTGAGGAGTGTGGTCCAGAGGGTCGTTCACGTCACGCACAAGTATGTGCATCCAGCGTGGTGTCTCGAATATGCCGCCGCCCTTGGAGTATGCCTGCGATGTTAGCTCGGCCATGCCATACTCGGAGTGTATACTCTTAACGCCGAAGCCTCGGCAGAGAATATCGTGCAGCTCGCTCTTTGATAGCTCCTTGCGCCTACCCTTCATGCCTCCAGTCTCCATGATTATTGTATCCTTGAGCTTGGGGGCATACTGCTCGGCGACATCCCAGAGAGCATAGCTCACGCCAAGCAAAATCTTGGGCTTGGGGTCATGCTCCATATCTTCGATAAGACGCTCGTAGTCGTTGAGATAGAAGCCTCCGCTGCCAGCACGACGTATCAGCTCGTCGGTCATATATACCAGCGATGACCCCTCACGCTCGAGGTAGTTGGGCAGAAGTCCATAGATGCTCCACTCCTCAATCTTGCCATAGAACTCCTCGAAAGCCTGGGTAAAGGCACGACGATAGACCTCCTTTGAGGCCATCATGTGGCGTGAGGGTGTGGTGCCTCCCGTGTTGCTCGAGGTGAAGACAATCTCTGGCTCAGTGTCGGCGCAGTATATGTCGTGACTCTTGAATAGCTCGATAGGGAGGAAGGGTATATCCTCGATGCGCTTAACATCGTGGGGCTCGATACCTAAGAGCGAGATATACTCCTTGTAGGGTTTGCACCGATCAGCCTGAAAGCGGAATAGCTCCAACGCCGCAGCCTCAAACTCTGCATAAGATTTTATCGAAAGTATTTGGTCTATAGTAAGCATGTAGCAAAGATAGGAAAAAGTATTGACCTCTCAATATTTTTATCTGTTATTTCGCAAGTGTTGATTCTTATAATAGAGGTGTTATTATGACACCAAAGGTACTAAATAATTCGCTAAATAGAAAAAAAATACTTAATTTTGTAGAGTTGGGAGTGAGCTCTCGGCAGACATATTTATTGATGAAAGTCTATTGGCTTCCAATATGGGTTATTCATTTTGTAAAATTGTAGTGTGATGAAGAGATTTTTCCTATTGCTGTGTTTGTTGTTGCCGTTCTATCTTTCGGCGCAGACACTCACACCTCAAAAGCATTCTAAAAAGGAGTTGTGGGGGTATTGGGGCGAGAATAAGAAAGGCAAAGAGGGCTTTGTGATTAAACCCAAGTTCGAGGCTGCAAGCTCCTTTGTCGATGGCCATGCTCTTGTTTGCAGAAAGAATGTGTGGTATGTTATCAATATCGAGGGAGATGAAGTTGCGCAAATGCCATATTCGAATGTTGATCTTAAAGCTCTAAATAATCGCCATTTTCGTGTTTGGCAGAGATATGAGTGTGGTGTTGTGGATTTAGCAACGCTCAACGAGATTATCCCAGTGGAATATACTGATATATCTGTTTGGAAGGAGTCGTTCTATAAACTACACCTTGGTAATTTCCAAGGTTTAGCCGATTTTACTGGCAAGAATATCCTGCCAGTAAAGTATAGTAATATAGATCGTTTGTCGAATGGTGTATATCTCTTGGAACTTGATGGTAAGTATGGCTTAGCAAATGCCGAGGGTAGAGAGATTTTGAATGTGCAGTATGATGACATTAAACCCTTGTCGCAGGGTGGATATCTCTTGGAGCTTGGTGGTAAGTATGGCTTTGCAAATGCCGAGGGTAGAGAGATTTTGAATGTGCAGTATGCTGACATCAGCCCTTTGTCGAATGGTGGATTTCTCTTTAAACTTGGCGGTAAATATGGCTTTGCAAATGCTGATGGCAAGGAAATTTTGGCTGCAGACTATGATAACATCAAGGCTTGGACACAGGATAGACTGTTGCTCAGGAGAGGTAATGAGTATAGCTTGGTAGATACCTCAGGCAATGAGGTTTGTAAAGGTGTGTATTATATCGATACCAATATATATGCACTTATATCGGATGACTGGTCGTTTGCTAACGAATTGGGAGAGCCAGTTGATATTTCAGATAGGGCGATTTTCTACAGCACCAACGACGGCAATGCGTTGTGCAAAACAATGGAAGCAGATTCGCACAAATTCTGCGACGGCAAAGGTGTGCTACTATTCTATGCACCTCCTACAAAAATTAAATCTTTCGCTTTCCAAGATTGCACTGCATTAACAAGCATCGCTATTCCAAATAACGTAACAAGCATTGAGGATTGGGCATTCGCGGGTTGCAGCAGCCTAACAAGTATCACAATTCCGAACAGCGTTACTGAGATTGGATGGAAAGGATTCCAAAATTGCACTGCATTAACAAGCATTGCCATTCCAAATAGTGTAAAAGAGATTGGAGAGGGTGCATTCGCGGGTTGCAGCAGCCTAACAAGCATCACAATTCCAAATAGAGTAAAAAAGATAGGAGGGGGTACATTCGAGGGTTGCAGCAGCCTAACAAGCATCACAATTCCGAATAGAGTTACTGAGATTAATGAAAGAGCATTCTCGAATTGTACTAATTTGAGCGCATTTTATGGTAAATTTGCCTCGTCGGATAATCGTTGTTTGATAGTTAATGGTGTGTTGATAGGGTTTGCAGGAGCAGGAGTGGATAGTTATGTTATTTCTAGTGGTGTGAATAGAATCGGGTCTGGTGCATTTTCTGGTTGCACTGCATTGGCAAGTATCAAAATCCCTGATAGTGTGATGGAAATAGGTGAAGATGCCTTTTATGATTGTACTGCGTTACCTGTAGTAGGTGGATTGAGATATGCCGACAACTGTTTGGTCGGAGGCACAAATGAAAAACGTCAAATACACAAAATTAGGCCAGGAACGAGGTTGATAGCATATTATGCGCTCCACAGTGTTCCAGTCGTGAATCTCGTTGTTCCGGCAAGTGTAACCGTGATAAATGGCGATTTATTCTATAATGCTCAAGGACTTATTAGTGTTGAGTTTCAAGGTGAGCTATGCGTGACTGCATTCCCGGCTTGTATGGACTTAAAGAGAGTAACTCACAGGGGTGTTCCTGTTGAGTTCGATTTTGGCTGGAAGTAGTAAATTTTACTATCATGAGAATACCCCCTGCATTACCTGATAGTACTCTCTTTTCATATCATCAACAAAATGAGGCTGACCCAGTTTGAGTCAGCCTCATTTTGTACATTAAGCCTTAGGATTACTTCTTTGACTTTGGGGCCAGAATCATGTTCATCTTCTTGCCATCGAGCTTAGGCATGAGCTCTACACGTGCCAACTCCTCGAGGTCGTTAGCAAAACGCAAAAGCAAAATCTCACCCTGCTCCTTGAAGACGATAGAACGGCCACGGAAGAATACGTAAGCCTTAACCTTAGCACCCTCCTTCAAGAAGTTCTCGGCGTGCTTGAGCTTGAAGTTATAGTCGTGGTCGTCGGTCTGTGGACCAAAGCGGATCTCCTTGACTACAACCTTCACCTGCTTTGCCTTGATCTCCTTAGCCTTCTTCTTCTGCTGATAGAGGAACTTCTGGTAGTCGGCAATGCGACATACAGGAGGATCTGCCTTAGGCGAAATCTCGATGAGGTCGAGCTCCATCTCGTCAGCGAGCTTGATAGCCTCCTTGATTGGAAGAACAAGGTTGGGCTCCACGTTCTCACCTACGACACGCACTACAGGTGCCGTAATTTCGTCATTGATTCGGTTGGGGTTCTCCTGCTGAGGGCGACGACCACGCTGGTCGCGCTGCTGCTGAGGATTGTTGTTCTGGTTATTCCCCTGCGCCTGTGGGCGTGGGCGGAATGGAATTTGTCCTGCCAAGTTTGAAACAGTTTAGTTAGACTTAAAATATTTGTTATTTGTTAGCTTCGATCTCGCTGGCCACAAGCTCAGTCATGAACTTGATGAACTCGTCGATGGTCATCTGACCCTTGTCGCCCTCGCCCTGAGCACGTACCGATACCTTGTTCTCCTCGGCCTCCTTCTCGCCTACGATCAAGAGATAAGGGATACGCTTGAGCTCGTTGTCACGGATCTTACGACCGATCTTCTCGTTACGATCATCCACCTGAGTACGTACGTCGGCAATGTTGAGCTGACGTGCTACCTCCTGAGCATAGTCGTTGTACTTCTCAGAGATTGGGAGTACGACAACCTGGTCTGGTGTGAGCCACAATGGGAACTTACCACCAGTGTGCTCGAGCAATACTGCCACGAAACGCTCCATTGAGCCGAATGGCGCACGGTGAATCATGATAGGACGGTGGAGCTTGTCGTCAGAGCCCTTGTAAGTAAGGTCGAAACGCTCTGGGAGGTTGTAGTCCACCTGGATAGTACCGAGCTGCCAGCTGCGGCCGATAGCATCCTTAACCATGAAGTCGAGCTTAGGACCGTAGAACGCTGCCTCGCCATACTCAACGATAGTGTCAAGGCCCTTGTTCTTAGCTGCCTCGATGATAGCGCTCTCTGCCTTCTCCCAGTTCTCGTCCGAACCGATATACTTCTCGGTGTTGTTAGGATCACGGAGTGATACCTGTGCGGTAAACTTGTCGAACTTCAATGTGCGGAAGATGTAGAGCACGATGTCGATAACCTTCTCGAACTCCTCGAGGAGCTGATCTGGGCGCACGAACAAGTGAGCATCGTCCTGAGTAAATGAGCGTACACGTGTCAAACCGTGGAGCTCACCCGACTGCTCGTAGCGGTATACTGTACCGAACTCAGCCAAACGTACTGGAAGATCCTTGTACGAGCGTGGTTTAGAGCGGTAGATCTCGCAGTGGTGAGGGCAGTTCATAGGCTTAAGCAAGTACTGCTCACCCTCGATAGGTGTATTGATAGGCTGGAACGAGTCCTTACCATACTTAGCAAAGTGACCAGATGTCTTGTAGAGCTCAATGTTGCCGATGTGAGGAGTGATAACCTGCTGGTAGCCACCCTTCTTCTGAATCTGGCGCAAGAAACGCTCAAGGCGGTCACGCAACTCAGCACCCTTAGGCAACCACAATGGAAGACCCTGGCCTACACGCTGTGAGAAGGTGAAGAGCTCGAGCTCCTTACCGAGCTTACGGTGGTCACGCTTCTTAGCCTCCTCCAAGAGTGCGAGGTGCTCGTCGAGCATTGACTTCTTAGGGAACGATACGCCATAGATACGAGTGAGCATCTTGTTCTTCTCGTTACCACGCCAGTAAGCACCTGCTACTGAGGTGAGCTTGATAGCCTTGATGTAGCCTGTATTTGGAATATGAGGACCACGGCAGAGGTCAGTAAACGAACCATTGGTGTAGAATGAGATAGTACCATCCTCCAAGTCGGTGATAAGCTCCACCTTGTACTGATCGCCCTTCTCGGTGAAGGTCTTGAGTGCGTCAGCCTTAGATACCTCGGTACGTACGAGCTGCTCCTTGTTGCGAGAGAGCTCCACCATCTTCTGCTCGATTGTTGCGAGATCTGCCTCCGTAATAGCTACGGGCGAGTCCACATCGTAGTAGAAACCGTTGTCGATAGCAGGACCGATACCAAACTTAATGCCTGGGTAGAGAGCCTCGAGAGCCTCGGCCAGGAGGTGTGATGAGGTGTGCCAGAAGGCGTGCTTACCCTCGGCGTCGTCCCACTTGAAAAATTTGATTGTGCAGTCACAATCGATTGGGCGCATCATATCTACTGTTGCGCCATTTACCTCAGCTGCGAGTGAGTCAGCAGCTAAACGAGGGCTGATGCTCTCTGCCACCTGAAAGGCAGTTGTCCCTTTGGCAAACTCTCTTACCGAGCCATCGGGAAAGGTTACTTTAACCATGATTCTAAAAGTTTTAATTGTTTATGTTTTGAGTGCCTTCGTAGCTCCACAATAACGAGACGGATTACTACTCAGCTGCACTCCTTGTTTACTCTATTTCTGCTTGAAGAGCATGACAAAGGCGACTATGCCGAGGATCAAGTTACCTGCCCACATCGACCAGCCGAGTTCGCTCTCAGGCATCCAGCCATTGTAGCAGTTGGTTATTGCTACACCCATCAGTGCGATAGGCAGCATAGCTCTCCAATTCTTCATCTTGCTCATAGCGTCCTTAGTTTTTACTCGTTCTCCTCTCTCTTACCCGCCTGCTTAGCAAGCTGTGCAATGCGCATCACGGAACGTACAGCAATAAGCGCAACAATGACCCATACGATCCACTGCTTTGTGCACTCAGGCATCCATGTGTTGATGAGGTAGACCACGGCCATGCCAAGGACCACTGCCGATAGGATGACACCTATCCACTTATTCACGTTTGCTGTCATAGTTATTGCTCTTAGTCGTTATTCTCCTGCTCTGCTAGATCCTTAATCGAGATGTCGCGACCCTTCTCACGCTCAAAGTGCTCGAGAGGGTTTTTGTTCCACTCCTCCCACTCTCTGCGGCGGCGTACGATGTCGAGTGCCTCGTAGATAGCGTTGCGCATGCTCTGCTCGTCGGCCTTACCCTCGCCAGCGATGTCGTAGGCTACGCCATGGTCGGGCGATGTGCGTACCTTGGAGAGTGTCGCCGTGAAGTTAACACCATCTGGCGTAAGCGTCTTGAATGGTGCCAAGCCCTGATCGTGGTACATGGCAAGAATGGCGTCGTAGTTCTTGAACTGTCCCGAAGCAAAGAAGCCGTCAGCAGCAAATGGACCAAAGGCGAGGGTGCCATTGGTATATGCCTCGACGATTGCGGGCTTGATGATCTCCTGTTCCTGAGTGCCCAGAAGGCCACCATCGCCTGCGTGAGGGTTGAGAGCAAGAACTGCAATCTTAGGGCGTACCACGCCAAAGTCCTGACGCATAGAGGCATTGATCTGCTCGATGCGCTCCACGATAAGCTCCTTTGAGAGGTGGTCGGCAACCTCCGATACTGGGATATGGATAGTTGCAAGACCTACACGCATAAGCTCCGAGGTCATAATCATGAGCGGTGTGCCGTCGAGCTCCTTGGCAAGAAACTCGGTGTGGCCCGTGAAGTTAAACTCCTCGCTCTGAATCATCTCCTTGTCGATAGGTGCTGTCACGAGAGCGTCGATATCGCCACGCTTGAGCTCCTGGATAGCTGTGCGCAGTGCAGCAGCAGCAGCCTCGCCACCAGCCTTTGATGGCTTACCTGGGGTGATGCTTATGTCGCTGGCGCCACACTCCACGATGTTTGCCTTGCCGGCAGTTGCCGACTTAGCGCTCTGAATGGTGTTGAGGCGTACAGGCTCGATATCCTTTAGTCGCTTCTGGTAGAAGGCGGCAGCCGACGATGTGCCGTAGATCACGGGAGTCATCAGCTCGGTGATGCGACCATCGGCCAAGACCTTGAGAATTAACTCCCAGCCAATGCCGTTGGTGTCGCCTTGTGTAATACCTATCTTTAGCTTATTGCTCATAGTGTCATTCCAATGTTTGAACTTACAAATATAACAAAAAATGTTGAATTACGCAGCAAAAGCAAAAAAATATTAACCAAAACCTTGCCGATAATAGTAGTCGGGGCCCTACAGAGTGGCTAAAACCTCTCTGCAGAGCCTCGAATATCTTCTTGCAATATGATGTAATACGCCTTGTGAATGCTACATAGCGCCACGGCGGAACTCGGCAAGTATGATGCCCGTTGCCATGGCTACGTTGAGTGACTCGGATGTAGGTCGGTCAGCAGGGTAGGGCGGGATGAATAGCTTGTGAGTAAGCGTCTTGCGACACTCCTCGGTGACACCCTGACCCTCGTTGCCCATCACGATGATGCCTCGGTTGCTAAGTTTTTCGGAGTATATGTTATTGCCGTCGAGTAGCGTGCCGTAGATTGGCGTGCCATTGTTTGCGGCCGAGGATAGTATCTGGGCAAGGTTATCCACGTAGTGTACCCTTACTCGCAGCAGTGCTCCCATTGTGGCCTGCACAACCTTGGGGTTATAGATGTCGGCACACTCCTTTGAGCAGAGTATATCCTCCACGCCAAACCAGTCGGCAAGGCGGACTATTGTGCCAAGGTTTCCAGGGTTCTGCACGCCGTCAAGGGCGAGTGTGAGCGACGATTGAAGAGCCTTAGTGGGTAGTGTGTGGCGTGGCTGCTCGACGACGGCAAGGCAGTCGCTTGGGGTCTTTAGCTGTGAGATACGCTCCATGTCACGACGCTCCACAAGGGTTACATTTGCCCCCTTGAGATCCTGGCGTGTAGTGTATATCTGGCGTATCTTGGCCTTCGACTCACGAATCTCGTCGATGAGCTTAATGCCCTCGGCAACAAATAGTTGCTCGCTATCACGTGTGCGCTTGTCGGCAAGCGATCGCACAAATTGAATCTCAGCTTTTGTCATCGTTGCTCCTCAATAGTAAATGTCTGCCCCTCGAGGGCAAGGTCTGTGTTTGGAAAAATCTCACGACACTCCCTCTCGAGTAGCTCTGGCTCCTTGTAGCGTGACGAGAAGTGGCCTATGATGAGCCTTCCCGCACCGGCCTTGAGCGCAGCCTTTGCCGCCTCGTGAGTTGTTGAGTGACCACGACCCTTGGCCCACTGGCTATCGCTCATGGCGTAGGTCGTCTCGTGATACATCAGGTCGACACCCTCTACGAGCGACGCCGCCTTGGCCGAGTAGGCCGTGTCAGATAGGTAGGCATAGGAGCGTGCTTTGTAGGGTGTGTATGTTATCTCGCTGTTGGGTATGAGCGTGCCGTCGGCGAGCTCTATATCCTCGCCACGCTTTGCCGCAACAATCTGAGCTATAGAGAGTCCATATCTCTCTATCTTGAATTTCTCGACATTGAGCCCTGGCTGCTTCTCCTTAAAGTGGAAGCCTGCGGTGGGTACTCGGTGTCTTAGTGGTATGGACCACACCTCGAGAGTGCTATTCTCCATGATTATGCCGTGCTCGGTGGTGCGTATCTCGTGCCACTTGACCTCGTAGGGTAGATCCTCCCAGAAGTAGCGGCGGTGATACTCTAATATATCGCCCATGGGCGCAGGTGCGTATACGTCCAGAGGCGTATGCTTGCCCATGAGTCCGAGCGTGGCGATAAGCGGAAAGAGTCCGAAGCAGTGGTCGCCATGTAGGTGCGAAATGAAAACAGCCCTAAGGCGTAGCGGATTTATGCCACGCCTTATGAGCTGCTGTTGCACCCCCTCACCAGCATCCACAAGGTAGTATTGCTCGTTGAGGTTTACTACCTGTGCCGATGGGTGAGCCTTAGGTGTAGGTTTAGCCGATGAATTGCCAAGTATGGTTACGCTAAACCCCATGTATTACTGCGCAAGCAACCAGCGCTCGCAGTCCAACGCTGCGATACAGCCTGAGCCGGCAGCAGTGATAGCCTGACGGTAGTGAGGATCCTTAACATCGCCCGCAGCGAATACACCCTCAACAGATGTCTTAGATGTACCTGGCTGAACCTTGATGTAGCCCTGCTCATCGAGCTCGAGCTGGCCCTTGAGAACCTCAACGTTAGGATGGTGGCCGATAGCAAGGAAGAAGCCCATGATATCCAAGTCACGCTCCACGCCAGCATTGCTAACAACACGTACGCCTGTTACGCCCTCCTCGTCGCCGAGAACCTCCTTAGTGTTGTGCTCGAACAATACCTCGATGTTTGGTGTGTTGAACACACGCTCCTGCATAGCCTTTGAAGCACGCAAGTAGTCCTTACGCACGATGAGGTATACCTTGCGGCAGATAGATGCAAGGTAGGTAGCCTCCTCGCAAGCAGTGTCGCCACCACCTACTACTGCAACATCCTTCTTGCGGTAGAAGAAACCGTCGCAAGTAGCACATGCGCTAACACCCATACCACGATACTTAGACTCTGACTCCAAGCCGAGGTACTTAGCCGAAGCACCTGTACATACGATTACTGCATCAGCCTCGATCTGGTGCTCGTGGTCAACAGTAGCCTTGAATGGACGCTGTGAGAGGTCGATGTCGGTGATGATACCGCGACGTACATCAGCACCAAAGCGCAATGCCTGCTTCTTGAGATCCTCCATCATGAGAGTACCTGTGATACCCTCTGGGTAACCTGGGAAGTTCTCAATCTCAGTTGTTGTTGTGAGCTGACCACCTGGCTCGATACCCTCGTAGAGTACTGGTGAGAGGTTAGCACGTGAAGTGTAGATTGCAGCGGTGAAACCTGCAGGGCCGCTACCAATGATCAAAACTTTTACTTTCTCCATAGTTTTGCTTGTTTTAGTTGTATAGTTTGTTAATAGTGTTGTCTGTTGGTTAATAGCTTGTCTACCTGTCTATTATCGTGTGTTGCGGAAGTCGGCCTCCTGCTCCTCGAGATCTCGGAAGTCGTATCCGTAGCCAATCATCATGTCTGTGCCTATGTCACGTAGGCGGTCTGCCTCGGTGATATCACGCATGCGTTTGTGTATGTTCCTTGATGCCTCGATTGCCGAAGCTATATCCTCGGATGTCGGCGTGCGTCCCAGTAGGTTGCCCAGCAGGTTGCAGGCATAGGCCGCAGCCATATCGTCATATTCGGCCATCGCCTTGTCGAACATCATCTTTATATCGTCGAGCGTTGTAGTGCTACTCTTCGAGTGCTCGAGTATATTCTCGACAATGGCCTCGGGGAGATACTGGCCCGCAATATCTACCCACTCGCCACAACTCTCTGCCGTGGCACGACTAAGGTCGCCACGTGAGAGCATCATGCCTATCGAGGCCGCTATGGCGCTGTTATATAGCTTGATACCTCGCTGCAACATCGCAGCCTTGATCACCGTGCGGTTGTAGTTGTAGAACTTGGCCTCGGGCTCCTCGTCGCTCAGGCGTGTGAGAATATCTACTCCACGGAGCATCTTGCCTGTGAGGTAGGGGTTGTACTCCTCGAAGTGTATGTTATCACGCTTTATCACTCGCTTATCACGTGTCATCCACTTCTCTGTGTCACGCACCGTGCCGTAGCTGCGCAGAGCTATGGCGGGGACCAGTGACGAGGCTCCATCCTCCTCGATAAGGTAGGAGTATGGCATATCCTGCGTGTCATGGTGTCGTGTGTGGCGACCCAGGATCACGGTATATGGGCCCTCGATGGCTGGCGACATGACATAGGCATTGCTACCAAACTTAGAGCCTCGCAGGTGTACGGCCTGATGCACAGCGCCACTCTTGAAGAGGTGGTTCGACTGGTTGGTGCCGCTACCAGCGTTGAAGAACGAGAATATTCCGGCAATCAGCAGCGACGACTTGTGGTGCGACACTGTGAATGGTCCTGCAAATATCGATGCTGCCTCGCCATTCTCGCAGTGACAGTTGGCAAAAAATAGTGAGTCGGCAGCCGTGAAGCCATTTGCCAGGTGCGACTTCTCGCCAACAAAGCAGCGCTCAATACAAGCACCACTCTCTACCGTGGCATCGTTGTCCACGATAAAGTTCTTGGCACGCACATCTACGCCTATTGTGGCGTTGCGAAGTATGGTGCCATTCTCGAGGTGCGATGCTCCCTCGATTGTCGTGCCCTCACCGATGTTCACCTCACGGATAAACTTAACGCCGAGGATGCGCACGCCACGCTCCACACGGCCCATGTTGCTACGAAGCCTCTCGGCCTCGACATTAACCTTGCGCTGGAGCTCTACTATGGCCTCTGTGCGGTTGCGCATCATGGTCATGATGTAGGCAATCTGCGCTGTGAGCCCCTTGTAAATAGGTATGCTACGACCACCATTCTCGTTCACGGCCGACACCATCACGCCATTACCAAATGTGGAGTCGTGGCGACACTCCATGCGCAGCACAGAGTCGATGTGACAGTGGTCGCCGATGTGGTAGTTGCATATTGTTGAGTGCGAAATATAACTCTGCTCGCCGATTGTCACCTCGCCCTCGAGGCGCACGTTGCGCAGCTGCTCCGCACGAAAGTCGGGCGCAACCATCACCTTGTCCCAACTCTCCACGCAGCATCCACGCAACTCGAGCGCTGAGCGCTCCTCTGGAGTTATATGTCGCAAATTGCTCATTCTTAATCCTTTTTGGTGTAAACAACCCTCTTGGTCTCGAAGAACTCGTCGTCGAACATCGTGCGTATGTCGTAGATGTCCCAGCGGCGACGTGTTGCGGCGAGCTCCTCGGCAAGATCTCCACCCTTGAGGTATAAAATACCGTTAGGCAATGTTCCGGCCTGACCCTTGCGAAGTAGCTGCCATGCCCATGGCATAAATCTTGCCATTTCGGTCACAGCACGCGAAACAACATAGTCTGCCTTCTCGCCGAGCTGCTCAGCACGGCAGTTTACAGCCCTGAGGTTCTTGATCTGGGCACCTGCTGCCACACCCTCGACAACACGTATCTTCTTGGCGATAGAGTCCACACCAATAAACTCCACCTCGGGGAACATAATAGCCAGAGGCACAGAGGGGAAACCTCCGCCACAGCCGATATCCACGACCTTAGCACCACTCTCAAACTTGCACACCTTGGCAATGGCCAGTGAGTGCAGAATATGGCGGGTGTAGAGGTGCTCCATATCCTTGCGAGATACGACATTTATGCGGGCGTTCCACTCCTCGTAGAGTGCGCCGAGAGCTTCGAATTGCTGCTGCTGCTTAGCGTCAATATCGGGAAAATATCGCTTTATAAGGTCGCTGTTCATAGTCATTACTTAAATATTACTCCTTGGCCAAGATCATCTTGCATACCGCAGCCTTGGCACGGCGTATCTGTGTCTTGATCGTATTTAGTGGTCGTCCGAGCTTCTCGGCAATCTCCTCGTAGGAGTACTCGTCCAAGAATCGCATCTCGATAATTCGGCGATAATCCTCCGAGAGCTCACCAAGCGAAGCCTCGAAGTGTGCCGTGCGCTGATTGATGATGACCGACTCCTCGGGCGAGGGTGTCGTGGCCATCGGGGCTATAAACTTGCTGTCGATCGAGACATCGTCGGCACGGCGGCGCACGTGGTCAACAAGGGTGTTGCGTGCAATGGTATATACCCACTGTCCGAAGGTGTAGTTCTCGGAGTAGTCCGAGAGGTGGAGATATACCTTGATGAATGTCTCCTGTAGCAGGTCGTCGGCCGTGTCGCTGCTGCCCAGGCGCTGCTCAAAGAGGTGCTTTATGGCCTCGTTGTAGCGCATGAACAGATACTCGAAGGCACGGTGGTCGCCCTCGGCCGAAAGACGCACAAGCTGCGAGTCGCTGGCTACGATATACTCCTCTATATCCATGCTTTAGGGCTGTTGTTGCTCTTTTTGAGCGAGATGATATAGTCGATGGCTGGGCCAAGCAAGTCGTAGATCCAGTAGTTGAGCATTATGCCCTGCTCGCCAAACTTTGCGGCAGTGAGGCGTGTGGAGAGCGCTACGATGAGGTAGCGCAAGAGTGCCATGGCAAGGGCAAAGATCTTGAGCTCGAGCGGAAGCACCACAAGGGCGGTGATTGTGGCAAGGAAGAATAGCGTTCTGCTACCTGCCTCCCACATGCCGAAGGTCTTGATGAATGTGGGGTAGTAGTCTGCCGTAGAGCGGTTGTAGCGTACCACGTCGAGCCACTCGCGCCATGTCGAGGGACGTTCCTCGTATACCAACGACTTTGGCGAGAGCATCACTGCGCTGCGCTGAGGTCGTGTTACGGACTGTATGTAGAGGTCGTTCTCGCCGATATCCATATTCAGGTGGTTGAAGCCACGTGTCGCCTCGTAGAGCTTGCGTGTGAAGCCGAAGTTGCTGCGTGGAGCCACGTAGATGCGGTCGCTCACGGACATAGCCATGTGGTTGCGGCTGTAGTGGAACTCGGCCATGCGCATGAGGAATGTCTTGAGGCTCTTCTGCTCGAAGTGGGGTGCCGAAGCTCCTGCCACGATGATGCCACGCTCGAAGGCGTGAGCCATGTAGGTCACCCACTCCACAGTTGCAGGAATGGTGCCTGGGGTGGTGAAGAGCAGGTTGTCGTACTGCGCCGACTTGATACCCACGTTGTATGCCTGCTTTGTGGTGATGTAGATACGTCCGTTGCCACTAAGCTTTGTGAGCTTCATGTTCGAGCGCTGGTCGCGAATGCGCTGAAGCTCAGCATAGTAGTCCACATCACGGCCAATGTATACTACCACAACCTCGTAGACGTTGTAGGTCTGGGCAAGGAGCGTAGGCAGCTGCTCGCCAAGGAAGCGCTCATCCTCGCCACGCACGGCAACAATTACCGACACAAATGGCTCCTCGCAATACTTCTTGTTGCGGTGCACAAGGCGGAAGCGATGAATGCGTCGATAGACTATGGCGTAGTAGTATAGCTGGGTGACGAAGAGTATGAGAATTATCGCCAGTAGAGCTATTCCTGCCCAAGTGTAGTGTTCGATTATCTGGTTAAAAAAGTTCATAACAATATTCGTATGATGATATAACGTGCAAATGTAGGCAAAAAATGGCAAAAGTCAAAATATCAACGCCAAACATTTGGCTCTTTTTCGAATATTTTTCCGCCTTGACGAAAAAAGATGCGAGAGTGAAATTTTTGGTTTGCACATTGCTAAATTTTTACTACCTTTGTGCGTTATATATACATGTATGGAATTTACTTTACAACATACCGCACCTGGTACTAAGGCTCGTGCTGGTCTTCTGCAGACCGACCATGGCCCTATCCAGACCCCAATCTTCATGCCTGTGGGCACTGCCGCAGCGATGAAGGGAATATTTCATCGTGATATCGAACACGAGGCCAAAGCGCAGATTATTCTTGCCAACACCTATCACCTCTATCTCCGTCCAGGAATGGATATTATTGAGAAGGCGGGTGGTGTGCATCGCTTCTCGTCGTGGAACAAGCCTATGCTCACGGATAGTGGTGGTTTTCAGGTGTTTTCGTTGGCTGCGTGTCGTAAGCTCAAGGAGGAGGGATGCCACTTCCAGTCGCATATCGACGGCTCACGCCACCTCTTCACGCCTGAGAATGTTATCGACACGGAGCGTACTATCGGCGCCGATATCATGATGGCATTTGATGAGTGCCCTCCAGGCGATGCCTCGTACGACTACGCCTCGAAGTCGCTGGCACTCACCGAGCGTTGGCTGGATCGCTGCTTCAACCGCTACCACCAGACACAGCCCAAGTGGGGCCACTACCAGGCACTCTTCCCAATCGTGCAGGGTGCAGGCTATGCAGACCTGCGTGAGAGAGCTGCACGCAATGTGTTGCAGTATAATGCCGATGGCTATGCTATTGGTGGCTTGGCTGTGGGTGAGCCTACCGACGTGATGTACTCTATGATTGAGGTGTGTAATGCGGTGCTTCCGACCGATAAGCCACGATACTTGATGGGTGTGGGTACGCCGATAAATATCCTCGAGGCTATCGACCGTGGTGTCGATATGTTCGACTGTGTGATGCCTACACGCAATGGCCGCAATGGTCAGCTCTTCACCTCGGAGGGTGTGATAAATATCCGTAACAAGAAGTGGGAGGATGACTTCTCGCCAATCGACCCTAACGGAGTTACGTTTGCCGACCACCAGTACACCAAGGCCTATCTGCACCACCTTGTCGTATGCAAGGAGATGTTGGCGGCGCAGATCGCCTCGCTGCACAACACGGCATTCTACCTCTGGTTGGTGGGTGAGGCTCGCAAGCATATCATCGCAGGCGACTTCAAACCCTGGAAGGAGGAGATGGTCGTAAAGCTTGCCCGCAGATTGTAGTCCCCAGTGGCTTAGATGTTTAGTGGCCGCAGAAGGCCAAAAAGTTGAATTATGAGATTTAAACTGATACCATCCATACCGGGTTATGGAACCCTCGATAGATATATCCTCGGTAAATTCCTGAGGACCTATGTCTTCGGCTTGTTGATGATCATCATCATTGTGGTGGTCTTTGACTATGTTGAGAAGGTCGATGACTTCACGGAGCTCAAGGCACCCCGTGAGGCGATTATCAACGACTACTACCTCAACTTCATTCCATACTTCATCAATCAGTTCTCGTCGCTGTTCACGTTTATTGCCGTGATCTTCTTCACCTCGAAGCTTGCGATGCAGACCGAGATTGTGGCTATCCTGTCGGGTGGTGTGAGCTTCAGACGACTTATGTGGCCCTACTTCCTCGGTGCTTTTATCATCACCGTGGTGAATATGAGCCTCAGCCTCTGGGTGATACCCCAGGCGCAGCGTGATATCATACAGTTTGAGAGCCAGTATATCAAGAGTAGCCAGCGTGTGCTCTACGACGATAATGCCTATCGCCAGATTGCCCCAGGCACGTTTGCCTATGTGCGTGGCTATAGCCCACGTGCCGAGGTGGTGTCGTTCTTTGCCCTGGAGCAGTACGATGACTCGAAGCTCACGGCAAAGCTCGAGGCGGCAAGTGCGACGTTCGACGAGGAGTCGGGGCGCTGGACAGCACCTCGCTATGCCACCTACTCTCTCTCCGAAAGTGGTGCCTACGACTTTGAGCTACACCGCAACCTCGATACGCTCATTAACCTCGATGCCCGAGAGCTCGGCGAGACAAAATCGTTGGTTAAGACCATGACTATCAGCGAGCTTAACGACTATATCACGCAGCAGCGAGAGAAGAGTTCGGACGATGTATATATCATCGAGGTGGAGCGTCATGCCCGCTTCTCGTACCCTATTGCAACGTTTATCCTCACGCTTATTGGCGTGTCGCTCTCCTCACGCAAGATGCGTGGTGGTATGGGTATGCACATCGGTCTTGGTATAGCCCTATGTTTCAGTTATATCATGCTGGGTCGTGTCTTTGAGCAGATTGCCATCAGTGGCTCTATGATACCATGGCTCGGAGTATGGCTTCCAAATATTGTCTTCGCCTTTATCGGCGCTTATGTCTACATTAAAGCACCAAAGTAGTATGCAGAGTATTTCACATATTGTCGACTATTTACGTCGTGGTGAGCGCCTCAAGGTCGAGGATGCTATTGTGTTGTGGCGCGAGGCACCGCTCTGGTTGCTTGGCGAGCTGGCCGTGAGCCGCAAGCGAGCTGCCAGTGGCGAGTTGGTCTACTATAACCGCAACATACATATCGAGCCCTCGAACATCTGTATCTTCAACTGCGAGTTCTGCTCGTTCCGCCGTCGTCAGGGCGACCCCGACTCGTGGAACATGACCCTTGACGAGATCGAGGAGCGTGCACGTAAGATGTCGGGCACGGGTATTACCGAGGTGCATATCGTAGGTGGCGTGCACCCCGACCATACGCTCGAGTCGTACTGCGAGATGATACGTCGTGTTAAGCGTGCGTTGCCCGAGGTGGCTGTCAAGGCCTACACGGCTGTCGAGATATCATATATGATTCATCGTGCTGGATTTACGCTCGAGGAGGGTCTTAAGCTTCTGATGGAGGCTGGCATGGAGAGCATCCCTGGTGGTGGTGCCGAGCTCTTTGACGAGGAGCTGCGTGCCAAGCTCTGCCCCGATAAGTGCTCATCCGAGGAGTGGCTTGCCGTACACCGTACGGCGCACAAGCTCGGGCTTGATACCAACTGCACAATGCTCTATGGCCATGTAGAGACCATCGAGCAGAGGGTGGATCACCTCAACCGCCTGCGTGAGTTGCAGGACGAGGCTCCAGGCTTCAATGCCTTTATCCCGCTGAAGTATCGCAGCCGCAACAACCGTATGTCCGAGTGTGGCGAGTGCTCTGTGGAGGAGGATATGCGTATGATGGCCATGAGCCGCATCTTCCTCGACAATATTCCTCATATCAAGGCCTACTGGGTGGCCTATGGTAAGAGTGTTACGGAGATGGCTCTTGCCTTTGGTGCCGACGATATCGACGGCACTATCGACGACTCTACCAAGATCTACTCAATGGCGGGTGCCGACCAGCGACCCACGATGAGTGTCGAGGAGCTCGAGGCGTTGGTGCACGATGCGGGCTTTGTTGCCGTGGAGCGAGATACGCACTACAACGAGTTGCATCGTAGCGAGCTGAGTGCTACTACGGTGGAGTATACCGAGGATGCATCAGTAAGCGAGGTCTTGAGCCACGAGGCGGAGCCCATTGTGGTGGCTGTGGCTGAGAGCGAAACCCCAACGGAGAAGGAAATTAAAGAAGAAACGATAAATAGTAACATGGAAATGAACAAGTTAAGTGACAAGAAGAGCAAGCCTGCTTCAGACCAGGCTCAGAAGTCATCAACAGGCCAGAAGGGTGGTTTTAAGGAGATGTACGAGCGCAATATGTTGCTCTGGACCGTGCTCCTTATCGGTGCCTTTGGCCTTATGGTAATCTTTGGTGTCTACTTTGGTCTTAGGTGGGGTACTCGCCACGGCAGAGCTATCGTGGTGCCTAACTTTATCGAGATGTCGATGGACGATGCTTATAGACTCGCCGATGAGTTGGATCTGCAGGTTGTCATCCGTGACTCGGTATATGAGTCGGATATCGACGGTGGCGTTGTTGTAGACCAGATGCCAGCACCTTCGACCGTGCGTGAGGTTACTGTTAAGCCCGATCGTAAGATCTACCTCACGGTGAATGCCTTTAGCCGCCGTATGGTCAAGATGCCGTATGTGGCCAACCAGTCGTTGCGCCAGGCAATCAACCAGCTTGAGCGTGATGGCTTCAATATCGAGAAGCTTGTATATGTGCCACACTCATACGATGGCCAGGTTATCGAGCAGCGTGTAAATGGCAAGCTCATGACACGAACAACAAACATCAAGCTCGCACAGGGAACTGGCGTGATACTCAACGTGGGCTATCGTGCAGGCAAGCAGATTACATCGGTGCCACAGCTCATGGGTATGCGTCTGCCACAGGCTAAGAATGCCCTCTGGACAAGTGGCCTCAATGTAAATAAGATTGTCTACGACGAGACTGTTAAGGATCTTAAGAGCCGTCGCTTGGCACGTGTATATATGCAGACACAGCCTTCGAAGAAGGGTGTGACACGTGGTACTAAGGTGTCGTTGTATCTCACATGCGACGAGAAGCTCATCGACTCACTCTCTAAGATTACCGACCGCAACTCTAAGTACTATGAGCAGCAGCGCAAGCTCATGGAGCAGGAGGCCGAGGAGGAGGCTAAGCGCCTCGAGGAGGAGCGTCTTGCTGCCGAGCAGGCTGAGGCCGCAGCAAACGATAGCTCAGAGTCTGGTGTCGACGCCTTTAAGGAGATCTATGGCGACGATGCTGAGGCTGTGCGTGAGGCTATGGCCAATGGTGGTGCTGAGGAGGAGATTAAGATCCAGACCACAACAGGTGGCGTAGCTGAGGAGTAGTGCGAAAACTTTTTAAGAGCTAATATCTGTGACAGAGAATATTGATATGGTAGCCGACGAGCTACTCAACGACGATTTGGATGTCATACCTGGCGAGTCGGTCTCTGATGGCGACGAGATGTACGAGCATTTTGCCGTCACGGTCGACAAGGGTCAGTCGATGATGCGCCTTGATAAGTATCTCACAATACGTCTCGAGAACACCTCGCGCAATCGTATCCAGGCGGCTGCCGATGGTCAGAATATCCTTGTCAATGGCAAGCCCCAGAAGTCGAGCTACAAGATTAAGCCCCTCGACCAGATCTCGATTGTGATGCCATATCCCCGCCGTAAGGAGGAGATTGTGCCAGAGAATATTCCGCTTAATATTGTCTACGAGGATGACGATATCATCGTGATAAACAAGGAGGCGGGCATGGTTGTGCACCCTGGCGTGGGCAACCATAGCGGCACGCTGGTGCATGCCCTGTCGTGGCACCTGAAGGATCTGCCTATGTTCTCCGAGGGTAATGCTCGTGCGGGCCTTGTGCACCGTATCGATAAGGATACATCGGGATTGTTGGTTGTGGCCAAGAATGAGAAGGCGCATGCCAAGCTCGCCAAGCAGTTCTTCGACCATACGATCTATCGCCGCTACGTGGCCCTTGTGTGGGGTAATATCGCCGAGGACGAGGGTACTATCATAGGTAATATTGGCCGCAGCCCTAAGGAGCGTCTGCAGATGTATGTATTTGCCGATGGCTCGGATGGTAAGCATGCTGTAACCCACTTCAAGGTGTTGCGCCGCTATGGCTATGTCACCCTTGTTGAGTGCCGCCTTGAGACTGGCCGCACACACCAGATTCGTGTTCACATGTCGTGGCAGGGTCACCCCTTGTTCAACGACGAGCGCTATGGTGGCAACCGTATCTTGAAGGGCACTACCTTTATGAAATATAAGCAGTTTATCGAGAACTGCTTCAAGCTTATCCCTCGCCAGTCGCTCCACGCTCGTGCCCTGGGCTTTGATCACCCAACAACGGGCAAGTACGTGCAGTTTGAGTCGGAGCTCCCCGATGATTTCAAGGCAGTGCTCCAGAAGTGGGAGACATATACCGACTCCGTGGGCTTGGATCTCGAGGAGATTTAGTTCTGCTCCGTGAATAATAAATAGGTAATAGTAATATATGTTTCTGCCAACAACAAGCAAAGAGGTCGAGGCCCGTGGTTGGGATGAGCTCGACGTGATTATCTTCTCGGGCGATGCCTATATCGACCACCCAGCCTTTGGCCCTGCGGTGATCGGTCGCATACTCGAGGCCGAGGGCTATCGTGTGGCCATAGTGCCGCAGCCCAACTGGCGTGACGACCTGCGTGACTTCAAGAAGCTGGGTAAGCCACGCTTGTTCTTTGCCGTGTCGGCAGGTGCCATGGACTCCATGGTCAACCACTACACTGCCAACCTGCGTCTGCGCTCTAATGACGCCTATACGCCGGGGGGCAAGGCTGGCTTCCGCCCCGACCGCACGGTAGATACATATACCAAGATTCTCAAGCAGCTATATCCGCATACCCCTGTTGTTGTGGGAGGTATCGAGGCATCGCTGCGCCGCTTGACACACTACGACTACTGGAGCAACAAGCTCCGAGAGTCTATCCTCGCTACGTCGGGAGCCGACCTGCTCGTGTATGGCATGGGCGATAAGGTTATCCGTGATGTGGCCAAGGCTCTACGTAATGGCTTTAATATGAAGCTGTTGCGTGGCTTGCGCCAGGTGGGCTTTATGGCCGATAGAGAGTATGTCGAGAAGCTATATAACGGCAAGACAATAGTGCTCAACTCCTATGAGGAGTGTGTCGAGGATAAGCACAAATTTGGCAAGAACTTCTGCGATATCGAGATCCTGAGCAATATGATGCAGTGCGAGACTACGCTTGTTGAGCCTGTGGGAGATAGATATGTCGTGATCACGCCGCCCTATGAGCGCCTCACGACCGAGGAGCTCGACCACTCGTTCGACCTGCCCTATGAGCGTGCGCCACACCCTCGCTACAAGGGTAAGGGCGACATCCCTGCATGGGAGATGATTAAGCACTCGATAAATATCCACCGTGGATGCTTTGGTGGCTGCTCGTTCTGCACCATCTCGGCACACCAGGGTAAGTTTATCTCGTCACGCTCCGAGCGCTCTATCATCGCTGAGGTTGAGCGTGTTACAAAGATGCCCGACTTCAAGGGTTACCTCTCGGATATCGGTGCTCCGTCGGCTAATATGTACCGTATGTCGGGCAAAAATGAGGAGCTCTGCAAGAGGTGTAAGCGCCCATCGTGCCTCCACCCCAAGCTCTGCCCAAATATGAACAACGACCACAAGCCGCTGCTCGATCTATATGCCAAAGTGCGTGGCGTGAAGGGTATTAAGCGTGCCTTTGTGGGTAGTGGTATTCGCTACGACCTCTTCGACGAGTCGAACTACTTCGAGACCGTTGTCAAGCACCACACCTCGGGACGTCTTAAGGTGGCCCCCGAGCATACCGAGGATCATGTGCTCAACCTTATGCGCAAACCCTCGTTTACGCTCTTTGAGAAGATGAACTCACGCTTCAAGCAGGTGTGCCGTCGTGAGGGTCTGAACTATCAGCTTATACCATATTTTATATCGTCGCACCCTGGCTGTGAGGAGCGTGATATGGCCTCGCTGGCACGTAAGGTGCTGGGCAACCTCAACTTTAGTCTCGAGCAGGTGCAGGATCTCACGCCTACGCCTATGACACTATCGTCGACGATGTTCTATATGGGCGAGAATCCATATACGGGCGAGAAGATATATGTTGCTCGCTCTCAGGATGAAAAGCGTCAGCAGAAGAGTTATTTCTTTGGTGGTAAACTCCCCGAGGCAAAACCAAAAACTGAGGGTCGTCGCCCAGGCCGTAGTGAGGGCCGAGCACCTCAGCGCCCCGCTGGTCGCCCTGCACCACAAGGCTCGTCACGCCCAGCGCCTAAGCGCAGACGATAGCATAAAACAGAAGTAGCCACTCAAGCGAGTGGCTACTTTTTTTGTGGGTATACTTATTGCGGGCACTGGATTGGCTTCGCTATGCTCGCCCATCCAGTTTAACCATAATTAGCAAGAGTAATGTAATGCGCCACTATGTGTCTATTTTTCTTGTTATTAGCATATTGCATGTAAACAAGCATAAGCTAATAACAAAAAAAAGACTCGCATGTGTGAGTCTTGCATTACATTACTTTTGATGCGGAGGGCACTGGATTCGAATTGCAAAGCAATAGAGCCGATACACAAAAAAAGTGCAGGTCTAACCTGCGCTATAAACCATATATTATCGGCTCAACCAGCACTTAAGTGAGTAATCAGTCTCGATGCACAAGCAGAGCATTGCCTCCGGCATTTTTGTTTTCATGGCGGTTTAATGCTTGCATTTTAAGACCACCATAAAACAAAAACAGACGACCATTAGTCGTCTGCTCTGCTTAATATTTGCGGAGGGCACTGGATTCGAACCAGCGGATACCTTACGATATCGGCAGTTTAGCAAACTGCTGGTTTAAGCCACTCACCCAACCCTCCTTAAACCACTTTTGAACACAAAAGCGGTGCAAATATACGACTTATTTTGGTTTCTGCAAAATTTTACCAACTTTTTTTACATTCACCTATCGTAACTGTCTGAACATCTCCCACATAAGAACGCCGGCCGATACCGATACGTTGAGCGAGTGTTTGATACCCACCTGTGGAATCTCGATAGCCGAGTCGACAACATCGGCAATGGCCTGGTCCACACCCTCGACCTCGTTGCCAAAGACAAGAGCATACTTCACGCCGCTCTCGGCACGAAAATCGTTGAGCATTGTTGAGCCCTCGATCTGCTCCACGGCGATAATCTTGTATCCCTCCACTCTGAGCTTCTCGACGCACTCGAGCGTGGTGGGGTGATACGACCATGCAACACTTAGCTCAGCACCCAGCGCCGTCTTGTGAATCTCGCGGTTGGGCGGTGTGCAACTGATGCCGCAGAGCTCGATGCGCTCGATGCCAAAGGCGTCGGCAGTGCGGAAGAACGAGCCTACGTTCTGCGCAGAACGCACATTGTCAAGGACGACTACAACGGGGAGTTTCTGGACCGTTGCATACTCCTCGATCGTTGGGCGACCAAGTTCTTCGTTGAGTAATTTACGCATATATATTAAGTTTTTTTAATTATCCCGCCACAAAAGTAATAAAATATAAAATATTTTTGGTAAATTTGCGCAAATGTTTTCTGACGATTTGTATATGCCAAGAGTTTTTAGATACCTGATGTTGCTCATCGCCCTTCATTATGGGGGGGGGTACGCACTATTTGCCCAGGATCTGAAGCTCGGCGTGGAGTTTGCCACACTCTTCGACAACACGGAGTATGCCTCGATGAAAGGTGTGGAGTCGGGAACGCTCTTTGGTGCACGTCTTACGCCCGAGGTGGGCCTTGAGTGGCAGGAGCATAATACTCTGATGTTGGGTGCAGACCTCTATCAGGACTTTGGTCACAACAAATTCCTCTCAAAGGCGAAGTTGCAACTCTACTACGCATACAAGGCTGAGAAAGTGAGGCTATATGCAGGTATCTTCCCTCGCACGGCTATGCGTGGATTACATTCGCCACTCTTCTTTGACCCCGCATACTGCTACTATAACAATAGCATAAGTGGCGTGCTGGCTCGCTATGTGGATGCCGAGTCGCCATCGTACGTGGAGTTTGCAATGGACTATACGGGTATGCGTAGCTATGATGTGCGTGAATCGTTTGCGATAATGTCGTCAGGTAAGCACTCTTTCGACATCTCTGGCTTTCTCTCGTATGGCTACGACTTCTATATGGGTCACTATGCAAAGGACTACAACCCCGAGACTGCGGATGGCGTTGTAGATAACATAATGCTTACGCCATTTGTTGGGTATGAGAATAGAGGAGTTGCCTGGATGGGTATATGGCCGCTAACTATCGATGCACGCCTGAGCTATGTGCAGTCGTTGCAGCGTGACCGCCTAAATGAAAATGTGTGGGAGCACCCCCTTGGTGGCGAGCTATATATTGCGTTTGGGTGGGCAGGTTTGGAGCTCTCTAACCGCCTCTATGTGGGTAAGGGCTCGCTGTTAACATACTACAACCGCTACGGCTCGGATCTATATCACGGCATGCCGCTCTATCGCAGCGAGAAGGGCTTTTATGATGCTATTGCACTATCGTACGATAGATGGTTTTTCAAAGATACGGTGGGTGTCACGGCGGGCATCACAATGGAGTATGATGGCACGGGCTGGGGTACTCGACAGTGGTTGCAGGTGAGCGTTAACCTTAACCACAGTGTTAGCCTTAAGCGTAATAAAACAATTGATTAATAAGTAATTAACAACATACATAACATTATGACAACTGAAGTAACTGAAGTAAAGGAGAAGTCTTTGAACTTCGTCGAAGAGATTATCGAGGAGGGTATTGCCAATGGCAAAACACGTGTGCAGACACGATTCCCACCCGAGCCTAACGGCTACCTCCATATCGGTCATGCTAAGGCTATATGCATGGACTTTGGCGTGGCAAAGCGTTATGGTGGCGTATGTAACCTCCGCTTCGACGACACAAACCCAACGAAGGAGGATGTGGAGTATGTAGAGGCTATCAAGGAGGATATCAAGTGGCTCGGTTTCGACTGGGGTGCTGAGTACTACGCTTCGGACTACTTCCAGCAGTTGTGGGACTTTGCCGTTCGCCTTATCAAGCAGGGCAAGGCCTATGTCGACGAGCAGACATCTGAGCAGATTGCAGCGCAGAAGGGTACCCCTACGCAGGCAGGTACCGAGAGCCCATACCGCAACCGCCCAATCGAGGAGAACCTCGACCTCTTTATGAAGATGACCAATGGCGAGATTGAGGAGGGCCGCATGGTGCTTCGTGCTAAGATCGATATGGCAAGCTCGAATATGCACTTCCGTGATCCTATCATCTACCGTGTTGTGAACCACCCTCACCACCGCACAGGCGATAAGTGGAAGGTATACCCTATGTACGACTTTGCACATGGTCAGAGCGACTACTTCGAGGGCGTGACTCACTCGTTGTGTACCCTCGAGTTTGTGCCTCACCGTCCACTCTACGACCTCTTTGTAGATTGGGTTAAGGAGGGTGTTGATCCAACGGATGAGCGTCCACGTCAGTATGAGTTCAACAAGCTCAACCTCAACTATACGCTTATGAGCAAGCGTAACTTGTTGATCCTCGTAAAGGAGGGCTTGGTTAACGGCTGGGATGATCCTCGTATGCCTACGTTGTGCGGTTTCCGCCGTCGTGGCTACTCGCCTGAGTCTATCCGCAACTTTGTTGATAAGATTGGCTATACAACCTACGATGCGCTCAATGACATGGCGCTTCTTGAGTCTGCCGTGCGTGATGACCTGAATAAGCGTGCTACACGTGTTAGCGCTGTTATCGACCCTGTTAAGCTCGTTATCACAAACTATCCTGAGGGCCAGGTGGAGTCGTTCGAGGCTATCAACAACCCTGAGGATCCTGAGTCAGGCACACACACCATCGAGTTCAGCCGTGAGCTCTGGATGGAGCGTGAGGACTTCATGGAGGATGCTCCTAAGAAGTACTTCCGCATGACCCCAGGTCAGGAGGTGCGTCTTAAGAATGCATATATTGTTAAGTGTACTGGCTGCCAGAAGGATGAGAATGGCAACATTACCACCGTATTTGCTGAGTACGACCCAGATACTAAGACAGGTATGCCAGGCTCTAACCGTAAGGTTAAGGGTACTCTCCACTGGGTGAGCGCAGCACACTGCATCAAGGCCGAGGTGCGCCTCTACGACCGTCTTTGGAAGGTGGAGAACCCTCGTGACGAGATGGCTGCTATACGCAAGGAGCAGGGCTGCGAGGCTCTCGAGGCTATGAAGCAGATGATCAACGAGGATTCGCTCAAGGTGCTCACTGAGTGCTACGTGGAGAAGTACTTGGCCGAGGCTAAGCCTTACGACTACCTCCAGTTCCAGCGTATCGGCTACTTCAACGTAGATAAGGAGTCAACACCTGAGCACCTTATCTTCAATAGAACAGTAACCCTCAAGGATACTTGGGCTAAGATTAATAAATAGGGCGACCAACACTTGGGCAATACCGTCGTGTTAGCCCGAGATAGGTGCTTGAAATGAGTAGAGAGGAGTGCTGGCCCAATGGGGTTGGCACTCTTTTTTTTTGCTGTCGTGCTTGTTTGTTTGAGCTAATTTATATATCTTTGTGCTATAACCCTTTTATATATAGTCTATGAGAACCTTTCATAAGTTGATACTCCTTGTGGCAGTATTGCTGACGAGTGTCGCTGCCGAGGCGCAGCTTCGTACCTCATACTTCATGCGTGGCTCGTACTTCCGCACAGAGCTTAACCCAGCGCTCACGCCTACACGTGGTTATATAGCACTTCCGGGCATGAGTGGCATTGGTGCAAGTATCACGAGCGACTTCCTTTCGGTCGAGAATCTATACCAGAGAGTGGGCAATGAGTATGTATCTATTTTTGATAACAGCATCTCTCAGAGCGATGCATTGAGCCGTTTTGCCGATGAGTCACACCTTAACCTAAGTGCCAATGTCAATGTGTTGGGCCTCGGTTTCTACTCTAAGCGCACCTACTGGAACATAGGTCTTAATAGCCGTGTGCAGGGTGCTGCCTCGTTCTCCAACTCGCTTATCAGCTCGATGAAGGGTGCTGGCAATGCGGTTAATGGCCACCTCGATGCCTCGGGATTTTTGGAGGCATACCTCGGTACATCGTTCTACGTACACAAGAATGTAAATATAGGTGTACGTGTCAAGGCGCTCTTTGGTGTGATGAACATCGCTGGCGATATGAGAACAGGTTCTCGTATTAACGATACATATCATCTAAATGGTGACTATCAGCTCACAGGTATGTTTATGCGTGATATAGATCCTGAGCTTGGACGTGCATACGACGGCGAGGAGGTCTACGACGCTCAGATAGGAAGTCTCTTTAGAGCTCCGCTCAATGCCGGTTTTGCCGCTGACCTTGGTACCGAGGTTCGTCTGTTTAGAGATCGCCTCAAGATCTCGGCTTCGGTTGTCGACCTCGGCTTTATCACATGGAATGGGGCGGGTAGCAAGAGCTACAATATCAACACCAAGTTAGACTTGTCGGATAGCTCGATAAATGGTATTGGCAATATCGCCAACACCAAGCTCCAGCACTATGGTGCCCTCGGCTCAGGTGGCGAGAATCTCAAGAAGATGCTCCATGGCTCGTTCAACATCGGCCTTGAGTATAACTTCTTGTATGACTATATGTCAATAGGTCTGCTCTCTCATAACGTATTCTATGATAGTGCTATACAGTCGAGCGAGCTCACCGCATCGCTTAATATCCGCCCAACAAACTGGATCTCGGCAACTGTGAGCAAGACCTTCTTCATGGGCGATGACTATGGTATCTTTGGCGTGGCTCTCAATATCCACGCACGTGCGGTAAATCTCTTTGTTGGCGCAGATTTTGTCGACTTCAATAGCGTTAGCACCTCAAAGGGTACTGTTATCTTCGAGCGTCCGTTGTCACGCAGCCTCTATGTAGGCCTTGGCTTCAACTTCTCACGCCCTCAGCATATTCGCCTTGCCTCGGCCGAGGCTAAGGCAGCACGTCGTGATGCACGTGCTCTAAGAAAGGAGAGCAAGCAGTAACGTGAGGAAGTGAAAAAAAGTTAGGGGTTGTCCATCGATGTGTGGACAACCCCTAATCTTTTGTTGTTGGGCTACTACTCCTGCTTCTCGAGCCAAGTACGTATGTTCTCGGCAACGCACTCTATGAGTCGGTCGATAGCCTCGGCAGCAGACCATGCGTTGTGTGGCGAGGCCAAAAGACGGTAGCGATCCTTGATGTTGTAGAGTGGCGACTCACGTAGTGGCTCTACTGAGAATACGTCGAGTGCTGCTGCTGCCACCCAGCCATTGTCGAGAGCCTCGGCAAGGGCTGCCTCGTCGATGATACCACCACGTGCCACGTTGATAATCAACGATGTAGGCTTCATAAGCTGGAGCTCACGACGACCCACAAGACCTCGTGTACGCTCGTTGAGTGGCGAGTGTACCGACACGATGTCGCTCCACTTGAGCAGCTCGTCGAGCTCTACTGCAGGGTATGCCTCCTCACGCTTAGCACCCGAGGTTGAGAAGTAGCGCACCTCGCAGCCAAAGGCCGAAGCCAGGCGAGCAACCTCACGGCCGATGTTGCCAAGGCCGATGATACCCCATTTCTTACCGCTAATCTGGAATGTTAGGCGGTCGTAGCAGAAGGCGCGGTCTGCCTTAGAGTAGCGGCCGTCGTGGAAATATTCGTCGAAATATACGATGTTGCGAGCCAGTGCAAGTGCCGATGCAAGTGTTGTCTCAGCAACTGAGATTGTCGAGTAGCCAACGGCATTCTTAACCTCGATACCGAGCTCCTTTGCCGCCTCGAGATCTACGTTGTTCATGCCTGTTGCAGCCACGCAAATAAGCTTAAGGTCAGGGAGTTGACGCATAGTGTCGCCGTCGATCATCACCTTGTTGGTAATGGCGACATCGGCACCCTTAAGGCGCTCTACTACCTGCTCTTTTGTGGTGTTGTTATATGCGATATACTCGCCCTGTGAGCTAATCTTTGTGAGGTCACGGCCAGCAATGCTGTACTCATCTAAAAAGACTATTTTCTTCATATTGGTTATTTTTTAGTTTCTTACTTTTCTTCACTATTGTCGCCCTCCAACTCGCCCACGAGGCCACGTATGACCACCGAGGCGCATCCTATGCCGAAGAGGGCTGGGATGTAGGATATTGTGCCGACGTTCGACTTCTTGTTCTGCTCCTCGCAGAGAATCATCGCACCCTCGCGCACAGGCTCGGGCGAGAATACAGCCTTGAAGCCTCGACGTATGCCTATTTTATGTAGGCGTTTGCGCAGCATGTGCGCCAGTGGGCAGTGGTGTGTTTTGGCGATATCCTTAATCTCCATGAGTGTTGGGTCGGTCTTGGCGCCTGCCCCCATGGAGCTCACTAGAGGTATGCCACGGTCGAGTGCTCCCTTGATTAGAGCGAGCTTGGGCGAGAGGGTATCTATGGCATCTACCACATAGTCAAATTTGTCGCTATCGAGTAGTGCGTCGGTCTCGTCGTCCTTGATAAATCGGTTGACTATATTTAGCTTTAGTTCGGGGTTTATATCTAGCAATCTATCACGCAGAATGTCGCACTTCTCAAGTCCTACGGTGGAGTGCAGGGCTACAAGCTGGCGGTTGATATTGCTTGGCGACACCTTGTCGGCATCGGCAATGGTCATGCGACCTACGCCCGAGCGAACAATCATCTCGGCAGCATAGGCGCCCACGCCACCCACGCCCACAACAAGGACGTTGGCACCACGTAGCATCGCCAGTTTCTCCTCTCCGAGTAGTAGCTCGGTGCGCTCTAACCAGTTATTCATCTCTCTATTATGAGTCGTTTATAGTTTTTCTCTAATTCCTTTTTTAGCTCCTCTGCTGCAAGGTGCTTGAGCTCTGCTATTGCGTCGATAATCGTTGCAATGTCGAGCTCGGGGTTGTCGTCGGTCTCGGCAAAGAGCCTCTCGATGGGTGTTAGGGCTATTGCGCTCTGTGTCTTTTGAGAACGCAACGAACGCTCGCCAAAGGAGAGGTAGTATCCTCTGCGTAAAGCCTCTGTAGCCTGCTGTTCGGAGCCAACAAAACCGTGAAACACAACGCCTTTGAGGTGGTACTCTTCGAGTATCTTAATCGTTGGTTCAAAGGCTTTTACCACGTGTAGCACTACGGGTTTGTGTAGCCTCTTAGCTGCCTCGAGATGGGCTCTGAAGAGTCGCTCCTGAATCCCCTTGTCTACCTGGTAGACGAAGTCCAAACCTGTCTCGCCGATGATGTCGCACGAGGCAAAATCGGGCAGCTCAAACTCCTCGGTAGCATCCCACGGATGTATGCCCGCCATGCGTGGCGAGAGCACCTCGGGGCGTGGGTGGTGGGTGTGTATATCCACCAGTATGTCTCTCTCTAGGGCCATCAAGCTACAAATATAGGAAATTTTATCGAAAAACCATAATCCGTCAAAAACTTTTGGTTATTTTGTTTATGCTTCTTGTTTTATCCTTCGGAGGTAGTCCGAGGTTTGCAGGCGTGATAGTTTTGGATGTTTGGGACAATATGTAGAGAATTATTACAAATATCCGCTAAAATGGTTGTTTGGATGAAAAAAAATCCGTACCTTCGTGCGCATTTTAATTACTAACAGAGGTGTTAATTTGCAGTCGATAGACACAAACATAAACAAAATAGTTAAAATCATTAATCTAACAAACAGTTTTTATGTCGAAAAACATTAATTTACGTAAAGGTCTCGACATCAATCTGGCAGGTAAGGCAGAGCTTCGCGTGGAGAACGCTCCTATGGCGAAGTCTTATGCAGTGAGCCCACTGGATTATGAGAACGTTACTCCAAAGCTGTTGGTTAAGGTTGGCGACAAGGTAGAGGCAGGTGCCGCTTTGTTCTTCGATAAGAACAACCCACGCATCTTGTTCACTTCTCCTGTTAGCGGTGTGGTTTCGGCCATCAACCGTGGCGAGAAGCGTAAGCTCCTCAACGTTGCCGTAGAGCCAGACCAGGAGCAGGTGGCTAAGGCTATTAAGGTGGTTGACCCAGCCAAGGCAGAGCGTTCGGAGATTGTTGAGATGTTGCTCGAGTCGGGTCTTTGGACTCGTATCGTTGAGCGTCCTTATGGTGTTATCGCTAACCCCGACGCACAGCCTAAGGCAATCTTTGTTTCAGCCTTCGACTCAGCTCCTTTGGCCCCAGACTACAACTTCGCCTTGGCCTCTGAGCGTGAGAACATCGAGGCAGGTATGGCACTCCTTAGCCGCCTTACTGAGGGCAAGGTGCACCTCTCAGCTCGCAAGGGCGCTGAGGGTTTCATGTCTGAGATTAAGGGCGTGGAGTACCACACATTCTCTGGTAAGCACCCTGTAGGTAACGTGGGTGTTCAGATCCACCACATCGACCGTATTGCTAAGGGCGATATCGTGTGGACTGTAAATATCCAGGATGTTGCAATCATCGGCCGCATGGTACGCACAGGCAAGTTCGATATGTCTAAGACTATCGTTGTTGCTGGTAGCGAGGCTGAGAAGCCATGCTACAAGCGCATCATCGCTGGTGCTGCAGTAGAGTCAATCATCGGCAAGGTTAAGGAGAACGTACGTGTTATCTCTGGTAACGCACTCACTGGCCGCACAACAGCTGCTGATGGCTATATCGCTGCTGACGCTAACATGATCACATTGCTCCCTGAGGGTAACGTTTACGAGTTGCTCGGTTGGGCAATGCCACGTTTCCACCGCTTCTCAGTATCACGTGCATACTTCTCATGGCTCTGCCCTAAGAAGGAGTACAAGCTCGATACTAACCTCAATGGTGGTGAGCGTCCATTCGTGGTAACAGGTCTTTATGAGAACTACTTGCCAATGGATGTATATGTAGCTTATTTGTTGAAGGCGTGCCTTGTTAAGGATCTCGACAAGATGGAGAATCTTGGTTTGTACGAGGTTCTTCCTGAGGATTTGGCACTCTGCGAGTTTGTTGATCCATCAAAGATCGAGATGCAGCAGATTCTTCGCGACGGTATTAACCTAATGATTAAGGAGAGCTAAGCTATGGGATTGCGTAATATTGTAGATAAGATTAAGCCTACCTTCTCAGAGGGCGGTAAGCTCGGTTTCTTGCACTCAACTTTCGAGGGCTTTGAGACATTCCTTTTTGTTCCTAACACAACAACTCAGCGTGGTAGCCACGTGCGTGACTGTAACGATATCAAGCGTGTGATGATCGTTGTAGTATTGGCACTTATCCCTGCTATGTTGGTTGGTATGTACAACGTTGGTTACCAGGCTGGTATCACAGAGATTTTCCCTGCATTCTGGTTCGGTTTCCTCAAGGCGTTGCCTACAATCATCGTATCTTACGTTACTGGTCTTGCAATCGAGTTTGCATTTGCTCAGAAGCGTAAGCACGAGATCAACGAGGGTTTCCTCGTGACAGGTCTTCTCATTCCATTGGTAATGCCTGTTACTGTACCTTTGTGGATCGTTGCTCTCTCAACAGCTTTCGCTGTAGTCATCGGTAAGGAGGTATTCGGTGGTACTGGTATGAACGTCTTCAACCCAGCGTTGTTGGCTCGTGCCTTTGCATTCTTTGCTTACACTCCACAGATGTCTGGTGAGGCTGTATGGTATGCTGACGCTAAGACTGGTGCTACGGCTCTCGAGCAGCTCGGCTCAACAGGCGAGATGCAGTGGAGCGTTATGGATGCCTTCATCGGTTTGATCCCTGGTTCACTCGGTGAGACATCTACTGCAGCAATCTTGCTTGGTGCAGTTATCTTGCTCTTCACAGGTGTTGCTTCATGGCGCATCATGCTCTCAGTATTCGTAGGTGGTTTGGCCTTCGCTTACCTCTTCGACGCTGTAGGCATGACCGAGTACCCTGCATACTACCACTTGTTGGTTGGTGGTTTTGCCTTTGGTGCTGTGTTTATGGCAACAGACCCTGTTACATCGGCTCAGACAAACTGCGGTAAGTGGATCTACGGTTTCATGGTAGGTGCTTTGGCAATCTTGATCCGTGTGGTTAACCCAGCTTACCCAGAGGGTATGATGCTCTCGATCCTCTTCATGAATGCACTTGCTCCACTCATCGACTACTTCGTCGTAGAGCGCAATGTTGCACGTCGTAAGAAGCTTATTAAGAATGTAAAATAATCGGAGCTATGGCAATCAATAAGAATTCAAACGCATATATCATCATCTACACAGTTGTGATGGTGGTAATCGTTGGTGCTTTGCTTGCTTTCTTGGCAACATCGCTCAAGGATAAGCAGGCAGCTAACGTGCTCAACGAGAAGAAGGTTTCTATTATGAAGGCTTTCGGTAGCGCCGAGGAGAACTTCGACGACGTAGTTACTATGGGTCGTATTGTCGACGGTGCTTTTGTTGAGGTAAACAAGGAGGATAAGGCTGCTGTAGATGCTATGTTCGCAGATCTAGCAGACCTCAAGGGTCTTACAGCGTCTGAGAACGAGTTCCCTATCTTCAAGTATGAGAAGGATGGCGTAACTAAGTATGTTGCACCTATGGCCGGCAAGGGCCTTTGGGGCGATATCTGGGGTTATGTATCACTCAATGTTGTTGACCAGAAGGTTCAGATCTCTGGTATCGTGATGGATCACGCAGGTGAGACTCCAGGTCTTGGTGCTGAGATCGCTACTGAGATCTGGCAGAAGAAGTTCGAGGGCAAGGTGCTCTACAATGCTGAGGGCGAGTTCGCTGTACGCATGCAGAAGGGTGGTGCTCAGAACGATCACCAGGTAGACGCTATCACAGGTGGTACTAAGACTTGTGACGGTGTTAACGCCATGCTTGCAAACTCTATTGGCAAGTACAAGTCATTCCTCGATACTCTCACAGCAGCTGTTGCAGAGGATACTACTTCTGAGGAGCAGGCCCAGGAGCCAGTTGCTGAGGACGTAAATGTTGAACCTACTAAAGTTGAGGAGGAGTAAGCTATGAAACTAAGCAAGAATTTTACTAATCCTTTGGCAGCTAATAACCCAGTTATCGTTCAGATCTTGGGTATCTGCTCGGCTCTTGCCGTAACAGTTAAGCTTGAGCCTGCATTTGTTATGGGTCTCTCTGTGACATTCGTTACAGCGTTCTCGAACCTCGTAATGTCACTTATGCGTAATGGTGTCCCTTCACGTATTCGTATCATCGTTCAGTTGGTTGTTATCGCAACATTGGTTATCGTTGTAGACCAGTTCTTGCGTGCCTTCATGTACGACGTGTCGAAGCAGCTCTCAGTATACGTTGGTTTGATCATTACCAACTGTATCGTGATGGGTCGTGTTGAGGCCTTCGCTTTGGGTAACAAGCCATGGGACTCATTTGTCGATGGTGTTGCTAACGGTTTGGGCTATGCCTTCATCCTTGTGTTGGTAGCCTTCTTCCGTGAGCTCTTCGGCTCGGGTACTCTCTTTGGCTTCGATGTTATCGCACGCTTTGGCTATGTAAACAACTCATTGATGCTCTTCCCTCCGATGGCACTTATCATCGTGGGTGTTATCATCTGGGTTCATCGCTCTATTAACAAGGATTTACAGGAAAAATAGGAGGGTAGCGTATGTTGAATTTGTTTATTAATTCGGTATTTATCGAAAATATGGTCTTCGCATACTTCTTCGGTATGTGTTCGTACATTGCCGTGTCGAAGAGCGTAAAGACCGCTTTGGGTTTGGGTGCCGCTGTTACCTTCGTTCAGGTTATGACAGTGCCTTTGAACTACCTTCTCAACCAGTATGTTTTGGCTCCTAACGCTTTGGGCGAGGGTGT
>JAGBXX010000021.1 GCA_017629035.1 Alistipes sp. | reverse complement strand
TACTTCTCTATGGAGTATGGTTTGCACTCAACACTCAAGATCTACTCTGGTGGTCTCGGTATCTTGGCTGGTGACTACCTCAAGGAGGCTTCTGACCGCAACGTAGGCATGGTTGCTGTGGGTCTTTTGTACCGCTACGGCTACTTCACACAGCGTCTCTCGGCACAGGGTGCACAGGAGGCTACTTACGAGGCACAGAACTTCTTCAAGCTCCCCATCTCGCCTGTTCGTGACGAGTTTGGCAACTGGGTAACCACACAGGTGGCATTCCCTGGCCGTACAGTATCTGCACGCGTTTGGAAGTGCCAGGTAGGTCGTACAGACCTCTACCTCTTGGATGCTGACTACGAGGCTAACCTCGACGAGGATCGTCAGGTTACATACCACCTCTATGGTGGCGACTGGGAGAACCGCTTGAAGCAGGAGATCTTGCTCGGTGTCGGTGGTATCCGCGCCCTCGTGAAGATGGGCATCAAGCAGCAGGTTTACCACTGCAACGAGGGTCACGCAGCATTCATCAACGTGGAGCGTATCCGCAACCTCATCGCAAAGAAGCGTCTCTCATTCTCGGAGGCTATGGAAGTTGTTCGCTCATCATCGTTGTTCACAACACACACTCCCGTGCCCGCAGGTCACGATGCATTCCCCGAGTCTATGATTCGTCAGTACATGTCACACTACCCCGACGTACTTGGCATCACATGGGATCAGTTCATCAACCTCGGTAAGACAAACCCCAACGACCCCAACGAGAAGTTCTCAATGTCTGTATTGGCATGTAACCTCTCACAGGAGGTTAACGGTGTGTCATGGTTGCACGGCGAGGTATCAAAGGAGATTCTCGGCAACATGTGGCCTGGCTACTTCAAGAACGAGCTCCACATCGGCTATGTAACTAATGGTGTTCACTTCCCCACATGGGTAGCATCGAACCTCCGTCGTCTCTACTCGAAGTACTTCGGCGATGCATTCTCGGGTCACACCTACAACATCCCCGAGTGGCAGAACGTTCACAAGATTGACGACGTAGAGCTTTGGAACGAGCGTATGTTCCTCAAGGAGCGCCTCATCAAGACCATCCGCAAGCGCTATAGCGATCCTACACAGGTACGCCTTCAGTCACCACGCCAGATGGTTCAGGTTACTGAGAGCATCAAGCCAGATGTGCTCACTATCGGTTTTGCACGTCGTTTCGCTACTTACAAGCGTGCTTACTTGCTCTTCACTAACCTCGAGCGTCTTTCGGCTCTTGTAAACAACAAGGAGCGTCCTGTGCAGTTCATCTTCGCAGGTAAGGCTCACCCAAATGATAAGCCAGGTCAGGACCTCATCAAGCGTATCGTTGAGGTATCAGCAATGCCTGAGTTCGTAGGTAAGATCGTATTCTTGCAGAACTACGACATGGAGCTTGCACGCCGCATGGTTCAGGGTGTTGACGTATGGTTGAACACTCCTACACGTCCTTTGGAGGCTTCAGGTACATCAGGCGAGAAGTGCGTGATGAACGGCGTAATGCAGTTCTCAGTACTCGACGGCTGGTGGGTTGAGGGCTACAAGGAGGGTGCTGGCTGGATGCTTCCTATGGAGCGTACCTATGCCGACCAGCGCTTCCAGGATGAGCTCGACGCTGAGATGATCTACAACACTATCGAGGAGCAGATCGTACCATTGTACTACGACCGCGCTGAGGATGGCGTGCCACACCGCTGGGTTAACGCTGTTAAGAAGTGTGTTGCCGACATCGCATCGAACTTCACAACAAACCGCATGCTTATTGACTACGAGGAGCGCTTCTACAACAAGCTTGCTAAGCGCAAGGGCGAGATTATCGCTAACAACTACCTCATGGCTCGTGAGATCGCAGCATGGAAGCGTAAGGTATCTGCAGCATGGGACAACGTGGCTATCCTCGATGTTAAGCGTGCCGAGATAGACTCTGAGGCTATGTTCGTAGGTAAGAAGTATCGTTTCGAGATCACTCTCGACCTCGCAGGCCTCAACAAGGAGGATATCGGTGCTGAGCTCGTTGTGGCAACACAAATCGAGGCAGGCCAGGCAGCCAACGTTGTTGAGACACGCCGCTTGGATGTTGTTAACGCCGAGCAGGGCAAGGTAACTCTCGCTTTGGACTACGCTCCAGAGCATACTGGTACCTTCGACGTGGCACTCCGTGTGTTCCCAGTCAACGACAAGTTGGAGCACCGTATGGACTTCGCATTGGTTAAGTGGGCATAACCCCGCCAATAGATAATGAAAAAATAGCTGTCCTCCGGGCAGCTATTTTTTTTAATTAGTAATGGGTTGTAATGAGTTTCTATAAGAGCATATTAACCCATAGATACTCACATTAACTCATAAATACCCCCACAACCAATTTTTCGTCAGAGTGGTGCAGATGTGGTGCTGACATAAAAAAGCCACCGATGGGTAGTACTAGGCGTACGTCCCATTGGTGGCTTTGATTGAAGCGCCGCAGATGCGCCGCTATCACGGAAAATTACTTGCCCATATATCCCTTGATATAGTGGTGGTGTGAGCCGTAGCGCTCGAAGGCTGCACGGTCGAGCTCCTCCTGTGCTGATGGGTGAGCAACAGAGATGATGAGGCGTGCACGCTCCTGGAGGCTCTTGCCATAGAGGTCAACAGCACCATTCTCAGTTACGAACCAGTGGATATGGTTACGTGTAGTAACAACACCTGAACCCTCAGTGAGAACATCTGAGATCTTTGATACACCCTTGTTAGTGATTGAAGGCATTGCGATGATAGCCTTACCACCCTTAGAGAGTGATGCACCATAGATGAAGTCTACCTGGCCACCAACGCCTGAGTAGAACTTACGGCCGAGAGAGTCGGCACATACCTGACCTGTGATATCTACCTGGAGTGCAGAGTTGATAGCGGTAACCTTGTCGTTCTTAGAGATGATGAATGGGTCGTTAGTGTAGCCCACGTCCATCATAAGTACGCCTGGGTTATCATCGATAAAGTCGTAAACCTTCTGTGAACCCATCAAGAATGTAGATACCATCTTACCCTTATCGATATTCTTCAAAGCACCGTTGATTACGCCCTTCTCAACGAGTGGGAGAACGCCATCAGCGAACATCTCTGTGTGAACACCGAGGTTCTTGTGGTTACCGAGCTGAGCGAGCACAGCGTTAGGAATAGCACCGATACCCATCTGAAGTGTAGCACCATCCTCGATAAGACCTGCACAGAGGTTACCGATCTTTGTCTCCACCTCGTTAGGAGTTGTGAAGTGTGCCTCCTCGAGTGGCTGGTCGTCCTCAACGAAGAAGTTAATCTTAGAGCTGTGGATCATAGCGTCACCGAACGAACGTGGAACGTACTTGTTAACCACAGCAATAACGTAGTCAGCGCACTCTACAGCTGCCAATGTAGCATCTACAGATGTACCGAGTGATACGTAGCCGTGCTTGTCAGGACGTGACACCTGGATCATAGCAACGTTACATGGCACAGCGCCCGAACGATAGAGCTTCTGAGTCTCAGAGAGGAAGATTGGAATATAGTCAGCAAAACCTGCCTGAGTAACCTTACGCACGTTGCCACCCACGAAGAATGAGTCGAGCTGGAATACGCCCTCGAGCTCAGGATCAGCATAAGGTGCTGGACCCTCGGTGTGGAGGTGGTGGATGTGAACATCCTTGAACTCACCATTACGGCCACGCTCAACCATAGCCTTGATAAGGCACTGAGGAGCAGACGCTACTGAACTAAGGTGAATGTGATCACCAGACTTGATACACTTAACAGCCTCTTCGGCAGTAGTAAACTTAATGTTGTTCATCTCTTTAAGTTATTTTTTAGGTAATTGTTTGTTATTCTTTAACCGGGCACTTATAAGTGTGGGGAGTGTTGTTGGAGTGGGAATCCCCACCCCAAGCTTTAGTGAAGTCGATATGTTGAGGCTATTTTGAAGCTGCTCGCAGATTGACAAACCGCAGCATACTTTGCGTATGTGAGGATTTGGCAATCAAGGCAGATGCCGAAAGAGCCCAACAGAGTGGCTTCACCTACCCTCTTACTTTCTTTTAACCTCTACCTGCTCGTAACCCTCGATAATATCGCCAACCTTGATATCGTTGTACGACTCGATGTTAAGACCGCAGTCCTGACCAACGGTAACCTCCTTAACATCGTCCTTGAAGCGGCGCAATGAGCCGAGCTTACCAGTGTAGATAACGATACCGTCACGGATCACGCGGATAGATGTGTTGCGCTGCATCTTACCCTCACGCACGATACATCCTGCAACAGTACCCACCTTCGAGATCTTGAAGGTCTCCATAACCTCGGTAGAGCATACAATCTCCTCCTTCATCACTGGCTCGAGCATACCCTCGATAGCGTCCTTAATCTCGTTGATAGCATCGTAGATGATAGAGTATAGACGGATATCGATCTGCTCCTTCTCAGCAGCCTTACGTGCTGCAGCCGAAGGACGCACCTGGAAGCCGACGATGATGGCGTTCGATGCCGCTGCGAGCAATACATCAGACTCAGAGATCTGACCTACAGCCGAGTGGATAACGTTAACCTGAACAGTCTCCTTAGAGAGCTTGATGAGTGAGCCCGACATAGCCTCAACAGAGCCGTCCACGTCACCCTTAACGATGATGTTAAGCTCCTTGAACGAGCCGATAGCGATACGGCGACCAATCTCGTCGAGTGTAACGTGCTTCTGAGTCATGATACCCTGCATACGCTGCAACTGCTCACGCTTGTTGGCAATCTCACGTGCCGAGCGATCATCCTCCATGACGTTGAATGTATCACCAGCCTGAGGAGCACCATTAAGACCGAGCACCTGTACTGGTGTCGATGGGCCTGCCTCGGTAACCTTCTTACCATTCTCGTCGAACATAGCCTTAACACGGCCTGTGTATGTACCCGAGAGCAATACATCGCCAATGCGCAATGTACCGTTCTGCACCATGATTGTAGCAACATAGCCACGACCCTTGTCCAACATAGACTCGATGACAGCACCTGTAGCCTTGCGGTTAGGGTTAGCCTTGAGCTCGAGCATCTCAGCCTCGAGGAGCACCTTCTCAAGGAGCTTGTCGAGGTTCATACCCTTCTTAGCAGATACCTCCTGGCACTGGTACTTACCACCCCAGTCCTCTACGAGGTAGTTCATCTGCGAGAGCTGCTCACGAATACGCTCAGAGTTTGCCTGAGGCTTATCCATCTTGTTGATGGCAAACACCATTGGCACACCTGCAGCCGAGGCGTGGTTGATAGCCTCGATAGTCTGAGGCATCACGCTGTCGTCGGCAGCCACGATGATGATAGCCACGTCGGTCATCTTAGCACCACGAGCACGCATAGCGGTAAATGCCTCGTGACCTGGTGTATCAAGGAAGGTGATCTTCTGGCCATTGAGCTCAACAGAGTAAGCACCGATGTGCTGGGTGATACCACCCGCCTCGCCAGCAGTCACGTTAGTCTTACGGATATTATCCAAGAGCGATGTCTTACCGTGGTCTACGTGACCCATTACCGTTACGATAGGTGGACGTGGAACGAGATCCTCGTCAGTGTCGGTATCGGTCTCGATAGCCTCCTGAATCTCTACAGATACGAACTCTACGGTGAAGCCAAACTCCTCGGCAACAACCACCAATGCCTCAGCATCGAGACGCTGGTTGATAGATACCATCAAGCCGAGGTTCATACATGCCGAGATGACATCCATAGGCGACACGCTCATCATGGTAGCGAGCTCACTCACGGTTACGAACTCAGTAACCTTGAGCACACTGCGCTCCATCTCCTCGCGCTCGATCTCCTCGTTCATGCGCTCACGAACCTCCTCACGCTTCTCCTTACGATACTTAGCACCCTTAGACTTTGTACCCTTAGCCGTAAGGCGTGCAAGAGTATCCTTAATCTGCTTTGATACCTCCTCGTCAGATACCTCAGGACGTACCACAGGCTTTGGCTGCTGCTTCTGCTGCTGCTTCTTATTCTTCTTATTGTTGTTCTGCTGCTGTGGCTGGCCACCCTTCTGCGCCTCGCCATTCTGCTGACGCTGTGTGTTGTTTCCGTTGCCCTTCTGCTGGCCCTTCTCTGGCTTACCGCCACTCTTGCCCTCCTTGGCAACGTTCACCTTCTCCTTCTCCAGGCGCTTACGCTTGTGCTTGCCACCAGGCACCATGTTCGACACATCCATCGTGCCGAGGATCTTTGGGCCATCGAGCTGTGGTGCATCGGGACGGAACACGCTATCACGCTTTACCTGCTCAGGCTCTGCCTCGACCTTAGGCTCTACGACAACCTCGCTCTTCTCAACAACAGGTGCTGGGGCAGCCTTAGGCTCCTCAACAACCTCCTTCTTCTCCACTACTGGAGCTGGAGCGGGCTTAGACTCCTCCTTCTTAGGCTCAGGCTTCTTAGCGTCGAGGTCGATCTTACCCAAGATCTTTGGGCCACGCACCTCATCCTTCACAGAGATAATGTTGCTCTTGATAACAACCTCCTCCTCGAACTCCTCCTCCTTGGCACTCTGAGAGTTGATGCTCACCGAGCCCTTCTGCTGTATGCGCTCACGCACAGCATCACGCTCACCACCCGACTGGCGGTTGCCACCAAACTCCTTCTCCAATGCTGCATATACCTCTGCCGATACAGGTGACGAGGGCGAGCAGTCGCTCTGCAGACCCTTGCGCTGGAGATAGTCGGCCAAAGTATTGAAACCCACCTTAAACTCCTTTGCAACCTGTATAAGCCTTATCTTCTTGTTATTATCCATTCAATTCTAATTTCGTTAATCGTTACACTACTCAAACTCTGCCTTGAGGATGGCTACCACCTGCTCTGCCTGCTCAATCTCGAGGTCTGCACGCTGCGCTACCTCCTCGATTGTAAGGTCAAGAACGCTCTTTGCAGTGTCGCAACCAGCGCTCTTAAGAGCGTCGATAATCCAACCCTCGATCTCGTCTGCGAACTCAGTGAGTGCCACATCCTCCTCCTCGATCTCACGGTATACGTCGATGTCGTAGCCTGTGAGCAACTTAGAAAGACGGATGTTCAAACCACCCTTACCAATAGCGAGCGACACCTCCTCAGGCTTGAGGTATACGGCAGCTGTCTGTCGCTCCTCGTCGATAGTAATTGACGAGATCTTTGCAGGGTTCAACGAACGCTGAATCATTAGAGATGTGTTCGAAGTGTAGTTCACCACGTCGATGTTCTCGTTGCGAAGCTCCTTGACGATAGTGTAGATACGTGAACCCTTCATACCCACGCAAGCACCTACTGGGTCGATACGGTCGTCGTAAGACTCAACTGCCACCTTAGCACGCTCACCAGGGATACGAGCGATCTTCTTGATTGTGATAAGACCGTCGTAGATCTCAGGCACCTCCTGCTCGAACAGACGCTCGAGGAACTGGTTGTCGGTACGAGAGAGGATAATGCGAGGCTGGTTGTTGTTCATCTCAACAGACTTAACGATAGCCTTGATGGTGTCACCCTTGCGGTAGAAGTCGTTAGGAATCTGCTCGGTCTTAGGCAATGAGAGGTCGTTACCCTCGTCGTCACGTACCAATACCTCCTTCTTCCATACCTGGTAAACCTCGCCAGAGATGATCTCGCCCACCTTCTCAGAGTACTTCTCGAAGAGTGCAGCCTTCTCCAAATCGAGGATGCGTGATGCGAGGTTCTGGCGCAACGACAACACAGCACGGCGACCAAACATAGTCATGTCGATCTGGTCAACATACTCGTCACCCACATCATACGATGCGTCGATAGCCTTAACCTCCGAGAGTGCGATCTCGGTATTCTCGTCCTCCAACATCTCATCCTCGACTACTGTGCGGTTACGCCAGATCTCGAGGTCACCCTTCTCAGGGTTGATGATGACATCGAAGTTCTCGTCACTCTCAAACTGCTTCTGGAGTGCGTGGCGGAATACATCCTCCAACACGCCAATAAGCGTTGAGTTGTCGATGCTCTTGAGCTCCTTGAACTCAGCAAAGTTGCTAATAAGATTAACGTACTTCATTTTTGATATATATTTTGTTTTTGTTGATTTTCGCTCCTGCGTTGTTTTGAGGCTCCCTGTGCACCAAGCACGATGTTGCGGATTACCTCGTATACAGAAAATTATTTGAAATCGAGATGCTCCTTAACGTACTTGATCTCGTCCCAGAGATAGCTCTTTGTCACCTCGACAGTCACCTTGCGCTTCTTGCCCTCTACCTGCTGCTTCTCCTCGTACGAGAGCTCGATACCCTCGTTGTCAGCCTTGCAGAGCTTAGCCAAGATCTTGACACCATCCTTGAGCAACACCTCGACCGACGAGCCAATGATTTTGGCATACTGGCGCAAGAGCTTAAGCTCCGAACCGATACCTGCCGATGCAACCATGAGCGAGTAGTCCTCGACCTCACGGTCCAGCTCAGCCTCGATAGCACGATTTAGCGCTGCACAATCCTCCAATTTTACTGCCGTGTCGCTATCCACAAGAAGCTCAATATCGCCCATGGGCGATGTCTTGCACTCCACGACAAACATGTCGCTACCCTCGAGATGCTTCTCGGCAATCTCTATAACTCTCTTTGCATCAATCATATACTGAAAATATTTACTCTTCGTCGTTAGGATATATCTACGAAATAAGGGGACTACCCGTCCCCTTACTCTCGCTCAATTACGCCACAAAGATACGACAAATTTTTATTCTACACAATATATATAGGTATTTTTTACCTTTTTTCTCATCAGAGCGCTTTTGTCAAGAGTAAATAGCTCAAAAATTTGCACATTCCGTTTTAATGGCTACCTTTGCGACAAATTAACCAATCAAAGTTGTATGTCAGTTGAGAGTACACTAAGAGCCGTAACCACACTACGTCTCACAGAGATGAAACAGCGAGGCGAGAAGATCGCAATGCTCACATCGTATGATTATTCAATGGCCAAGATCGTGGATCAAGCAGGTATCGACGTCATCCTCGTGGGCGACTCGGCAGCCAACGTCATGGCCGGTTTTGAGACTACACTACCTATCACACTCGATATGATGATCTACCACGCTAAGTCGGTCGTACGTGCCGTGGAGCGTGCTCTTGTCGTTGTAGACCTTCCTTTTGGTACCTACCAGGGTAACTCCAAGCTCGCACTCGACTCGGCAGTGCGCATCATGAAGGAGACCGAGGCCGACGCCGTGAAGATGGAGGGTGGCGAGGAGATTTTGGAGTCTGTGCAGCGTATCATCTCTGCAGGTATCCCCGTCATGGGTCACCTAGGCCTCATGCCACAGTCTATCCATAAGTTCGGCACATACAACGTGCGTGCTAAGGATGACGCTGAGGCTGAGAAGCTTGTGCGCGATGCTCACCTTCTCGAGGAGGCTGGTTGCTTCGCCCTTGTGCTCGAGAAGATCCCTGCTAAGCTCGGCAAGCGAGTATCCGAGGAGCTCCATATCCCAACTATCGGCATTGGTGCTGGCGGTGCAACAGATGGACAGGTACTCGTAGCTCACGATATGCTCGGTATCACTCAGGCATTTTCACCACGCTTCTTGCGTCGTTATGCCGACCTCGGCACAACAATCTCAGAGGCCGTAGGTCACTATGTCGACGACGTGAAGAGCTGCGACTTCCCTAACGAGAAGGAGCAGTACTAACCTCTGAGGATAGAGATGCAAAAAGATGAACAGGTGTTGCCCACTACGGGTAACACCTGTTCATCTTTTTAGAGCACTCCTATTGGGGGGACTACTCGTTCTGCTCACCTTCGGGCTCTGCCTTAACAGGGCGCTCGGCTGCTGGCTTGCGAGCAGCACTCTTCTTTGCTGCCCCCTTCTTAGCGCTCTTAGGTCGCTTTGCAACCTTGCGCTCAGCACCATTAACATCGAGGCTATCTGCCTCCTGAACTGCCTCATACTCAACACTATCATGAGTGTTTGACACCCTCTCAACAGGGTCATTACCAAAATTAAAGGCCAGCGAGCGGTAGTTACCCCACTCGAGTGCAGCAAATAGTATTACGGCCAATACTACGAGAGTGAACAACACTCCAATAACTCGTTTTACCATATAGATTTACTTTTTATTTTCTCTTTTAATCTCGTCTACCGCACGCTTCATCACAACATCGATAGGATATATATTGTAGTAGAAGCCCGCATCACCAACAGGGGTATTACGGCCGATATAGCCACGTATCTGCGCAAGAATAATATCGCGCGATATTGCCAGCTCTTGGCTATTAGTCTTCACACCATTGCGCTCGGCATAGGCCGTAAACTCTCGTACAAGGTCGTGACCTAAGAAGAAGTCGTCGAGCTGCTCGAGCGTACGTATAGAGTCTATCTTCTCACGATGACGATCCGTGAAATCGAGCGTGAAGCGATACAACACATTGGTATTCCACACCCTATTATAGTACTTAGTGTAGCCCAGAGTGTCGAGCGGAATAAATATATCGGGCATGATACCTCCGCCACCATATACCGTGCGACCTGCCGGCGTGGTATAACGCAACGTGCTGTCGAAGTGTATAGAGTCGGCCGAGAAGAACTCGTTGTGGTTGTAACGGTTGATGATATCCATCTTGTAAGCCTCCTCGTCGCCACTGATATATGGTTTCTGTATAGATCGTCCCGTAGGGGTGTAGTAGCGTGCCACCGTGAGGCGCAGTGCCGAGCCATCGGCAAATGGTATCTGCGTCTGTACAAGGCCTTTACCAAAGGTACGGCGACCAATCACAAGGCCACGGTCGTTATCCTGGAGAGCACCCGCCAAGATCTCGCTCGACGAGGCGCTGAGTTCATCTACGAGCACCACAACATCGAGCTCGGGGTACTTGCCCGACTGGCTAAACTGACGCTGCTGCATACCCTTGCGATCCTCGGTATATACTATCAACTTACCCGAGGGCAGGAGGTCATTGGTTATGAGTATCGCCTGATCTAGAAAACCTCCGCCATTGCCACGAAGATCGAGCACGAGCGACTTCATACCCTCCTTGAGGAGCTTATCTATGGCCTCACGCATCTCGCTGTGCGACGTACGAGAGAACTGCGACAGGCGCACATAGCCAATGTTAGCCTCACGATCGAGCATGAACGATGTCTCGATAGAGTGCAGCTCCACAGCGCCACGCTCCACGTCGACCTCGACAAGCTCCTTAAGACCATGGCGCTGCAACGATAGTTTCACGTGTGAGCGTCGTGGGCCACGCATGAGCTTGACCATGGAGTCCTGCGGAATCTTCTGACCCGCCACATCACGGCCGTCGATACGTATCACCCTATCGCCAGGGCGTAGTCCTGCCTTATCACTCGGCCCCTGAGGCACCACGCTGAGCACCATGATTGTGTCGGTCGAGGCATTAAACACGATGCCTATGCCGTCAAACTCACCCTCGAGCGACTCGTTGACCTTCTGAAAATCCTTGGCAGGGATAAACTCCGAGTGAGGATCGAGCTCCGAGATCAGTTTGGGGATGATACGGTCGTAGATCGTATCGAGGTTGATGGTGTCCACATAGAGGTTGCGTATGGCCGTCACGGTCTGCACCATGCGGTCGCTGAGTGTGAGGTAGCGCTCAATATTCTCAATATCTGCGACAAACTGCTCCACCTCGTTGGTGCTACGTGCAAGGTTGTTCCATAATTGCGAGAATCGCACCCTCTGGATAAGCATACCCACGCTCAACGAGCCGAGTACCACAACCAAAATCACAAGTGCACGTATTACTCTAATTCGTCTTCCTCTTCTGGACATATAGTTAAACAGCAGCCCTCTGGGGGCCGATAAAAGTTTAGATAACAAAAGATAGTCGTTGCTCGGACACCACCCTCTGGGCGCTATCCGAGCAACGAGAGTGCCAAACCTCGGGCCTACTTATTCTTGAATGTGTAAGTAAGACCTACCGAGAGCATTGACTGCACCTGCAACTTGTTGATCTCAGCCTTGTTGTAGTAGAGCTGAACGTAGATCTGAGTTGAGATATGCTTAGTAGCCTTAATGTCGATAGTATTCTCCCAACGGAGCGTAGGCACAACATGCTCATACTTAGCCTTATCCTCGGTAGGCTCGAAGCGACTTGCTGCGTAGATGTCGGTAATCCAACCATAGAACGAGTAGGCTGTTGTACGGTAGCGCAACCAACCATTCTGACCCCATGTGCGGTCGAAGTCGAGCTGCACTGAAAGACCACCCTCATACTTCTGGCGACCTGTCAACACACCATAATCCTTAGATGTACCCAAGTCGTGACGATAGGTAGCACTAAGTGCCAAAGGCGCGAGGTTAACCTTGAGTGGGAACTTCTCAGATGGCATAACGTATGTAAAACCGACTGATGCGTCGAGATAACCTGGAGTCATGAAGTTAGATACTCGAGCCACACCCTTCTGCTGATCTCCACGAGCCTCGTAGCCAGGAGCAAACTGTGTACGGAACTTGATGTTAGCACCATAGGTCCAGTTCTTGACCATAGCCCACTGTGGCGATGTTGAGAGTGCGATCTCATCGACATTTTTAAACCACACACCCTTCTGCACGCCATCGCCCATGAGATCAATCTTCATGTTGTTATAGCCAAACTTTGCTGAGGCGTTGTTGGTGAGTGTGAAACGACCCTTCTTGTATGTATGAAGGAAATTGAGGTTTGCAAGAACGGTGATTGTGTTATCACCAGCCGCCTGCCATGACTGGCTGAAGGCTGTGAGCGAGCCGTGGAGGTTAGCCGTGAAATCGAGAGTATTACGCTCCTTGCGCAGCGCTATGCGCTCGGCACGAAGGCGAGCATCCTCCACTACATTGGCATCAACCTGGGTATCCTTAACATTATTCTCAAAGGCCACCTTCTCCTGAGCTGTTGTGACCTCATCAACTGATACTTGCGCCGAGAGTTCTACTGCAGAGAACGCAAGCACAAGAGCCAAAATGGTGTAAAACTTCTTCATATCTATTGTTTGGTTTAAATTATTTTGGTTTGCGTGGTACAAAGATATAAATTTTTCGGAATAAATTCGTATCTTTGTAGAAGAATAATATATAAAAACGACAATAACTACTATGAAATATTTTGGAGCACACGTAAGTGCTTCGGGCGGCGTGGAGAATGCCGTTCGCAACGCACAAGAGATAGGGGCCACAGCATTTGCCCTATTTACCAAGAATCAACGTCAGTGGCTGGCACCAGCACTCACTGAGGCGCAGATTACCACCTTTCGTAACGCTATGGAGCAGGCAGGCTTCAGCGCAGCCCACGTGCTACCCCACGACAGCTACCTGATCAACCTCGGACATCCTGATGAGGATGGCCTTGAAAAGTCACGAGAGTCATTCTTCGAGGAGATGCACCGCTGCGAGCTCCTCGGCCTTGACCGCCTCAATTTCCACCCCGGAAGCCACCTCAAGCGCATCGACGACGAGGGTTCGCTCAAGCGTATTGCCGAGTCTATCAACATGGCTCTGGAGCGCTCTAAGGGTGTAACTGCCGTACTGGAGAATACTGCAGGTCAGGGTTCAAACCTCGGCTATAAGTTTGAGCACCTGGCATATATCATCGAGCGTGTAGAGGACAAGAGCCGTGTGGGCGTATGTCTGGATACATGCCACACTTTTGCTGCAGGCTACGACCTACGCACGAAGGAGGCTCTTGATAAGACCTTTGCCGAGTTTGACTCTATCATCGGCTTTGGCTATCTTCGTGGCATGCACCTCAACGACGCCATGCGACCCCTGGGCAGCCGCATAGACCGCCACTCGCCACTGGGCGAGGGTGAGATTGGCTGGGAGTGCTTCCGCTACATCGCCTCTGACCCACGTTTTGACAACATCCCTCTCATCCTCGAGACACCCGACGAGAGCCGTTGGGCCGAGGAGATCGCAACACTGAAAAATATTGCAAACCAATAAATTAGAACAATGAAAAGATTAATAACATGCCTCGTAGCCATATTCGCTATTGCAAGCCTCTGGGCTCAGCAGAGTGTAGAGCGCCCCTATGCTGTAGGTGCCGACATCTCTTGGCTGCAGTGGCAGGAGGATATGGGCATTGAGTTCTCGGATGGTGGCATCAAGGGCGATGCTATCGAGATTATGCGTGACAACGGCTTCAACTACATACGTCTGCGTCTGTTTGTAAACCCACGCTCGGAGCTCGGCTACTCGCAGCGTGATGGCTACTGCGACCTGGAGCATACCCTCGCCATGGCCAAGCGCATAAAGGCGGCAGGCATGTACTTCCTGCTCGACTTCCACTACTCGGATAACTGGGCCGACCCACAGAAGCAGATAATGCCTCAGGCGTGGCAGACTTTTAGCTACGAGGAGGTGTGTGCCGAGGTATACAACCACACAAAGGCAACGCTCGAGGCCCTTGTGGCTCAGGGCACTGCTCCCGACATGGTGCAGGTGGGCAACGAGGTGAGCAACGGTATGTTGTGGCCATACGGCTCTGTGCGCCACTCGTTCGAGGGCCTTTGCGGACTTCTCAAAGAGGGTGTGCGTGCTGTGCGCGAGGTGACTCCCGAGGCTGAGGTTATGCTACACGTAGCCCTCGGTGGTCAGGCCGAGGAGTCGCAGCGATTCTTCGACGCTATGGCCGAGTATGGCGTGGAGTACGACATCATAGGCCAGTCGTACTACCCTGAGTGGCATGGCACACTCCAGGAGCTCGAGGCAAACACACGTTCTCTGGTGGAGCGATACAACAAGCCACTTATCGTAGTGGAGTACCGTGACCACTATCTCGAGATTGAGCGCATCGTGAGCGAGCTACCTCGAGGCCTTGGCCGTGGCACATTTATCTGGGAGGCCACATCACCACAGTGGGGCAAACTCTTCGACGAGAAGGGCGTAGCCACACCAGCTCTCAAACACTATAATAGATAGTATATGGGAATATTAGAGATGCTTCTCTTGGGCTTTGGCCTTGCAATGGATGCCACGGCGGTATCCATAGGCAAGGGTCTATCGCTGAAGAGAGTAGAGCGCAAACACATACTCAGCGCAGGCCTCTGGTTTGGAGGTTTTCAGGCTCTTATGCCTATCATAGGCTACCTTCTCGGAGTATCCTTCTCGAGCGTCGTGGCCTCCGTTGACCACTGGATATGCTTTGGACTGTTGCTGCTCATTGGTCTTAACATGATACGTGAGGCTATTTGGGGCGACGATGATGAACTTGACGACAACTTCTCGTCACGCACCATGTTTCTCATGGCTGTAGCGACAAGTATTGATGCTCTTGTTGTGGGCGTAACGCTCGCCTTTGCCCATGCAAATATCTGGGTTGCATCCTCGATCATCGGCGTGGTGACATTTGCACTCTCGGCCTCGGGAATATATCTGGGCAAGATCATAGGCTCGAAGTTTGGCTCCAAGGCGGGAATCTTGGGCGGTATCGTACTCATAGGCATCGGACTCAAAACTCTTATTGAGCACCTGATGGAGTAGCAAGCAAAAAAAGTATTGGGAGGTTATTCGCCTCCCAATATTTTTTTCAGAAACATGGCCACCTGACCATACACAAGCTCCACCGTGTGACTCACTTCGTAGACTGTATCCATGCGACGCCTCCACTGCCTAAGTGTGGAGTGTATAGCGCCAAAATATAGCGCCAGGGATATCGCAACCCACACAAGCCCCACGACCACAAGGCCAAGCAGAAGGCTACCAGCGAGCGACCCTACCCACACCACACAGGCGGCACTAAGCAGCATGAGAGCCACAATCATCGAGATTAGAAAGAGCAGTATCGACATAACGGCCTAAGTTTAATACCCCGAAGGCACTATCTATCACTCTCAGGGCCTCGCTCACTGCAACACGAAGCATGCATCTTGGCTGCAGCCTCGTCGAACGCCTCACGAATCTTACCACGCAGGTCCTTGCCCGACTGAGGTGTCACAAGGACTGCCACCATAGCTCCAACGAGGGCACCACCCAGCGCCGAGAGCAGACATAATGATGATTGTTTCATAGTTCAAATGTGTTAAATGTTCCACAACCCCACAAATAACAAAGTCCGAGCCAAGGGAGCAGGGTGTCGAACATTTTTTCTATCTTTGCACCATGAACCAATACTTAGAGTGTAACACGGTAGCCTTCACAGGCCATAGGGAGTATAAGCGCAGCCACGACTACGCAATCATGGAGTGCGTCGAGCAGCTTGTAGCCTCGGGGGCTCGTGAGTTTCGTGTTGGCATGGCCGAGGGCTTCGACCTCGCCGCAGCACTTGTCGTGCTCGAGCTGCGCAACCGACAGCCCGACATACGCCTTGTGGCATATATCCCCTACCCCAACTTCAGAGCTCGACTCAGCAAAGAGTGTCACACGCTCTACGACACCATCCTCGAGCAGACAGACCAGATTCACTACATAGCCCAGGAGTATCGCCACGGCATATACTACGAGCGTAACAAGGCGCTGGTTGATGGTGCAGACCTCGTTGTTGCATGGTGGAACGGCAGCAGGAGTGGCACGGGGCAGACAGTGCGCTACGCCCGCAAGCAACATATTGCCATACGCAATCTATTCGAGAGCCAGCAACTTGAGCTGCTACTATAAAAAATATAGGTTGACTAACACGTGTTAGCCAACCTATATCTCTATATCACAGGAGTCTACTCCTCAGTCTCTGGCACTGCGAGTCGCTCATACTCCACAACCTCAACATCGCTTTCGGTAGCTGCAGGCTCCACAGGGATAGTCACTCCCTGGGCCGCAGTCACAACCTGCTCTTGAGCCTCGGCCTTAGCCGCCTTAGCCTCAGTTGGCCACAAGGCTGGCTTCACCACGCCAAACATCAACCAAGCGATAAGGAACGTGACGCAGATATTAAATGTCTGAGTACCGAGGAACGCCCACAAAGCGTGGCGGTTCTCACGTGAGATAATATCCTTAAGGCGTGTATCCATACCGATACATACAAACGAGAGCGAGAAGAAGAATGTCGAGAGATTCTTAGCCAGCGATGTCTCGATAATCTTACCCTTAGCATTGAGCGTAAGCATATCTTCAGCCTGAAGGATGCTGAATATCGCCGAAGCAATCACAAATCCAAGGATAAACTTAGGGAACTTCTCCCACACAATTCCAAACGAAGGTCGAGTGAAACCACCACCCTTCTCCGAGCGTGCCGAGAGATAGAGCGCTATGAAGAATGCCACAACACCAATGAGCACGTTCTGCGTAGCCTTAACCACGATAGCGGTCTTCTGCGCAACCTCGCCTGCCATCTCCGACGATGCACCCACACCCGAAGTAGTATCGATAGTACCACCAATCCAAGCACCGATAATCTCGTTCTGGATAGCTGGGTCATCGACAACCATAGGAACTACAAGTTTTGCCAACCAAGGCATGAGGTAGATCATTGGCACTACGATGATAAGCACAACAGAGATGATGTAAGATAGCTGCTTCTTGTCTGTTCCGGCAACACCTGCTGCTGTAATACATGCCGACACACCGCAGATAGAGCAACCACTGGCCAAAGTCATCGCCGTAGCACGCTCCACCTTAAGCTTGCGGGCAAGCCAGTAGCCGAAGAACCATACGATGCCTACAACCAACACTGCCTGGATAAGGCCTGCGGCACCCGACTTCATGACATCGGAGAACAAGACAGTAGCACCAAGGCATACAACACCAATCTTGATAAAGAACTCGCCCTGAATAGCTGGCTTAAGCCACTCGGGAATATGGAAAGCGTTGCGTATGATAAGTCCAAAGATAACCGAGAAGAATACCGCCTCAAAGCCGTAATACTTCACAGCGTCGATCTTAGCAATCCACTGCGCCAGGAGCGCTATGGCAAATACTACCACAAATGATGGGATAAGACCCTTCAACGGGCGACCAAGCACCTTATTACCAAGCCAAAGCAGGAGTAGTGCGATAGCAAAGAAGGCTGCTATATCGCCCCATGCGGTTAGCTCGGTAAGATCAGACGACACCGATATACCTTCTTTTGGAAGATACGATGCCAAGGCCGCAAAAATAAGCAAGGGAATGCTTAGGAATGTAACCACCCAATCCTCGGTCAAGAACTTTTTCATACTATAATTTTTTTTGTTTATAACGGTTTACTATTTAGAACATTGCTGTTACTAACAAGTTAAATCCGAACGAGCCATTGTCATTAGTAGCCATATAAGGCATTGTGTACGACAAGTTGCTCTGCAAGCGCAAATACTTAAATGGCTTATAGGCCGCACCTACCTGAATACGCTGCTCATCGAGTATGCGATAGTCGTCATTGATAAACTCGTAGCGTGCAAATACCGACCATGGCTTCTCGAAGTGGTAGCCACCCAAAACATAGAATGCACGTGTGCGGTTGTTGTCAAACATCGCCTCGGCATACTCCGAGCGAGCCACCCAGTGACGTGAATTGTAGAGCGCACCTACTGCCCAGCGTGGGCTCTTCATATACTTGTTCATTGCGTAGTTAGTCTCGGCATACATATACGAACCAGTCACGGCAAAGCCCTTGAATGGCTTAATCACAAGACGTGCAATGACATCCTTTGCCGAGTTTGTATCCTTGGCATTGATACCGTTGCCGTTGAATACACCGAGGTTGTAGTTGATAATGCTATAACCCTCACGCTCGATAAAGCCACCATAGAGCTGAAAACCGAAGTCACGACCTGTTGCACCCACGCCATCGTAGCGACCATTGTTGCGAACGAGGTATGTTGTGAGGTATGAGTACTCGATAAACTCCACTGTTGTAGGGCCGCAGTTCTCGTTCTCGTACGAGAAAGGAATCTTGAACTGGCCGAGCTCGAGATTGAGCTGCTTGAGAGGCTTGTAGCGGAAGTAGAGGTCACAAATCTTTGGCGAGTTAGCCATATCTACCTGGAGGCGGTAGTCAATCTTATCGTTAGCAATATCACCTGTAAGGCTAAGACGTGCACGGTGGAGATAGAAGGTGTTGTCTGGGTCGCCGTTCTCGTCGAAGCGATAGCCGCCCTGCAAGTATCCAGAGAGGCGAAGATACTGATCGGCAAAGGCCTTAACCTTCTCGCCCGAGGTCTGTGCCTGGGCATTAAAACCAATCGCAAAAGCGATGATGAGTAGTAGTAAGTTTCTGATTTTCATAATATTCTGTTTGCGTTTATTTATTCAATATCTTTAATTTCGTTGGCAAAGGTAATCTTTTCGGCTCAAAAATTTGGTAGTAAAAATACCTAAACTTTCGGTTGCGTGCCATTAAGACCAATTTAGGACTAAAAAGAGTAAACGCCCAACCAGAGGGTCAGGCGCCATACAATCTATATTAGACCTCGGATGTAAACTTAAAGGTAAGATCCTTGAAGTTCTCCTGTGCCAGAGCCAAGGCGTAGCTTGTATCAGCAAGGAATACATCACGACCATGCTTGTCGACTGCCATGTTGGTATGCTTACGACGCTTGAAGTCTGCAAGCTGTGCCTCGTTGTCGGACTCAATCCAGCAGGCCTTGTGGATAGATATTGGCTCCCAGCGACACTTAGCGCCATACTCATGCTCCAAGCGGTACTGAATAACCTCGAACTGGAGAGCACCCACCGTACCAATGATCTTGCGACCATTGAGCGACGAGGTAAAGAGCTGAGCCACACCCTCGTCCATAAGCTGATCGATACCCTTAGCCAACTGCTTGAACTTCATTGGGTCGGCATTCTCAATATATCGGAAGTGCTCAGGCGAGAACGAAGGGATACCCGTGAACTTGAGCTTCTCGCCCTCGGTGAAGGTATCGCCAATCATAAATGTACCTGTGTCGTGCAGACCGATGATATCGCCAGGATATGCCTCGTCGATAACCGACTTCTTCTCGGCCATGAAGGCTGTAGGCGAAGAGAACTTGAGCTGCTTGCCACTGCGCACATGGAGGTAATTCTTGTTGCGCTCGAACTTACCAGAGCATATCTTCATAAAGGCAATACGATCACGGTGGTTAGGATCCATGTTTGCGTGGATTTTGAAGATAAAGCCCGAGAGTTTGCTCTCCGAAGGCTCCACAATACGTGTTGCCGTAGGTGCTGTACGTGGCGATGGAGCTATGCGAATGAAGCACTCTAGGAGCTCACGAACACCAAAGTTATTTACTGCCGAGCCGAAGAATACTGGGGCAAGGTCACCCGCAAGGTAGTCCTCGCGGCGGAATGTATCGTAGACACCCTCGACAAGGTCTACATTCTCACGAAGCTGCTGAGCGAACTTATCGCCAATATACTTATCAACATCGCTCGAGCTAAGATCTGAAATGTCTACCGTAGAGGCATCGGCCGTCTGGCGCTCATCAGAGGTAAAGAGCGAGAGGTTCTGCTCGTAGATATTATATACACCCTTGAACGTGTCGCCCGACGAGATTGGGAATGCCAATGGGCGCACCTTGATTTTGAGCTCGTTCTCGATCTCGTCCAAGAGATCAAATGGATCCTTACATGGGCGGTCCATCTTGTTCACAAAGACGATAACTGGGGTCTTGCGCATGCGGCAGACATCCATCAGGCGGCGAGTCTGGGTCTCAACACCCTTAGCACCGTCGATAACGATGATTACAGAGTCCACGGCCGTGAGCGTACGATAGGTATCCTCAGCAAAGTCCTCGTGACCAGGAGTATCAAGGATATTAATTTTGACATCCTTGTACTCGAAGCCCATCACCGACGTTGCCACCGAGATACCACGCTGGCGCTCGATCTCCATAAAGTCGGATGTGGCACCCTTCTTAATCTTGTTGCTCTTAACAGCTCCCGCAACGTGGATAGCACCACCAAAGAGAAGAAGTTTCTCCGTGAGTGTTGTCTTACCGGCATCAGGGTGAGCGATGACAGCAAAGGTACGGCGGCGGGTGATTTCGTCGATTAATGCCATAGTAATGTTACTAATTATATTATAGGTATATGGTGCAGTCGTCGGGACACATAGACTCCGCAGGGCGACCACACGCAATTCAACATGTGCTAAATCATCAGGTTTGCGGTGGCAAAGATACGAAGCAAATTACAATAAGCAATAAAAAATTACGTTTTGTGAATTGGGTTTTGTGATTTTTTTATACCTTTGTATGGATATAGGCTCAGAGAATACTGAGCAAACAGAGTATAAGAGTTAATGGCTATGACAACTAAGAGGTACACTCTTTGTGAGGTGAAGCTCGGGGATAAGCACCTTGAGAGGGAGTTTATTGACCTCCCAAAACGTCTATACAAGGATAACCCCTACTGGGTATGCCCCTTCGATAGCTCGATTAAGGCTGTCTTTGACCCCGCAAAGAATAAGCTTTTCAACGACGGCGAGGCCATTCGCTATGTAGCACGCAACGCCGAGGGCGAGTGTGTGGGCCGCATTGCTGCATTCTACGACAAGACTCACGCCTATGGCTACGAGCAGCCTACGGGAGGCTGTGGCTTTTTCGAGGCTATCAACGACCAGGAGCTTGCCAACACCCTCTTTGATGCTGCACGTGACTGGCTCAAGGAGCGTGGCATGGAGGCTATGGATGGTCCTGTTAACTTTGGCTCACGTGATGCATGGTGGGGTCTGCTTGTTGAGGGATACGACTGCCAGCCACTCTTCGAGAACCCATACAACCCACCCTACTACAAGGAGCTATTCGAGAACTACGGCTTCCAGAACTACTTCAACCAGAACACCTACCTCTGGGATGTATACAAGGATGATGTAAGCGAGGTGGTACACGAGCGTGTTAAGCGACTAATGTCGACACCAGGCTACCGCTTTGAGCCAATAGGCAAGGAGGATTTATACTCGGCAGTAAACAAAGTACGCACGATATACAACAAGGCATGGTCGCTATTCACAGGCGTACAGCCCATGCAGGAGGCCGAGGCACGTCAGATGGCCGACACCATGCGCCCAATTATAGACCGAAATCTCATCTGGTTTGCATACTTTAACGATGAGCCTATAGGTTTCTTCATCATGGTCCCCGACCTCAATCGTCTTATTGGCAAGTATAACGGTAAGTTTGGCCTTGTCAACAAGTTGCGCATGTTGTGGGATCTCAAGGTGCGCAAGAGGTGCGACCGCATATTCGCCATTGTCTTTGGCATCACACCCGAGTTCCAGGGCAAGGGCGTAGAGTCGGGCTTCATGAAGGCGATACTCGAGAACTATGTGCGTACAGACAAGAACAACTACAGCACAATTGAGCTGGCATGGATTGGCGACTTCAACCCCGTGATGAACCGCATGGTCGAGCACTATGTATGTGCCCGCAAGCACAAGATGCACACAACATATCGCTACCTCTTTGATCGCACCAAGGAGTTCACACGCTGCCCACGCATAGGCTTCAAGCCCCGCCCCAAGAGTTCAGAGGGGGCTGCGCAACAGTAAGAGAAAAGACTATAACAACTAATAAAACTACCTAAAAATGAAAACTACAGCTTTTACAAAGTACCACATCGAGAATGGTGCTAAGATGGCAGAGTTCGCAGGCTACAACATGCCTATCGAGTTCTCAGGTATCAACGACGAGCATATCAACGTTCGTGAGAAGTGTGGTGTATTCGACGTGAGCCACATGGGCGAGATCTGGATCAAGGGTCCTCGTGCTACTGAGTTCTTGCAGCGCATCACTACTAACAACGTATGCGACCTCTACGACGGCAAGGTTCAGTATACTACAATGCCTAATGGCAAGGGTGGTATTGTTGATGATATCTTGGTTTACCGCATCAACGAGCAGAAGTATATGCTCTGCGTAAACGCTGCTAACATCGACAAGGATTGGGCACACATCTGCAAGCAGGGCGAGGAGTATGGCATGAAGGCGGGTGAGGAGCTCGAGAACTCTTCAGACAAGACTGCTCAGCTCGCTATCCAGGGTCCTTTGGCTATGAAGCTCGTGCAGAAGATGACCGAGGAGCAGGTTGAGGATATGGAGTACTACACATTCAAGATCTGCAAGGTGGCAGGCTGCGAGGTTATCCTCTCAACAACTGGCTACACTGGCTCTGGTGGCTGCGAGATCTATATGTACAACGAGGATGCTGACACTATCTGGGAGGCTATGTGGAAGGTTGGCGAGGAGTTCGGTTTGAAGAACATCGGCCTCGGCGCACGTGACACTCTCCGTCTTGAGAAGGGCTTCTGCCTCTATGGCAACGACATCGACGACACTACATCGCCTATCGAGGCTGGCCTCAACTGGCTCACTAAGTTCGTTGAGAACAAGCCATTTATCGACCGTGAGCTCATGGAGCGTCAGAAGAAGGAGGGCGTTACACGCAAGCTCGTAGGCTTCAAGCTTATCGACCGCGGTGTGCCACGCCACGAGTATGCATTGGCTGACCTCGAGGGTAACCACATTGGCCACGTTACATCGGGTACTATGTCGCCATGCCTCAAGGTGGGTATCGGTATGGGCTACGTTAAGCCTGAGTTTGCTAAGGCAGGTACACAGATCGCTGTTGAGGTTCGTGGTCGTCTGCTCAAGGCAGAGGTCGTACGTCTTCCATTCGTATAGTCACTAAGCATAAATTGGGGTGTTTGGTAGTCAAAACGGCTACCTAACACCTCTTTTTTCACTCTTTTTGAAAAAAAAGCACAAAGAGGGAAACAATTACGATAATTATTCGTATATTTGTAAAGTTTTGTGGGATTAGTATGCCCACAGCGGACAGAAATGTGAGTTTCATTTGTGAATTTTACACATTATTATAAACTTTTAACTTAACTTAAAACTATGGATGTAAAAGTTATCATGGCCAATTTGGAGGCCAAGCACCCAGGCGAGGCAGAGTACTTGCAGGCGGTTCAGGAGGTATTGGAGTCTATCGAGGAGGTATACAACCAGCACCCTGAGTATGAGAAGGCTAAGATCGTTGAGCGTATGGTTGAGCCAGACCGTATCTTCACTTTCCGTGTTACATGGGTAGACGATAACGGCGACGTACAGACTAACCTCGGTTACCGTGTACAGTTCAACTCAGCTATCGGTCCTTACAAGGGCGGTTTGCGTTTCCACCCAGCTGTTAACCCTTCAATGTTGAAGTTCCTCGGTTTCGAGCAGACTTTCAAGAACG
>JAGBXX010000020.1 GCA_017629035.1 Alistipes sp. | reverse complement strand
TCTGGCCAACAGCTACAACAGAGCACTCCGTGGCACACTCCACATGGCGTGAGGGTCGAGGCGATGTGGTGCGTGAGCTGAGCGAGGCTTGCCGCAAGCATGGCCTTAAGTTTGGCGTCTACCTCTCGCCCTGGGATCGTAATGCCGAGTGCTACGGCGACTCGCCAGCATACAACGCCCTCTTCATTGCGCAGCTCACGGAGCTACTCACCAACTATGGCCGCATCGACGAGGTGTGGTTCGACGGAGCGTGTGCCGAGGGTCCTAATGGTAAGCGTCAGGAGTACGACTGGCCTAACATACTTGCCACAATCGACCGTCTACAGCCCAATGCCGTGACTGCAATAATGGGCGACGACATACGCTGGGTAGGCAACGAGGGAGGTCGTGGCCGAGCAACAGAGTGGAGTGTGACGGCCTACACCCCACAATCATTGGCTGGGGGTCCTGAGGCTAATGCAGCACTCGAGCTTGTCGAGATGTCGCGCGACCTGGGCAGCCGTGAGCTCATATCTCGGGCAAAGGATATATATTGGTACCCCTCGGAGGTAGATGTGTCGATACGCCCAGGCTGGTTCTACCACGAGTGGCAGAATGACGAGGTGCGCTCACTGGCAAACCTCGTAGATATATACTACACCTCTGTTGGTCGCAACTCGGTACTTCTGCTGAACATACCACCCGATCGCCGAGGCCTCATCCACGAGATTGACGCCGAGCGCATTGCAGCCTTTGGCGACTATATCGCTAAGAACTTCAGCAAGAGTCTTATAAAGGGAGGTGTTGGCTACTGGAGTGCCCAGGAGGGCGATAGCCGAGAGTTCAGGGTCAAGAGTGGCTGCTACGTGAACACCCTACTTCTCCAGGAGGATATAGAGCGTGGTCAGCGTGTTGAGAGCTTCACAGTCGAGGCTCTGGTAAATGGCTCATGGTGTCATATTGCCGAGGGCACAACCATAGGCTACAAGCGCATACTCCACTTCTCGGACTGCCATGCTGAGCGCATACGTGTGACCATTAAGAGGTGTCGCACCGAGGCACATATCTCGAACGTGGAGCTATACTACGCAGAGCCTATCGAGGACAAGCAGCGCATAATCTACACCAGCGAGATAGATCCCAGCAAGTGGCAGACTATCGACACCGAGGCACACGAGGCTATCGACAGCGACCTCGGCACCGCATGGCATAGCGACACGCTCCAAGCACTCACCATCGACCTTGGCGAGGTTGTAGATATTGCGGGCTTCTGCTACGCCCCAGACACGGAGAACATGCGAGGCACAATATTTAGATACAACCTATACCTTAGCACAGACGGCAAGGAGTGGAGCCAGTGCTCTTGCAATGCTGAGTTCAGCAATATCAAGAATAACCCCACACCCTACTTCGTACACTTTGGTCGTAGCTACGCCGCCCGCTATCTGCGTCTTGAGCCAGTAGAGGAGATTGACGGCCGCAACGCCACCTCAATCGCCGAGCTCGGCATAATACTCGCCCGATAAGCGGCACATAAACAAAAAAATGGGGGTATCCAACTTAGGACATCCCCAATTTTCATTTTACAAAATGCTCTTAGCGATACTCAATCTCGAACAGATAGATACCCATCTTAACAAAGTTGCCCATGGCATCAAACTCACACTCAAGGGTAGTGTAATCCTGTGTGAACGCATCAAACTCTTTAACAGATACTATCTTGCCCTCTGCATTGTATCGATACATTATCTTCTGAGACACTGTACCATTTGGAGACATTCTAACCTCCTCTATACGATTGCCATTAGCATCATACTTATATTGAAAAATATCAAGTACAGAGCCATCATCAGCATCCAAAACTCTCTTCTCTACGAGGTTACCATTAGCATCATATGAATAGCGATAGGCAGAGTATTGCTCTGTTTTCTGTATAAGCCTACCCTCTGAATCATAAACACATACTATACTATCTTCATACGTTCCATATGAGTTTTTCTTAGTTTCTCCTACAAGCTCTCCATTTGCATTATATTTATATTCATATGCATGATAATCGGATGAATCTCCCAACATTTCAGGATAGTATGCCATAACATCGCCGTTCTCACAGAATGTAAAAGTCGCATATGGCTCAGGGTCACACTCCTCGTCCCACACCTCAGAAACAACAACAGATTTTACATTTCCCTTAAGTGGATAATAGTCCCAGCCATGGTGTCTTGGAGCCTGAGCACCTACCTGCACAGTAGCAGCTGAGGCAAGCAGACCTGCAGCCAACAATAAAAATAGTCTCTTCATAGTTATAAGTTTTTTTTTAAATTTAAATATCCTTGCATTTTTGCACACCTCCGACGCTTGGTCACCGAAGGTCTAAATCCTAACAAAATTAGATATTTTTTCGCTCTAATGCAAGGCTTTTATCCATTAAGCACAAAAAAGTGCAGACCCACACCGGAATCTGCACTATTATTTTTTTGAAATATAACTACTAATGAGGCATCATTGGTGGACGACCACCTGGGAATGGAGGCATACCGCCTGGGCGGCCACCCATGCCGTCGTAGTCCTCAATCTTCTGTGAGCCCTTCTTACCAAAGTGGCGGAGGTTGTAGTTGAACTGTACGGTGAAGTAGCGACCGATAGTACTATTCCATGCGTTCTGAGTAAAACCACTACCTACTGTACGAGCAAAGGCTGTGTTCTGGTTCAAGAGGTCGTTGACACCGATGAGCACCTCGCCCTGCTGGTTCTTGAAGAGCTTCTTACCGAGGTATACGTTGCAAAGTAAGTAGTCCTCGTTGTAGCTATTTGTGAAACCTACATACTGGTTGTAGTTCACAGCAGCAGTGAGCGTAAAGCCCTTCCAGAATACCCACTTCAAAGTACCCGACGCAGTGTGGTTGAAGTACTGGTTGCGGCTATTCTTGCCACCAAGCGACTGCGTAGCATCGTTGTAGCCACCATTCCACTGGAGTGTGAAGTCGATATTCTCCGAGATGTTGCTACCAAGCGACAACGATGCGTTGTAGCCCATGTTGCTGGTGATGTTAAGCACATTGTTGATCATCGAAGGTGTACGTGTCCAACTGTAGCCCGCCATGATATTGAGGTTACACTTGATAGGCGAGATAGGGAAGCCGTAGCTTACGTGTGTACGCAACGAGCTTGAGCCATTCATATTCTCATAGGTTGTAAGCTGCAATGGCTTGTACTCGCCATTAGGATCGACAATATGGAAGTATGGCATATCCTCCTTTGTAGGGTTGTAGATAATGCTCTGGCCGATGTGATCCTGAGTAATCTGACCCGAGAACATCCACATGAAGGTGCGTCCCTTCTCGATATTTGAGCGCACATAGTGGATATTCATGCGGTGGTTGTACGACGACTTAAGATTGCCATTACCACGTGTGATATACTGCGCATTCGAAACATCGTAGATAGGCTGAAGGTTTACAACATCAGGATTGTGAGTATATGAATTAATAAACACACGCAGGGTGTTCTGAGCATTGAATGCCACATTACCCATTACGAAGTATGTCACATTGTGGAATTTTCTATCCACAAAGCTATAATTGACATAGCCGTCGAGCTCCGAATACTGATAGTATACATTTGCAATGAATGTATTACGTTCCTTAGCATAACGGAAACCAGGGCCTACACGATGCTCAGCACTGCGATTCTGCGTTAAACGTGAAATCTCTGGCAATGGCGACAATCCTGCGATGTTGTAGTCAGCACCAGTAAGATAAGAGTTTTTTTGGATTTCCTGATGCTCAACATCGAAACGATACTGAAGGCTTATCTGCGAATACTTTGACACAGGCTCGGTGTAAGTAACATTAGCACGGATGCTTGACTGCTTCTGAGGTGCATGTGTAGCCACATAGCGCAACTCAGGGATATATGCCTCGGTCTCAGGGTCGAAGATTGTCTCCAACGATGAGTAGCTGTTGCTCAATGAGGTTGGTGTTCTACGCATAGAGTAGCGACCATCGACAGTGATTGTACGACCAGGTTTACCGAGCTTCACACGATACTGCAAGAACTCCGAGAAGCGGAAGGCACGTGACGAGCCCTTAGAGCCACTATACAAAGCCTCGTAAGGAAGATTATTCTGCTCGGCAGTCTCGCCCGTCAGCTCACCATACTCCTGGCGATAAGGGTCGTTGCCCTGGAAGCTGAAGTTAGTGCGCGACATGAGCGACATATTCTTGTTGATGTTCCAGTCAAAACGGAGGTTAAGACGGTGGTTGTAGTTGTGTGTTTGCGACTCGCCCTGCTGAATGAGGTAGTCCTCGGGCGAAGGCATCTCGTACCACTTCTCAAGCACGCTCTTGTTGCGAGTGTTGGTGTTGTTGAAGAAGTATGAGCCGTTGAGCTTTATCTTGTCGTTCTCACCCCAAGTACCTGTATACTGAGTACCTATCGAGCCAACATTTGCCACACCACTCTGTGGGCGCACCATGTACTGACCTACGCCACCACGAGGGCCACCGCCGCCACCGCCACCATTCACGCCGAGGATATCCTCGAACGAGAAGTTCTGCTGGTTGACATTATTGAGAAGACCAATAACCGAAACACGGTGGTTGCCCTGGAAGATGTTGACGTTACCACCAAGATTATACTTATGGTGCGAAGTTACATCGCCCACCTCAGGCTGGTATGTAGAGCTATTCTCAAAATCTAAATTCGATGGTGCACCGCCGTCGATATCTGGCTGATAGCCATAGCCGCCATAGAGCTTACCGAAGATACCCTGACGCATATTCGAGTGGGTGATGATGTTGATCGCCTTGTATCCCTCGCCATCATCCATGCCCGAGAACTCAGCATTGTCCGAGAGCTTGTTGAATACCTCGATACGGTCAACGGCCTGCGCTGGAAGCGAGTTGAGCGCTGTTGAGACATCCTCGCCGAAGAACTCCTTACCGTCGACAAAGATCTTCTTAACCTGCTCACCCTGAGCCTCTACCGAGCCATTAGTGATTGTGATACCTGGCATCTTCTTCAAAAGACCCTCGACATCGGCATCGGCAGCCACCTTAAATGCCGCAGCATTGTAGGCCAACGTATCGCCATTCTGCGAGGTGCGCAGTGCCTGAACCTCCTTGACAACAGCCTCGATAGCCACACCTGGAGTGAGCTCCAAAACGCCAAGCTGTGTAGCACCCGACACGGTGACATCCTGCGTAAGTGTAGTGTAACCCACGAACGACACAGTCATCGTGTACTCACCATTTGCTAAAGGAGCGATAGTCACACTACCTCCTGAGCCCGATGTGTTGTGCTTACGGATGTTAGGATTGCTCTTAGACGTGAGCTCCACGATAGCACCGATGATGCCATCCTTGGTCTCCATGTCCACAACCTTAGCCACAACACGGCCCGACTGCGCCATGGCAGGAAGCGCCAAGCACAACATCATGATAATTGATAACAGTCTTCTCATCATATAAATTAATATTTTATTTTCTGTCCAAGGCCTGGGTTCATATTGCAGATTCTGTTCGACCCTTTCGCCGATGCGAAAGTAATCTTTTTTTTTGAATTTTCAACCCCAAAGGGGGTGAAACGCCCAAAAAGGGGTGTCAGTCGCCCAATACCCCACATTTTTCTATAAAAAACATACTAAACACTGAACTAAAATAGGTCACCCGCAACACTAAGATGCAAACACCCCATCGCACAGTACCTCCTCGGACATATACTCTCTCAAGCTGCACGGGTTACAAAAAAGTAACCCGTAACAATGTAGGATGCAATCACTCTCTCGCAGATAATCTCTCCAACTTCACGGGTTACAAAAAAGTAACCCGTAACAATGTAGGATGCAATCTCTCGCTCAACAGATACTCTCTCAGACTACACGGGTTACAAAAATGTAACCCGTAACACAGAGGAGTACCCACCCCTACACATAACACTCTCTAACACGGGTTACAAAAAAGTAACCCGTGACTTACCAAGGGAGAGGAGTGAGGAGTGAGGAAGGAGGGGGGGAGTTCGGAGAGGCTGAGTATTAATAGCAAACAAAATCGGCGGTGAATTGATTTCACCGCCGATAGTGGATATAACTCGTAGGATAATCCTACATATTTTTAGATTGTCTACTTGCGATAAGAACCTCTTGGGCCGCCGTGGTTAGGACGTGGGCCTGCATGGTTAGGACGGTTGCCATTGCCCTTACCTGGACGGTACTCTGGGCCTCCTGGACGGTTACCTGGGCGTGGGCCATGGAACGATGGCTTGCCATGCTTTGGGCCGTGGTTGTGGTTGTAGTGGTGGTGATGCGCAGGAGCGGGCTTGTGGCATGGATCGCATACATGGCAGTGGCTCGCATGTGGAGTTGGCACTACAAGGTTAACATTGATCTTTCTTGGACCACGAGCTGCGTCGAGGGCTGAATCGTTAGCAAATACGTTACCTACTGCAAATAGTGAAAGAGCGAGGCTCAAAACTAAGAACTTTCTCATAGTAGTAATTATTTAAGGGTTGTACAATTGTTTGTCACTTTTCTTGGTACAAAGTTACAACCCCAACTCAGTTTTGCTCCTCAACTCTCGGTCAAACGCCCAATGGCGACAGCGAAACGACTTTTAGCCGAGGTGAACTGACTGCAGCCACTGCTTGAAATCCGAGACTCGAGCCTTGGAGATGACAATTCTCTCGGGTGTTTCTACCGTAAGGTTAAGCGCCAGGCGGCTACCAAACCAGACTACGATATCCTTAACTGCCGCGCGTGACACTATAAACTGACGGTTGGCACGATAGAACTTATCCGAGGGCAGCATCTGGCTGAGGGTCTCGAGGGTCTTCTCAACGGGATAGCGGCGATCGTCGAGCGTGGTGAGCGTAACACGATCCTCCGAGGTGTAGAAGAATGCCACCTCATCGTTGCTCACGGGGATAATCTTATCCTTGTATCTAACAAGCAACGTCTGCACACCATCGCCCACAGTCTGGCTTATCATCTGCTCACGGCGCTCCTTGGCACTCGACTGCTCCGAGGCGGTGAGGCGGTGTAGCTTGTCGATAGCACGTCTAAGATCCTCTTCCTGGAATGGTTTCAAGAGGTAGTCGATGCTATTTACCTTGAATGCCTCGAGAGCATACTCGTCATAGGCCGTAGTAAATATAATAGGTATAGATATATCTACGCTCTGGAATATGCGAAACGAGTCGCCATCGGCAAGGTGGATATCCATAAATACCACATCGGCATCTACCTCGCCCGAGAAGAACTCTACAGACTCCTGGACCGACTCGAGCACCTCGACAACCTCAACGTCGGGCACTACCTCTTTAAGCATATTTCGCAGGTTGACAGCAGCAGCCGTCTCATCCTCAACAATAACAACTCTTCTCATAACTTAGGCTTTAGGTTGTTGCAACGGAAGACGCACCATGAAGCGTGTGTCGTCCTGGATAATCTCAATACGTCGACCAACGACTATCTCCCAACGACTCTGCAAGTTGGCAAGGCCAATGCCTGTCGAAGGCTCTATATCGAGCTTAGGGTGCTTGGGGTTCTCGATCTCGAGCACGCCATCACGCACACGAAGTGTAACATGCAGAGGATTCTTCGTTGTAATGCTATTATGCTTCACGGCATTGCCAATGAGTGGTTGGAGCGAGAGCGCAGGGAGTGTCCACTCACGATACTTATCGTCGATATCTATATCGAAGAAGAGCTTATCCTCATAGCGAATCTTAAATAGGTAGATATATGCCGAGGCAAACTCGAGCTCCTCACGCAACGTGGTGCTACCACTCTGGCCATTCTGAATGATGTAGCGGAAGGTGTAGGATAGCTGGTCGATATACTCGAGTGCTCGCTTATCGTCCCTCTCACGCACAAGCATGGCAAGCGAGTTGAGCGAGTTGAAGAAGAAGTGTGGGTTAATCTGACCCATGAGCATATTGTAGCGTGTCGAGAGATTCTCGGTCTTGAGTCGCTCGTTCTCTACGGCCATAGTCTGCTTCTGCTGCATGAGAGTGTATACAAAGGCATACAACGCCGATACCACGAGCATGAAGAGGGTCTTTGTAAGCACCACGAGGTAAGCATTGTCGTGCAGATGTCCGTCGAAGAAGAATACCAGGCGCATGACACCACCTCTGAACGACATCACAGGAGCGCAATATATAGCCAACACCGACACCACAACAATAAGAGCGGCATAGATGAGATAGTGCCATAGGGCACGACCCTCACGTCGACGCACACTAACAAAGAGCGTGATGAGCAGATAGGATATCAGCGCATAGTACAATATCTGCCATACAAACTCCACCGTGCGACTTGGACGGTCGTAAATAACATCGAGATCAAACTTCTCGCCATTGCGCATAACTACCTGATCCAGACGCTGATGCAAGCCCCACGACGCTCCATCGGATGTAGTATCGGGAGTCTTGGATGTAAATCGCAGCGTATCACCCGACTGAAGCTTGAACGTACGAACCTGCCACGATGTCACATAGGTACTATCCTGTCTCTCACAGTCGCAGACAATATATCCGTGCATATCGGGCGAGAGGTGCAGTACACCCTCGCTATGCTCACTCTCCAGAGGGCTATCAGCAGGCTGATCAACGCCCTGATCGGTGATAATAGGCACGAGCAAGTACGAAAAGTTGATGACAAGGCTCAACGCCAATGCCACAATCATGTGTAGTCCTAAACTCGCCTTAAACTTCTTCATAATATTAGTTTAGATGGATAAAATTGGCTGTACCTAATGATACTACCCATTTATGATTTTGATTGCGTGGCGGCAGATGCACCACTATCACACGAGATTACTTGTACCAAGAGGCGTAGGTGCAGTAGTCACGTGCTGTGCGCTTGATGATCTCATCACGCTGCTCTGGAGTGACATCCTTAACCTTCTTAGCAGGTACGCCAGCATATACCGAGTAGGGCTCGAGCTTCTGGTTTGAGAGCACGAGGGCGTTAGCTGCAACGATACAGCCAGTACCAACAACGGCATTATCAAGGATTGTAGCACCCATTCCGATAAGGCAGTCGTTCTCGATGATAGCGCCATGGATTACGGCATTGTGACCCACCGACACGTAGTCGCCAATGTGTGTCTGCGAAGGATTCTTCGAGCCGTCGTAGAGGGTGTGGATAACCACGCCATCCTGGATATTGGTGTTGTTACCAATCGTAATAGCATTAACATCGCCACGCAACACTGCGTTATACCAGATTGAGCAGTTCTCGCCAATCTTCACATTACCAAGGATTGTAGCATTCTCTGCCAACCAAGTCTCCTTGCCAATCTCGGGCTCGTAGCCACGAACTTTTCTAATAAGTGCCATAATATTATCTCCTTTTTTTGTTATACTCTACTTCTCAAGGCTCTTCGCCTCGTTCCAATACTCATCCATCTCATGAAGTGTCATGTCGTGGAGCGACTTGCCCGACTCCTCGGCACGCTTCTCGAGGTGATTGAAGCGGCGGATGAACTTCTTGTTTGTGCGCTCGAGCGCTCCCTCGGGGTCTATGCCATACAATCTACAAGCGTTGATAAGGGCGAAGAAGAGGTCGCCAATCTCGTCCGTGAGGCGCTCCTGATCCTTAGCCTCGAGCTCCACATCAACTTCGGAAAGTTCCTCCTTGACCTTGGCCCATACATCCTCACGCTTCTGCCAGTCGAAGCCCGTTGCCGCAGCCTTCTCGCCAATGCGAAATGCCTTGACCATGGCAGGTAGCGACTGTGGCACACCACCCAGAGTACCACTCTTGCGTGCCTTCTTGCGCAGCTTCAGCGCCTCCCAGTTCTGCTTAACCTCCTCGGGGGTCTCGGCATGAATATCGCCATATACATGTGGGTGGCGGTAGATAAGCTTGTTGCAGACGCCATTTGCCACGTCGGTATAGTCAAAGGCACCTTGCTCCTGACCCAGCTTAGAGTAGAAGACAACATGGAGCAGCAGGTCGCCAAGCTCCTCCTTGATACCCTCCATATTCTTGTCCGTGATTGCATCGACAAGCTCGTAGGTCTCCTCGATAGTATTGTTTCGCAGCGTGTCGAAGGTCTGCTCTCGATCCCAAGGGCACTCGGCACGTAGTTTATCCATCACATCAAGGAGTCGTGATGTGGCCATCTCGGCCTTAGTCCTATCCATAGTCATACTCTGAAGTTTATTTGCGTTTAATCTTTCTAAATGGGAGCTTGAGCACGCCGAAGAATGCCTCGCCAAAGATTCCTGACGACATCTTCGAGGTACCCTCCACACGGTCAACAAAGATAATCGACACCTCGCCAAGCTCGAAGCCCAGCCTCCATGCCGAGTACTTCATCTCGATCTGGAAGCCGTAGCCATTCATCTGCACACGGTCAAAGTCGATAGCTTCAAGTACTTCACGACGATAGCCCACAAAACCCGCCGTAGCGTCGCACACAGGCATGCGTGTAACCACACGCACATACTTCGAGGCAAAATATGACATCAGGAGTCGTCCCATAGGCCAGTTCACCACGTTCACACCCTGGCAATATCGTGAGCCGATTGCAACACTGCGATTATCGAGCATCGAGTCCAGGCGCACAAGGTCGTCGGGGTTGTGCGAGAAGTCGCAGTCCATCTCGAAGACTCGGTCGTAGTCATGCTCCAAGGCGAACTTGAAGCCGCAGATATAGGCCGTGCCAAGTCCGAGCTTGCCCGCACGCTCAATCAGATGCAGGCGACCAGCAAACAGGCTCTGCTGCTCCTTGACAAGTGCTGCAGTACCATCGGGCGAGCCATCGTCGACAATGAGCAGATCGAACATAGGCTCCATGGCCATGAGGCGCTGAATCATCTTAACGACATTCTCACGCTCGTTGTATGTAGGAATGATTATCAGTCGTTTCATCACATCATATTTTTAAACTTACGTCCACCAAAGAGGTAACGCACAATGATTGAGAATCGGTATATTGTCCGGGGCTTTTTGTTGCGCACAACAGCCTTGCGCTTGGCGCTAAGGCTCTTATGCCAGGCGATAAACTCGCCCCAGGCCCTCACAACAGCCCACGCACGGTGTGGGTGAAGGGTCACAAGATGAACAAAGGCCTCGGCCATATCGGTAAAGGGTCGTACAATAGCCACAACAAGGCGCTGCATGGGCGAGGAGCACTTGTACAACATTGCGAGGTTGTTGCGGTGATTAAGAAATATCTTGCGCGATGACTCGGGAAGTGTTCCGCCACCAAGGTGGTAGACAACACTACGTGGCTCGACCATGATCCTATAACCGAGCAGCTGCATACGCCACTGAAGGTCTATCTCCTCCATGTGGGCAAAGTAATCCTCATCGAAGCCTCCAAGCTCGTAAAAGAGCTCACGGCGACAGCACAAAGCGGCACCACTACCCCAGAATATATCTCTTGCCTGGTCATATTGACCCTCGTCGAGCTCAACAGTGGAGAGTATTCGACCACGGCAGAAGGGATAGCCCAGATAATCTATGAAGCCTCCCGAGGCACCTGCATACTCAAACCTATCACGCTCCATGTCGGCACGCAGCTTAGGCGCCACGGCACCCACATCGGGGTTAGCATCAAGGATCTCGACGAGCGGTTGCCACCAGTTCTCTGTAACCTCGACATCGGAATTAAGCAATAGCACATACTCCGACTCCACCTCTCGAAGTGCTCGGTTGTATCCACCAGCGAAGCCATAGTTGCGCTCAAGGCGGATAGTCCTAACCTCGGGGTAGGTAACAGCGAGCCACTGCAACGAGTCGTCCGTAGAGCCATTATCGGCAACGACAACCTCGGCATCGCCAGAGGTGTGCTCCACGACGCTTGGCAGGTATCGCTCCAGGTGGCGACGGCCATTCCAGTTGAGTATGACTACGCTGAGTCGTGCCATGCTACTCCTCCTCGTCCTCCTCGTCGTTGCTACGCTCGGCCTTGGCATCGTAGCCCGCAACGACAATCACAAACTCGCCCTTAGGCTCATGGGCCTTGAAGTGGGCAATAACCTCGCTGAGCGTGCCACGCACACTCTCCTCGAACTTCTTGGTAATCTCACGCACAACGGCCACACGGCGCTCCGCACCGAAGGCCTCGGCAAGCTGCTCAAGGCACTTGACAACACGATAGGGCGACTCGTAGAGCACCAACGTGCGAGGCTCGAACTTAAGCTCCTGAATACGTTTCTGGCGACCCTTCTTCTGAGGCAAGAAGCCCTCGAAGCAGAATCTATCGCATGGGAAGCCACTCTGCACAACAGCAGGGATAAGGGCTGTAGCACCTGGCAGGGTCACAACCTCGATACCCTCCTCGATACATCGGCGCACAAGCAGAAAGCCTGGATCCGAGATACCTGGAGTACCAGCATCCGAGACAAGTGCCACATCACGACCTGAGGCAATAGCCTCGGCAACACGACCTACGGTTGCATGCTCGTTGAACTTGTGGTGTGAGTGCATAGGCTTCTCAATACCAAGGTGGCGCAACAGGTGTGACGATGTGCGAGTATCCTCGGCAAGGATAAAGTCTACCTCTTTGAGCACGTTGATAGCTCGAAGCGTGATATCCTCGAGGTTGCCAATAGGCGTGGGGACTACATATAGCTTTGCCATTGTACTTATTTTTTCGTTTATGATAGTTTGCGCTCGATAAGCGATACGAGCATGCGTGCACCCTCAGAGTCGGGGTTCCAGCGGAAGTTCTCGACAATGTAAATCATACACTCATCGAGATCCTCGAAGCTATTTAGGGCGTCGATCGTGCGCTCATAGAGCGGCACGTCGCCATTGAAGAGGTCACGCAGCAGTAGGAATTTATCGTTAAGACCTATGGCCTTGCGCAGATCCGAAATCTTGTTCATAGGAGCAATTGGAGCATTATCCACACTCTGCATATCGCCCACAACCTTACGACCACTACCCAGCACGTCGCCAAGACGCTGAGGCGCCACGCTATCGGCAACCGAGATCACCTGAGGATCTACACGAGGCTCTGGCTGTGGTGCAGCAGCTGGCTGTGGCTGTGGCTTAGGCTCGGGTGCAGGCTGAGGGGTGGTAATCACCGACGAGGCCGATGAGTCGTAGAGCGAGATCATCTTGCGGCCCGACTTACTACGCACGGGGATATCCTCGATGGCAAACAATCCACCACCGGTGTTCGGCTGTGGCTGAGGTTGTGGCTCTGCTACTGGCTGAGGCTCGGCAACAGGCTCAACAGTTGGCTCAACAGTTGCAGCCTCCTCCTCGGCCTTGATACCGAGCAGAGCGTCGATATCGAGTGCATCGTCGAAATCGGCAAGAGGATCTATCGCAGGTCGCTTTGCAGGCTCTGGGGTAACAACCTCGCTCTCGGGCACAGACTCCACAACCGGAAGAACAACGACCTTAGCCTCGCTCTTAACCACCTCCTCGGCACTCTTGCCACACTCTGCACTAAGCAGTGCATCGTAGAACTTACGAAGCTCCTCGAGGGCCAAATCACGCTCGATATGTGGTATCTCGTTACGCTCACGCCAGCCGTCAACCAACGACTTTAGGCGGGCTACCCTATCCTCAAAATGTTTAACCATAATAGTTCGTGCGAAATTGAAAAGTATATAACGTACCAAAGGTACGAAAAAAAAGTCTAACAAACAAAATAAAGAAAAAAAATCTGCCCGACCAGAGAGGCCGAGCAGATTGACTCATTTTTTGCGTAATGACTACTCCTCGAAATAGCAGAGATCATCCATGCATATATAGAGCGGTGTGTTGGCACCCCACTCGCCTACGTCGGTAGTTTCGATCGTAACACGCACACGGTCGTAGCCTGTGCCAAGGTCAGCGAGCGAGAACAGATTCCAGTCGGTAGCCATATTGCGCTTACCATCACGAAAATCAACAACATAGCACTCCACCTTATTAGCACTCTCCGAGTAGCCACTGATAGGCGTAAAGACCACCTTGAGATAGTCGCCATCCTCGAACTTACGAGCAAACGTGTTGATATCCTCGTCACTAATCGAGGCATAGGTATAGGTCGTAAGGTTGAGCTTAACATCCTGCAAAGTAATATCTCGCTTAAGCACGATATCGCAAGGAGTGTTATAGGAATCGTAGTAGTAGATCAGGAATTTATTGCCCGAGGCTGCAGCGTCGTTAAACACGGCATACTGATTGGCAAACAGGCCATTAGCAGGGTCTGTATCCTTGATATTAGAGCAGGCAAAGCCACCCCAATAGGCATACTCCTGGTCGTAGAAATGCTCAAATTTGAATGTATCGTTCTCGTAGCCATAATAGTAGTCCTGAGCAATGAAATTCTCAAAACTCTCACACTTAGGCTCACGCTGTGGCTCTACATCGTGAGGCTCACAAGCCACAGCGCAAAGAAGCGCCAATACAAACATCAACTTTCTCATATTCACCTTTTTTCAATTATAAAAACGAAACAATATCGTAGGCACGATAGCTCTCCTTGTTCCAGCGTGGAAGGCTCTTATCTGCCACACTAAGCGAGGTGAGCTGAATGGCGATAGTGTCGCCATCGTAGTTATATACAATCTTGGTTGGCAGCACCGCACCACCCGACTTCTGCAACGTGAGCTCAATATCGCTAAGACCAAGCGACACGTCACGAGGCACAAGCTTAAGCACAGCACCCGACGCACTCTGCGACTTGAGAGTGATGGTGTACTCCTTATCCACAAAGCTGAAGGCTCGTGTAGGGTTTGTAAGCAGATCCTGCGACTTGAGGTTCACCCTATCCTCGGTGACCTCCTTGCGGCTATTGTTAATCTCGTAACGCAGCTTGCCGTCGCTATACACCTCCATAACACCGAGCGTGAGGTAGTATGCGTCGCCCTGGACCATATAGTAGCCCACAAAGCTCTCGCCACCCGTAGCCACCGAGATATTCCATGCATAGCGGCTACCCATCGAGGCGTTGAGCTTTGACAGCCACTCTCCTGAGCTGCTCTGCGCCGAGGCACCAAAGAGCGTACAAAGAGATAGAACAACTATTATAAGGACTCTTCTCATAATTTTTTGTTAAGTGTTAAAATACTCCGAGCTCCTGAAGGCGTGCCTCGAGCGATGCGAGGTCGTAGAACTTAATCTCACGAGGCTTAGAGCCAATCTGCGGGCCTACGATACCGGCACGCTCCAGCTGGAGCATGATGCGGCCAGCACGGTTGAAGCCCACCTCGAAGTTACGCTGAATCATAGATGTCGAAATCATGCCACTCGACACTGCCTCACGGGCAATCTCGCCAAACTTAGGGTCGTACTTCTGTGGCGCACCACTCTCCTCCGAGCCAAAGTTAGGCATCGCATCGCCACCACCCTGCTCAGGGGTGTAGTCAGGAAGTGCATAGGCCGAGGCATAGCCCTGCTGACGACCGATATGGTCGACAATACGCTCAACATCAGGCGTGTCGACAAAGGCACACTGTATACGTGTGAGCTCACCACCATTCGACAAGAGCATATCACCACGACCAATAAGCTGGTTAGCACCTGGCTGGTCGATGATTGTTCGTGAGTCGGTCATCTGCATCACACGGAATGCGATACGTGCTGGGAAGTTGGCCTTGATACCACCTGTGATGACACGCACATCGGGTCGCTGCGTAGCCACGATAAGATGGATACCCACGGCACGGGCCTTCTGTGCAAGACGCATAACAGGCACCTCAACCTCCTTAGCTGTCATAATCAGGTCGGCAAACTCGTCGATGATGACAACGATATATGGCAGGAAGCGGTGACCATTATTTGGGTTGAGCCTTCGACTTGTAAACTTGTCGTTGTACTCCACAATGTTGCGGGCATGGGCCTGCTTACAGAGCTCCAGACGGTTCTCCATCTCCTGGCACAACGAGTTGAGCGTATATACAGCCTTGCGTGGGTCGGTGATGATAGCCTCATCCTCGGACTCCATCTTTGCAAGGAAGTGCTTCTCGATCTTGCTAAATGGCGAGAACTCCACCTGCTTAGGGTCGATAAGCACGAACTTAAGCTCGGCGGGGTGCTTGCGATAGAGCAACGAGGTGATGATAGCATTAAGACCCACGGACTTACCCTGACCTGTAGCACCTGCCACCAACAAGTGAGGCATCTTGGCAAGGTCGAAGGTATAGTTCTCGTTCTGGATGGTGCGGCCAATCACAATAGGCAGCTGCGCCTTTGACTCCTGGAACTCACGAGAGCAGATTGCCGAATACATCGACACAGTCTGCTTGGTGAGGTTAGGCACCTCGATACCGATAGTACCACGGCCAGGAATAGGTGCGATAATACGAATACCCAACGCCTTGAGGCTCTGAGCAATATCGTTCTCAAGACCCTGAATCTTCGAAATTTTGACACCCTGCTCCTGCACAATCTCATAGAGGGTTACAGTAGGGCCCACGGTGGCGTGCATACTGCGGATAGGGATACCAAAATTGAGCAACGTCTCGCGAATACGCTCCTTGTTCTGGAAGATCTCCTCGTCGCTGGCCTTGTCAACAGACTTATAGTCGGTGAGCAACGTAGGCTTGGGAGGGACATAATCGAACAGGTCACGCATAGGATCGTAGACATCATTCTCGATGCTATCGGGCGATACGGTCTTTGCCTCGGGCTGCTCCACGGTAATGATAATACCCTCCTCCTGAGGCTCTTGCGTCTGCTGTGGCTGCTGAGGTGCCACAGGGCTCTGCGTCGCACTCTCGAGTGGCACGGCAGTAAATGGGCTGTCGCTAACCACGGCACTAGGCTCGCTCTGCTGAGCTGCAAGCTGAGCAAGCTGCTCCTCGCTGATAGGCTCCTCGATAGGTGCCTCGGGATCCTTGAATGGATAGTCGTCGATAACGGTCTTAGCTGCAGTAGCTGCTGCCACGGGGACAACCACGCTGCCAGGCTCGTTGGTATCTACATGCTGACCACGCTCCACAACGGTAAATGGAGAGCTCTCGGCGGGCTGCTTGGCCTCAGTTTGATGTGTGGTGTTGCGAGGAGTGGCAGTGATAGAAGCCGCAGCAGGAGCCTTAGTTTCAGCTACAACAGGCTGAATATCATCGACTTCATCCTCTGCAATATCCTCGTCATCCTCCACATTCTCCGCCTTGTTGCGCTGCATCTTGCCCACAATCCACGACGTAGCACTCGCAATGCCACCTGCAACATGGCCACCAGCGCTATCTACGCCACGCAAGAAGTTGCGGTTCATAAACAGACCAGTAAAGATCCAGCCGGCGAGTATAACGATGATAGTACCAATGCCCATGAGTCCCTCGAGATAGTCGGTCATAGCCATGCCGTAAGCACCACCAAGGCCCGAGCCATAGAGATCCCACTTTGTGCCAAAGATAAAGGCGAGTGTGAGCGATCCTGAGAGGAGTATGAGCGACGAACTAACGGTGATATACCAGAAGCGTACGCCCTTGCTGCGGAACAACATCCAGCCCATGATGAGCAGGTAGAGTGGTACAATGATGGCAAATACACCAAAGCCATTGCCCACAAGGCTCATGGCTATTTTAGCACCCATATAACCGCACACGTTGTTGAACACGGGGTCGTACAAAGGGTTATTGTTCATATCCATAGCGCTCTGATCCTCTCGCCAGTAGAAGAAGAACGAGACGATAGAGCAGAGCACGAAGATGCCCGATGCCAGGAGTGCAAAGCCTGTCATCCAGCGTATATTCTCACGGCGTGTGGCACGCTCATCGATCTGCTCGGGAGTGAGCTTACCACCCTTTTTATTACTCTTAGTTGCCATATATGGTTAATCTTTATTTTTCATTGGTTAGCTCTCGCTCAATAGTTTGAGCCTTGAGTTCCAGACGCCCACGATACTCCTCGTCGGCAAACGTGAGGAACTTAAACTCCGGAGTAGCACCCTCACTCTGGGCAATATCGTAGCGCTCCAAGAGCCACTTTACACGTCGTGCCACAGCCTCGCCCGAGTCGATAACCTCGATGCCGCTATCCCCCACTATGCGCTCAATCAAGGGGCGAAGGAATGGGTAGTGAGTACATCCCAGAACGATGCGATCTACACCCGAGCCAACAAGAGGCTCGACAACACTACGCACAGCACGATCGGCACGATCGGTATGCTCCTCCGAGGCCTCGACAATCTCGACAAAATCTCTACCCACGACCTTTAGCACCTCGACATCCTGGGCATAGCGGCTCGCCGTGCGAAGAAACATATCGCTCTTAAGGCTATGCTCCGTAGCAAGCACCGCAATACGACGGCTACGTGTAGTGAGGCAGGCGGGCTTCACTGCGGGCTCAAGGCCCACAATAGGGAGGTCGGGCCAGCGCTCACGAAGATGATCAATAGCGGCCGTGGTGGCTGTGTTACACCCCACAACGATAAGCTTGACACCCTCCTCAAGAAGGCGCTCAACAGCAGCCTCGGCAAAGCCAATAATAGCCTCACGTGAGCGACCGCCATAGGGGCAATTCTTGCCGTCACCAAGATACGTAAGCGACTCCTCGGGAAGCAGCCTGCGCAGCTCACGCCACACCGACAAGCCTCCAAAGCCAGAATCATAAACACCTATTGCTGACGACTTTATCATAAATTAGTTACTATATTTGCAATATACTCCACAGCCGCATCATCGCTCATCGATGTGCAGTCGATAGAGATCTTGCTCTTGGCATAATACTCTTCACGCATGGCCATCTGCTCACGCATAAACTCCAGAAGCTCCTCGTCGCTCTTGCCACGAAACATAGGGCGCTTCTCACGTCCATAGGCCGACAGACGACTCAATATCTGCTCGGGCGTACGCTTAAGGTAGATGGTGACACCCACGCCATTCATCCACTCCATATTATCTCGCCACGTGGGGAGTCCTCCACCCGTAGAGATGATGAGTGTATCGCCACTCGAGAGTGCACTCTCAAGGGCCTCACGCTCCGCCTGGCGGAAATACTCCTCACCCTCGTAGTGAAAGATATCGGCAACCGAGGCACCCACCATCTGCTCAACACGTTTATCCGTGTCGACAACCTGACAGGAGAGCCTACGGGCCAAATATCTACCAAGAGTACTCTTGCCCGAGCCTGCATATCCCACCAAAAAGAGTATCATAGCTCTACCTGAGATTAAAATAGGTTGAGCTGTCCACCCGAGATCTCAGCATCCTCCTTGCCTTCGGCAATGAGTAGCTCTACATCGCCCTGCTCAACATCTGGAGTTACATCACCCTCAACATCGATATTGGCAATATCCTCTACCTCGGCATCGAGCTCCATATCCTCAACATCGGCCTCGTCAACCTCCTCCTCAACCTGCTCAGGCTCGATAAAGACAAGGTTGGCTACCTCGTACGTAGTAATACGCTTACCCTTAGCACGATGGCTCTTGATGCCGATAAACTCGTCGACGTCGATAATTTCGAGAGGACGCTGCTGGTGCTGGCCACCAAACTCCACCGAGAGCTTAGCGCCAGAGCAATGTGTCATGGCCACAAAGCGCATAGGTGCATCCTCATCGAGGAAGAACTGTGTCTTGTCGCTCTGCTCGAGCTGGAAGCGCTTGAGATAGTAGTACTCCTGCTCGCCATCGTAGTAACAGAGCGAGTATACCCTATTCTCACGATAACGCTCCACACGGATAGTGTCATCGGGGAAGTGCTGCTGGATGTCGAAGCCAGTGATATAGTACTGGTTCTTGGCTGTCCAGACCACAATCTTATCATCACCCTTGAACTCGCCAAGCAACATACCACGACCATCGGTATTCAGGCGGCGAACATCGTCGTCGTACCATATATTCTGGCCTCCGAGGGTCGACGCACCACGCTCCTTGAGCACAATCTTGTTGATTGGGTAGCGTGTAACGAGGTTACCAACGCTCTGACGTCCCTTGATTGCGAGGGTCGAGAGGTCAAGGTCGATAATGCACTTCTTGAGTCGTGCACGTGGGCGCAAGTATATCTTGAGCACCTCGGCCTCGCCATTAGGGTTAACCGAGAGATACAACAACTCACTCTTCGGTGTACCCTTCGTAAGGTCGTACTCCTTGTCACGTGTAACGGACTTGATAGCACAACGCTTCATCATAATAGCGCCACCACGGCCGTCACGATACAACATATTGTAGATCGTACGCTCGTCGTTACGCTTGTAGATGCCGATATAGTAGATACCCTTGTCGAAGAAGGCCTTATCCGATATCTTCGTAATCTTATAACGGCCATCCTTAAGGATTATTATCACATCATCGAGGTTCGAGCAGTCGCAGACAAACTCCGAGTCCTTCATACTCTTGCCATAGCCAAAGAAGCCCTCAGCACGGTCAACATAGAGCTTGGCGTTCGACGAGGCAACCTTCCACGCCTCGATAGTGTCGAACTCTCGGATCTCCGTGCGACGCTCACGACCCTCGCCATACTTAGCCTTGATGCGCTCGAAGTAGGCAATGGTAAACTCTGTAAGGTGCTCCAGGTCGTGCTTGGTCTGCTTGATATCCTTCTCGATCTGCTTAATCTCGTTATCTGCCTTCTCAGAGTCGTATCGAGAGATACGGATGAACTTAAGCTCGGTGAGTCGCTGAACATCCTCGATAGTGACCTCTCGTCGCAACAGCTTCTTGAATGGTTCAAGACCCTTATCCACAGCCTCGTAGGCAGCCTCACGTGTGCGGCAACCCTCGATAAGCTGGTAGAGCTTGTTTTCGATAAATATACGCTCGAGCGACGCTGCATGCCAAGCCTCGTTGAGCTCGTCGAGCTTAATTTGAAGCTCCTTGCCAAGCAGGTCACGTGTATGGTTTGTTGAGTAGCGAAGAATATCGCTCACGCCCATAAACACAGGCTTGTTATCGACAATAACACAGGCATTTGGCGAGATAGACACCTCACACTCGGTAAATGCGTAGAGTGCGTCGATAGTCTTGTCCGACGACTCGTCGGCAGCAACCTGGATGATAATCTCGACCTTCTCGGCAGTATTATCATCAACCTTGCGGATCTTAATCTTGCCCTTGTCGTTAGCCTTGATGATAGAGTCCTTAATCGACTCCGAGGTTGTTGTAAACGGAATCTCGGTAATGGCCAGCGTACGCTTGTCAATCTTCGATATACGAGCACGCACACGCACAGAACCGCCACGCAGACCATCGTTATAGTTGCTTGCATCCATGATACCTCCTGTCTGGAAATCTGGCAGCAGCGTAAACTCCTGGCCACGAAGGTAGGCAATAGATGCGTTGATAAGCTCATTGAAGTTGTGAGGCAAGATCTTCGATGCAAGACCTACGGCAATACCATCGACACCCTGAGCCAACAGCAGTGGGAACTTAACAGGCAGAGTCACAGGCTCCTCCTTACGACCGTCGTAGGCAAGCATCCACTCTGTTGTCTTCTTGTTGTAGACAACATCGAGGGCAAACTTCGAGAGTCGAGCCTCGATATATCGTGCTGCGGCAGCCTCGTCACCCGTAAGGATATTACCCCAATTACCCTGCATATCGATGAGCAGACCCTTCTGGCCGAGCTGCACGAGGGCATCCTTGATCGAGGCATCGCCGTGTGGGTGGTACTGCATGGCCTGACCCACAACGTTTGCAACCTTATTGTAACGACCATCCTCGACACACTTCATGGCGTGTAGGATACGTCGCTGAACGGGCTTCAGACCATCCTCGAGATGGGGTACAGCACGCTCCAGGATTACGTATGAGGCGTAGTCCAGAAACCAGTTTTTATACATTCCCGTAAGACGACGCACATCGTCCTCGGCCGAGGTCAGCGCCTCGTACTTACCCTTAGGAGCATCGTCACGGCTATCATCCTCCGAAGCCTCGATTGCAGCCTCGTCGATCTCCAAAATATCCTTAGTATCCTCCATTAGTTAAGCATTTTCATATTTTCAACAATATCCTCCTCGACACGTAGGTTGCCTACGATGAAGTCCTTGCGATCGGGCGTATTCTTACCCATATAGAACTCGAGCATGTCGTGGATAGGATCATCCTTCGTGAGGCGCACCTTGTCAAGACGCATACCCTCGCCAATAAACTCCTTGAACTCGGCAGCCGAAATCTCACCAAGACCTTTGAATCGGGTGATCTCGGCCTGAGCACCACACTTCTTTATCGCCGCCTGACGCTCCTCGTCCGAATAGCAGTAGTGTGTCTCCTTCTTGTTACGCACACGGAAGAGTGGCGTCTGCAAGATATAGAGGTGACCCAGACGGATGATATCGGGGAAGAACTGCAAAAAGAACGAGGTCAATAGTAGGCGAATATGCATTCCGTCGACATCGGCATCGGTAGCGATGATAACCTTGTTATAGCGCAAGTTATCCATATCCTCCTCGATGTTGAGTGCTGCCTGCAGCAGGTTGAACTCCTCGTTCTCGTAGACCACACGCTTCGTAAGTCCATAGCTATTGAGTGGCTTACCACGCAACGAGAATACTGCCTGGGTACGTGGATCACGGCTCGAGGTGATTGATCCCGAAGCAGAGTTACCCTCCGTGATGAAGATCATGGTTTTGTCGGCAAGTTCGTTCTTGTCGGTATAGTGAATCTTGCAGTCACGCAGCTTCTTATTATTGAGCGACACCTTCTTAGCCGCCTCACGAGCCTTCTTCTGCACGCCCGAGATAGCCTTGCGCTCCTTCTCGTTCTCCACAATCTTACGCTGCAGAGTCTGGGCAGTCTCCGGGTGCTTGTGTAGGTAGTTATCGAGGTTCACCGAGAGGAAGTCGCCCACGAACTGACGCATGGTGACACCCTCCTCCTTATCACGTGAGCCGAGCTTGGTCTTGGTCTGCGACTCGAAGACTGGGTCGTTGACACGCACCGACACCGCAGCGATAATCGACGTACGAATATCGGCAGGCTCGTAGTCCTTATGATAAAACTCCTTGATAGTCTTGGCCACAGCCTCGCGGAATGCTGCCTGGTGGGTACCACCCTGGGGTGTATACTGACCATTTACAAACGAGTAGTAGGCCTCGCCATAGCCATTGCCGTGAGTGATTACAATCTCGATATCCTCGCCCGAGATATGTACGGGAGGATAGAGTGGGTCGCTCGAGAGGTTATCGTTAACCAGATCCAGAAGACCATTCTTCGACACATACGACTGACCATTGAGCACAACAGTGAGGCCAAGATTGAGATATGTATAGTTCTTGACCATCTGCTCGACATACTCCATGTTGAACGAGTAGTCGCCAAAGACCTCACGATCCACCACGAACTCAACGTAGGTACCATTCTGCTCTGCCACACCACTCTCCGAGCGGTCCGTAAGCTCGATACCCTGCGAGAATGTCACGGTGCGAGCCTCGCCCTGACGCACAGAGCGGGCAAGGAAGTGGCTCGAGAGCATATTTACGGCCTTGACACCAACGCCATTAAGACCCACGGTCTTCTTAAATGCCTCGCCACCATACTTACCACCAGTGTTCATCTTGCTCACAGCGTCCGACAATGCCTCGAGAGGAATACCTCGTCCGTAGTCACGCACCGAGACCTTATCATCCTGGATAGTGATCTCGATACGCTTGCCAGCACCCATGATAAACTCGTCGATAGAGTTATCCACAACCTCCTTGAGGAGCACGTAGATACCATCATCGGCCTGAGTACCATCGCCGAGCTTTCCGATGTACATACCTGGGCGCAGACGTATATGCTCTCGTGGTGAGAGCGTCTTGATCGAGTCCTTGTCGTACTGCGCAGTTAGGTTTAATGTATTCTGTTCAGCCATATTAGTTGCTTACCTTTTCTTACTTCTTCTTATTTGCACGGAGCTCGGCCAAAGCCTCGACCATAGACTCACGCACCTCGGTCATAACCTCCTTGATAGGACGCTCCACAACCTCCTGCTTAGATACTGGAGGCAACACCTTGATAGTGATACGGTTCTTCCAGTTCATAAAGAACTTACCACGGCGCACATTGTCGGTACCCTCGACAACAACTGGGAGGATAGGCACCTCGGCATCCTTGGCAAGGATAAAGGCACCTGCTTTGAAGTTATGAATCTCTCCATCCTTAGAGCGTGTACCCTCGGGGAAGATAGATACCGACGCACCCTTCTTCAACCACTCCATACCACGAGTGTGAACAAGCTGCATAGCCTCCTTGGTGCTGGCACGGTTAATCACAATATCACCATGCATGAACAACAAGCGACCCACCATAGGAATTCGATATACCTCACGCTTAGATACCCACTTGAAAACCAATGGCAATGGATAGATACTCATGATATCCATCATAGAGACATGGTTGATCACAATCACGTATGCCTGCTTGCGGTCAATGTTCTCAACACCAATAACTTGGCGGCCAAACACACCGAGCACAGTGTCGGTGATAAGCTTACTGAGGAAGTGAACCACAACACGACGCTTGTCGAAAGGATATGTCAAAAAGAAGGCAATCCACGAAAGCAAATAGAGCACAAAACAGATGGCTGTTGCAAGGATGTAGTAGATAAAACTTAACATAATAAACTTATTTTTTAACGACTATTTCTTCAATTTTGCAAAGATACGAATTTTTGCGAAATTAAACGCAAAAATTAGCAACAAAAAATCATCATTTTTAGCCGCTCGCTCTCACGTGTGAATAAACATAGGTATCGAAATTTTGTGAGTTTTTTCTCCCAAAATATTTGGAAATATAGAATCAAGTCGATATATTTGCGGTGTATTAGTTGAGTAATACACTATAATACGATAAATACCCCACCTCCGCCTTCGTTTTGGGCCGATTATGGGGCATAAAGTTAATATATGTTAAAATTTCGCCTCATTTATGAAAATAAGTTACCAAAAATTTTGGCGGGGGGGGGAAATGTTTAACTTTGTACTAACATGCTAAATTAACAGAAAAATTAGCAATATGAGAGCAGTAAAGAGTTTGGTATTGTCACTTATGATTATGGTGGCAGCCACAGTGAGCGCAGCAGCACAGAGATACACACTCTCGGGACGAGTGGTATCGACCAACAACGAGCCTATAGCCTATGCTACGGTTATCCTAACCCAGGAGAACAATGCACAGGTGGCAGGTAGTGCCACAAATAGCGAGGGTGAGTTCTCGCTATCAGCACCCAAGGGTGACTACACACTACATGTAACATTTATCGGATATGTGCCACATAAGTCAGAGATATCGATATCTGAGAGCAAGAACATTGGCGACATAACCCTCGAGGATGATGCCGAGCAGATTCAGGAGGTGGTAGTGACAGCGCAGCTCATACGTCGTGAGGCAGACCGCTTCGTTGTCGACGTGGCAAACTCCCCTATTGCCCTTGGAAAGGATGGCGAGGAGCTGCTCAAGAGCGCCCCAGGTATATGGATTCAGGACGACAAGATATCGATTAACGGTGCTTCAGGCTCGAAGATATATCTCAACGACCGTGAGGTAAAGTTAACGGATGCACAGCTCTTGGCGTATATTCGCTCACTACGTGCCGAGGATATTCAGCGCATAGAGGTTATCCCTCAGTCGGGTGCCGACTACGACGCTGCATCGTCGGGAGGTATCGTCAAGATTACTACCAAGCGTCGCCTCGACTCTGGTCTTATGGGTACTGCAGCACTCGTGGTAGGTGGCACCAAGGGTATGTACAATGTGATGCCATCGGTATCGCTCAACTACAACCAGGGCAACCTAAACCTCTATGGTCGTACGTGGGTGGGCACAAATGGTAACTTCTACGAGTCAACGGAGCATACCGACTATACAGCAGGCAGCGTTATCGACGCAGCATCGACAATGGATGATAAGTCGAAGTGGGGAGGTGCCAACATCGGCTTTGTATACGACTTAAACGACCGCCACTCGATAGGTGCCGAGGTGCAGTTCAACCACTATGGTTCTAATAGTGCTACTGACACATGGTCAGAGCATCAGCTTGCAGAGCTTGTGACACGTTCCGATGGTGACTACATAAGCAAGTCGCACCACAACATGACAACGGCGACGTTCAACTACATCTATAAGCTTGACGACAAGGGCTCTAAGCTGAAGTTTATCGGCGACTACACACACTCAAAGTCGCCTACATACAACGACTACGTTGATACTATTTTAGAGCCTATCACGCTCATTGCCAGAGACTCTGTGTACCGCAGCACAACACTCAGCAGCAATAACTTAGCGACTGCCAACCTATCACTTGAGAAGGTGCTCTCGCCAAAGGTTGTGCTCAGAGCGGGACTCAAGTATACCTACAACAGCAACGGCAATAGAGCCGACTATGAGTATATACTTGGCGAGGCGTGGACTCCTAATGCCGATAAGAACTACAACATAGGCTACTCGGAGAATATCGGTGCCGCCTACGTCACTGCAACAGCAAATCTCGGTCGCGTGAGCCTCGTAGGTGGTCTGCGTGGCGAGTACACAAACTTCAACGATAAGTCGGGCGACGTGACACAGAACTACTTCGACCTCTTCCCTAATGCTAACATATCGTATGCTCTAAGTAAGGATGGCTCATACTCTATCGTGGCACAGTATGCCCGTACAATATCTCGCCCCTCGTTCTGGGCTCTCTCGCCCAACGAGATGAAGATATCGGAGTATATGATTCAGCGTGGTAACCCCAACCTTAAGCCCTCGTACGACAACTCTCTATCAGTTACGGGCGTGCTTAAATATAAGTACACTATAACCCTCGGCATGAAGCTCACGCAGAACGCCATACAGCAGACAACGATAGTGGACAAGACAAACCCCAAGGTGCTGATAATGCAGCACATAAACTACCCTACCATGAACAACTACTATGGAATGGTCAACCTTCCGTTCCAGATAACAAAGTGGTGGTCGGCAAATGTCAACCTTATGGGTATGTACATGGGTCAGCGCATCTACCCCGACGAGCCTATACGCCGCAACTTCATGGGCTTCGCCAACGCTCAGATGTCGTTCACACTGCCTAAGAACTACTTTATCGACCTTAGTGCGCGATATATGCACGGTCTTGTGGCTGGCAACACACGACTCAAAGATATGGGTAATATAGATATAACCTTCAAGAAGCGACTCTTGGATAATAAGATGACTATCAAGCTGAGTGTTAACAACATCATACCTCAGAAGCAGGCAATCACTATCGAGGAGCCTACGTTCAAGCGTGTGATGACTGTCGACCAGCCATGGCAACGCCCATCGCTCAACTTCTCTATCGACTACAACTTCAAGGCGGGTAAACAGTTCCGTGCTAAGTCTGTGGAGAGCGGTTCGGCAGAGGATCGTGGCCGTCTTGGCGGTGGCGGCAGCCAGCAATAAGATGTGAGAGGTAAGAAGTGCTTCGCACAGGGTCTATATTAAGTGTGGGTATTAATTTTAATACCCACACTTTTTAAGTTTAAGTCAAGAGGTGGAAGGTGAGAAGTAAGGGATGCTACGCATAGGGTTTATAATGTGGGATAGATGGGAGCGCGAAGAAAGTGAATTTAGAGAGTTTAAGGAATTTAGCGGGGCGCTATCAAATTAGTAATAGCTATCTCGTTGCTACTGCCGATTACTCACTGCTCAATCTCCACAATTCTCCCCTATTCTCCCTATGCCCTTGCCCACATAAATCAGCACCACAAAATTTCGTGTCAGAAGGTAGTAGATGCTGTACATGACAAAAGAAACCGACTCGGGATAGTACACTAAGTACAGCCCGAGCCGGTTTACTATTAGGCATGTGCAGCAAATGCTGCTTTATAATCTGCAAATTATGCCTCGAGAGCAAAACGCTTGTAAGCCACAACAGTAGCCTCCTTGTCTGCCTTCTGGATAAACTCACGGATAGACTCCTTCTCGCCTACCAAGCACTGGTTGAGAAGAGTGTTCTCCTCGTAGAACTTACGCATCTTACCCTCAGCGATCTTCTCGAGGATAGCCTCTGGCTTGTTAGCGTTCTTAGGATCCTGCTTCATCATCTCGAGCTGGATAGCCTTCTCCTTCTCTACAACGTCAGCTGGGCAGTCCTGCTCGTCGATTGAGAGTGGAGCCATAGCTGTTGCCTGCATAGCAACCTTGCGAGCAGTCTCCTCGTCGATAGCCTTGTTGAAGCCAAGAACAGTACCGAGCTTCTTGTTGAAGTGAACGTAAGCGATGCAGTAAGGAGCCTCTACACGTGCGTAGTATGCGAGCTCTACCTTCTCACCTGTCTGACCAGACTTCTCAGTAACGATCTCCTCAACAGTGATACCCTCAGCGTTCTTAACAGCCATAAGAGCGTCACGGTCTGCTGCGTCAGCAGATACTGCGAGGTCGAGAATAGCGTTTGCTGAAGCACCGAACTCGTTGTTCTGAGCTACGAAGTCAGTCTCGCAAGCGAGGCAAAGGATATAACCCTTATTGTCAACGATCTTAGTTACAACAACACCCTCAGTAGCAGTACGATCAGAACGCTTTGCTACTACGAGCTTACCCTTCTCACGGATGATGTCCTTAGCGCGCTCGAAATCGCCCTCAGCCTCCTGAAGAGCCTTCTTGCAATCCATCATACCAGCACCGGTCATCTTGCGGAGCTTCATTACATCAGCTGCTTTGATTTCCATATCTGTAAATATTTTTTTCGGTTAAATAATTCTAAAAAAACCGAGGCGAGCGGACCTGATGCCTACCCGCTCTCGGTAAAATGTATGCCTCAAAAGTGAGTGAGAGTCTACTAACAAAGGATTACTCCTCAGTAGCAGCAACAACCTCAGCTACGATAGCCTCCTGAGCATCTACAGCAGCCTTAACTGCCTTCTTGATGCGTGGCTTTGACTGCTTAGCCTCAGCTGCCTCAGTCTCCTGAGCCTCCTTCTCCTTCTCGAGCTTGCGCTCCTCAGCACCCTCTGCAATAGCACCACATACTACATCAAGGATAGTAGCGATTGACTTTGCAGCATCGTCATTTGCAGGAATAACGTAATCAATGTCGGTTGGATCACAACAAGTATCTACCATTGCAAATACGGGGATGCTCAAACGCTTAGCCTCCTTAACAGCGTTCTGCTCCTTCTGAACGTCGATAACGAACAAAGCAGCTGGAAGACGGTTAAGGTCAGCGATAGAACC
>JAGBXX010000019.1 GCA_017629035.1 Alistipes sp. | reverse complement strand
TTCAGTCCTTTGCTCTACCAACTGAGCTATGGCACCATCATTTGTGTTGCTTAACTTTCCTTAAGCGAGTGCAAAGATAACTACTTTTTTTGTATCTGCAAATTTTTTCGTGAAAAAAAATATCTTTTTTATCGCTTTTTATTGTCGACGCAATGCAATATCTTGCAAATCAATGAAATAGCCTAAATCAGATTTTTGCGCTCATTTATGCCCGTATTAACAAAAAGGTCTGCCCATACACTCGTAAGGCAGACCTTTTGTCGCAATATTGATATATTTACTTGCTAGTAAGCACTATTGTGGCATCTTTGACACCGTCGCCACGGACACGTAGGCGGATATCGCCCTGCACATCTCTAAGTGTGCGGATGATTGCAAGTGCCTTGCCGTTGAATAGCTTCATCTTTGAGCCCTTGAGCGACTCGCCGCCTGCAGCGTTGCCATTATCCACGCCCATAAGCTCGCCAGCGCCCTCGACGTCGAAGTAGAGCTGATTCATCGCCGTGGGGACAAACGTGCCATCCTTGTCGTAGCAGTCGATGGTGATATATGCCAAGTCGTAGCCGTCGGCCGTAAGCATATCACGGTCGGCAGTAAGGCGTATCTCTGCTGGCTCGCCTGCAGTCTTGCGAGTGTGGCGCATAATCTCCTTGCCATCCTTATATGCCACTGCCGTAATGTCGCCTGCAACGAACTCTACGCCCTCCCAGAGAGCGTGAAGCCTATCCTCGGTCTTGCTGCTCTTGCCCAGCGACTCACCATTGAGGAAGAGTTCAACCTCGTCGGCAGTGTTGTAGTATGCCCAGATGTCGATCTTGTCGCCCTCCGACCAGTTCCAGTGTGGGAAGAGGTGTAGGGTAGGCTCCTCGGTCCACTCAGAGCGATACATATAGTAGCAATCCTTGGGGAAGCCACAGAGGTCCACAATGCCGAAATACGACGAGCGTGATGGCCAGCTGTAGGGCGTAGGCTCGCCGAGGTAGTCGAAGCCTGTCCAGACAAATGTGCCGGCGCAGAAATCTCTGTCACGCACCGCAATCCATGCTGCCTCGTGGAGTGTTGCCCATGGTGCACGGCTGTTGTCGTATGCCGAGCACTGGTGGTGTGGCGTGTTATATGGCAAATCCCAGCGTGCAGGGACAACATGTACCTGGCTTGAGGGGTGGAGGTAGAAACCTCGGCTATTGAGCGCAGAGGCCGTCTCTGAGCCAATAAATGGCATCTCTGGATACCATACACGCACCGAATCGTAGTCTTGCTCATGGTAGTTAAAACCGACAATATCCATTGCGCCCGAGCGGAGCAGGTTGTTGTGAGGACGTGTCTCGTTGCAACCCGCCGTAACAGGGCGTGTGTTGTCGTACTCCTTGAGCGTAGATACTATGTGGCGTGTGAGTAGCACGTTAGGGTTGCGCTCCACATCTGTTGAGTTGCCCGAGGCGTTCTCCCCGATAAAGTTCATGAGCAGGTTGCGCTGCTCAGTGGGGAGCTTGTCGAGGCTTGCGTGCTCCTGAGAGTCCCACTGCTCGAGAATCTCGTTGCCCACACTCCACATGATGATAGAGGGGTGGTTGCGGTCACGCTTGATAAAGTCTATGAGGTCACGCTGGTGCCACTCGTCGAAGAATCGAGCGTAGTCATACTTGGTCTTGGCACGTCGCCACATATCGAAGGCCTCGTCCATGACGAGTATTCCTCGCTGGTCGCACAGCTCGAGGAGCTCGGGTGCAGGAGGGTTGTGTGCCGTGCGGATAGCATTCACGCCATACGACTGCAGGATGTCGAGCTGACGCTCCAGCGCACGGCGGTGTATTGCCGAGCCCAGAGCACCTAGATCGTGGTGCATACATACACCCTTGAGCTTCACGTTGCGGCCATTGAGCCAGAAGCCTGTGTCGGCCTTAAACTCTATGGTGCGCACGCCAAATGTTGTGGGGTACTCGTCGACAACGTTGCCATCTACCTCGATGGTGGTGAGCATGGTGTAGAGGTATGGGTTGCTTATATCCCATAGCTTTGGCGAGCTGAGCTCCAGGCTCATCTTCACCTCTTTGCTCTCGCCAGCCTCGATGGTTACTGTTTGCGAACCATTTGCCTGCTTCGATTTGTTGGCATTGAGAATGGTGTTTTGTAGCGTGAACGTTTGTGCTAACTCGCTGAGGTTGCGCACAGTAACTGATACGTCAACAGTGGCTGCATCGTTGCTAACCTCGGGCGTAGTGATGTATGTTCCCGAGTAATCTACGAAGAGCTCAGATGTTGTCACAAGTCGCACATTACGATATATGCCACAGCCTGCATACCAGCGTGAGTTAGGCTGGTGGAGGTTGTCGCAACGTACGGCGATCACATTCTCCTCGCCCTCGGGACGAAGATAGGGCGTGATGTCGTAGGATAGCGATGAGTAGCCGTATGGGCGATATCCCACCTTCTCTCCGTTGACATAGACGGTGCTATTCATGAATATACCGTCGAACTCGATATGTACAACCTTGCCCTCGAGATTAGGCGAGGTAAAACTCTTGCGATACCAGCCTATGCCACCTGGAAGGGCACCACCAGCGGGTGTCGATGGGTTTCTGCGGTTAAATTCGCCCTCGATACTCCAGTCGTGGGGTAGGTGTAGCTGTCGCCAGTTGCTATCGTTATACTCTGCTGTGGCGTACTGAGCCTTGTCGCCCAGGGTGAAGCACCAGTCGAAGTTAAAATCCTCGACGATGCGTGTCTTAGGGCTCTCGCTCCTGTCGCACGACACGAGTAGTAGTGATATGATAGCCAGGAATCTTAATAGATGTTTCATATCAAATATTTACAAAAAGAGGATTGCCCGATGTCGGACAATCCTCGTTGGTGAGTAAATATCACCGTTACTTAATCTCCCAAGTCTGTCCTGAGCGGAGGAGGTCGTCAACACACTTGATCTTAGCGGCTGCCTTAACCTGCTCAACCTGCTCAGCAACCTTGACGTCGTAGACATTCTCGTCGTCAACATCACGGATGACACCTACAGCAACTGGGTACTCTGGGTACTTCATTGCAGCAAGCATTGAGTGGAGAGTTGTATCCGCGCACTTAGCATCGTGTACCAATACATCGTCGATAGTGTAACCATCCTCGCCGATAGTAACTGCCTTAAGACGCATATTCTCGAATACAAGACCCTTCTGCTTGTCCTTACCGAAGAGCATCTTCTCGCCATGCTTGAGCAAGATAGTGTTCTCCTCGCGAGTAGCCTTGTCGCCAGCAAACATAGCGTGAGTCTTGTCGTTGAAGATCATACAGTTAACCAACGCCTCAGTAACAGCCATGCCCTTGTGCTTAGCAGCTGCGAGCAAGCAGTCCTTAGTGAGCATAACCTCCTGGTCGATAGTACGTGCGAAGAATGTACCCTTAGCACCGATAACCAACTCACCTGGAGTAAATGGCTTCTCGACAGTACCAAATGGCGATGTCTTAGTGATCTTGCCAAGCTTGGTAGTAGGAGAGTACTGACCCTTTGTCAAGCCGTAGATCTCGTTGTTGAACAAGATTACGTTGAGGTCGATGTTACGACGGATGGCGTGGATGAAGTGGTTACCACCGATAGCCAATGAGTCGCCGTCACCTGTACATACCCATACAGAGAGGTCTGGGTTAGCTGTCTTGATACCTGTTGCAATAGCATTCGCACGACCGTGGATGGTGTGGAAGCCGAAGGTCTTCATGTAGTAGATGAAGCGTGATGAGCAACCGATACCTGAAACGAATGTAAACTTATTGTGTGGCTTGCCGAGTGCATCTGCCACCTCAGGCATAGCACGCTGTACGGCGTTAAGGATGGCGTGGTCGCCACAACCTGGACACCACTTTACCTGTTGATCGCTCTTGAAATCAGCGGGTGTATACTTAAATTCTGCCATAGTTTTCTCTATTATTAAGTTATTAGTGGTGTTCTTACAACATTGAATTTACCTTATCCTTGATCTCGATAACGGTGAATGGCTGACCCTCAGTCTTACCGTATGACTCGATCACTACATCGTTGAACTGCTGACGCAAGTAACCAGCGAACTGGCCCTCGTTGAGCTCACAAACGACGATACGCTTGTAGCGCTTCAAAACCTCAGCAACACCCTTCTGCAATGGGTAGATGTAGTTGAAGTGGAGGTGAGCTACGCTCTTGCCCTCGTCCTGGAGCTGCTTAACAGCGCTGTGGAGGTGACCACGTGTACCGCCCCAACCAACAACAAGAACATCTGCGTTGTCTGCGCCAAATACCTCAATCTCAGGCAACTCCTCGGCAACAAGCTCAACCTTCTTGCGGCGTGTTGTTACCATCTCCTGGTGGTTCTTAGGATCGTGTGAGATAGTACCACGGAGCTTATCCTTCTCCAAACCACCGATACGGTGCTCAAGACCCTCCTTACCTGGGAATGCCCAGCCACGAGCCAACTTCTCGTTACGCTCGTATGGCAAGAACTCGCCCTCAGTGCGTGCCTCAACGATTGGAGGAACGATAGCAGGGTACTCAGACATTGAAGGAATCTTCCAAGGCTCAGAACCGTTAGCGATGAAACCGTCGGTAAGAAGCATTACAGGAGTCATGTGCTCCATAGCGATCTTACCTGCCATGAATGCATAGTGGAAACAGTCGCTTGGTGAAGATGCAGCGATAACAACCATAGGACACTCACCATTACGGCCGTAGAGTGCCTGGTTCAAGTCGCTCTGCTCAGTCTTTGTAGGAAGACCTGTAGATGGACCACCACGCTGAACATCAACAACAACCAATGGAAGCTCTGCCATAACTGCCAAGCCCATAGCCTCGCTCTTGAGTGAGATACCAGGACCTGAAGTTGTTGTAACTGCGAAGTTACCAGCATAAGCAGCACCGATAGATGTACAGATACCTGCGATCTCATCCTCAGCCTGAACAGTCTTAACGCCGAGGTCACGACGCTTAGCGAGCTCCTCGAGAATCACGGTAGCAGGAGTGATAGGGTATGAGCCGCAGAAGAGAGGAAGACCTGACTTCTCAGATGCAGCGCAGAAACCCCAAGCTGTAGCAGTGTTACCGTTGATTGAACGATAAATACCCTTCTCGAGCTCTGCAGGAGCTACTGTATAGTTGTTTGCAAACTGGTGAGTATTAGCTGCATAGTTGTAACCAGCCTCGATAACCTTCTTGTTTGCCTCGGCAACAGCAGGGTTCTTCTTAGCGAACTTAGAGTCGAGGTAGTTCTTAGCGTAGTCATCAGGACGGTTGTACATCCAGAAGACAATACCGAGTGCAAACATATTCTTGCACTTTACAACAGCCTTGTTGTCCATGCCAGAGTCCTTGAGAGCCTCCTTAGTCATGGTTGTAATGTCTGGAATAACCACGTTGTAGTCCTGGAGGTTGAGCTCCGCAATAGGATCCATAGTCTTGAAACCAGCCTTCTTGATGTTATCCTCGGTCATTGTATCGCCGTCGATGATAACAGTAGCCGATGGCTTGAGCCACTTGCGGTTAGCGATAAGTGCTGCGGGGTTCATAGCCACGAGCACATCGCAGTAGTCGCCAGGGTTGTCTACACGGCTTGAGCCGATGTGAACCTGGAATCCTGATACGCCAGCCACAGTTCCCTGTGGTGCTCGAATCTCGGCAGGATAGTCTGGGAATGTCGAGATGCCATTACCCAAGAGTGCCGACGTGTCCGAAAAGAGTGTACCGGTGAGCTGCATACCATCACCTGAGTCACCCGAGAAACGGATAACAACATCTTGCAACTGCAGTACGTTTACGTTGTCCATTGTAGTGAAGTTTGTAGTTATATGTAATTAGTTTATTGTTTTATTCAATAGCGTATTTGGTGCTAAAATACATAGCACCGCTTAATTTCATACAAATGTAGTAAAAAAAGTAATATGGTGTATCTAAAAAATGATATTTTTTTTAGCCAAGCCCAATTCTTTACCTCAGATATTGTTCGAGGGGCTACTTCTCGGTGTTATTATATATAAAAATAGGGAGCAACCCGAGTGGGCTGCTCCCTGAGGTTTATGAAGTATATCTACTACTTCTGGCTCAATGCTGCGTGAGCTGCTGCAAGGCGTGCGATAGGCACACGGAATGGAGAGCAGCTTACGTAGTTAAGACCTGCGTGGTGGCAGAACTCTACTGATGATGGCTCACCGCCGTGCTCACCGCAGATACCACACTTCAAATCAGGACGTGTTGTGCGGCCCTTGAATACAGCCTCACGTACGAGCTGACCTACGCCGTTGCGATCCAATACCTTAAATGGATCGTTCTTGAGGATATTCTTCTCAAGGTATACTGGCAAGAACTTAGCGATATCGTCACGAGAGAAACCGAGAGTCATCTGAGTAAGGTCGTTAGTACCGAATGAGAAGAACTCTGCAACCTCAGCGATCTGGTTAGCTGTAACAGCAGCACGTGGAACCTCGATCATTGTACCCACGAGGTAGTCGATACGGTCGTTACGCTCTGCGAATACTGCCTCAGCAGTCTTGTCGATGATGTTCTTCTGGTAGCGGAGCTCCTTGTGGTTACCTACGAGTGGAACCATGATCTCAACCTTAACAGGTGTGCCAGCAGCCTTAACATTCATAGCAGCCTCGATGATAGCACGTGCCTGCATCTCAGTGATCTCTGGGTATGTGTTACCAAGACGGCAACCACGGTGACCCAACATAGGGTTAACCTCACCCAAGTACTCAACCTTAGCAGCAATCTTCTCGAATGGTACGTTCAACTCCTCAGCCAACTCACGCTGCTCCTTCTCTGTGTGTGGAGCAAACTCGTGCAATGGTGGGTCCAGGAGACGGATGATAACTGGGTAGCCCTTC
>JAGBXX010000018.1 GCA_017629035.1 Alistipes sp. | reverse complement strand
CGTTGCCGCAGATAGCAGAGCGCCACGTGATGGTAAGTTCATCGAGAAGTTGGGTACTTACAACCCTAACACGAATCCTGCTACAATCGATTTGAAGTTCGACCGAGCTTTGGATTGGTTACTTAAGGGCGCACAACCTACAGACACTTGTCGAGCAATTCTCTCGTACAAGGGCGTATTGTATAAGAAGCACCTTTTGGGTGGTGTAGCTAAGGGCGCATTCACCGAGGCTGAGGCTGAGGCAAAGTTCAACGCTTGGGCTTCTGAGAAGCAGTCAAAGATCGATGCTAAGAGCAACAAGCTCGCATCTGATGCTACTGCTGCTAAGAAGGCACAGCTTGCTGCCGAGACTAAGGTTAAGGAGGATCGTGCTGCAGCTATCGCTGAGAAGAAGGCTGCTGCCGCTGCTGAGGCTGCTGCTGAGGCTGCTGAGGCAACTGAGGCTCCAGCTGAGGAGGCTACAGAGGCTTAATCCACCTGAGGTGTATGATCGCCGTGGGACGTATAGGCCGACTATTCGGCACCGATGGCGGAGTGATGATTTCGCTCTACGCTGCGTTCCCCGACGATTTCACAATCGAGGAACCGCTATTTGTCACTATTGACGGATTAGCGGTTCCTATTTTTTGTTCTTCGTTTGAGCGTCGCGGTCAGGCAGGTGCTGTGGCTCACTTCGACGATATCGACACATCGCGCCGTGCAGAGGACTTCCTTGTCGGTCACGAGATATTTATCCAGGACGAGGAGTCGGAGGATGCCGATGACGAGTTCTACATGGAGGATCTCATTGGCTTTACCGCTATTGTCGACAAGCGCAAGGGCTCTATCAGCGACTACTACGACAGCGAGGCCAACCCTCTCTTTGAGATCACACTCGAAGGTAGAGAGCACCTCATACCCGCTGCCGAGGAGTTTATAGCCAACATAGACTTCGAGCGACGAATCATTAAGTTCGTGCTGCCCGAGGGACTCCTGGAGCTATAGCCGATTTCGACGAGCGCAACTAACGAAGAGCGTGCATAACCACCTGGTTAGGTACGCACTTTTTTTGTATAACGGAATATTTTTATACCTTTGTAATATATAATATAAGATTATGGAGGAGTACACATCAAATTATCAGCGTTTAGATATATACAACCAGGAGAAGATCGAGGCGCTTATGGGTCACTATCGTGAGATCTTGCGTCTGCTTGGCGAGGATCCCGAGCGTGAGGGACTCATCAAGACCCCAGAGCGTGTAGCCAAGGCTATGTCGTTTATTACGAAGGGCTATCAGCAGGATCCTATCGAGATTCTTCGCTCGGCGATATTCAAGGAGGAGTATCAGCAGATGGTTCTCGTGAAGGATATCGAGCTCTTTTCGGTGTGCGAGCACCACATGTTGCCATTCATCGGCAAGGCACACGTGGCATATATCCCTAATGGCTATATCACTGGTTTGTCGAAGGTTGCACGTGTTGTCGAGTGCTTTGCACGTCGTCTTCAGGTGCAGGAGCGCCTCACTGTGCAGATTCGTGATAGTATTCAGCAGGCACTCAATCCACTTGGTGTAGCTGTCGTTATTGAGGCAAGCCACACCTGCATGCAGATGCGAGGTGTCGAGAAGCAGCGCTCGGTGACTACCACATCGGCATTTACAGGTTGTTTCCTTTCGGACCCACGTACACGTGATGAGTTCATGCAGCTTATACGATAGCAGGTCGTATTATGAGGGTTGTTGTAGGTCTTTCGGGAGGTGTAGATTCGTCGGTGGCGGCGTACCTGCTCAAGCAGCAGGGTCACGAGGTCATCGGCCTCTTCATGCGCAACTGGCACGACACCACGGGCACGCTCGAGGGCGACTGTCCATGGTACGACGACCAGGTATTTGCCGAGCTCGTAGCCAAGCGACTCGATATAGAGTTTCACTATGTCGACCTCTCCGAGGAGTACCGCAAGCGTGTTGTGGAGTATATGTTCTCGGAGTACGAGGCAGGCCGCACACCCAACCCCGACGTGCTATGCAACAGAGAGATTAAGTTCGACGCCTTTCTCAAGGAGGCACTAAAGCTTGGTACTGAGCGTGTTGCTACGGGCCACTACTGCCGCCGTAGGGAGTGGGTCGACGAGAATGGCGATACTCACTATCAGCTACTTGCGGGCTCAGACCCCAATAAGGACCAGAGCTACTTCCTATGCCAGCTTACGCAGGAGCAGCTATCCTATGCCATGTTCCCTGTCGGAGAGCTCCTCAAGCCCGAGGTGCGCCGCATAGCCGAGGAGCAGAAGCTCGCCACGGCAAAGCGCAAGGACTCGCAAGGTATTTGCTTTGTAGGCAAGGTTGACCTCCCCGTATTTTTACAACAGAAGCTCGCCGCCAAGCAGGGTAATGTACACGAGATACTACCCCACTCGCCACGCTTTGTGCGCAACTCTGAGAGTGATGACTTCCGCACGCTCGCAGAGCCATTCCGCCTCACGGTGCGTGACGGCAAGAAGATAGGCACTCACCAGGGTGCTCACTTCTACACCATAGGCCAGCGCAAGGGCTTGGGTATTGGTGGTCGCAAGGAGTCGTTGTTTGTCATTGGCACCGATGTGGAGCAGAATGTTGTATATGTTGGCGAGGGCGACAACCACCCAGGTCTATACCGCAAGGCTCTCAAGATTGAGATGCAGGATATACACTGGACCGATGCGTGCGATCGTATGAGCGTTGGCCAGCGCCGCAGATATATGGTACGCATACGCTACCGCCAGCCACTCCAGGGCGCAGAGCTTATCATGGAGAGCGACGGCCTATATATCCTATTCGACGAGCCACAGCGAGGCATCACCGCCGGCCAGTTTGCCGCCTGGTACTCAGACGACATCCTCGTGGGTAGCGGCGTCATCCAGCGATAGAAATAGTAAGTAAAATAGAGATAGCAGTGAGCAGATCACTGCTATTTTTTTTGTTCTTAGGCGTAGAACTATTTTTTGGGGCAGTCTACTACGTATAAAATCAACTTGCAGAGAGCCATTTGTCGCTTCACCCCACCTATTAGTCGTTTCACCCTGCAAATGGGGCGATTGGGCGAGGGCGAAGAGTGATATAAGAGTTGGTGGTAGTAACTTTGTATTAAGCAAACATAAATACCCCACAATTATGAAACGTATTCTATCACTAATTATTGCACTGGCATGCGCCACAACACTCTACGCCCAGGAGCCAACAATCGTATACTGCTCAATCACGGGTAGTCATCTGGCAAGCATTAAAAATGGACGCATAGGTCCCGTGGAGGTTAACTACGGGCAGAAGTCACGACACACCAAATACCTCGAGGATGAGAGAGGTCGGCGACTAAGCTTCGACACGATGATCGAGGCACTCAACTACATGGCTGAGCTTGGATGGAGGCTTGAGTCTACCTACACCCGATTTCAGCCGAGCATACTCGAGGGCAGTGGGCTCGACGAGATAAACATTGTTATGATTCTAAGTAGAGAGCAGACCCCTGAGGCCAACATTTCAGAATAGGCAGAGTAAAATCGCACCCTCATGTCAGAAAAGGTGCATATTCGGTGTTTATATAATGAATATGCAACTTTTTACGGGCCATAGAACAGATTTTAAGCCCAAAATTTGGTGGGGGGGGGAAATTGTTAACTTTGCAAAAGTGAACGACAAGCGGACTAAACAACCTAAAAATCTATACCATGAAACGGCTTATAACACTACTACTTGCAATCTTTTGCATTGCAACACTCCAGGCGCAGTCACCCAAGCGGGCATACTGCACGATACGTGGCAGCGAAACAGGGTCGGTCGCCGGGCGACTACACGTCGACTACGGACAAGACGACGATCGACTAAATTGGCTGGTCGACAAAAATGGCAACAGCATCCATTTCAAGACGTTGGTGCAGGCGCTCAACTACCTTACCGACTACGGCTGGGAGCTTGACGAGGTGCAAAATTCGTATGACAACCCCACATACTGGATACTTGTCAAAGAGGTCAACTCCGAGGCCGAAATTACCGAGGGCATATACACTCGCAGAATGTACAAGGATGAACACAAAGGGCTGTACGACGACCAAACGGAATAAAACAAATCATGAACAAATAATTTGACAAGCAGAAAAAATTGCTAACTTTGTAAGAACAGATATAACGTAGAACCTAAAAAACTTATAACTATGAAAAAACTCATTCTCTTTTTCGTTGCACTACTCTCGATTGGCGCAGTATCGGCCCAGCAGCCAAATATCACAAATGGACAGGCAGTGCGTGTACGTCTATGCTCGGATGTAAGTAGCGGCGCTAAGTTCCAGACAACACCAACAGCAATAATCGACGCCAATGTCACTGATGGCGAGGGTAACATCCTTATTCGTCGTGGTACAAACGTAGAGCTCAACGTATCTACCGTGGAGCACAAGGGTCTGGGCAAGCCAGGTGAGATCCGTATCGACTGTCTATCGACCACCGCTGTTGACGGCCAGCGCATATTCCTCATGGGCGGCATGCAGTCTGTGGGCAAGGAGCGCGAGGGTCTTGCCATAGGTCTTGGCGTAGGTGGCGGCATTGTGGTATTCCCATTCGGTTTCTTCTGCCTCTGCATCAAGGGTGAGGATGCCTACATACCATCGAACACCGTACTTCCAAACATCGTAATCGACGACAACTACACAATTAAATACTAACGACTATGAGACGACTATTTTCTCTTATACTAGCAATAACTCTATTTGCAGGTATCTCAACAACCACCCAGGCACAGCAGACAAGGTATCAGGGTGAGGTATATATCTCGGGTAACTACGGCGTAGGCTCATTGCCAGTGAACCGTTTCCAGCTGCACACCATTCACGGCGCACGTGTTGGCGAGTGCTTCTCGGCGGGTGTAGGCCTTGGTGTGGACTACTACACACAGGATTTTGAGTCGGGAATATTGATGGCTCCACTCTTTGCCGACATAAAGCTATATGCTCCTACCTATGGCAAATTCGACCCATTCCTCATGGTTGACGTAGGTTACGGATTGGCAATCGAGGATCCATCGTTTGGCGGACTAATGTTTGGCGCAGGCCTCGGCTTCAAGGCGGGTGTCTTTGCAATGTCGCTCGGCTACCACCTTCAGCAGCTAGGCACAAGTGGTGTGAGTTTGGGCATGAGCGCAGTTCAGCTAAAACTCGGCTTTGCATTCTAATACAACAGTGAAATCTGTTTTAAGATATTAGGTTTATGTTGAAATTTGTTTGGGTGCGCAGAAAATTGTGCTACCTTTGTATAAGCAAACTAAACATAAACCTAATCCCTTTTATTATGAAAAGAACATTATTGACCCTCGTTGCCATTGCTTCAATGGTATTCTCAGCCTCAGCGCAGCAGAAGGGCGAGCAGACCCTCGGCATCAACCTCGGCTACAACACTGGCAAGACAACATCAAAGATCACGGTAAATGATCAGCAGAGCGACAGCATGACCGTGCTCGGCGGCGACAACCTCAGCGTAGGTGTAGAGTATGGCTACTTCGTGGCTAACAACCTCCGTATCGGCGGCCATATTGGCTATGGCTACACTGCTGATGGTTCAAAGAGCCACTCGCTGACTATTACACCTAATATTGCATACTACGTTCGCCTTGCCGACAACTTCTACTACACTCCTAACTTCGCCATCGGCTTTGGCCTCGGCACAACAGGTAAGAGTGAGTTGACAGATGAGAGCTTCACCATGTGCGGTTTTGCTACCGAGCTTCAGCCATTTGCCGTGGAGTTCCGCCCAACAAAGAAGTTTGCGATGAGTGTTAGCCTCTGCTCGTTGCAGTACGCCTACCTCGCTGACTCAGATACCGAGGAGATACTCAACCAGAAGATTAACACCAAAGTTAGCAGCAGTGGTTTGAACTTTAACCTTCTTGCAAATGCACAGGTAGGCTTCAAGCTCTACTTCTAAGCATAGCGCAACAAAAATCTACAATGCCGGGCTTCGAGCTCGGCATTCTTTGTTTCATAGCAACGTAAATATCTAATATTCTGCAAGTTACACAACTTTTCAGAATTCATCCAAATCCATCCTCGTAACTCACTGATTATCAGCACTATGAAAAATTGGCAAAAATCAATTTTTCAACATCCTGATTATCAATACTTTAGGGGGGGTCACGGAAAAACTTTAGGTCAAAAAATTTGGTTTCAGGCACCTCTGCACAGTAACTTTGCAGTAAGAAAAGTCAGAAAACACAAATCACGCCTATACATATATTTAATAACATCTAATATTTACGACTATGAAAAAGTTTATGTTTTTAGCAGTAGCAGTTTTGGGTTTGGTATCATGCGAGGAGATTATACCAAGCAAGATTGAGGATAAACCCGAGATTAATTTTTACGAGGATGCGATGACCGCAGAGGCAGTGGGTGCTGAGGAGTTTATCATCCCAGTAAAATCTACAGGTATTGACGAGGTTTACATCACAGCGGGCAACTACTCAGATCGTTGGGAAGTAGACAACGAGAGTGGCGACCTCACACCTAAGGAGTCATGGATTGAGATTGTAAAGGTTATAAACCACTACGACGAGCAGACACGTGCCCTCATTCAGTGGGATTCGGCTATTGTAGTACGCATCAAAGCTAACGACTCGGGCTTGAAGCGTGAGGCGACAGTCACTGCACGCAGCTTCACAAAGGTCGACTCTATAAAAATCACACAGCTCTCTGAATAACAAAAAATATCGAGCACCATGAAACGGTTTATCATAATATTAGTGGCCATGGCAGCCATGATCTCAACACCTGCCACGGCACAGAAGGGCAATACCAAGTATTATGGTGAGGTATTTGTTTCGGGCAGCGCTGCGAAAACGGATATTCATCTTAAGCTATGGGATATGATCATCGATGGAACACCAATGATGTATGGCGTATCGGTGCAGACAATTCAGGGAGCAAAGTTCGGAGAGTACTTCTCGGCAGGTATAGGCACAGGTGTCGACCTTTTGTTTGGCGCAACTGATGACTTCTCACTCATGGCCGCGCTTATTCCGGTATATGCAGACTTCAAGTTTTGGATCCCAACAAATGGCAAGGTAACACCATACCTCATGGCCGAAGCAGGAGGCTCGTTTGCTATCGAGCCAAGAAGCATACACCCTCTCTATGGCGGAGGTATAGGTATTAAGATGACCAAGCGCTTTGCTATGTCACTAAACTACATCTTCGACGGCCACCAGTTTCCAAATACGGAGGATGATGTCAATGTAGATTATAGATTCAAAGAGCACAAAGTTCAGCTACGTTTTAGCTGGATGTTCTAAAGGTATCGACATAAAAGAGAGTTGGGACTGCTCCGAGGTGGAGCAGTCCCAACTTTGTATATCTCAGGATAGAGTGTTACTCTACGCAGCGATCACACTTATCGGTCAAAATGTCATCGGCCAAAGCCTCGAGTGCAGGAACATCAGATGGCTTCATGCGTGACATGATAGTCACCATAGGCTCAACAACCTGAACATCCTTGAAGCGGTCAATGATATTGCGCATAGCACGGCCTGCTGATGGTGCCCATGAGCCATTCTCGATAATACCGATACGACGCTTGCAGAAGTTCTTGATAGCAAGGTGGTGCAAGAAGTCGTGCATAGGTGGGAATACATCGGAGTCGTACGACGCAGCAGCGACAACAAGGCGGCTATAACGGAAAGCATCCTCGACAGCCTCGGCCATGTCGCAGCGTGAGAGGTCGGCAACAACAACCTTCTCAGCACCCTTGGCACGAAGTATGTCGGCAAACTTACGAGCTACCTCGGCAGTGTTGCCATGGATCGAAGCATAGGCAACAAGCACACCCTCGGTCTCAGGCTCATACTTACTCCAAGTATCGTAGAGGCCAATGTAGTAGCCGAGATTCTCGGTGAGCACAGGGCCATGAAGAGGACAGATGATAGCGATATCGAGCGTAGCGGCCTTCTTCAAGAGTGCCTGGACAGGTGCACCATACTTACCACAGATGTTGAAGTAGTAGCGGCGAGCCTCGCATGCCCACTCCTCCTCGTGGCAAAGGGCACCGAACTTACCGAAGCCATCGGCCGCAAAGAGCACCTTATCAGTGCTATCGTAGCTAACCATAACCTCTGGCCAGTGAACCATAGGAGCCATAACAAAGTGGAGCGTGCGGCCACCAAGTGAGAGTGTACCACCCTCCTTAACGCCGATAGCACGACCCTCGAACTGAGTCTCGAAGAAGAACTGAGGCATCATCTTGAGTGCCTTGTCCGAAGCAACAACCTGCATATCTGGGTAGAGCTCCATAGCACGTGCGATGTTACCTGCATGATCTGGCTCAAGGTGCTGAACTACAAGGTAGTCAGGCTGACGGCCATTGAGAGCAACACGGAGGTTCTCGAACCACTCGTCACCCTTGCGAGGGTCAACGGTATCCATGATAGCAACCTTCTCATCGAGAATGAGATATGAGTTGTACGACACTCCATTGGGTACTACATACTGGCTCTCGAACAAGTCGATATCGGTGTCATCGACACCAATGTAAACGATTTTTTCAGTTATATTCTTAATCATTTTGCATAAGTTTTTCTCATTTCAATGGCAAATATCTTAATTTTTAAGCAGAAAAACAAAATATCGTACCACTTTTTTTATAACTTTGCGCAACAAATTCCGAAATTAATGAAAAAACTATTTGCAATACTCAGCCTTACACTCCTAATCGCAGGCTGCTCAGAGAGTAAAGAGACTGACCAAAAGAGTATATTTGTAACAATTCCACCACTCCAGGCTCTTGTAAACGAGGCTACATGTGGCGACTTTGACGTAGAGATTCTTGTGCCCCAGGGTGCAAGTCCCGAGAGCTACGAGCCTACATCGCAGCAGATTGCCAAGCTCAGCGATGCAGAGCTAATATTCTCCACTGGACTCATTGACTTCGAAAAGAGCCTCACACGCCACATAGATAACAGCTCACGCCTTATCGACCTATCTCAGGGCATTGAGCTTATCAAGGGCAGCTGCTCACATCATCACCACCATGGCCACAGCCACTCGCACGGCGTAGACCCACATATCTGGACATCGCCACGTGCACTCATCACCATGGTACGCAACATCGAGTCGGCACTGCGCACATCATACTCGGACTCAACAAAATATTTCGACTCCGTGGAGCGCATCATCGACCGCCTTGAGACCCTAGACAAGGAGTGTGGCGAGCATATTGCAGCATCTGGCACAAAGGCAATAATGATATACCACCCCGCCTACACCTATCTTGCTCGTGACTATGCCATAGAGCAGATAACAATCGAGCAGGAGGGCAAAGAGCCAACACCACATCAGCTCGTAGTGTTGATAGAGAGAGCACGCACGATGGGTATTAAGCGCATATTCCACCAGCCTCAGTATAGCCCTGACAAGCTAAGTTCCATTGCCGAGGAGATAGATGCAGAGATTATTGAGTGCGACCCTCTAAGCCAAGATATCGAGGCTGAGATACGCAAGGTTGTGGAGCTAATATCGCAGAGCAATGAGTAAGAGAGAGAGCATAATCGCAATTCACGACCTCGGCGTGCGCTACGACAACACCGTAGCACTCGAGCACGTGGACTTGGAGATATACGACGATGATTTTCTTGGAGTTATAGGCCCTAATGGCGGTGGTAAAAGCTCGCTTGTGAAGGCTATAATGGGCACCACACCCCACACGGGAAAGATAGAGTACTCCGAGAGATTGATGCGTGGTGGTAAACCACATATCGGCTACCTACCCCAAGTATCATCGTTCGACAAGGCATTTCCTATCTCGGTTATCGAGGTTGTGATGTCGGGTCTACAACGTGAGCGTGGACTATTACACCGATATGGTAAAGAGGTGCGACTAAGGGCTATGCAGACTCTCGAGCAGGCGGAGCTGGCGCATCTGGCAAATCGCCCCATAGGCGAGCTATCGGGTGGTCAGCTGCAGCGTGTTATGCTCTGCCGTGCCATAATCTCTGAGCCACGCCTCCTGGTGCTCGACGAGCCTACCAACTTCGTAGACAACCGCTTCGAGAACGAGCTATACAACTTGCTACACCATCTATCTGAGCGAATGGCTATCATCATGGTGTCGCACGACGTGGGAACAATCTCGAGCGTTGTGCGCAACATAGTCTGCGTAAATCGCTACGTGCATCGCCACGACTCGAACGTGATAACCGAGGAGCAGCTGCGCAACTACGACTGCCCTATACAGATAATAACACATGGTGATGTCCCCCACACAGTACTTGGAGAACACCACCATTGTCCACATTGCGACAAGTAGTCGCCTATCGCTCGAGAACTAAGCAGTTACCACCATCAAAGATAATCATCTTATCACCATTGATTGTAACGTCGCCAGACTCGACAACTGGCAGACCCTTGAATGAGTCGATGATAATACGTGACATCTCCTCCTCTACACTTGGGCGGAACATCTCGATAGCCATCTGGAACTCAGGGTCGTTAGGCTCAAGTTTAAGATCCTCAAGCCAAGCATTTATATCGTAGTACTCAATATTGAGAACGCCCTTCTTATACTTCCAATTACAGTCGAGCTTGCAACCAAAGGTCATAACCATATTAACACCCTCATCGATAGAGAACTGAAGGTTAGCGTCGATATATACTTCGACCTTAGACTTGCTCACAAAGTCGATCACACAGCCGAAAGATGCATCGCCCATCTCCGTGGGCACCTCGCCAAGAATTAGCGAAACAGTATCGTCTGATACTCTCCACTCACCAAGAAACTCTTTAGCCTTAGGCTGTGCAGCCATCACTGAGCCACACACGAGCATTGCCACAAAGAGCAATGCAACTGAGATAAACTTTTTCATACTTCTTTAATTTATTTTATTAATTCTTTATGCACAAAGGTTTCAGTGCCAAAGTTAAGCTCAGGGCACTGTGCAAAAATTGCGAACACGGCTGATCCTGAGCCCGACATCGCTGCATACTCAGCACCTGAGTCGAGCAACGAATGCTTAATCTCGGCAATACGTGGATGTGACACCAAGATATGTCGTTCAAAGTCGTTGACAACAGAGCCCTGCCACTCACTAACGGGTCGTGATACCAGCTCGCAGAGATTATCTGTGGGGACTGCGGGCGTTACACCACCATAGGCCTCCGCCGTAGAGACACCCTCCTGTGGCTTAGCTACAACGAGCCACTTACCACTCAGGTTAACCTCCACGGGCTCCATAATCTCACCACGACCAGTGCAATACTGAGCCGAGTCGTAGACAAAGAATGTAGTATCGCTACCGAGCTCTGCGGCAAGCGACGAGAGTGTAGGTCGATCAATGCCAAGCTCGAATATATCATTCATGGCAACAATCACAGCCGTAGCATCGGCCGAGCCACCGCCAAGACCTGCACCAAAGGGTACACGCTTATTGAGTGTGATGCGAACACCTCGTGTAGCATATCGCTGCTGCATGAGGCGTGCAGCACGCACACATAGATTCTTATCCGCAGGGCAGTCCACTATAATACCTCGACTCTCAAACTCCACATCGAGGCTATCGAGAGGCTCGATAGTGATCAGATCGTAGAGCTCACGAACGGGATACATCACGGTCTGCAACTCGTGGTAGCCATCCTCACGACGACGCACCACCCTAAGGCCAATATTTATCTTACAATGCGCTTTAATAATCATACATACATGATCCAACGCACGCAAAGCAGGCGATGGTAAATATCAAAATGATGATAACAATCCATATTGAGGCGTGGCCCCACTTAGCCGATGACTCGCCATAGCTCCTTGCCAATGCGGCATTACCCACGTTCCACGCCTGGTCCGATTTAATATAGTATATAAGTGAGCCAATAGCACATGGCCAAAAGAATACGAGTGCAATCACTGGCCACAATATATTATTATGGGGATTAAGTCCATAATTCTCTGGCCTCGCATAGTTGTTAGCTTGCGAATAATTACTGTTATACTCATCCTGAACACCATCAGAACGGCCAATCGCATAACCACAATGTGGACACATCGACAATGACGATGCTACAAGTCCACCACATTCACTACAAACTCTTGCTGCCATAAAAAAGTGATATAAGTAATACTCAGCAAAGTTATAAAATTTTTGACAATAAAACAACTGAATAAATTTAACTTTTATTTGCAAATATTATTTCCTTTTACTATCTTTGCATAATAGCAAATACTAAAACTAATATAACTATGGCAAATTTACGAGTTTTGAAGAAGGAGATTGACTACCGCTTGGAGGAGTTTGTTTTTGACTGCGAGATGGCAGCATTTGTACAGCCCAACAAGGAGGAGCAGATTGTAGCACTTATGCTTAAGGGTGTTGACTTGCGCAATGCTCTCTACGTTAAGGCTAACAACCCAGCAGAGCCTAAGAACCGCTCTTTGGTTAAGAAGCACTACTCAGCACTTCGTCGTGACATGGCTGAGAGCTTCGCAGGTTTGTTTGCTGACCTCAGCGCAGTTTGCGAGTAGTCAGAGATATCAACCAACTACAAACAATTAGGGGTTGTCCGGTGGACAACCCCTAACTATTTATATATACCCCATTACTTCAGATGGTCGGTATTCCACTCCTTGCCACCGTCGTAGTAGAATAGCGGACGATCACCAACTACCGCCTTAAGAGCAAGGTAGCTCTCATACAAGCAGATACCATTTGAGCTATTATCGGCCAGAACATAGGCGATAACCGAAGGGTGACGCTTGGTGGTGTAGAACATTTGAAGTGTGCGCTCGACATAGTCCTCACGCCACTTAGGGTCGTTCGAGGGGTTACCACCACGCTTACGTGAGTTGCCCGACAACGATGAGTCGATAGGTGCTGTCACGGCAACATATATACCCTGCTGGTCGCAGTAATCAAGCACCGCATCGTCTACGCAGCCCGCAGTAAAGCGTATAGCACGCACACCACGCTCGTAGACCTTAGCAACATCGTCGACACTCGAGGCGGGCGACATAGCATGAAAGTCAATAGTCTCAACACGATTATTGATCGTAAACTCACCCTTATCATAGCTCAGCTCACGAAGAGCCACGGGGAAGTCGTAGAACTCCACATCACGACCTTCGACACGATTCTTGAGCATAAGGCGCACATGCTGAGGCTTGGCGCTCGACCACACAATAGAGTCGGGTACGGCAATACCAAAGCGCATAGTGTCAACACCATACTTACCCAGAGCAACATCACGACGACCACCACCCAGGCGAATAGTATCGTTGAGATAGAGCTCGTAGTAGAGCGTAGATACCTTATCGCCAAGTGTGGCATTGTGCATCACAACCTCGAAGTTGCTATTGGCAATACCATTTTGACCTATCTCAGCACTCCATGTAATATCACGCACACGCACACGAGGCTGCGAGATTACATATACCTTGAGTGTATTAGAGGCACGGGCAAAGCACTCAATCTTATTGACCTCCTCAGCCGAAAGCAGACGAATCTCTACATCGTTGCTATCCTCGCGCGAGATCTTGGTGATATTAAACTCGGCAGCACCAAAGCCGTTGCGTGATGAGCCGGCGAGCTTACCATTTATATATACCTCGTAGGGCTGATATGCATCCTCGACACGCAGATATACCTGACGCTCAAGCCACGAGAATGGGAAGGTATATTTACCACGAAGGATATTTGTCTCGGGGCGCTGCCACTCGGTAATAGGCTGCATATAGCGCTGACGCTCAAGGCCACGAGCCTCGGCCAAGGTGGCCGTAGGATATGGTATGAGTCGAGTACGGTAAGGGTCACAGCCCACTGAAGGCTGTGCGTGGAGCGCTGGAGCAATGAGCATAAAGGCCACTGCAAGCGCCTGGGCGAGTATATTTCGATTACTACGTTTCATTACTTACGTCTGTTCTTATATGATGGACATGAGTTGCGCCACTCGACAACATCGGGGCTGAGGCGCTCGTGGCGATCCTTCCACACTCTATTCTCCACAAGGCGACGACGGTCGTAGTCTATACGCTCATGTGTTGGGAACGTAGGCTTCTGTATCTTGGCCACGCTCAGGCGACGTGAGCTGCGGTGAGCACGGTCGCAAATCTGGTGGCGTGTGGGTCGCAACGTATCGTTCCACTCAAAGCCCTGAAGGATACGCTCCTGCGTGTCAGGAATCATATTCATAGGATAGAGCACATACTCTGGATTCTGCTTGAAGACGATATGATCCATCTGACCCTCGTCGAGGTGGAAGCTGATAGCCGAGCTCTCGATATACATCATCGCCGTAACATCGGGAGCATCCTCCTCCTGCATATAGTAGAGTGTCTGGGCGTTGCCATCAACATCGTAGCGATATACCTCGCCATCACGGAAGAATGCCTTCATATCCTTACCCTTGACCTGATTGTAGCAAGCAGTATCAATCTGTGAGCCCATGATTGGTGCACCCATGAAGTGCGCCTTGGTAATCATCTGGCGCTCGGTGTATATCCACGATGAGTCGGACTTGATCTGATTCTGCTCGTTCCACATCACTGGGTTGATATACATGCGTACTATCGAGTCGGTGTTAAGTGCCACGAGTGAGTCACATATCATCTGCGAATCAGAGCGGAACATCTTGACATGGCGGTAGGCCTTGATCATCTTGTAGGCACTATCCTCAGGGATAACAGGGCGCAGTGCTGTACTATCAAGGAGCGAGTCCACCATGGTAGTATCACGCAATGAGTCGATAGCTGGTGCAGCAGCAATAGAGTCACCAAGAGATAGTGTTGTTGTATCCTCAGGATCGTAATCCTCTCCCTTGTACTCTCTGCCACGCTTCAATGCACAAGCCTTAGCCTTGTCAATCTTGTGGCGACGACGCTGCTCGGCCTTCTGCTTGATGCGCTCGATACGTGCTGCCTCCTCGTCGGCAAGGCGTGAGCTGCGCTCAATGCGCTGGGCAATGATAGTATCAATCTTGATGCGGAGCAACGAATCACGAATATGCTGCACAGAGTCCTTGTAGGCCTGCTCAATAGCATCAATAGAGTCCTGAATAGCCTTCTGGGCAGCCTTGATCTGCTCTCGCTCAGCTCTCTTAGCCATCTTGGCACGACGGCGCAACTGCTTAGGTGTATATTTTGTAGTATCCTCCTTCAAGCTATCCACGGCAAGAGTATCAGCGATAGGCAAGCTATCTACACTCTCGCTCACAACAGACTCACGTTCAACGGTATCTTGAGGCGCCGATGGTCGTGCCTCGCCTGGCTGTGGGCGTTGTGCCGTAGGGTCATAACGAGTCTCGCCATCACGACCACGAGCATCGACCTTCTCGCCACGCTCAGCATCACGATCACGACGAGCGGCAGCCTTATCATCGACCTTAGCTCCTCGATCTACAGGAGCAGCCTCGCCTCGTGGGCTCTCTCTCTTAGGTGTTGACTCCTCACGCTTCTGCTCACGTGGCTCTCCACGCTTCTCAACATCACGCTTCTGCTCACGTGACTCAGGGCGCACGCTATCGGCCTGAGAAGATGCATCTCGCTGCTCAACCTCACGCTCTCTACCCTGCTCACGGCTCTCCTCGCTTGCTACATTCGTAGTATCCTGCACCTCGGGCTCAGGGCGAACAGGGATGGTGTACATCCACAATGTGTCGGCCGAGAGATAAACAGAATCTGACTGCTCGGGGTCGTAGTTGATCAACGATGGACGACGTGTAAAGAAGGCATTGCCCGGAACATCCCACCACTCAGCATAGTCGGCATAACCCAACACCTTCTGCGTAGTATCGTCGACCTGAATATTGCGACGTGCGATAATATGGCCATCGGTACGATAGTACATCACCGTGTCGCTCCATATCTCACGCTCGGGCGAGAGGATATAGGCATTGCGTGTGAGGTGATGTAGATCGTTACGCTTGGTATATGTACCAGCATCGGCATATAGATACTCGTCGTTCTTATTCCAGATATGTGTATTTGTGAAATACTCGGCATCCTCGGTCTGAGTATTGAAGATCACCGAATCGCTAATCACCTGATAGGTGTCGTCACGCATCTGAACACGGCGCACAGCCTTGAGCTCATGGGTCTTGGTGTTGTAGTAGCCACGCTCGGCCTCGAGCAGGTTCTCGCCCTTCTCAACATAGCAGCCACCACTGAACTCACCAAGCGACTTAGCAGTATTAAACTCACAGTGGTAGGTGTACATCACAGCATCCTCGTCGACAACCTTGACAAGTTTCGAGAAGACCTTAGCCGTATTGTTCATACGGTTGTACTCAGCACGCTCGCCGTAGATATATGTAGAGTTCTGATTAATAAGCACATTACCAAAGCACTCGAAGCTCTGGTTAGAGTAGCGCACAGCACTATCGGCAATAATAACAGCGCCATTGTGGTGTGCCGCAAAGTGACCCACGAGAATAAATATCGTAGAGTCGCCCTTCTCGATAAGATAACTATCGTCGGCAGTCATGTCGACCATACGTTTATCCTGAGCACCATCCTTGGGCTGCTGAGGTATCATCGCCTCGAACTTGGCCGAGGCCATCACGGGCTCGACACTGTCAAGAGTGGAGTATCTCACAAACATCTTTCCACTTGCGGCATAGAGAAACAATCCAGCCACGAGCGTAAGTACAATTAGCGTTGCTATATTTTTACGGCGCATGCTCTATAATCTTCTTCCTACTTTATCCAATTACGATTTACGAAGTTCCAATCACGGAACTCTGGGTCGATATATACATACATCGACTCTATCTTGCGGTTGAGCCACTCACGGAATACTCGCTCACGCTTGTCGTTGAGTGCCATCTCCTCGAGTCGGATATAGTCATCCTCGAGCGAAGCTACGTGCGAAGGCACAATCTCGACGAGCTTTACGATTTTGCTCATCTGGTTGCCATTGAAGTCCACGGTCTGGAACGAATCCGACACCTCGCCTACCTTAAGACGCATAAGTGCGTTGTAGTCCTCAAGAGCCTTACCACCCTCAAGACCGAAATCCTCCTTGAGGAAGCGAGTTGCTGTAAGACGAGCACCATCGTAGACACCCTGACGAGCCAAGATATCGTGGTTCGACACGATACCACCATTCATCTTCGATGTAGCATCGTCCGAGAAGCGCAAAGCAGCCTCCTCGAACGAGATAGAGTCGAGGCGGATGAGTCGAGCAAGGCTATCAAGTTTATGAGCTGGCTGAATCAACTCATCACGAGTATATGTGGGGCGCAACAAGATGTGACGACAGTGGTACAACTCGCCCTTCTTGTCGATAAGCTCAATAATGTGGAAGCCAAACTCTGTCTCTACAATCTCGGATACCTGTCCTGGCTTGAGCTTCTCGAGAGCCTCGGCAAAGGGACGAACATACATCGATGAAGGTGCTGGCTGCATCTCACCACCATAGAGTGCCGAGCCATCAACCGAGTACATACGTGCCAGTGTTGAGAACTTGGTCTGGCCTGTGATGATACGCTCACGCATATCGAGTAGACGCTCCTTGGTACGCTGCTTAGCCTCCTGCATCGACTCGGGGAATCGAGTAATCTGGGCATATACATACTGCTCACCAATCATCGGAAGGCTATCCTTGTCAATACGACGATAGTAGCGCTCAACCTCGCCTGGGACGATGGTCACACCACCAACGATGTTACCCTGCATAGCCTGTGCGTAGGCCTGCTCCTCGTAGCGAGCACGTAGCAGCTCACGATAGTTGAAGATAGGCATGTGCTCACGTGTCTCCACAGCCTGAATACCACCTGCCTCGTCGATAACCGACTGAAGATACTCCTCGATACGCTGCGACACCTCGCCACTATTGATCTCGACAGAATCAAGCAGTGCCTGATTGTAGAGCAACTTCTGCTCGAGCAACGACTCGAGAGCCTCGTGCATAGGATCACGGTCAGAGGTGTAACCCATCTGTCGCTGCTGCATGACAAGAGCCTCGGCATACTCCGAAACCTCGGAGTAGAGAATCGACGAGCCACCAACAATAGCCACAACCTTATCCAGAATTACCTGGCGACGTTGTGCCGAGACCATAAAACATGTAGTTATCAAGAGTGCGGCAGTAGCCGCAAATAGAACTATCTTACGCATAAATATCTGTTTGCTTAAAACTCAAATAGATTGTTATTACTCAGCATCAGCCTCGCCCTCTGTTGCGGGCTTCTCGGCAGGCTTCTCAGCCTCGGCCTTAGGCTGCTCGGCAGGTGCAGGCTCCTCAGAGGCGCTCTTCTCGGTCTTAGACTCCTCAGAGCTATCCTCAGCCTTAGGCTTCTGCTCTGACTTATCATCAGACTTCTTCTCTTTATCCTCTTTGCTATCTTTGCTTTCTTTGACCTCTTTGCTATCCTTATCCTTCTTGCTCTCACGCTTCTGCTCAATATCCTCCTCCTCGACAACATCTGCAGCCTCCTTGATTACAGGCGTGTCGTCAGCCATCTTTGGGCGATTGGACATTGCTTCCATGAGCACCGAGTCATCGACACTCACACGGCCACTCTGCACAGCCTCGTACTTAAGCTCCTGCTCGTAGTTCTTAACAATCTCAAAGCGGCGCTCTGCATAGAGCATACGGCGAATATCATCCTCAACACTCTCGAGTGGCGCTGTGCTACCCTTGCGAACAATATCGACAATGGTGAAGTAGAAGACAACATCATCAGCCTTCATGCTCTGTACCTTACCCTTCTGCAACAGATTGTCGTAGGAGCGAGTGCGCACAGTAGGCAGATAGCTCAAAAAGTCAGAGAACGACACCCAGTCGGCCGAGAGGTCACTCATCTGCAACGAGTGCTTCTCGACAAAGGCACTAAGCTCCGCAAGGCCATCGTCCGACACACTGCGAAGCACATCGCTGAGGGCCGAAGTGTTGCGGAAGTTATTCGACACACGAACAACCACGCCACGCACCTTGTCATGGTCGAGCTTAAACTGCGATGAGTGCAGGCGGTAGTGCGCTGCAATCTGACGAGGGGTGATCTCGGCATCAATCTCCTTGTCGACATAATACTGGTCGAGCTGACGGATGATGAGCGACTGGCGGTAGTCCTCCACAAGACGATCAATATCCTTATGCGACGTGAGCACCTCGTCGGCACGAGATATCTTGAGCTGGTTGAGCACCCACGTATCGGTATACATACGCACAAACGTAGCACTATCAATACCGGTCAAACCCTCGGGCATGTCGGCAAGAATATCACGAACCATGAGTTCCTTATCATCTACCTGAGCGACTACACGCTTTCCGTTGGCGCCACCTGAGAGGTTGTCGCCACTGCCACAAGCCGCAAACATCGTTGCGACAACGAGCAATACTATGTAATGAGTTCTCTTCATATTCAATTTGCAAAGATACGATTTTTCTTTTCTTTTAACGTATCTAAAGCCAAGATTATTGCGAAAAATTCAAAAAAGCCTACCTAAAGGTAGGGCCAATGGCTCCACCAAGTCGAAATAACTATAAAAATTAGCTCCGCAGCAAGGCCAAATTGTGACCTTGATACGGAGCTAATAACTATCCTTACAACCCGAAAGCTACGAGTGGCTCAGGCGAGTAACCTCGTCGATACCGTCAATTCGGGCGATACTATCCATTGCCTGCTGGAGCTCGTGGAGCGAGTGCACCGAAAAGTCAATATTACATATTGCAATGCGGTCGATATTCTCAGTTGCAAGCGACGACATTGTAAGATGCAACTTATCTGTAATACAATCAATTAGGTCGCTCATGAGGTGATAGCGGTCGATACCCTTGATACGTATTCGCACAGGGTAGAGGAACGACTCGTTCTCGGGGAAATTAACAGACAAAATTGAGTCGCCATGCTGCGATGCAAGACGTATGGCATGAGGGCAATCACGCTTATGGAGCGTGATGGTGCCATCAGCAGCCTTGAAGCCAATGACCTCATCGCCAGGCAGTGGACTGCAACGCTCGCAACGCTCATACTCCAGACGTGGCGTATTGGCAAAATAACCACGCAGATATCTCTTTGCACGATAGGTAGATACATGTTCCATCCACTCGGGCTCGGGCTTAGCATCCTCGGCAGTACCAATCTCCACACAGTCGCCACGGTGCAAGACAGTACGTAGTGACGACAATTTACCATTGATACGAGCATATACCGCCTGGGCACCCACCCTACTATGAATCTCAAATGCGAAGTCGAGAGCCGTAGCTCCCTTAGGCAAGATCACACCTCGACCCTTAGGCGTAAAGACCATAATATCATCATTATAGAAACTCAGCGTTACGCCATCCATAAACTCCATGTCGTGGTTATCCTCGGCAACATCCTGCAACACAGACTTGAATTTCTCGAGCCAAGCAATAACATTATCCTCAGTGCGCTCTGCGGCACAGCCAAGACGTGAGTTGCGCACCATGCGCTCAGAGGAGATATGTACCTCCTCCCACACACCCTGCTCGCTGAGCAGTTTGACATGGAAGCTCTGATATCCATTCTCCTTAGGTGCATCGATATAGTTTGCAACACTTCCGGGCTTCTCCTTGAAGTGGTCTGTAAGGGCAGAGTATATAAGCAGGCTTGTCGCCTTCTCGCTACTCTCCACAACATTAGGATATATGATACGGATATAGTGCTTGCCGTCAACATGTTTGATATCGCAACCCTTAGACTGCATCTTGCGCCAGATGCTATATGGCTTGCGGTAGCGAATCTCGGTACGTGCCTCGATACCCGCCGCCTCAAGAATCTCCGAAATCTTGGCTGTAAAACGCTCAAGACGAGGACGATCAGACGTGCGCTCCTGGCTCAACAGACGCTCCACATCGGCATAGTCACGAGGACAGCGATAGCGGAACGAGAGGTTCTCGAGTTCGGTCTTAATCTGGTATAGTCCAAGACGGTTGGCAAGAGGTGCGTAGAAGTAGTCGGTCTCACCTGCAATCTTCATCTGCTTATCGGCACGCATACTATCGAGCGTACGCATATTGTGCAGACGGTCGGCAAGTTTGATCAGCAGAGCACGAATATCGTAGTGCACCGACTCGAGCATCTGACGATAGTTATCCACCTGCTTTGAGTGTTCGTAGCTATCCTTCTTACGCTTGGTGACAGTATCGACAAGAAAGGCCACATCGTCGCCAAAACGCTCTCGGATATCGTCGACAGTATAGTCGGTATCCTCAACAACATCGTGCAGAAAGGCCGATATTACCGGATTATCGCCCAGTTCAAGCTCACGAGCCACAATGCTCGCAACAGCTATAGGGTGCATGATAAATGGCTCTCCACTCTTACGCTTCTGCTCCTTGTGAGCCTCGTAGGCAAGCTCGTACGCACGACGCATACGATCGACCTCCTCGGTGGTAGCACGCTCAGCAAGATAGCTAAAGAGCAACTCCACACTCTTGCGTATTTGGGTTTGGTAGATCTCTTCCATAGTTTTGGGATTTATCTGCAAAGTTAATAAAAAAATTTGTCATTATTCACCTTTTTTCAGTATCTTTGCCTAAAGTTATTGAATAAAAAAGTATAAAATGAGAGTTATTCTTCACCACACAATCCTACTTTTGGCACTCATCGCCACACTATCGTGCACGCCTCAGAGCCAAGATCCTACGCCAATACCACCCGAAAACAGAGAGTTTCAGTTCACAAATAAGAGTGTCACACACACCACACTCAGCGTCGATATTGTACCCCAGGATAAGGAGTTGGAGTATGTAGTGCTCTTTGCCGATAAGAAACACTTTGTAGCAAATGGCATTGACACACGTGAGGAGCTCGTGGCCGATGACCTGGCGATGCTGCGTGACTACGCCAACTACTATGGAATAACTATACGTGAGTTCCTCGAGGGCATGAAGTGGCTTGTAAAGGGCGATAAACTTGGCTACACGGTCACCAACCTATACCCTGCTACTGACTATGTTGTATACTGCTACGGCGTGGAGATTGATGGCGATAATATCGAGGCTACAACACCAATATGCTACGAGATAGTAACAACATCAGCACCTGAGTTGCAAGATGTTAGCTTCGATATCACCACCAACATCAATGGCAATAGCGTGGCGGTTACAATCACTCCAGAGAACTACGACGGTCTATATTATAGCTACATCGTACCAGAGTCGGACAACTACTATCTCCCCGAGGGCATGGAGCTTAACGAGGACTACATCTCTCACTACCGCAACACCACACTTAACACTTTCAACGAGTTGATAAACAATCAGGGTATCCCTGCTAATCAGTTCTGCCATAGTGGCGTAGCGACCATAAACGAGCGACTCAACCCCAACACAAATTATATGGTCATCTGCTTTGCCGTGAGCAAAGATCAGACACCTATACTCTGCTCAGAGCCCGAGGTGTCATACTTCGCAACATTGGAGAGCAACAAGAGTGATCTGAGCATTAAAATCGAGGTTACCGACATTACTCAGTACAACGCAATGCTTAGTGTGACACCATCGAAAAAGGGCGAGGAGTATGCCTGCGTATTCCTCGCAGCCTCACAGCTACCACCCTACCAGAGCGAGTACGAGCAGATGATGTTTATCATCGAGAACTTCGACCCAGCAATATTTAGCGCCCCATTTAGCGAGGCACTGAAACCGCTGATGCCAGATACAGAGTATGTGGTAATAGCATTTGGCATTGAGAACAATCTGCCTACGACCGATATGTTCAGCTACCGATTTAAGTCGCTCACAGCAGGCATAGGCGAGGTATATATCGAGAGCATTGACATCATCAAGCTTTTTGATGCTCAGGAGGTTATAGCACTCGACAACTCATATCGCAACATGCTATCTAACTGCGAGTGTGTAGCTATTGTCGAGGCTAAGACCAACATACCTTGCGACAAGCTCTACTTCTGGTGGTACGAGGAGTGGATGCGTGTGGAGTACTCCGAGGAGGCATTCCTCGAGGATCTGCTCATGTACCCTTATGCCAACAATCCAGAGATCATGGATATGTACTACAGCTATAGCGAGGATGAGCGCTGGCTATTTGCGGGTATTGCCGAGGATGATAATGGCAACATGAGCGAGATATACTATAGCGACACATTCCTCCTGTCAAAGGATATGTGCGACCCTGCCGAGGAGTTCTTCTCGTATGTTAATAACAGCAACCAGGCAACAATCTTAACACTTAGACGATAAGCGATGATACGTTTCGATTCAGACTATATGGCGGGAGCTCACCCCGAGGTGCTCGAGGCTCTTGTGCGCACAAATATGGAGCTTACGGCAGGATATGGCAATGATCCTTATACTACTGAGGCTAAGGAGCTTATTCGCAAAGCTACAGGATGCGCCGACGCCGAGGTCATGTTCCTTGTGGGTGGCACGCAGACCAATGCAACAGTTATCGACGGCATACTCTCACGTCATGAGGGTGTATTAGCTGCCGAGAGTGGACATATTGCTGTTCACGAGTCGGGCGCTATCGAGGCTTCGGGACACAAGGTGCTCACACTACCCCACTATGACGGCAAGGTTAAGGCCGAGGATGTGGAGCAGTTTATTGAGGAGTTCTACGCCGATGAGACATATCAACACATGGTGGCACCAGGCATGCTCTATATCTCGCAACCTACGGAGTATGGCACAGTATACTCGCTTGAGGAGCTTAAGCAGCTCAGCGAGGTGTGCCACAACCACGACATTCCGCTATATGTAGATGGAGCACGTCTTGGCTACGCCTTAGGTGCTGAGAGTGCCGATTTCACACTCAAGGAGCTATCGCAGCTTGCCGATGTATATTATATAGGTGGCACAAAGGTGGGTACGCTCTTTGGCGAGGCTGTCGTTGTGACCAATCGCAAGTTGCTCAAAAACCTATTTTCTCTTGTCAAGCAGCACGGAGCCCTACTTGCTAAGGGACGACTGCTCGGCGTTCAGTTTACCACACTCTTTCGTAATGGCCTATATGAGCGCATAGGTGCCCATGGCGTGCGTCTTGCTATGCGCATCCGCAAGGCCTTTGAGAGGGCCGGTTATGAGCCAATCATAGACTCACGAACAAATCAGCAGTTCTTCCGCCTACCCAATAGCGTCATCGACAACTTACGTCAGGAGGCCTCGTTTGACTACTGGGGTCCCCGTGGCGAAGTAGATAGCGTCGTGAGGTTTGTAACCAGCTGGTATACCACCGACGAGGATATCGACAAACTGGAGGCTCTACTCGGACTATAACATAAATAACACACGACATAAATGCCGTCGATGGGTATACTTGATATACATCCCATTGACGGCATTATTTGTTAGCGGCAGTAGATGTCTGCTTTATGAGCGAAAATAATTTTTGATTAGAAGTTTGCAGATGTGGCCTCGATAAAGAGAGTGCCCCGGATGGGATATACTTGGCGTATTTCCCATTCGGGGCAGTGATTGAGAGGCCGCAGATGCTGCCTTATAATCGAAAATTACTCGTATTGGCCAGTCTTAAGTCGCATAACCTCCTCCTTAGTAAGGAATCTCCATGCACCACGCTTAAGGTTCTTCTTGGTAAGACCTGCGTAGTACACACGGTCGAGCTTCTGCACGGTGTAGCCGAGGTGCTCGAACATACGACGCACGATACGGTTGCGGCCAGAGTGAATCTCAACACCTACTGTACGCTTATCCTCAGATGCATAAGCTACCTCGTCGGCAAAGATGTCACCATCCTCGAGTGTAATACCCTCAGTAAGAGAGTCCATGTCCGCACGAGTAAGAGGCTTATCAAGAGTCACCTGATAGATCTTCTTCTTGAGGTATGATGGGTGTGTGAGCTGACGTGTGATGTCGCCATCGTTGGTGATGAGCAACAAGCCGAGAGAGTTCTTATCAAGACGACCTACTGGGTATACACGCTCAGAGCAAGCACCACGCACAAGATCCATAACGGTCTTGTCGGCATGAGGATCGTCGAGCGATGTAACATAGCCCTTAGGCTTGTTGAGAACGAGGTATACATTCTTCTCGCCCTGCAGACGCTCGTCGTTGAAACGTACCTCGTCGGTAGGCAAGATCTTTGTACCAAGCTCAGTTACAATCTGACCATTTACTGTCACCACGCCTGCGAGGATGAAATCATCGGCCTCACGACGTGAGCATACGCCTGACTGCGAGATGAAGCGGTTAAGACGCATCTCACCTGTCTGCTTGTTAGGGTTGTACTTAGGATATGACTTAGGCTTATCATCGCGGCGAGGTGCTGATGTGCGCTTCTTGCCATCGTCACGACGTGGACGGCTATCTGCGCCAAAACCACCCTTGCGGTTATCGCTCTTACGGAAATCGCCTGAACGCTCCTCAGTGCGGCGTGGGCGGAAATCGCCTGAACGCTCCTCAGTGCGGCGTGGGCGGAAGTCACCTGAGCGCTCCTCGGTGCGGCGTGGGCGGAAGTTGCCCGAACGCTCCTCTGTACGACGTGGGCGGAACTCCTCACGCTCGTTATTAAAGTTACTCTCCTCACGGCGATTGTTAGTACGCTCGTACTCAGGACGAAGACGGTTGTCTGCGGTGAAGTGGGGGTTGAATGACGAACGTCGTGGCTGTGAGTTAGATGTTCGTTTCTCTCTGAAATCGTTGTTACCCTCATTATCGGCCTCACGGCGAGGACGAGGGTTGCGCTCAACACGCTCGGTAGAGCTTACACGCTGACGCTTGTCACGTGCAAAACGTGAAAGGTTTGCTGTTGAGTCTGTTGTCTTGTTTTTCATTGCTAATAAATACTTTATAGAATTTTCGCTGCAAAGGTAACCTTTTTTTTTGGCGATTACAAACTTTTGCAATAATTATACCAAAAACCACGAAATATGTTACCTTTGCGGCGTAAAATATTTAGACCATGAACAGAGAGATTCTACGAATAGCGCTGCCCAACATAATATCGAACATCACAGTTCCACTTATGGGTATCGCCTCGACAATCATTGCGGGCCAGGTGGGTGGCAGCGACGCAGCTACGACCATTGGTGCGCTATCAATAGGTGTTACCATATTTAATTTTATATACTGGAACACCTCGTTTATCCGCATGGGCACCAGCGGCCTTACGGCACAGGCCTTCGGCGCAGCAGAGCACAAGGAGTACTCGCTAATGTTGTGGCGCTCGATAATCGTGGCTCTGGGCGTTGGCATTATCGCCTTTGCGTTGCAATACCCTATCGGCGAGTTCTCCATAAAGTTTATGAGCACCAACGATGCTACCATTGATGGCATGATAAGCAAGTACTTCTACACCCGTATCTGGGCAGTGCCTGCAGGTATCATGCTATTTGCCTTCAACGGCTGGCTCACAGGTATGCAGAATGCGGTAATACCCATGAGCGTGGCGATCATGGTCAACCTGCTGCATATAGGTTGTAGCTATCTATTCTCGATTGTTGGCACCATGGGCCTTGAGGGAATAGCCCTCGGCTCGGTCGTAGCGCAGTGGACAGGCGTGGTGGTGATGGTTATAATCATTGCGTTCAAGTATCGCAATCGCATAACAAGAGTGAGCCTTAGCGAGATCATGGATCTAAAGGCAATGCGCCGTTTCTTTAGTATCAATGGCGATATTATCATCCGCACCTTCTGTCTTGTGGCTGTATACACATTCTTTACAAAGGCTTCGGCAGATAGTGGCGACAAGAATATTCTTGCCGTGAATGCTATTTTGCTGCAGTTCTTCACGCTATTCTCATATATGAACGACGGCTTTGCCTATGCTGCCGAGGCACTCACAGGACGATACATTGGTGCTCGAGATAGCGTATCGCTACGTCGTTGCATAAAGCTATGCCTGGTGTGGTGCTTTGCCGTGTCGTTCATATTCATAGGTGTATATATTGGTTGGTGGCGAGATATATTCTACCTCCTGGTCAACCCCGAGCAGGGCGACGTGACAACACTCATTGGCGTTGCAGAGCAGTATATCGGCTGGATAATAGCGATACCTCTTGCCGCAGCACTGCCATTTGTTATGGATGGAATTATGGTTGGTGCCACACGCAGCCGAATCATGCGCAACTCGATGATATGGTCATCGGTGAGCTTCTTCGTGCTACTCTATGGCACACGCTGGATGATAGGCAACAACGCTATATGGCTCGCCTTCTCGATGTATATGTTGCTGCGTGGCGTGTTTCAATACTTCATGTCGCACAAGCTCAACGACATCTACCTGGAGGCAGAAGGCAAGAAGTAGGTGTTGACACGTATCAAAATATTTCGTATCTTTGCGTGATATGAGAAAATACTAACAATAAAACTATAGACAAAATGAAACGACTCTTCACTTTGGCCATCTCGCTTATGGCCGTGGGCGCACTCAGCGCACAGCAGACAGATGGAGGTATCAGCGAGACTATGCTCAACGAGATTCGTAGCTCGCACACCATGACCCAGGCTGATCGTGCTGCACACAACGCCATGGCGCAGACAGCCATCGCTACACTCGCGATAAATGGCGACAACCTCGCCATGATCGACACCCACTTCTCACACCGAGTAAAGACCGAGGGTATCACCAACCAGCACCAGTCGGGACGCTGCTGGTTGTTCACAGGTCTTAACGTGCTCCGTGCTGAGATGATCGAGAAGTACGACATGTCACAGATGGTATTCTCGCACAACTACCTCTTCTTCTACGACCAGTTGGAGAAGTGTAACCTCTTCCTCCAGGCAGTAATCGACACCAAGCACCTCAAGATGGATGATCGCCAGGTGGAGTGGTTGTTCAAGAACCCACTCAGCGACGGTGGTCAGTTTACTGGCGTATCTAACCTCGTGATGAAGTATGGCGTTGTGCCAGCCGAGGTTATGCCCGAGAACTACCAGTCGAACAACACCTCGCAGATTTCAAACCTCATTTCGCAGAAGCTCCGTGAGTTTGGCCTTAAGCTCCGTGAGCAGAAGGATCGCCGTGCTCCTGTAGCTCTCAAGATGGAGATGCTCAAGGAGATCTACGGCATGCTCGTGCGTGCCTATGGTGTGCCTCCTACTGAGTTTGAGTGGACACGCTACGACAAGAGTGGCAAGGCTGTAGATACCAAGACCTACACCCCACAGTCATTCTACAAGGAGTACTTTGGTGATCTTGACCTCGAGCAGGACTACGTAATGATTATGAACGACCCTACACGTGAGTATCACAAGGTATACGAGATTGAGTACGACCGCCACGTATACGATGGTCAGAACTGGGTATATCTCAACCTTCCTATCGACGAGGTTAAGGCTCTGGCTATTGCCTCAATCAAGGATAACGCTGCGATGTACTTCTCATGCGACGTAGGCAAGTTCTTGCTCTCGAAGAAGGGCACACTCGATATCAACAACTTCGACTACGCATCGCTTCTTGGCGTTGAGTTCCCAATGAAAAAGGAGGAGCGTGTACGCACCTTCGCAAGTGGCTCGTCACACGCCATGACACTCATCGCCGTAGACCTTGACGAGAATGGCGAGGCTAAGAAGTGGATGGTGGAGAACAGCTGGGGCCCACAGTCTGGTTGGAAGGGCAACCTCATCATGACCGACGAGTGGTTCGAGGAGTATATGTTCCGTGTTGTTGTCAACAAGAAGTATATCCCTGCCGAGACCCTTAAGCTCCTAGAGCAGAAGCCAACAATGCTTCCATCGTGGGATCCTATGTTTGCTTACGAGGAGTAAGCCTTAGGTATATGGCACAGGAGATTGAACGTAAGTTCGAAGTTGTGGGCGAGTATAAACATCTCGCCCACTCTTCGCATCATATCATACAGGGATACATTGCCTCGGGACGAAGAACCGTGCGTGTGCGCATAAGCGATGATAGAGCGTGGCTCACGATCAAGGGGCCATCGTGTGACGGCGGACTCTCACGCTACGAGTGGGAGAAGGAGATTGAGGCAAAGGAGGCTCTCGAGCTAATGCAGCTCAGCGAGGGTGCACCGATTGAGAAAGATCGCTACATCGTGGAGTACAGAGGCCACACGTTCGAGGTCGATGAGTTTCATGGTACGAACGAGGGTCTTACTATTGCCGAGATTGAGCTTCGCAGCGTCGACGAAGAGTTTGAGCACCCCGACTGGCTGGGTCGAGAGCTTACAGGCATAAAGCGATACTACAACTCGCACCTGCGCCAACATCCATACTCCGAGTGGAGCGACGAGGAGCGAGCATAACATAGCTACAACAAAAGATTTGTGGCTGTCCGACCAAAAGGTTGAACAGCCCCAAATATTTTCTATACCCTAGCACTAAAAGTACTTAGTAGGTTTATCAAGAATTGCCGAAATCAGGTTGTTTGCAGCCGACGAAGCACCGATACGGAATAGGTCGGTAGTAAGCCACTCCTTGCCGAGAACCTCCTCGACGATGGTGTAGTAGAGCGCTGCATCCTCTGGGGTCTTAACACCACCAGCAGCCTTGAAGCCCACCTTGCGGCCAGTCTCGTTGTAGTAGTCCTTGATAGCATGACACATGATAAAAGCTGCCTCGGGCGTTGCTGCCACGTCGATCTTACCTGTCGAGGTCTTGATAAAGTCTGCTCCTGCAAACATCGAAATAAGTGATGCACGGCGAATAAGCTCTGGGGTCTTGAGAGCACCCGACTCGATGATGACCTTCAGGACAACATCCTTAGCCTCCTCGCGCAATAGCTCCACCTCGCTTGCTGCCTCGTCGATATGGTCTGACATAACCATGCCTGGGTTGAGCACAATATCGATCTCGTCGGCACCATTCTCGATAGCCATAGCCACCTCGAGGGCCTTAACCTCGATAAAGCTCTGCGACGCAGGGAAGGCACCAGCCACACTCGTGATACGCATAGGTGTACCATCGACCTCAAGGCCTACGGTCTCGACAAATGGAGGATAGATGCAGATTGAGGCAACATTAGGAATATTTGGATATGCGTTGTAGAAGTCTACAGCCTTGCGTGCAAACTCACGCACCGACTCATGCGAGTCTGTACACGAGAGAGTTGTAAGGTCGATTGCCGAGTAGCAGAATTTGTAGACATCGACGTTACCATTGCAGTTAGCCGCCACCTTAATCTTAGCGACCTCCTTGGCCACCTGAGCCTCGCTATGTGCGGGTGAGTATTTCTCTAATTCCTTTGCGTAGTCCATAGTCACACTATTTTGCAATCACAAATATATACTTTTTTTTAGAAATAGACAACACAAATCTCCATTTTTCGCACCAAAAAGGGGATATATAGATAAAAAGAGAGTTGCCCGACCAGTGTCGGGCAACTCAAAGCTATATCAAAAGCTATTAGCCTATGATTACTTTACAACGATTGATGTTGCGTAAGCTGGAAGGTTCTTCTTAGCCTGAGCAGAGAGAGCCTGAGCAGCAGCACCAGTCTTAGTCCAAGCCATAGCACCTGTGCGGTATACACCTGGGAACTCTGGGATGAGGAAGTAGATGTTACCTGCGTCAGTTACACCGAATACGTCAGATGCGTAGCAAACAACAGGAACCTCGTTGTTGTTCTCATCGTAGAATGTCATCTCGTTTGTAGAAGTAGCAGATGTGCCGTTCAAAGTTACGATGTTAGATGGGTAAGCGTCGATTGTGATACCGAAGTCATACCAGCCCAACCAGTAGTAGTAGAACGCACCATCCTCGCTCATACCAAGGTTAGTACCATTCAAGATGTAGAGAGTCTCGCCCTCAACAGAACCGTAAGTGATGAAGCCCTCGCCGAGTACGCTGAAGCCATCGATAACTACCTCATCTGGGTTGCTTGCGCTTGGAGTGATAGTAACAGTGAATGAGTCAGCCTGCTCGAGAACAGTACCCTCACCCTGATCATTGATAGAGTACATCTGAGTAGAGTTTACAGTCCATGTACCAACCCATGCCTTTGTTGCCTCGCTTGGCTCAGCTGTAAGAGTAGTAACCTCCTCCTTAGAGAAGAACTCGATACCCTCAGCGTTAGTTACGAGAAGACACATAGCGAAAGTTGTACCACCATCAACTGGGCCCATAACGCTTGTAAGACCCTCTGCAGAGTTAACAGCTGCAAGAGTCTTGTCGTCAACAAGTGTAAGAGCGTTCTTGATATCAGTATCAGAAACACCGATCAAGTTGTCAGCATAGTAGAGACCGTAAGCAAGTGACTTAACGTTAGTACCCTTCCATGTGAACTCAATAGCGTTGTATGGACCGTAACCCTCAGCCTCGTTAGCCTCAGCTGGCTTGCATGAAGACTCGAACCAGTTAACTGAAGTAGCACCAGTCAAAGTAACAGTTACTGAACCGAAGTCAGAATCCTCGCGACCAGCACCAGTAGCCTTTACACGTACAGTGTAATCACCAGCGTTAAGGTTCTCAAACTTGTAAGAAGTCTCAGCTGTAGTGTAGTTCTTACCCTTGCAGTTCAAAGTGTAAGAGTCAGCACCGTTGATAGCCTCCCATGATACAGTGAAGAAAGTGTCACCAGCCTCAGCAGTAGGAACTGGAGTCTCGAGCTTCTTACCAGTAGGCTTAACTGGCTCATCTGGCTCGTCTGTAGGAGTGCAGGCTGCAAATGCAAAAGTTGCAGCTGCAATCATCATCATTGAAAAAAACTTTTTCATAATTGATTGTTAATTAATAAAATATAAAAGTAAAAAGTTGTTCTACGTATATTTCACACCTCAATACTACTAACGTGGACTACAACAGTTTATTGCAACAATCATAGGACACATAGAGTATAGTTGCATATTACGATGCGAAGATAATCAAAAAAATCTATTTGAGTACAAAAATTGGGCGAAAATTATTGCAACAAGCAGTGCCAAACAAAAAAGTTCCCCTCGGGAAGTACTCGACGTACAACCCGAGGGGTCTTTCATGCGATATGCGTAGCCGAAGCTACCCTATCGTAGCAAATTACAACTGAATCTCGTTGCCAATGTACTTGCGAAGGTTAACGTCCTTCTTGCAACGCTCAGCGTAAGAACCATCCTTAGAGATTGCAGACTTGAGCTCAGCAGTAGCTGTAGTGAAATCACCCTGCTTTGTAGCGATGATAGCACGCAAGTAGTCAGCCTGAGCGCTCTTGTCGTTAGCGATAGCCTGCTTAGCAGCTGTGTAGTCAGCGTTCATTGTAGCAGCAACTGCAGCGTTGTAGCCATCGAGCTGTGACTGTGCCTGTGCGTAGTTACCCTCAGCAGCAGCAGCCAAAGCCTTAGTCTGAGCTGAAGCAGCGCCTACGTAGTTCTTAGCAGCCTCAGTGTCGCCGTTCATAAGGTTAACAAGAGCAAGGTTGTTGTTGAGCTGTGAAGTCTTACCACCAGCAGCCATAGCCTTCTCGAAAGCGTTGATAGCCTTCTTACCCTCACCAGCAGCAGCATAAGCTACACCGAGGTTGTTGTATGCAGCAGCAGACTTGTACTCCTTAGCAGCAGCCTCCAAAGTAGCGATCTTCTCAGCCTCAGTGAGCTTGCCAGTTGAAGCGATGTGGAGCAACTCCTTCTCGTTGAGCTCGTTGAACTTGCCAGCGCGAACCAATGCAACCATCTCATCATCAGTCTTACCTGTGATGTCTGAGCTGTTGATAAGCTGTGCACGACGGAGCTGTGGAAGGATGTCGTTCTTCAAAGTGTCGTAAACCTGTGACATGTTCTTGATCTGGATCTCACGATCTGTTGAAGAGTCGTAGCTGCGCAATACAGAGAGGATAACCTCCTTGTCCTCCATATCTGAAGCAGCAACAAGCTCAGCGAAACCGTCCCAGTCCTCACCGTATGATGCAGCGTCGAGCTCGAGACCTACCTCCTTGAGCAACTTCTCAGCAGCCTTCTTACCTGACTCGCTACGAGCAGCAGAGAGCTTGTCGTTGAACTTCTCAGGACCATCTGGTGAAGCGTAACCCTTAACGTAGATGTTCTGCTTGATACGATCGTTGTCCTTCTGATCCATTGCGTTCTGCTGGAAAGCTGTGAGCTCGTCGCTCTTAGTAGCCTTCTTAGACAATGTAGAAGAGTTGATCTCGTACTTGTAGCTAGCCTTAGTCTCAACAGTGATTACGTTCTGGTAGCCAGAAGCCATAGCCTGCATAGCTGAAGCGTAGTTGAGGTCACGCTGCAAAGTATTGATACCCTGAGCGATAGTAAGACCGAACTGACGCTTGAGTGCCAAAGCCTCAGCACCGTCAGCAGCCAAGATAGCAGCCTCCTCCTCAGTTGGGATAGCACCGTTGTTAAGGTTTACCAATGTGAACTCCTTGCAGTCACCCTTAGGGCACTTGATCTCAGCACGAAGCTGGAGCTCGCTGCAAGCCATACGCTCATCGTATGGGAATGATACGTGCATAGTGTACTCACCACCCATCTTGCTGTCGATAACAGTGTAGTTGTCATCAACCTTTGTACCCTGGAAGTACTGAGTAGTACCAACTACCTCACCACCGTCGAATACGATAACTGGAGTAACCTTGAGAACAGCCTTCTTGTTGTAGTACTTCTCTGGGAAAGTAACCTTAATGTCGGCGTCAACCTTACCGTTGTTAAGAACCAAAACCTCTGGAGTGCAAGTGATATTCACATCCTCCTGGTTCTTAGCCATCTTCTTGAAGCAGTTACAGCCCGAAAGCACCAAAACTGCTGAAGCGAGCACAAGGCTCATCTTAAAAAGATTCTTCATAGACTTCAAAATGTTTTAAAATGTTATTTAATGTTTTCTGTTTGCTTGGTGTAGCACGCCTCACGGCGCACTCTCTATCTTAACGCCCCGCACCACATATTAATATATATATGGTGCAGAACGATTAAGTCTAACAATTAGCGACGCTCACGACGTGGACCACGCTGCTCACGCTTCTCGCCATCGTGACCCTCACGTGGCTTACGCTCACGTGGCTCACGCTCTACCCAACCCTCAGGCTTTGGCAACAACGCCTTGCGAGAGAGCTTAAGCTTGCCAGTCTTCTGGTCCTTAGCGATAAGCTTAACGTCGATCATATCACCCTCCTTGAGGCCTGTCTCCTCCATAGTCTCGAAACGCTTGTAGTCGATCTCAGAGATGTGGAGCAACGCATCCTTGCCTGGGAGAATCTCAACGAAAGCACCAAAGTCTACGATAGAGCGAATCTTACCGTTGTAGGTCTCGCCAATCTCTGGAACAGCAACGATAGCCTTAACACGTGCAAGAGCAGCATCCAAAGCCTCCTTGTTCTGACCAAAGATATCTACGATACCCTTCTCGTCAACCTCAGTGATGGTGATAGTTGTGCCTGTAGTCTTCTGGATCTCCTGGATAACCTTACCACCAGGGCCGATAACAGCACCGATGAACTCCTGTGGGATAGAGATCTGAACGATACGTGGAACAAATGGCTTGTAATCCTCACGTGGCTCAGCGATAGTCTCAACCATCTTGTTAAGGATGTGTAGACGACCCTGACGAGCCTGCTCCAAAGCCTTAGCCAATACCTCGTATGAAAGACCATCAACCTTGATATCCATCTGTGTTGCAGTGATACCGTCACGTGTACCTGTAACCTTAAAGTCCATATCGCCCAAGTGATCCTCGTCGCCCAAGATATCTGACAATACTGCCCAGCGGCCTGTTGCAGAGTCAGAGATAAGACCCATAGCGATACCAGATACTGGCTTACGCAACTTAACACCAGCGTCCATAAGTGCAAGTGTACCTGCACATACAGTAGCCATTGATGATGAGCCGTTAGACTCGAGGATGTCAGATACTACACGTACTGCGTATGGGTTCTCCTCGCCAAGTGGCACCATAGGCTTCAACGCACGCCATGCCAAGTGACCGTGACCAATCTCACGACGGCTCAAACCACGTGCTGGACGTGCCTCGCCAGTAGAGAATGGAGGGAAGTTGTAGTGCAATACGAACTGCTCTGTGCCCTGAACCAAAACCTCATCCTTCTGCTTCTCGTCGAGCTTAGTACCGAGGGTTACGGTTGTGAGTGACTGAGTCTCACCACGTGTGAAGATAGCTGAACCGTGCGCACATGGCAAGTAATCGATCTCGCACCAGATAGGACGAATCTCGTCAGTACGACGGCCATCAAGACGCTTACCCTCGTCGAGGATCATGTTACGCATAGCCTTCTTCTGAACATCGTCGTGGAAATACTTGTGGATGAGTGGAGCCTTCTCCTCGAGCTCCTCCTCAGTGTAACGTGCTGCGAACTCAGCCTCCAAAGCATCGAAAGCCTCAGCACGCTCATGCTTCATAGTACCGCTTGTAGCGATAGCATAAGCCTTGTCGTAGAGCTCAGAGATGATTGTCTGACGGAGCTCCTCGTCGTTGTTCTCATGGCAGTACTCACGCTTAACGTCCTTGCCGAGCTCCTTCATAAGCTCGATCTGAACAGCACAGTGCTTCTTGATCTCCTCGTGAGCGAACATGATAGCGCCGAGCATAACCTCCTCAGACACCTCGTTCATCTCACCCTCAACCATGAGGATGTTATCGATAGTACCACCGACCATGATATCAAGGTCAGCGCTCTTCATAGCCTCGAAACCTGGGTTGATGACATACTCGCCATTGATGCGAGCTACACGAACCTCAGAGATAGGGCCACCGAATGGGATATCAGATACAGCCAAAGCAGCTGATGCAGCCAAACCTGCGAGTGCATCTGGCTGAATATCCTTCTCGGCAGAGATAAGATTTACAGTAACAAAAACCTCTGCGTGGTAGTCAGCAGGGAAGAGTGGGCGCAAAGCACGGTCGATAAGACGTGCAACCAAAATCTCTGAGTCGCCAGCCTTACCCTCGCGCTTCATGAAACCGCCAGGAAAGCGACCACATGACGCATACTTCTCCTTATACTCTACCTGCAAGGGCATAAAATCGGTTCCCTCCTTGGCATCCTTAGCGGCAACAACAGTACCCAAAAGCATTGTGTCGCCCATACGTACAACCACCGAACCATCAGCCTGCTTAGCGAGCTTACCTGTCTCGATCATAATCTCACGACCGTCGGCAAGAGTGATTGTCTTCTGTACAGCATTGTACAACTTGTTAGCTTCCATAAAATTTGTAAAAAACCTCTAAAAAAATTTCCTCAAAAAAAATATCTCGAAATAAAGTCGATTTCCATGTAAATGAAGGCAACGCCGAAGCATCGCCTTCATTTGCTGCACACTCTTACTTACGGAGGTTAAGAGTCTTGATGATTGCGCGGTAACGCTCGATATCAACCTCCTTCAAGTACATAAGCAACTTACGACGCTTACCTACGAGGCGCAACAACGAACGCTGTGTGCCGTAGTCGTGACGGTTGCTCTTCATGTGCTCGGTAAGGTGGTTGATACGGTAAGTGAATAACGCGATCTGGCTCTCGGGTGAGCCTGTGTCTGTTGTAGACTTGCCGTACTGGCCAAACAACTCCTGCTTCTTCTCAGGTGTCAAATACATAGTGTTTAATGTTTTATGGTGCGCCTCCCGATCAATTTCCCGAGGAGTACGCCCCTGGTTCCACTCCACGACAGATCATCCTTACCTTGATCCTGCCGGAGCGTGGCGCAAAGATAAATCTTTTTTTTTGAACAGCAAAGGCTTTTTCAAAGAAAAAGAGGATTTTACGCAAATAATTTCCACACTTTTTTCTTTACTTTTTCCAAATGGAACAAACAACACTCTAAATCGACCCAAACCACCCACGCATTAATAGTCACAACAATGACACATATATCTATTTTAATAACCATATTCCAAATAAACAAGAACAATATATTCATATGGCAAAAACTGCAAATTCTACGATTTTTCACATCCCTCTACACTTTTTGTAGAAAAATAGTAGAAAATTATAAATTTTTCACTAACTTTGTGGGCCAATTATATATATTGGATATAATGCTAAAGAGAATTATTACATCACTACTAATGTCGGCCATGCTGAGCGTTGCTACCCTACTATGTAGCTGCCAAAGCAGTGTATCTCGCTATAAGACAATCGATAGCTTTGCACTTGGCACATTTGTACAGATGACCTGCCTCACGGATACCCCCACCGCCGAGCTAACACGAATCATTGCCGAAATTGACCAAGAAGCAAAGGCCTCGATGTCGATATTCGACGAGAGCTCGCTTATCTCTCGAATAAACCGCAACGAAACGGACTCTCTGGATAGACACATACGCTTCAACATTGAGCTATCGGCAAAATACCACGAGCTCAGCAACGGAGCATACGACGTGACAGTAAAGCCTCTAACATCGGCATGGGGCTTTGCGGAGAAGAGCAATGCCACAGAGAACCCAAACATCGACTCGTTACTCGAGTTTGTGGGTTTTGACAAGATAGCGATTGCAGGCGACCGACTCGTAAAGAGCGACAGCCGCACACAGCTCGACTTCAACTCTATTGCCAAGGGTTATGTCGTGGATCTTGTGGCTGAGCGTTTGGACGAGATGGGCATAGAGAGCTACATGGTGAACATTGGTGGCGAGATACGTTGCAAGGGCAGCAACCCTCGTGGCAACGACTGGACAATAGGTATTGAGACTCCATACGAGGGTAACTTCGAGCAGGAGTCGATAGAGAAGATTATAGCCATCAGCGACTCTGCCGTGGCGACATCGGGCAACTACCGACGCTTCCACATAACCGAGAGTGGCGACAAGGTGGCACACACGATAAACCCCAAGACGGGATATAGCGTGATTAGCAACCTGCTATCGGCAACGGTGATAGCACCAACATGTGCCGAGGCGGATGCTGCAGCGACAATGTTCATGGCAATGGGCTCGGAGAGTGAGACACTCGAGCTTGCCAAGTACTGCGAGAGGGAGTATGGCTGGCGCTACTACCTGATATACGCCGAGGGCGAGGGCTACCACATCGAGGCCTCTCAGTCATTAAAGTAGAGGAGAGATGAGGGCGCTGCTACTATACAATAGTCGTGCTGGACGTGGACGAATAGTGGGCCACATAGAGGAGATTATCGCTCTCTTTGCCTCGCACGGCATAACACTCAAGGCCAAGGAGTTGAGCTTCGACGCCGACCCCTTTGAGGAGGATGGCGACGTAGAGCTGGTGGTGGTATCTGGAGGCGACGGAACGATAAACTTCGTTGTCAACAAGATGTTTCAGCGAGGAATAAACCCTCAGCTGGGCATAATACCCTCGGGCACGGCAAACGACTTTGCAGGAGCCATAGGAATGCCACGAGCGATAATGCACGCTGCACAACGCATAGTCGAGGGCCAGGAGCACAAGACAGATTGTGGATGTGTTGACGGAACATGGTTTGTCAACGTGCTGAGCTTCGGAGTGCTGACGACAACATCGCAGCAGACACTCGACAAGGAGAAGCAGCTGGTGGGAAGACTGGCATACATACGTACAGGAGCGCACGACCTGATGACAATGCACCCCATACCGCTCAAGGTGAGATACGAGGGCAAGGAGTTGGAGATTGACGCTGTGATGTGTCTGGTATTCAACGGCATGACAGCGGGAAGCATACCGCTGGCGCCCGATGCCAAGCTCGACGACGGCATGCTCGACGTGCTGATACTCGAGTATCACAACCCTGTGACGACATGTTTCAACATGCTTCGACACCTTGTTAAGGGACATCCAGGGGCGGTGCACCACCTACGTTGCAGCGAGGTGGAGATAACAACAACGCTCGACGAGCGCACCGATATGGATGGTCAGCCAGGACCCAAGTTCCCAATGCACATACGCTGTGCGGCGGGCCGCCTACGCCTTAGGTACTAAAAAAGGGGGCATGGCGAGGTGAACGACACTGCGCAGGGGCGAGGCCCAAACAGAAGAGAGGATACAAAGGCTACGGCAATGTCGAGCCACAAAAGATGAATAAATGAAGCAAGACGGCATTAAGCGAGCTTCGATTGAGAAGCTCAAATCACGATTCGAGACAGCGTACTACTCGGAGGATCTGGTGATTACTCCGCTGGTGATGTTCCGCGAGCTCGATGACCTAACGGCACTCATACAGGGTGTCTCGATTGGTGTAACCGTGAGTGGCACAGCCAAGATCAAGATCAACGGCAAGCTACACGAGTTGCGCCCAAATACCCTATTCATATTCAACGAAAACACCGTAATCGAGCAGGTGAAGGCCTCGATACGCTCATCGGGATACATGATCACATACTCACGTCAGTATCTCAACTCTATTCACGTGGATACGCAGGACCTAATATCTATATATCATGGCTTCCTGAACGAGCCTTGTGTGCAGATCAAGCCTCAGGAGGCAAGCTACATCCACGACATATCGAAGCTCATGCGCTCGGTGCTCTGCGACTACGCCCCAACGGCAAACCGCAACAAGATCATAAACTCACTCTTTGGTGCCATGTTCCACTACGTAATGGGAATATTGCAGCAGCACAGCCTGCCAACAACGGGCGCAGTGAGCAACCGCACAGACGAGCTATTCAACAACTTCCTGACGCTGCTGCGTGAGAACTGTAGCACGGAGCGTAGCGTGGAGTTCTACGCCTCGAAGATGGGCATCACACCAAAGTATCTATCGCTCATACTCAAGAAGAAGAGCGGCCGCAACGCCTCGAAACTTATCGACGAGGCTGTGGTATACGAGGCTAAGCGTCTGCTCAAATACTCGGGACTGAGCATACAGGAGATATCGACAAAGCTCAACTTCGCATCGCAGTCATTCTTCGGCAAGTATTTCAAGCAGCGTGTGGGTGTATCGCCATCACGATACAAGATCTGGGATGGTCGCACCGAGGAGCTGCTCAACAGCGAGGATAGCGTGCTCTTTGACGACAACATGAGCTTCGACGAGAGCCAGACATACGAAGACAACAATTAACTAATACATAAACTTAATCAAAACATTTATGAAAAAACTACTTAAATCACTTGTGTTGGCACTGGCACTTGTATTCACATTTGCCAGCAGCACAAATGCGATTGCAGCCGACCCTATCTATGGTAAGGTTGTAGATGTTCTCGGTGGTGCTCCAGTAAAGTGGACACTCTACGCAGTGGAGGAGGGCAACGACACCTATGCTCTCTGGTTCCAGGGTCGTATCAACAATGGCTACCACGGTTACCCATTGAGCGATCCATATTCAGCACCTATCTTCGAGTTCAACAATGGTACTAAGGTGGGTGGCATGATTGAGACATGCAAGCCTGAGGAGGTTGTTGACGAGTATGGCGACAAGGTAAAGCACTACCACGGCCAGATGATCTTCGTACAGCGCATCAAGGCTGAGGCTGACACCAAGATCACAGGTACTATCAGCACAAACATCTGTACTGATGCTACAAACCAGTGCCAGCAGAGCTCTTTCGACTTCTCAATCACTTTGGCACCTGCTGAGGCTAAGGCTGAGCCTGCAAAGGTAGAGGAGAAAAAGGCTGAGGAGCCTAAGGCAGAGGAGGTTAAGACCGAGGAGCCTAAGGCTGAGGTAGCTGTGGCTAACGGCGCAGAGTGGATGGTTGACGGTACTATCAAGGGTGAGACTCTTGGTCTTGTATTCAGCCACGTGCTCACAGAGGCTGACCTCGCTGCTAAGCCAGCAATGCCAGCTATCACATTCCTTAGCAATGGCCAGGCAGTAGAGGCTGTAGCTCTCCGTGACAGCGAGATCGACTACGAGGGTCTTAAGGCTCAGGATACTCTCCGTATCGTTACCAACAACTTCAAGGCTGCTGACCTCGGCGAGGACGTAGCTAAGATCGACGGTACTATCAACTACAACAACACTGAGTACAGCTACGAGATCTCATTGCCTTCAAGCCAGGAGGACGCTACAAAGCTCGACTGGAGCTCACTCATCACAGCTATCCTCTGGGGCTTCGCAGCACTCTTGACACCTTGCGTATTCCCAATGGTGCCTATGACAGTGTCGTTCTTCATCAAGGGTTCACAGTCACCAGCACAGGGCCGTTTCCGTGCCTCAATGTATGGTTTCTTCATCGTGGCTCTCTACGTTTTGCCTATCGCTGCATTGATCCTTATCTCTAACCTCGCAGGTGGTACAAACGTTACAAACGACATCTTCAACTGGTTGTCTACACACTGGATTCCAAACCTCATCTTCTTCGCTATCTTCATGATCTTCGCAGCTTCGTTCTTCGGTGCATTCGAGATCACTATGCCTTCAAGCCTTGTTAACAAGAGCGATGCAGGTGCTGAGAAGGGCGGTTTGCTCGGTATCTTCTTCATGGCACTCACACTCGTGCTCGTGTCATTCTCATGTACAGGTCCTATCGTAGGTACTGTTATCATCAGCTCTACAAGCGGTGGTAGCGTATGGATGCCTATCCTCACAATGGCTGCATTTGCAACAGCATTTGCTCTTCCATTTACACTCCTTGCGTGGTTCCCATCATTGCTCAAGAATATGCCTAAGAGCGGTGGCTGGTTGAACTCTGTGAAGGTTGTCCTCGGTTTCATTGAGATCGCTCTCGGTTTGAAGTTCTTGATGACTGCTGACCAGACTTACCACTGGGGCTTGCTCGACCGTGAGATCTACCTCGCTATCTGGATCGTAACATTCGCATTGCTCGGCCTCTACCTCTTGGGTAAGCTCCGCTTTGCTCACGACGATAAGATGGAGACTCTCTCTGTTAAGCGTCTTGTGATGGCTATCTTGGTATTCTCATTCGTTGTTTACCTCATCCCAGGTATGTTCGGTGCTCCATTGAAGGGTATCTCAGGTTACTTGCCTCCTATGAGCACTCAGGACTTCCGTCTTGATGGCAATCCAAAGAACCACAACACTCAGGTTAAGTATGGCGACTTCCTCCATATTCCTAACAACCTCGAGGGTTACTTCGACCTTGAGGAGGCTATCGAGGCTGCTAAGGAGCAGAACAAGCCTATCTTCGTTGACGTAACAGGTCACGCATGTAACAACTGCCGTGAGATGGAGTCTTACGTATGGAGCGACACTAAGGTTACTCGTCTTATGTCTGAGGAGTATATCGTATGCGCACTCTACGTTGACGATAAGACACCATTGGCTGAGGGTGACTACTACACTAACGAGAATGGTGTTGAGATGCGTGAGCTCGGCCGTAAGAACGCTGCTATCGCTATCGACCGCTGGGGTATCAACGCTCAGCCAGGCTATGTTCTCCTCACACCTGATGGTCAGAACATGGTATCTGCTAAGACTATGAGCTACGATCGCGAGATCTCTCACTTCGTTGACTTCCTCGAGACAGGTTTGAACAACCACAAGAATGGCGTAAGCTTCGGTAACGGCGCCTTCTCAGGTAACGTAACAAAGAAGTAGTCCTAGCTACTCTGTAAATAGCAATGGCTGTCCCTCAGGGCAGCCATTGTTGTTATATAGGGCAAGATAGGAGCATGGCGCAGAGAGATAATGGTCTTGAGTGATGGGAGTTTGGCTCACAACGAGCAAAACCACTCAGCCACGATACAACCGCAAGGTTGTGGCCTTTGCGCACAACAAAAAAAAAACGACTCGACCAAAAAGACAAGTCGGTAAAGTGG
>JAGBXX010000017.1 GCA_017629035.1 Alistipes sp. | reverse complement strand
ATAACGAGGCCACCCTCAGAGAATGCTGACTGTGTACGACCGTAAACAATCTGATTGAAGAGCTCAAGCATAGATGTGTTGATAGCGTCGCATACGAGGTCAGTGTTCAAAGCCTCGAGGATAGTCTTGCCTGGGAGAATCTCAGAAGCCATAGCTGCTGAGTGAGTCATACCTGAGCAGCCGATAGTCTCGACCAAAGCCTCCTCGATGATACCATTCTTAACGTTGAGTGTAAGCTTACATGCACCCTGCTGTGGAGCACACCAGCCAATACCGTGAGTAAGACCAGAGATATCCTTAATCTCCTTGGCACGTACCCATTTGCCCTCCTCGGGGATAGGAGCCGACTCGTGGTTGGCACCCTTCTTCACGCAGCACATCTGCTGAACTTCGTGTGAGTAAATCATAGTTTTATTACCTTTTAATTATTGTGTATTATTGTCTGATTTATCTGTTTAGCACAAATCGTGACAAAGGTACGTAAATTAAACGGATTTATCAACCGAGAGTTAATAAATTTTTTAATAAACTACTTTTACACGACTTTTTGTGGCCTAAAATACCACTTTTACACCAATTTGCATGTGCCAGCGCGATGCGATGTTGTCGAGCGTATAGGCTACGCCGTTAAACTTGTAGACAGGGCGATATCCACCCTCCACCTCTCTGAGTTCGGTGACTGTCACTGGCGAGAGTGTCCAGTTCGATGTACGATATACGAGGCCCCATGAGCGGTTAAGCAGATTTGAGAGGTTGACCACGTCGAGCGACAAATCTATACGTCGGCTGCTGCTCTTTGAGAAGTAGAACGACTGTGCAATGTGCAGGTCGAGGCGGTGTACAAAGGGGAGTGAGTGCGAGTTGCGCTCAGCAAACTTACCTCTATTATTTTGAAGATATTTGTCTGATTCGATATAGTCGTTAAATGCCGCTGCCGATGTGTCGTCTGCCCAGAGCATTGTGCTCATCTCACTCTTTGTTGGTATGTAAATCAGCGAGTTGCCACGATAGCTATCGCCGTTTACATCCACCTTGCCCTTGGCATAGGTGAGCGAGTAGTGCTCGCCCGAGTTGCCGTTATAAAGCAACATTACATTGGTGCCGAGTAGGCCATAGCGACGAGAGTACGATAGTGTTGCCACCACCTTGTGTGGGAACTCGTATAGCGAATTTGTGAGCTCTGGAGAGTTGCTATTCACGGCGTAGTTACGACCCCAGTTCGACGATGCCTGTGCCGACACGCCATCGTTTATGCTCTTAGACTGAGAGTAGGTGTAGGCTGCCGTAGCCTCAAAGCCTCTGAAGTAGTACTCCGCACGTGCTGTTACCGACCATGAGTAGCCCTTCTGCGTGTTGCTTAGGCGATATACAGCCGAGTAATCCTTTGTTGTTGCGTCGTAATATGTTGCCGAAGTTGTGCTCGACTCGCCACCTACGAATAGGCGCTTGCCATTATCCTCGGCTACGAGGTTCTCGACGAAGATGTTGTTGATACCCTTGGTGTAGTCACCCTCGAGCGATAGGCGCAAGCCGCCGAATGATCGTGAGCCACCAGCCGAGATTCGGAACACCTGTGGATAGTGGAAGTTGCTTGTTACCAGGTCGATAGATGGGTTGCTCTTGATGCCTACGCTCTCAGGGTTGAGGCTGAAGTCGGGTGTCTCAGCTGGGTTGTTCACAGTGACGCCTACTGAGCGCAAGCCGGTGTTCTGGTAGCAGTTTGATAGCCACACAAATGGGATGCGACCAGTGTATATACCCGCATTTGCCCAAAGGCGTGTGACGCCTCTTCCTGTAGGATCCCATACGATACCTACACGTGGAGAGAGTAGTACCTGCGTGCGTGGGATGTCGCCCGTCATTGTGCCAAACTTTGCGAAGTCGCTCTTGTTGAAACTCTCATTTGCCACAGGGGTGTCAAACATCACTGGGATGTCGAGGCGAAGTCCGTATGTCAGCGTGAGTCCCTCAGCCCTTTCAAAATCTACCTTATCCTGGGCGTAGATTGCAAACTGGCCTGTTGTCATCGGCGGATTCTTCTTGCCCGAGGCGAAGTATCCGTAGGTGTACTGCGTTGCGTTGTCGGCCATGAAGTCCTCGAGCGAGGCGTAGGTGTATGTGCCACGTGCATTTGCAAGATAAAGATTATCAGCACGATATACCTCGTTGGCAGTACCAATAGTAATGTTGTGATTGTTGCGAACTATCGATATGTCGTCGCCGAATATGAATACATCCTGCTTGAGCATGTTGCGGCCCGAATATGGGTTAGTGCCAATCGTTGCAGAGCCGTTCTGACGCTCGCCAAGGCCATTGATTATCACCGCTGGAAGGCTCTCTGGGGTTAGTCGACCATCCTCAAGACGTGTGTAGCCTATGCGAAGAGAGTTCGAGCCCCACTCTTTTGTTGTGTTGAGCTCGGCCACGGTAGAGTGTGTGCGGTTGATGTTGGTATACTCCGAGCCGGTGAAGTAGAACGACTGCGCTGTGTTTGAGCCAGCATCAGCGTCGGCATGGAGCATGTTGTAGCGCAACGATAGGTGGTTGTCGTTGTTGATATTCCAATCAAGACGTGCCACCGCTGCGCCAGTAATCTCGTTGATGTCGTGCTCGCCATATCCGCCGCCGTCATACCCCGTGAGCTCGTAGTAACGCTCCGAAATCTGGCGTGCCTCGTCGAGTGTTAGGGCCGATGCGCCGCTGCCAGGGTAGTTAGACGATGGGGTAAGACCACGGTTAAACTCTCCAGCAAGGAAGAAGTGTAGTCTATTCTTAATGATTGGGCCACTGAGAGTTACACCGTAGATGTTGGTCATCTGCTCCGATAGCCTTGTGCGGTTTTCAACATCACTACCCGGTGTTGTGCCCCAGAAGTGCTCGTTATTAAAGTATGTATATGCCGAGCCGCGGAAGGTGTTGCCACCCGAGCGTGTCACGGCGTTGATGCCACCACCCGTGAAGCCACTCTCACGAACATCCACGCTCGATGTGGTGATGGTCACAGCCTCGAGTGCATCCATCGGAATAGGGTTGGCACGTGTCAGCGAGCCTGTCATGCCCGTTGTGCCGAGTCCGTAGATATCTGCCGAGGGCGAGCCGTCGATTGAGAAGGCGTTGTATCTGTTGCTCTGACCTGCGAGCACAATACCTCCCGAGGCGGGGCTCACAGCCGATGACATTACGTGTGTGAGGTCGTATATCGAGCGGTCGATAGTTGGAATCGTCTCCATCTTGCTTCGACCATAATATCTGCGGTCGTAGTTGTGCACGCTGTGCTCTTTGGGTACTGTTTGGGCTATGATAAGGAGCTCATCAATCTCGGTGGAACTCTCTTGTAGCGATGCGTCTAAACGCTCGCTAGCACCGAGTTGGAGGGTCACGTCGTTGTAGACGACATCATCGTAGCCAAGAAAACTAAATGTGATTGTATAGGGGCCTCCCACGCGCATACCATTTATAGCGTAGTGGCCTTCGCTGTTGGCAGTGGTGCCATAGATTGTGCCTGAAGGCTCGTGGAGTGCGACAATAGCTGCACTCTGTAATGGGTTGTCGTAAGCGGTTACCACGCCATGTATAGATGATGTTGTAACCTGAGCGGTCGACACTGCCACGACAAGAAGCAGTGCGATCGTTGCAAGCAATCGCTTCATGTTTAGAGATTTAGGGACACTATTTATGTGTCAGGTTAGAGAATAGGTTCTGCGCATTTATGACGCAATTCAACTGCAAATATAGTAAAAATTTTAGATATGCAATAGTTCTGTTATTTTTTTCACACAAATAATTGTATCTGCCAGGTTGAATAAAAATATGCATATTCGATATTTATGTCAAAAGTTGATAATTTTACGTCGTTTTGGTTGATAAAATTGACCGCTTCATGCTCCTTTTTAGATATATTTCACTGATTTTGGCTATCGATATGCGGTCCTTGTCGCTAATATTAATATGTACGCGCAAAAAAAATTGAGCCGTTATTTTGCAAATTAAATTAATTGGGTTATCTTTGTGCATTAACTCTGCGGAGAAATTACGCCTTTTTGCGTAGAGGGAATGAAACTTTAATAACTTAATATAAACTTTATTTACTTAAAACTAATGCTTATGGTTAGAAAAGTTGTACTATCAATGGTTGCAACTCTGCTCTTGGGCTGCTTCGGCGTATATGCTCAAGGTCAGCGTGTTACCGGTACAGTGACCGATGAGACTGGTGCACCAGTCATCGGAGCAGCGGTTGTAGTCGAGGGAACATCTCGCGGTACTACCACTGACGTTGCCGGTTATTATGAGATCGCAGCTTCGGCTAATGGTAACTTGGTATTCTCATACCTCGGTTACAAGTCGCAGACTGTAGCTGTTAGCGGTCGAACTACTATCGACGTAGTTCTCGCAACAGATTCTGAGCAGATCGAGGAGGTCGTAGTTCAGGCGTTCGGTGTTGCCAAGAAGGAGGCATTTACCGGTTCAGCTTCAACTATCAAGTCTGACGATTTGCAGAAGACCCAGTCGTCTTCAGTTGCTAACGCCCTCCAGGGTAAGGTAGCTGGTCTTCAGACAACTCAGGGTTCTGGTTCACTCGGTTCTGAGCCTACTATCCGTATCCGTGGTATCGGCTCTATCAACGCTGGTAACGACCCATTGTGGGTAGTTGACGGTGTGCCTTACGAGGGTGACCTTAACAACCTTAACATGGCTGATATCGAGACAATGACAGTCTTGAAGGATGCTGCATCAAACGCACTTTATGGTGCTCGTGGTGCTAACGGTGTTATCATGGTTACTACTAAGCGTGCTAAGGCTGGTGATGCTCGTGTGAACTTCGATGCTAAGTGGGGTGTTAATATGGCTGCTCGTCAGTTGTATGACTACACACGTGAGCCAGGTGAGTACTATGAGATGCACTATACTGCATTGAAGAACAAGTACATGTACGATGGTCAGGATCCTATGACTGCTCACCTTAACGCAGTTAACAACGTTACTGGTCCTGCTTCTGTTGGCGGTCTTGGTTACAACGTTTACGATGTTCCTGCTGGTCAGACTCTTATCGGTTCAAACGGTAAGTTGAACCCTAACGCTAAGATGGGCCGCAAGTTCACTTACAATGGTCAGGAGTATACAGCTGTAGCTGATGACTGGTACGATGAGTTGTACGATCCAGCATTGCGTCAGGAGTACAACCTCTCTGTTGCTGCTGCTACTGAGAAGTCTAACTTCTTCGCATCATTCGGTTACTTGAACAACACTGGTATTACTGATGGTTCTAACATGCAGCGTTACACTGCACGTTTGCGCGCTGACTACCAGGCTAAGAAGTGGTTGAAGCTCGGTGGTAACATGAGCTACACTAACTTCAACTGGAACGGTGCTTCATCTTCAAACGAGGGTGACGGTTCTACAGGTGACGTATTTGCTGCTGTAGGCGATCAGGCTCCTATCTATCCAGTCTTCATCCGTGACGGCGAGGGTAACATCATGTACGAGGATAACAAGGCAGGTCACGGTTACTTCGGTAAGGAGTACGACGAGAAGTGGCCTATCTACGACTCTGGTGATGGTTCAATCTGGGGCTTGCAGCGTTTCTCAGGTACTCAGTCTAACCCATTGCAGAACATCTGGTTGGATGAGTCTAACTCTGAGGGTAACGCATTCTCTGTAAACGGTTTCGCTGATATCAATATCATCGAGGGTCTTAAGCTTACTTTGAATGGTTCTGTAACTATCGATGAGACTCGTTCTACATCAATGAAGAACCCATACTACGGTCAGTTTGCTCCATCAGGTGGTATCCTTTCTAAGTACCACAGCCGTTCATACAACCACAACTTGCAGCAGTTGTTGAACTACAATAAGTCATTCGGTGCAAACGATGAGCACAACATCAACGTTTTGCTCGGTCACGAGACTTACAACTTGCGTTCTTACTCTTTGAGCGCTAACAAGTCAAAGATCTTCTCTACAGACAACCTTGAGTTGAATGGTTCTATCATCGATGGTAAGTCATCTGCTTCATCATTCGGTGAGTATGTAAACGAGGGTTACTTCTTCCGTGCTATGTATGAGTACGATGGTCGTGTCTTCGCTTCAGCTTCATATCGTCGTGACGCATCTTCACGTTTCCACCCAGATCACCGTTGGGGTAACTTCTGGTCAGTTGGTGCTGCATGGATGATCAACCGCGAGTCTTGGTTCAATGCTCCTATCTTCAGCACATTGAAGCTTAAGGCATCTTACGGTTCACAGGGTAACGATGCTATCGGTATGTACCGTTACACTGACCTCTACGTAGTAGGTAACGACGGTAACGACGGTTTCGCTATCCAGTTCGGTTCTAAGGGTAACCCAGAGATCACTTGGGAGACTAACTCTAACTTGAACATCGGTGCTGAGTTCGGTTTGTGGAACGAGCGCTTGACAGGTAGCGTTGACTTCTTCTACCGACTTACATCTGATATGTTGTTCCAGGTTCCTGTAACTCCATCACTTGGTTACACTTCATACTGGGATAACATCGGTGATATGTCTAACACTGGTATCGAGGTTGTATTGAACGGTGATATCATCCGTCGCAAGAACGTTAACTGGTCTGCAAACCTCAACCTTACATGGGTTAAGAATAAGGTATTGCGCTTGCCAGAGTCAAGCCGTGAGATGGAGGTTGATGGTCACTGGGGCTTCGTAAATGGCTCTACATTCATCGCTGAGGGTCTTCCACTCGGTACATACTTCCTCCCAGAGTTCGCAGGTCTTGACGCGAAGGGTGACTCACAGTGGTGGGATTACACACCTAAGTATGACGAGGAGAGTGGCGAAGAGCTCAAGGGTCAGGGTGAGTGGAACAAGGTAGGTGACTATCCTAACAACATCACTGGTGACAACGGTTCAAAGAAGCTCTTCGGTACTTCACAGCCTAAGGTATTCGGTGGTTTCGGTACATCATTCTATGCTTACGGTTTCGACCTCTCTATCGCATTTGACTACCAGCTTGGTGGTGTGATCTACGATGGTTCATACGCAGGTTACATGTCTTCACCAGTTGCTGAGAGCCTTGGTAACAACTACCACCGCGATTTGTTGAACGCTTGGACTCCTGAGAATCCTAACTCTGAGATTCCACGTTTCCAGTTCGGTGACAAGTATCAGTCATCTACATCAAGCCGATTCTTGATTAGCTCAGACTACTTGAACATCTCTAACATTAACGCTGGTTATACATTCCCAGTTCAGTGGTGGAATGGTCACATCCAGACATTGCGTGTTTACTTGGCATGCGATAACGTATGGTATTGGTCTAAGCGTAAGGGTCTTGATCCACGTGGTACAGGTACTGGTCAGTACTCTCCAATCCGTACTATCTCTGGTGGTGTAACCTTGACATTCTAATTAATATATAAGGTATAAGACTATGAAATTTACAAAGATATTTACGACTGCAGCTGTTGCTCTCGGTGCCGTTGTTGCACTCAGCGGCTGTATCCGCGAGACCTTCCCTAAGGAGTCGGCTATCACTGAGAGCCAGCTTATGACAGGTGATGCGTCTACGGTGCTTGAGACTTTGTTGCCAGGTATTCACGCTGGTTTGACCTCTACAGCAGGTGCTTACGAGCATACTGACTATGGTTATGCTGGTTGGGCTGCTTACCACGATTTCGAGTGTAAGAACGTTGTTGCTAACGGTTGGTTGCTCGGCAACAACCCTAACTACAACCGTTTCATGACTGGTGCACGTGGTTATGGTTATGCTCCTAACTCTATTATGTCAGCTATGACATGGATGGGTTACTACCCAACTATCCGTAGCTGTAACCAGATTATCAACCTTGCAGGTGATAACGAGGATTATGCTAAGTATCGTGGTATCGCTAAGGCTTACCGTGCAATGCTTTACCTCGACCTCGCTCGTTTGTTCGATCCTCTCTATGCTGAGGTAGATATTAATGCTACTACTTACGAGCAGGGTATTCTCGACGCTCAGGGCTTGACAGTGCCTATCGTAACTGAGGATACCACTGAGGATATCGCTAAGTACAACGACCGCGCTACTCGTGAGGAGATGTTCAACTTCATCTTCGCTGACTTGGGGGACGCTTTGGCTTGCTTGGAGGGTTATGTTCAGGAGAAGCCTTTCTACCCAACTCAGGCAGTTGTTCACGGTCTTTACGCACGTGCTTACATGTGGTTGGGCTGCGCAGACTTCGAGAACGATGGTTTGAACGGTGAGCTCCCATCAGGCAACGCAGCTTACGAGCTCGCTAAGCAGCACGCTGAGACCGCTCTCCAGCTCTCTGGTGGCGCTATCATGAACGAGGAGCAGTGGACTAACACTACTACAGGTTTTAACACAGTTGTTCCAGCTTGGATGATGGCTGTTGTTACATCTGCTGAGACTATCGTGTCTAACCTCCACCAGCACCCAGCACACTTCTCACCTGAGGCATTGTATGGCTATAGCCAGTACACAAGCCTTGGTGTTTCGAAGCAGGTTTACGACAACTTGTCTAACACTGACTTCCGTAAGAACTTGATCAAGGGTCCAGACACTACTTTGGCTGATTTCCAGAAGTATACTACTATCAAGGATCAGGGTACATTTGATGTCATCGCTCCTTATGCATTCTTCAAGTTCCGTCCAGGTAACGGTGCACAGACTGACTCAACAGTTGGTGGTTCTGTAGCTCTTCCTATCATGCGTAACGAGGAGATGTACTTCATCCAGATGGAGGCTGCTTATCACCTCTATGGCGATGCTGCTGCTCGTGATCTTCTCATTCAGTTCATGGGTAACCGTGATTCTAACTACAACTTCTACCGTACAGGCGAGGAGGTTCTCGCTGAGATCATCGCTCAGAAGGCTTTGGAGTTCTGGGGTGAGGGTATCGTAATGTACGATATGAAGCGTTTGGATATGGGTGTAACTTGTGGTTTTGAGGACACTAACTACTATGTAGAGGGTCGTCACAACACTAAGGGTCGTCTTCCATGGTGGAACTACTGCGTACCACAGGGTGAGCTCGATCGTAACGAGGGTATCAAGAAGAACAACCCAGATCCATCTGAGTCTCTCAAGCCAGTTGAGGATATTCAGTAATTAAGTGTAACAACTTAAAATAATGATGATTATGAAGAATTTCAAATTTTTATATCTTCTTCTTGCCGTTGTAGGTGTTGTTACATTTACTTCGTGTACAGAGGAGTGGGCTCCCGGTGCTCAGGACACCAACGCTGGTGTCTACTTTCCAGACACATCGGTAATCAACGTAACAGCTGAGACTACTTCAGTAGATATCGTTGTTAAGCGTACAAACGCTGCTGATGCTTTGACTGTTACTGTTCGTTCTGAGGTTGCAGAGGATGCTGCTGACCTCCTTACAATCCCTTCTTCAGTCTCTTTTGAGGCTGGTAACGACACTGCAGTTTTGACTGTAGATGTTAATGGAGCTGCTATGGCTGAGGGCAAGCGCTACAAGGCGTTGGTTAAGCTCGATGGCGAGCAGGCTTCAACTTACGGTGCTTCAGAGTTTACTTTCACATTCATGATCCCTGAGAAGTGGGTTGACTACGTGGATGAGGCTGGTAAGCTTGTTTACGGTACTTACATTGATGACTTCTTCTGCCCAGTTATCGACTATCCAGCAGGTTACGCTGTTGCTGTTCAGATCCAGAAGCATGAGAACGATGTTAACCGTTACCGTGTAGTTGAGCCATTCGGTAAGCTCTTCTTCGATCAGATGTTCGGTGGCGTTCCTGGCTACTTCCAGTTGACTCCAGGTTCTGTTATCGAGTTCAACGTGGCTGATCCTAACAACGTAACAGTTGTTGGTAACCCAGTTAACCTCGGTGCAGCTATCAACTTCTCTGATATCGGTTTGGCTCCTATGTACCTCTACATCGAGTCTGATGAGAATGGTCAGGTTCCTGGCGCTGTTACTTTCAAGGATGGTATCATCAGCTTCGGTGCAAACCAGGTATACGTAGTTTACGAGAGCGAGGGTGCACTCGATATCTTGACTCCTACAAATGCTTCAGGTCTTATGGCCTTCGTATTGCCAGGTGTTGAGGTTACTGACTACTCACTCGCAGTTGAGTACACAGGTATGTATATCGCTGCTGACAACTCTGAGGCAAGCGCAGTTCTCGAGTTCGGCGCAGGTGCAGATGTTGACTCTATCAAGTACGCAGTTGTTGAGGGTGACATCACTAAGGACTTTGCTTCTGTAGCTCAGGGCATCGTTGATGGCACTGTTGAGCCTATCTACGAGATCACTGATCCAGAGCAGCTCACTCAGGAGGTAGCTCTTACTCGCGGTTCATGGACAGTTGTTGCTGTTCCTTACGGTGGTGAGGAGGCTAAGGTTGAGGATGCTATTGCATACTCATTCTGGTTCAACGGCGTTGGTGAGGTTCCAACTGTAGATGTTGAGGTTCGCTTTGGTTCTATCCTCGAGCTTACAGGCGAGGAGAACGCTGAGTTCCCATCAGACTACTGGGCTGGTATCGCAGTTATCGCTAATGGCGACGATATCAAGTCTATCAAGGCTTTCGTAAGCACACTTATCTCTGTAGAGAACTCAGGCATGTCATACGAGGCTATCGTAGCTGGCTATGCTAAGGACTACTCAGCTGATATCGAGGAGCTCAAGGCTAATGGCACTGCTATCGTAGGTCCATTCAACGTACCTTCTGCTACTGAGGTTATCGCTTTGGTAGCTATCGAGACTATCTACGGCGAGACTATCCTCGTAGACAAGACTTGGACTTCTACAAACACTTCAGGTATCGAGTTCGGTGACTACAAGATCACTGAGGGTGAGTATGAGTCAGTAATCGGCTTGTACGGTGGTTACCAGGCTGGCGAGGTTTGGTTCCTTGTTGACGGCATGTTCGAGATGGTTGGTTCTTATGACTCTACTGCTCGCACAATGACTACAACTGGTTATGAGGAGACTTACGCTAAGGGCGATCTTATCTGCAACGACGTATACTTCTACTACAACCAGGAGAAGACTCAGGCTTACGGCTACTGGGCTGCTAGCGATGCAGACTTCGCTGAGGCATGTGACCTCACATTCGGTTACAATACTAACGGTGTAGTTGATGCTCTCAAGTGCTACTTCGCTAAGAACGTCTTCAACTTGGCAGACGGCACATTGGCATTCTCTGAGTACTTGTTCACTCCTGATGCTACAGTTGTTAAGTACGAGGCTGCTTCAGCTGCTAAGGCTTCAACTTTGGCTTGCGCAAAGAGCTCATCTTTGAACGCACAGGTTGCTAATGTAACTGTTAAGTCAAACGAGCGTATCTGGGTTCCTGCAAAGTAATCCTTACGATACTTTAACTTCGACGACCTGTCCCAATGGGGCAGGTCGCTCTTTTTTTGTTAGGCTGTGGCTTCTCTATTGCCGTTCAATCTCCTCGATATATATGCTTTTGCTCCACTTTTTTTATCTAACCTTTTGGAATATAAAAATTTTAGTTAACTTTGTATCGTGATAAAGTGTAAATACCTAAAATTTTAAAATAACTATGCGTAAGGTTAAATTATCATTGTTTGCCTTGGTTGCTCTCTTTGCGGCTTCGTGTGTTCAGGATCCTATGATGGACCAGAGTGTCGAGTCGGTAGCTGTTGCAGCTAAGAAGTTTATCAACTCATCTGAGTGTGCAGTCAAGGGTGAGATTATTATCTGTGTCGATGAGGAGACTGCTGATGCTTGGACTCTTGGTACTACTCGCTCGGGTGTTGCTGACCTCGAGGCTGTGGCTATGGAGCATGGTGTTGTATCTGTGAAGCCTGTATTTAACATGGCTATGAATGCTGAGGCTAAGCGTGCTCAGGGCATGCACCGCTGGTTTATTGTGTCGTTCGACAAGAACGCTGACTCGCAGGTTGTTGCCGAGAAGTTCGCAGAGCTCAGCTACGTTAATCGCATTCAGTTTAGCACAATCATCGAGAAGCCTGAGGTTAAGGTTGTCCCTGTATCTCCAGAGCAGGTTGCTCAGACACGTTCTGGCTCAGAGCCTTTCAACGACGAGATGCTCCCATTGCAGTGGCACTACGACAACAAGGGCCAGCAGGGTATCTTCGTAGGCTCAAAGGTTGGCGAGGATATTGGTGCTTATGGTGCTTGGAACTACACTACAGGTAACCCAGAGGTTATTGTTGCCGTTGTCGACGAGGCTGTTAAGTACAACCACCCAGACTTGGAGGGCAACATGTGGGTAAACCAGGCTGAGGCAAATGGTACTAGGGGTGTTGATGATGATAAGAATGGCTATATAGACGACATCTACGGTATCAACGCTGTAGAGGGTCACGGCGACATCACTTGGGACAAGGTTGCTTGGGACGATCGTGGCCGTTATGATGGTGATACAGGTCACGGTACTCACGTAGCTGGTACTATCGCTGCAGTGAACAACAACGAAATCGGTGTTGCTGGTGTTGCAGGTGGTAACGGCACATCACGTGGTGTAAGCATCATGTCTATCCAGATCTTCGATGGCGATACTGACTCATCTATCTACAACAACGCACGTGGTATTGAGTATGCTGCTGATATGGGTGCTTGTATCTTGCAGAACTCATGGGGTTATGGCTCAGAGAATGGTCCTAAGTCTGATGACTCATACTCTACAGGCCCTTACGGTACTGAGCTTGTAGCTCTTCGCTACTTCCAGTCGCAGAGCGGTTGCGCGGCTATGAGCGGTAATGTTGTAATCTTCGCTGCTGGTAACGATGCACAGCCTTCGGCTAACTATCCAGGTGCCTTCAACGAGTTTATCTCAGTTACTGCCTACGCTCCAGATGGCTCGCCTACAACATATACTTGCTACGACAAGGGTTGTAACGTGGCTGCTCCTGGTGGTGAGTCTGAGGTTATCAACAACTCTGGCTTCGTAGATTATGGTTGTGTGCTCTCAACTCTCCCAGCCGAGACTTATGACAGCTACACTGGTAAGCCTTATGGCTCGGACTATGGTTATATGCAGGGTACATCAATGGCTTGTCCTCACGTATCGGGCGTAGCTGCTTTGGTGCTCTCATACGCTGTTGAGAATGGTATTAAGCTCACAAACACTGAGCTCTACGATATCCTTACATCATCAGTACGTAACATAGACAACAGCCTCACAGGCTCAGTTAAGCGTCACTACTATGATTCTGCCGGCAAGATCAAGGCTTATGACTTCGACCTCGGCCTCTACAAGGGTAAGATGGGTACTGGTAAGCTCGATGCTACACTCGCTATCATGAACCTTCGTGGTGCTACATGTATTCCTTTGACTGTTGGCGAGGAGTATGGTATCACTCCAAGCGATTTCATCGGCATGGGCGATGTTAATGTCACTATGATGCGTGAGTTTATCATCTCTGAGGATGTTAAGGCTCGCCTTGGTATCACAACTGCCGACTTCTTCAACAACACTATCTTCGTGAAGTGTACTAAGCCAGGTATCGGCGTGATGACTATTAAGTATGTCGCTGGTGGTAACGCAGTTGGTGGCGGTAGCACTACAGGTGGTAAGCTTATGGAGAAGGAGATCGTTCTCATCTCACGCGAGGCTAACGACAATGGTGCTTGGTTGTAATTAAATGTTGAACCTATAAAAATTGAGATATATGAAGATTTTTAAGATATTGTCGCTCGCAGTTCTTCTTCTTTTTGCACTCTCTTGCAAGGGTAAGAAACCAAATGGCCCAGAGGTTGGCGGCTTTGAGAATATTGAGAACGAGTGGAAGCTTGTCTCTGTCGATGGCGTCGAGGCAGATTTCCATGTATATATCAAGTTCGAGAGTGGTTTGTTCGCACTATATCAGCAGGTTTACTCTTTGGACTTCGTATTCTACGAGGGTGAGTACTCAGTAGATGGTGGTGTGCTCAGCGGCACATACTTCGACGGTGGTGAGTGGAAGACATCATACACTGGCGGTGTATCGACCGATGGTAAGTTCCTCACGCTCAAGAGCAAGGAGAGCACCCCTGTAACCTACATCTACGAGGCTTGCACTATCCCTGAGAACATTAGAGAGGAGGCTACTGCTACTCGTTCAGAGGAGATCGTTCCCTTCTTGTAGTTTTCGATTGTAGGGTAGTGTTCTACCCCTAAATATCATGCAAAGTGCCGACGGTGGAGAGTCCACTGGCGGCACTTTTTTTTACTCTGCTGTATGGTGCCGAGCGCTTCGGCTCTAATCCCTTTTTAGAGTTGCCAAACCACTCTTTTGCACTTCCCTTGCCTACGGACACCGCACCCAACTATATTAATATTGTGGGGCTCAGTGAAAAAACTCGTAATCTCGATTGCAAATAATCTTTTTTTCGTATATTTGCAACTTGGGAGATAGGCATTGAAATGTGCTTAATTATACGAGATTAGACAATTTAACTATTAATAACTATGAACAAAACTAAACTGCTACTTCTTGCATTGGCTGGACTCTTTGCTGTATCGTGCGCTCACGATAACCTCGAGGAGAAGTCGATTGATTGTGAGGCTATCGCCTCAAAGAAGTTTGTTAACACCCCTGAGTCTGCTGTTCAGGGCGAGTTGATTATCTATGTTGACGAGGCTACATCTCAGCAGATTGAGGCTGCACAGGTAGCTACACGCTCGGGTGTTTTGCCACTTGATAACCTCGCAGTGGAGGTCGGTGCAACAAGCCTTAAGCCAGTCTTCAACCTCGCAGTTAATGGCGATGTGAAGCGTGCTCGTGGCATGCATCGCTGGTATACTCTCAGCTTCCCTGTCGATACCGACCTTGAGATCGTAGCCCAGAAGCTCTCAAAGATGGATGTTGTGGAGCGTGTGCAGTTTACAACAAAGCTTGAGCGTCCTGAGGTTAAGACCGTAGAGGCTAACCCAACAGATTTTGCTGCTACACGTAGCGACGATGTTCCTTTCGACGACTCTATGCTCTCACGTCAGTGGCACTACCGCAACCTTGGTCTTAAGGAGACCTATCCTACGGCTAAGGCTGGTGCAGATATCAACCTCTTCCCTGCTTGGGAGATCACTGCTGGTCGCAACGATATCATTGTAGCCGTTGTCGACGAAGGTGTTTGCTACACTCACCAGGATCTTAAGGATAATATGTGGGTTAACGAGGCTGAGGCAAATGGTACTGAGGGCGTTGATGATGACCAGAATGGTTATGTTGACGATGTTCACGGCTTTAACTTCGCACACAACGGCCGTGTATCTTGGACTCGTACAGGCGACCAGGGCCATGGTACTCACGTTGCAGGTACTGTAGCTGCTGTTAACAACAACGGTATCGGTGTATCGGGTGTTGCTGGTGGTACAGGTAATGGTGATGGTGTACGTATCATGTCATGCCAGATTCTCTCGGGTGATAAGGATGCAGGTGCAGGTGGTACAGCTAAGGCTGTGGAGTATGCTGCTGATAACGGTGCTTGTATCTTGCAGAACTCTTGGGGCTTCCAGGCTGGTCAGATTGCTAACGACTCGCAGTTTGAAAATGGCGCTACAAGCGTAGAGCTCGATGCTTTCCACTACTTCATGGAGACTCAGAACTCTCTAGCGTTGGAGGGTGGTATTGTCATCTTCGCTGCAGGTAACGATGGTAAGGCTGTTGCTGGCTACCCAGCTGCATACAACGAGATTATCGCTGTTACGGCTATTGGTGCCGATGGTCTTCCTACATACTACACTTGCTACGACCGTGGTTGTAACGTAGCTGCTCCTGGTGGTGAGTATGCTCCTACAACATGGGCTGAGTTGGGTTGTGTTCTCTCAACATTGCCTAACGATAAGTATGGTTACAGCCAGGGTACATCTATGGCATGTCCTCACGTATCAGGTATCGCTGCTTTGGCACTCTCTTACGCTTTGGACAACAACATCGTTCTCACATTGCCTGAGTTGAAGGATATCATCGTAAGCTCGGTTAACGATATCAACCAATATCTCACAGGCTTCAAGACCAACGTGGCAGGTGGTACTCTTAACCTTGCAACCTATAACAACAAGATGGGTACAGGTATCATCGACGCTTATCGTGTTTTGATGGCCGTGCGTGGTACAAAGTGTATTCCATTGCCAGTAGGCGAGCAGGTTATCGTAAATGTTTCATCATACATCGGCGATGGTCAGAACACTAAGATCAAGATGCTCGAGACTGAGATCCCTCAGGAGGCTATCGACGCTCTCGGTATCCAGGATATTAAGTGGATGGGCGGTAAGCTTATGCTTACATGTACAAAGCCTGGTACTGCACTTGTAACCTTGAAGTATATCGCTGGTGGTAACAACGTGGGTGGTGGCCAGATCACAGGTGGAATGGAGACTCAGCAGGAGTTCGCCTTTGTTGCTCGCTATGGCGTTGATTACAACGAGGGTACACTCGAGCCAATTACACCTGGTGGTTGGTTGTAATATTGTATAATGGATAAAATTGATACGAGATATGAAAAGTTTGAAGATATTTGCGCTTGCTATGCTTGCAGTAGTGGCCTTTGTAGGTTGCAAGCCAGGCAATGGCCCTGAGGGTGATGGTAAATCGTTGTCAGGAGAGTGGAAGCTCGCAACATGGAACGACACAACTCCAGAGTTCAACGTATATATCGACTTCAATGCCGATGGTACCTTCGAGATGTACCAGCAGGTATGGTCGTTGGACTACGAGCTCTTCAAGGGTACCTATACCATTGAGGGTAATGTCGTGTCGGGTGTCTACGACAATGGTGCGGCATGGGCTTGTGACTATGAGTATGTTCTCGAGGAGCAGACTCTCACGCTCCACAGCCGTGAGACAGTAAAGTCAAAGAGCGTATACGAGAAGTGCACAATTCCTGAGCAGATCAAGGCCGAGGCTTCGGCAACTCGCTCATCTGAGGTTGTCCCATTCTTGTAGTCTTGCCCTCTTTTGAGATAAACCTAACTATTGGGGTGATTCCGCTCGGAGTTACCCCTTTTTCTTGAAGCCTATGAAGCGATTATTAACACTCCTTATTTTGCTCGGCCTTATCTCTACGGCACATGCTGGCGAGGTTGGCACGCAGCGAGCGCTTAGTATTGCCCATAGAGTCCTGGGTGAGGCAACACGCTCGAGCGATGTTGTAGTGGCGTGGGATAGCTCGATCTTCTCTTCGACACGTGTCGAGGTTGTCGAGCCTACGTTCTATGTCATCAGACCCACCTCTGGCCCAGGCTTTGTTATCGTGTCGGGCGACGATGTCGTAGCTCCCGTTCTTGCCTATTCGACTACCTACTATGCCCCCACGATGTCGACACTACCTAGCAACTTCGAGGCGTGGCTGCGCTATGTCGATACTACGGTGCGTCGTGCTCGTGAGCAGGGCGTTAAGCAGAGTAGTGCCACGGCGGAGTTGTGGGCCGAGGAGTATAAGCCCGTTGGTGCTGTGATGCTCAATACAGCACGCTGGAGTCAGATGGCTCCCTACAACTACTTCTGCCCACTCGATAATGGCGCATATAGCCTTACGGGCTGCACACAGACAGCCATGGCTGTTATTATGAAGCACCATCGCTGGCCCGAGTCTGCCAAGGGCGTAACCGAGGCATATACCACTATGTATGGGCTCCCAGTACCAGCACGTGACCTGAATCACGCCTACGACTGGGATAATATGTTGGATAGCTACGTTGAGGGTTACTATACCACTATCCAGGCTACGGCCGTGGCAGTGCTTATGGCCGACCTTGGCCACGCCTTCAAGGCGGAGTATACTGCCAACGATACTGCTGCCATGCCCGATATGATGTCGCTCTACCAGAACTTTAGCTATAGCCCCGCCTCGCATATTGTAACACGTGGTGGCCACTCGGATAGCTACTGGAAGAGTATGCTTCGAGGTGAGATTGAGGCTAATCGCCCGGTATTCTATGCTGGCTATACGTCGGATTGGGCGGGCCACGCCTTTGTTATCGATGGTGTTGACGATAATGACTACTTCCATGTCAACTGGGGTTGGGGAGGTGTCTACGATGGCTTCTTCCTTATTGACAACCTCATACTAGGCGAGGAGTATCTCTTCGATACGGAGCATTGGGCAGTCTTCGGTATGCACCCGTTGCGTGATGGCGAGATTGATAATTGGATTTCGCTCTACTCTACGGGACTCAACGTCGAGCCTCGAGAGTTTACCTCGGGCGAGCAGTTTACCATAAGATCTATTTCGTATTGCAACTTCTCGCAGCTTAGCTTCAAGGGTCAGATGCGTGTGGGCCTTGCAGACCTCAACGGCGAGTTTAAGTCGTGGGTTTCGGAGCCTTTTAGTGTCGACCTGGGTGTCAATTACGCCTCAAGTGAGCAGTATGTCTCGGCTATAATCAACGACAATATCGAGCTGGGTGATAGACTCTATGTCTACTATAAGAGCAATACGAGCGAGAAGTGGTTTAGAATGCGTGGCTCGGTTGAGAGTGCCTCGGATGAGGTTATTGTCAAGTATCCGCCTATTGGCGACAATACGTCGTTGTCGTTCGATAGGAGCAGCGGATTGGTTGTCGTGGAGTACGACGACGATGTTAAGGCGGCACTCTACCTCCTAAGTAGTAGTGTGGAGAGTGGTGTCACTATTACCCGAGGACGCATGACAATAGATACTCGCTGTTTGAGCCCTGGCGTCTACACTATCTACCTTGTGCGTGAGGGTGTCGAGGATAAGCGAATTAGTTTCCAGCTAAATAGAGATTAATGATGAGAAGGCTTATGTTTGCCATGGCGATGCTGTTGGTTGCCATTGGCTGTAAGAAGAGTAAGATTGACGAGGTTGTTGAGCCTAAGTTGATTGTCGATGTCCAAACCATCGATCTTAGCTACAAGGCTCAGGGCGTGGAGATTCTCTATGATAGCAACCTTAAGGTCGAGGTGTCGTCGATATTCTGGGTTGTTGTTGATAGTGTTGAGGGTGGTAAGATTGTGCTCACGGTCATGGAGAACGGCACGGGCGCACTCCGCAGTGCAAAGGTTGTCATTACGGCAGGCGAGCTTAGCCACACGGTGACTATCAATCAGCAGCCTAAGCCCGATATGATGACTCTTGGTCTTGGTCACCGCTCCAAGTACCTCGACTCACCCGTGTGGGGTGGCGAGAGCCTCTCGGGCACTATTGACTGGGGCGATGGCACCCAGGAGCCATATAGCGAGGGTATCTCGCACGAGTATGCCGATAGTGAGCCTCGTACCGCACGCTTCGAGATGCTCGGTGCGGAGTCGTTCAGAATTGAGCGAGTGGGCGATATAGAGAGCGTAGAGCTCACGCTATAATAAGAATGAGGGGTTGTCCATCTGGATAACCCCTCATCTGTTAAAGGATATTTTCGACATAGTCGATCTCTATCTCATCCCTCTCGTCGACCGTAATGGCTATAAGGTCAAACTGAATGTTGTGCCTTATGTGGTGTATTGTGCGGTAGGCCATGGCTCCATGACGTAGCGTGCGGATCTTCTGTTCGTCGATACTGTCGTAGGCCGACTGCCAGCCACCCTTTTTGCGTGTTTTAACCTCCACGAAGTGCATCGTGTCGTAGTGCTCGGCAATGATATCTATCTCGTGGGGACCCATTCGCCAATTTCGCTCCACGATATAGTAGCCTCTGCTACGCAACCACTCCTGGGCGATATCCTCGCCCCGACTGCCTATTATGGCCTGGGTTGTGGTCACTACTTAGTGCGCTTGATAAGGAACTCGATATCGTCGCCAGGATTTACCTCGTAGGTCTCGACACCCTTCTTGAAGATGCGCATAGGACGTGAGCCGATGAGCTCGATGCTGTTGTCAGTCACACGGAGCATGCAGCCCTCACGCAAGCCCACAACATAGCGGCTGCGGTTAGCCTCGATATACTCGTTGATACGCTGCTCACGAGTCTCGCCAGCATGACCCTCAGGGTTTGCGTCGAGGTAGTGAGGGTTAATCTGGAAAGGTACAAGGCCGATAGCACGGAACGACTGTGGCTGCACGATAGGCATGTCGTTTGTGGTGCAAATAGTTGGGCAAGTTACGTTGCTACCTGCCGACCAACCGATATATGGTGTACCAGCCTTAACACGGCGGAAGATCATATCCAAGAGATCCTCCTCCTGCATCTTCTTAAGCAGGGCAAATGTGTTACCGCCACCAATCATGATAGCCTTGGCGTGGCGTATGAAGTTGCGCTTGTTGAGTGCATGGTGAACAGAGCGTACCTTGACGCCGATCTCGTTCAAACGATCCTGCACCTTGCGCTCATACTCGTCGTAAGAGAATGTAACGGCAGCGTATGGAACAAAAACAACCTCGTCGATGCCCTCGAGTGTCTTAGCTATCTCGGCGATAGGATATTTGAGATAAGGCTCACCAGCATTGGTGGAATTGGAAATTAGTAAGAGATTCATAATTTATTGTTTATTAGGGTATTAATACTTATTTTTCGTAACTTGTTAATATTTTTTTTGCGAGATAATGTCAAAGATAATAAAAAAGTGTTATTTTTGCATCGTCTAAGTGAAAAAAAATTAGACAAATTACAGTAGCATGATATTTACTACTATAATGTTTAACTAAAATTTATTGATTATGTCAGAAATTCAGTCAAAGGTTGTTGAGATTATCGTTGACAAGTTGGGTGTTAAGGAGTCAGAGGTTGTTGCAGAGGCAAGCTTCACAGCACACCTTGGTGCAGACTCTTTGGATCAGGTAGAGCTCATCATGGAGTTCGAGAAGGCTTTCGATCTTCAGATTCCTGATGGCGACGCTGAGAAGATTCAGACTGTTGGCGACGCTGTTAGCTACATCGAGTCACACAAGTAATATATAGACTACATGACGGCTGTGGCCACCAGTGTGGTTACGCTGTTATGGGCATTTGTGCTATATTATGATTTGTTGCGACATACTCGCTCCCGTAGCCCTATGTCGCAATGCGAGTCAATGATTTTTGGACTATGCCAAGGGAGTACCGCTCCCTCGGTTTAGTCCATTTTTTACCTATAAAAACCGTGCCGTACCATCGGCCTTGATTAACCAACGCCCAGAAGTATTGCGTTGAGAGTGCTGCTATGTTCGATTTTTTGTTGCGTCCCTTTCGTCGTAAGCATGGCCCCGATAAGGAGTTCTATGCCGCTATAGACGATATGTTTGGATTCATACCTCACAATATTGAGCTCTACAAGCTCGCCCTTATCCACAAGTCGGCATCTGTCGAGTTGGAGGATGGCTCACATATCAACAACGAGCGTCTTGAGTTTCTCGGCGACGCTGTTATCGAGAGTATCACGTCGGATTTCCTCTTTATCGAGTTTCCCGACCGTGACGAGGGCTTCATGACCCAGCTTAGGTCGAAGATAGTATCACGCCAGTCGCTCAACCGCATAGCTTCGGCCATAGGTCTTGATCGCCATGTTATCTCCAATGCTGCGGGCAACGCATCGCAGAAGCATATCTACGGCGACGCCTTCGAGGCCATGATGGGTGCTATCTATCTGGATCAGGGCTACGACTTTGTCAATAGGCTGCTTATCAACGATATATATGGCCGCCACCTCTCTATCGAGGAGGTTCTTCGCTCCGAGACAGATTTCAAGAGTCGTCTTATAGAGTGGTGTCAGAAGAACCACTACTCCATCGAGTTCCGCACTGAGCAGGATCACTCTTCGGGCTCGTCGCACCCAGGCTTTGTGTCGACAGTCTATGTCGATGGCATCGCTTTGGGTTATGGCTCTGGCGACTCGAAGAAGGCTGCAGAGCAGAATGCCGCCTACTCGGTGTCGCAGACGCAGACGATGTCTATCGACGATGAGAATAGCGCTCGCATACTCGACAAGCTCGATCGCATATCGAACTAATCGCAGATAGGCGGAGTACATACCAAAAACGTGTAGCAAATATTTTGTCAGCCGACAAATATTTGCTATCTTCGTATAATTAAATCACACTTAGCAATTTAGGAAGGAGGAGCGGCAACGTAAGACTCCAAGAAAAAGAGTATGTGTAGGAGCCATGCCATTGGTATGCGTTGGGCCTATGCGGGTATAACCATGCGTGTAGTAACGAATAAACCTTGAAAGCATAATGAAAAATCTTACTGATAAACTCTTGTCACGTGGTGCTGAGATGCTTAGCGATGTGGAGCTTGTGGCTGCAATCATTGCCGAAGATGTGTCGGATAGCCGTGCTATGGCTACTGCCGACGAGCTTTTGTCCTCTGTTCAAGGCTCGCTGCGTAGACTCACCGAGGGCGATATCTCACGCCTGCGCATGAGCTCAGGCCTGGGTCTTCGTCGAGCCATGCGACTCAAGGCGGCCACCGAACTTGGACGTAGGGTGGCAGCTGCTGAGGCCATGCAGCACGACATAATCACCTCGGATAGCGACGTGGTGCGCATCATGGAGCCACTTCTTGGCGAGCTGCAGCACGAGGAGTGCTGGGCGTTGTACCTCGCCTCGTCGGGCAAGGTGATTGAGCGCATGAGGGTGAGTCAGGGAGGTGTCCAGGCGACAGTGGTAGATAGCAAGCTGGTGCTCAAGCGTGCTATCGAATTGCTTGCCTCTCAGATTGTTCTGGTGCACAATCACCCCTCGGGAAGTGCCGAGCCGAGTCGCCAGGATATAGAGCTCACCGAGCGAATTGCCGAGGCTTCGAGGCTTCTGGATATGCGTCTTCTGGACCATGTTATCATCGCTCGAGGTGCACATTATTCGCTTAGAGGACATAATCTCATAAAATAACTCGCTTTTCAGCGAAAAATTACTATCTTTGCACCCCGATATGCCATAGGCATAGATTAAACCGAAGAGTAACAAAAACGAAATATTGATATGACACAGGAAGAATTGTTCAAGAAACTGATTGCTCACTGCAAGGAGTACGGTTTTATTTTCCCTTCAAGCGAGATTTATGATGGCCTTGGTGCTGTCTACGATTATGGCCAGAATGGTGTTGAGCTCAAGAACAACATCAAGCGTTACTGGTGGGACTCAATGGTCAAGCTCAACGAGAATATCGTGGGTATCGACGCAGCTATCTTCATGCACCCAAAGACTTGGGAGGCTTCGGGTCACGTAGGTGCCTTCAACGACCCACTCATCGACAACAAGGACTCAAAGAAGCGCTACCGTGCCGATGTCCTCGTTGAGGATTGGATGGCGAAGCAGGAGGAGAAGATCCAGAAGGAGGTGGAGAAGGCTCGCAAGCGTTTTGGCGAGGCTTTCGACGAGGCTCAGTATCTTGCAACATCACCACGTGTGTTGGAGGTTAAGGCTAAGATGGATGCTATCCACGAGCGTTTTACCACAGCACTCAACGACAACAACCTCGAGGAGCTCAAGCAGATTATCGTAGATTGCGAGATCGTGTGCCCAATCTCTGGTACTCGCAACTGGACCGATGTTCGTCAGTTCAACCTCATGTTCTCTACACAGATGGGCTCTACTGCCGATGGTGCTAACACCGTATATCTCCGTCCTGAGACTGCGCAGGGTATCTTCGTGAACTACCTCAACGTGCAGAAGACAGGTCGTATGAAGCTCCCATTCGGTATTGCTCAGATTGGTAAGGCCTTCCGTAACGAGATCGTGGCACGTCAGTTCATCTTCCGTATGCGTGAGTTCGAGCAGATGGAGATGCAGTTCTTCGTGCAGCCAGGCACCGAGATGGAGTGGTGGAACAAGTGGAAGGAGACACGTATGGCATGGCACCGAGCTCTCGGCTTTGGCGACCAGAACTACCGCTTCCACGACCACGACAAGCT